>NZ_JBQFZG010000007.1:0-177293 GCF_056542125.1 Ruegeria sp. AF1
ATCTTTCCCGCACCGCAGCAAACGAGCAAAGCCTGACAAGAAAGGCACTCGCGCTCAGTTCGGTACGCCTCTCTCTGCGCCAGCAACACGTTGTTTTTCAACAATATCGGCTCAAAGCCGACATTCGCCCGGCCCGCTACTCCAGCCCCTCTTCACCCAGCAGGTGCCGGCCTTGCCGGTCTTCAACCTCGATCACCCAGAGGTCGGGGTCAAAGCTGCGCTGGCGCTGGATGGCGTGATCCACGTCGCCCTCGGGGCCAGAGGAAAGTTCGACCCATGTGCGTTCGCCGCTCATCAGATCAAAGCTGCGCTGAAAGGCGGTGGCCTGCCCGTCGAGCGTGTTGAGCTTGACCAGAACCGCGCCCGCGGTGTCGTCGCCATGGGCCACAACAAAGGCGGGGATTTCCTGAAACCGGAGCCGCGCCAGATAGGCGTGAACCCAGAAATCGGCGGTCAGGCGGGTCATGCGTTGCCGTCTTTGAAATCCAGACCCATTTCCGAATAGCGCTCGGATTCCTCAAGCCAGTTGGGCCGGACTTTCACTTGCAGGAACAGGTGGATCTTGCGGTCGAGGAACTCTTCCAGTTCCGCCCGTGCCGCCTGACTGACGGCCTTGATCGTCTCGCCCTTCTTGCCGAGAACGATGCCCTTGTGACCGTCGCGCATGACATAGATGATCTGATCGATTCTGGCCGAGCCGTCCTTGCGTTCTTCCCAGGTCTCGGTCTCGACCGTCAGCTGATAGGGCAGTTCCTGATGCAGGCGCAGGGTCAGCTTCTCGCGCGTCATCTCAGCGGCGATCATGCGCAGGGGCAGATCGGCGATCTGATCTTCGGGATAAAGCCACGGCCCCTCGGGCAATTCGCCCGCCAGCCATTTGCGCAGGTCGTCGACGCCGTGGCCTTTCTCGGCCGAGATCATGAAGGTTTCGGCGAAGGGGTAGCGCGCGTTCAGGTCGCTGGTCAGGGCCAGCAGTTTCTCGGACGGTACCTTGTCGATCTTGTTGATGGCCAGCGCGATGGTGCGGCCCTGCCCGATCTCGGCCAGCCCTTCGAGGATGCGTTCAACCCCTTCGGTGATGCCGCGATGCGCCTCGACCATCAGCACGACGATATCGGCATCGGCGGCCCCGCCCCAGGCGGCGGCGACCATGGCACGGTCCAGACGGCGGCGCGGTTTGAACAGGCCCGGCGTGTCGACAAAGACCAGTTGCGCATCGCCTTCCATCGCGACGCCCCGGATACGGGCGCGGGTGGTCTGCACCTTATGGGTCACGATCGAGACCTTGGCCCCGACCATGCGGTTCAGGAGGGTGGATTTGCCTGCGTTGGGCTCTCCGATCAGGGCGATAAATCCGGCGCGTGTGGTCATGTGTCTGGCAATCCTGTCTGCAACTGCGCCCCCCTATAGCAGAAAGGTCCGGCGGGCCAGAGGGATTTGTCGCATTGCGGCCCTGCGTTTGCGGTGGCAGGACAGGCATAGATGCCCAGCCAGTTCCAGCCCGGCAGCAAATCCTTTCAATGAGGTTTTCATGAAACGTCGCGAGTTTCTTCTTGGAAGCGGTGCCGCCGCTGGCGCGTTTGGGTTGGGCGGATGGTCGCTGGCAGCAGGTGATGCAGCACAGGAACTGGTGCTGCAACCCGCCAGTTACCGGCTGCGCGAAGGGCTGACCACAGGGATGGTCAGCCTGTCGCCCGATGCGCCGCCGCCGGTTCTGTATGGGCGACAGGGCGAGCCTATGCGGCTGAGTGTGCGCAATACGCTGCCGGATTACACTTCGATGCACTGGCACGGGCTGCGCATTCGCAACGAGATGGACGGGGTGCCTTACCTGACCCAGATGCCCATCGGCGAGGGTGAGCGCTTTACCTATGAGTTCACGCCACCGGATGCGGGGACCTACTGGTACCACCCCCATTGCATGACGATGGAGCAGATGGCGCGCGGGCTGACCGGCGTGATGGTGATTGCCGAGCCGGACGAGCCGGGGTTCGACAGCGAACAGGTGATCAATCTGCGGGATTTCCGTCTGGACGAGGATGACGCGTTCCTGCCTGCCTATACGGCGCGGGGTGCGGCGCGGGCGGGCACGTTTGGTACAGTGCAGACCGCCAACTGGCAGAGCGAGGCGGTCTATGAGCATGCGGCGGGCAGTCTGGTGCGGCTGCGGGTGGTCAACACGGACACGACCCGCATCTACAAGCTGCATCCCGAGGGGGCCGAGACCCGGATCATCGCGTGGGACGGGCATCCGGTCGAGATCGACCTACCGGTGCCAACGGCGGATGAACCGCTGTTGCTGGGCCCCGGTCAGCGGGTGGATTTTGCCGTCCGGATGCCCGAGGGCGAAGGGCAGACGGCGGACCTGATGGCCAAGTTTCCCGGCCAGCCGCACCGCGCCATGGCGCGCTTGCGGGCTAACGGCGCATCAGCGGCGCGCGATCTGCGAGAGCTGCGCCCGCTGCGTGCAAATCCCGTTGTGCGACCTGATCCAAACGGCGCGGAGCTGCATGAGTTCGTCTTTGGCTGGACCCCGGAGGGCGGTGCCCCGAATGACGGGTTCTGCGGCACGCTGGGGTATAGTTTCTGGTCGATCAACCGCAAACCCTGGCCGGGTGATGCAGCGCAGGGCACCGGGCCGCTGGCGGTTCTGGAACAGGGCAATAGTTATGTCCTGCGATTGCGCAACGAGTCGCCCAACCTGCATCCGATCCACCTGCACGGGCTGGCCTTCGTGCCGCTGCGATCCAACCTGCGCACCCTGCCTCCGCTGATGACCGACACAATGCTGCTGTTGAAGGATGAGGTGGCGGACATCGCGCTGGTGGCGGACAACCCCGGCGACTGGGCGTTTCATTGCCATGTGATCGAACATCAGAAAACCGGGCTGACCGGGTTCATCCGGGTGGTTTGAACGATGAAACCCGTCGGCCCGACACCGGACCGGCGGGTTGAACGGATCAGATCACGGGTGACGGCGCAGGATGGGGTTCAGCACGGCCACAAACACGATACCGTACAAAACGTGTCCGATCAGCGCGACCCATGTGATGCCGACAAAGTTCAGGAACGGCGGCAGACCGGCAAAGGTCGTGACACCTCCGATAGCAAATACCCACAGACCGAAACCATAGATTGCCGAGGCAACAAACATGTGGACCGGGCCCAGAACCTTGACCCAGATTGGCTGGAAAACAAGGAACCAGCCCAAAGGATAGGCAATCAGGCCGACAATGTAGAAATGCACGAAGAAACCCAGAAAAGCGTTGCTGGGAAGGCCCAGACTGGACAGCAAACTCTGCGCCAGACCTTCGGGTGACAGGTTGGCCCAGCCGATGCCTGGGCTGACGACCTGCCCCCAGAAATCGAAGGCCATGGTTGCCACAAACCCGGCAATGAACAGAAAGCCGATATTGACGAGCGAGAGTTTTGCACGTTGCATTGGATTGCCTTTATCCGTTGTTTCTCAAGTGCTTTGACCTGTCGCAGTCAGACTGATGCCAAAGCAGTTAACACCCAGATACATATCTCGGGTCGTGGCGGCTATAGTCTTCAAGTTTGATTGAAACTTGTGACAGGCCGGGCGGCAGCACCGATCAGCTGACCCGATCCAGCAACGCCTTGGCGGCCGCCTGTTCGGCCTGGCGCTTGGAGCCTGCGGTGGCTTGTGCCTCGGTTCCGTCCTGAAGGCGGGCGGCGATTGTGAAGACGGGGGCGTGGTCGGGGCCGCTGCGTTTGACCTCGACATAGCTGGGTGGTTTCTGGCCGCGCGCCTGCGCCCATTCCTGAAGCGCGGTTTTGGCGTCGCGGGCGTCGGCCTCGACCTTGTAGATACGGTCGCCCCAGAGGGCGAGAATAACATCGCGGGCAGCTTCGAACCCGGCGTCGCGGTAGATGGCGGCAATCACCGCCTCCATCGCGTCGCCCAGCAGCGCCTGTTTGCGGCGCCCACCCGAGAGCATCTCGGACCGGCCCAGTTTCAGCACCGCGCCCAGATCGATCTGGCGGGCGACATCTGCGCAGGCCTCTTTCCGGACCAGAGCGTTGAACCGGGGCGCAAGCTGGCCTTCGGAGGCTTTCTTGTCGGCCTCAAGCAGCGCGGTGGCCATGACAAGACCCAGCACCCGGTCGCCCAGAAATTCAAGCCGCTGATTGTCGGGCCGGGTCGACGATGAGACCGAGCCGTGGGTCAGCGCACGCACCAGCAGCTCGGGGTTGGCAAATTCATACCCCAAACGCTGCTGAAACGCCTTTATCTCGGCTGAGAGCTTCAATTGACCGCCTTGAAGAAGCGATCCCCGCGCCAGGTCCAGAAGAACAGCATCGACCGGCCGGCAGACGAGAACATGATCCGGTCGGCGCGACCGATCAGGTTTTCGTAAGGCACATAGCCAACCCCGCCAGCGGATTGCGGCAGGCGGCTGTCAGCCGAGTTGTCGCGGTTGTCGCCCATGAAGAAATAATGGCCCTCGGGCACAGTATAGATGCCGGTATTGTCCGAGCCCTGATTGCCGATATTCAGCACGTCATAGGTGACGCCGTTGGGCAGGGTTTCGATCAGGCGCGACTTTTCACAGGCGCCGCCAACACCGACGGGGCCGTTTTCACAGCGTGGGCGCAGTCGTTGCGGGCCCTGTGGTTCGGCGATTTCGGTGAATATGCCGTCAGGCTGCTGCGGAACCGGTGTGCCGTTGAGGATGATCTGCCCCTCGCGGACCTGAATGCGGTCGCCCGGCAGGCCGATCAGGCGCTTGATATAGTCACGCCCGCTGACCGGGTGGCGGAAGACAATGACGTCGCCGCGCACGGGATCGCCGCCCCAGATGCGGCTTCCGTCGTCGCCCTGCATCCAGCCACAGAGATCTTCGGCGTCGATATTCAGGCCGACACTAGGGATGATCAGGCTGGGACATGAGGCGTAGGAATAGCCGTAGGCCATCTTGTTGACGAAGAGGAAATCGCCGATCAGCAGCGTCTGCTTCATCGAACCGGACGGAATCCAGAACGGTTGAAAGAAGAGGGTCCGGAACACGCCCGCGATCAGCAGGGCATAGACGATGGTCTTGATCGTTTCCCAGACGCCGCTTCCGGTTTTGGCTTCCTCGGCCATACTGCTCTCTCCAGTTCTCTGTGCTTGGCTTCGCTGCTACATGCGGGGGGGATGGGGTCAAGTCAAGGCTGTGTGACGTGATCTTGCAGGGGACGCGCCTCGATCACGACAAAGGCCTGTGCCCAGGGGTGGTCATCGGTCAGGGTGACGTGGATGATCGCCTCGTGACCTGCGGGGGTCAGTTCGTTCAGGCGTTCGGCGGCCCAGCCGGTGACATGCATCACCGGCTGCCCGGTGCGCAAGTTGGTGACGGCCATGTCTTTCCACGAAATGCCCATGCGCAGGCCGGTGCCGAGCGCCTTTGAACATGCCTCTTTCGCGGCCCAGCGTTTGGCATAAGTGCCTGCGGTATCCGCGCGGCGTTCGGCCTTGCGCTGTTCGGTGTCAGTAAAGACACGGTTGCGGAACCGGTCGCCGAACCGGTCGAGCGTACCCTGAATGCGGTCGATGTTTGCAAGGTCTGTGCCGATGCCGAGGATCATATGGCTCTCATTTCTCTGGTCGGGCCAATCAACGGCAATTGATGACCACACGCAAGCGGTTGGTTGCCGCATTCCGTGATATACTTTACCGGAATGTTCAATTTTTACGTTGGTTCGGGGGACGCAATGTCGAAAATTCCGTTCATGGCAATCGCGGTGGCTGGCATTGTCGCAAGCACCGTTTTCCCCGCTTTTGCACAGGATTGCGGAACCGAGGATACCCCCTGTCAGGTAGGAGAGTTGTCCTATCGGGTGGTTCTGCCCGAGGCCGCGCCCGAGCCGCCAGCTGTTATCTATCTGCATGGCTATGGGGCAACGGCGAATTCAGCCGTGAATCTTTCCGGCCTCGCGGCGGCCTTTACCGACCGCGGCATCGCCTTTATCGCGCCGAACGGTCAGGTCGACATTGGCAACCCCAAGGCGCTGGATTGGGGGGTGCATGATGGCTATCGCTGGCCGCGGGATGACCTGGCCGCGCTGGAGCAGATCAAGGAAGACGCCATTGCCCGTTTCGACCTGAACGCAGATCGCATTTTGCTGGCGGGGTATTCACGCGGCGGATCACTGGTTTGGGACAAGGCCTGCACGGATCATTCCTTTGCCTTTGCCTATGCCTCGGCATCAGGGGCCTTTTGGGAGCCAATGTGGCGGCGGTGCAGCGGCCCAGTTCACATGCATCATTCCCACGGATTTGCAGACCGGACCGTCCCGCTGGAAGGGCGTTTTGTGACCTTTGGGGACTATGATTTCGAACAGGGTAGCGTTTTGAAATCCATTGAAATTCTGACCAAAACCAATGGATGCGGGCAGATGGCGAACAGTGTTTCAACAGAAGGTGCAACCTGGCGAAAGAAGTGGACCGAGTGTCAGAACGGCTCTGTCACCCTGTCGCTGGGGCCACATGGTCACGGCAGGCAACCCGGTTGGGCAAATGCTGTTGCGGAATGGTTTCTGGAAATCTCGAGCGCGCCCTAGCGCCTCCACCGGCATTTGCGGAAATCAATTTGCCTGCTTTACCCCAACCGCACCGTCAGAATCTTGTAACTCGCCACGCCAAAGAACCCGGCAAAGGCGAAATCGAACCAGCGGCGGGCGCGGCGGTAGGTGCGGACCATGCGGGCGGATGAGAACAGGAACGCATAGCCGATGAAGATCAGCAGCGATCCTGCGTACAGCATGGCGAAATAGCCCAGCAGCATCGGCAGGTTGGCATCGCTCGGCGCGACGATGGCATAGATCGACCCCCAGCTGAGGATTGCCTTGGGGTTGGTCAGGTGGATCGCCGCGCCTTTGGCAAAAACCGTGGGCAGCGTGCCGGTGACCGGTTTGCCCAATGCGACCTCATCATCCGAGGTCACCGCGCGTTTCAGGGCCTTCAGCGCCAGCCAGCCCAGATAGGCCACGCCGACATAGCGGATTACCTCGAACAGCCAGACATTAGCCAGCATGACCGCCGACAGGCCCAGCGCCGCGGCAATGCCCCAGGCGGCCGATCCGGCGCAGATGCCAAGGGCAAAGGCCAGCCCGGCGGTGCGGCCTTCGTTCATGGCGGTTCCGGCAATGCCCATCGTGGCCGGGCCCGGCGAGCCCCCGGCCATCAGCCAGGCGAACCAGATGGCGATAAAGCCGGGGGTGATCACGCGCGTGCCTCGTCCATCAGACGGCGCATTTCCCGAATGGCGGGGGTGAGACCCAGAAAGATCGCCTCGCCAATCAGGAAATGCCCGATGTTCAGTTCCATGACCTCAGGGAAGGCGGCAACCGGCTTTACGGAGTCGTAGGTCAGGCCATGGCCTGCATGGACCTCGAGCCCCAGAGAATGGGCAAAGGTGGACATCTGGCGCAGCGATTCAAGCTCGCGCTCGGCGGCGTCCATGCGGCCTTCGGCGTGGGCGTCGCAATAGGCGCCAGTGTGCAACTCGATCACCTCGGCACCGATACGGTGCGCGGCCTCGATCTGGCGCTGATCCGCGGCGATGAAGATCGACACGCGGCACCCGGCCTCGCGAAGCGGGGCGATGAAATGGGCCAGCTTGTTTTCCTCGCGCGCGACTTCGAGCCCGCCTTCGGTGGTGCGTTCCTCGCGCTTTTCGGGAACGATACAGACGGCGTGCGGCTTGTGGCGCAGGGCGATTTTCTGCATCTCGTCGGTGGCGGCCATTTCAAAGTTCAGAGGCACCGACAGAACCTCCATCAGGCCGTCGATATCGGCGTCCGAGATATGGCGGCGGTCTTCGCGCAGATGCGCGGTGATGCCGTCGGCGCCGGCCTCTTCTGCCAGCTTGGCGGCGCGCAGCGGGTCAGGATAGGCCCCGCCGCGCGCGTTGCGCACGGTGGCGACATGATCGATATTCACACCCAGACGCAGACGGCTTTCGGACATCATTTTGTTCCTTTTGCAGATTTTCGCCCCGACCTTAGCGATCTTGGCGCGGGACTGGCAGATGTTTCTCCGGCCAGACGTTTGATTTCTTCAAACTTTGCCTTGATCTTGGCGCGGCGGCGCTGCTGGTAGGTCAGGATCAGCGGCAGGCTGAGGTAGTAGCAGATGATGCCCGCCACGATACCGGGAATGATGCCGCCGATCATGTAGGGATAGAAAACGTCGTGATAGAACTGCCCCAGCCCGTGCCAGTCGGCCACGCGATCGGTGAAGAGCGCAAGAAGGTTGTCCTTGAGGTCACCGATGGCGTCGGCAAATTTGCCCATCAGCCCCTGCGTGTCGCCTTCTTCATATTCGGTGCCCAGCAGGAAATGCCCGGTTTGCAGGCAGATCACCCCAATCGGGACATAGGTCAGGGGGTTGCCAAAGAACGTGCCGCTGAGCGCGGCCAGAATATTTCCCTTGATCAGCCGCGCACCAATTGCCGCAACCAGAAAGTGCAGCCCGTAAAACGGCGTGAAGGATGCGAAAACGCCCGCCCCGATGCCGCGGGCGATCCGGTCAGGGGAATCCGGCAGGCGGCGGACACGGTGTTTGACATAGTGGAAGGCGCGGGTCCATCCGCCACGCGGATAGACGAGTTCCGATGCGACCTGAACAGGAGAGCGTCGGTCTCGGCGCTTGAATACCACCCGTGATCACCCCTTCTCAGCCAGCCGCGGTCGCGGTTTTGGTCCGGTCCCGATAACGCTCGACCGCTGCAACGTCGCTTTCAGCCTCAAGCATCAGCATCAGCGAATGCAACTGTTCAAGGTCGCGCAGTTCGACATTGATCAGCAGGCGGTAAAAATCCGGTTTGCGGTCCACAAATTCCAGGTTCGAGATATTGGCCTTTTTCTCGCCGATCAATGTGCAAATGCGCCCCAGAACCCCGGCATCATTGCCGATGGTCAGATCCAGTGTCGCCCCATAGACGGCCGGGTGCGTACCCGAATGCCAGTGCAGATCGACCCAGCGTTCCGGTTCGCTTTCATATTGGCTGAGCTTGTCGCAGTCGATCGCGTGTACCACAACACCCTTGCCCCGGTAGGTGATGCCGACGATCCGTTCGCCCGGCAGCGGCTGGCAGCAGGGCGCGCGGTCGAATTTCTGGCCGGGTTCAAGACCGATCACCGCGCGCCGCAGCGGGATGGCATCGCCGTCATCCTGAGCCAGTTCTGGATAAACGGCCTGAACCACCTCATGAGCGGTCAGTTCGGCACTGCCCAGACGGGCCAGCAATTCATGCCGGTCTTTCAGGCGCAGGTGCTTGGCGGCGGTATCAAGCGCCTTGTCGGTGGCCTTGCGACCCACATGGTCAAAGCCCGAGCGCGCCAGTTCCTTGCCCAGCTTGATGAACCGTTCGCGATCCACCTCGCGCAGGGCGCGGCGGATGGCGGTACGGGCCTTGCCGGTGACGGCGATCTCAAGCCACGTGACCTGCGGTGTCTGCCCGTCAGCGGTGATGATATCCACGGACTGGCCGTTCTTCATCCGCGTCCAGAGCGGCACACGAATGCCATCGACCTTGGCCCCCACGCAGGCATGGCCGATCCGGGTGTGGATGGCATAGGCGAAATCGATCGGGGTCGCACCGCGCGGCAGTTTCACCACGTCGCCCTTGGGGGTGAAGCAAAAGACCTGGTCCGAATACATCTCGAGCTTGACGGCTTCGAGGAAATCTTCGTGATCATCCTCGTTGTCAAATTGCTCGGTCAGGTTGGATATCCACTTCGCCGGGTCGACGGCAAAGGGGTTTTCCGTGCGCACCCCGTCCCGGTAGGACCAGTGCGCCGCAACGCCGGTTTCGGCCACATCGTGCATCTGGCGGGTGCGGATCTGAACCTCGACCCGTTTGCCGTCGCGCCCTGAAACCGTGGTATGGATTGAACGGTAGCCGTTCGATTTCGGCTGGCTGATATAGTCCTTGAACCGCCCCGGCACCGCGCGCCAGCGCTGATGGATGGCCCCAAGCGTGCGATAGCAGTCTTCTTCCGTCTGGGTGATGATGCGGAACCCGTAGATGTCCGAGAGGCGCGAGAAGCCCTGATCCTTTTCCTGCATCTTGCGCCAGATCGAATAGGGTTTCTTGGCGCGGCCAAAGACTTCGGCCTCAATGCCTGCCTTTTCCAGCTCGTGGCGCATGTCGCCGGTGATGCGGTGGATCACATCGCCGGTTTCGCGTTGCAGCGTGATAAAGCGACGGATGATCGACTGGCGGCCTTCGGGATTCAGGACGCGGAACGCGAGGTCTTCGAGCTCCTCGCGCATCCATTGCATCCCCATGCGGCCCGCAAGCGGCGCGTAGATATCCATCGTCTCGCGCGCTTTCTGAACCTGCTTTTCGGGCCGCATCGCCTTGATGGTGCGCATGTTGTGCAGACGGTCGGCCAGCTTGACCAGAATGACCCGCAGGTCCTTGGACATGGCCATGAACAGCTTGCGGAAATTCTCGGCCTGTTTGGTTTCGCGGCTGGACAGTTGCAGGTTGGTCAGCTTGGTGACGCCATCGACCAGCTTGGCGACCTCATCACCGAACAGGTCGGACACCTTGCCGTAATTGGCCTTGGTGTCTTCGATCGTGTCATGCAGCAAAGCCGTAATGATCGTCGCATCATCCAGACGCTGTTCGGTCAGGATGGCGGCAACGGCAACAGGGTGGGTAAAATAGGGTTCGCCAGAGTGGCGGAATTGCCCTGCGTGCATCTGCTGGCCAAACTCATAGGCCAGCGCGAGACGTTCAGCATTTGTCTTGGGATTGTAGTTGCGGACCAGCGCAATCAGATCGTCAGCAGAAATCATCCGGCCCGCACCTTCGTCTTTGGAGCTTACCCCTGCCCTTGAGCCTCCATCAGAGCGCGCAGGAGCTTTTCTTCGGACATGTCGTCCATCGCAGGCTTGTCCGACTCGGCACCCATCAGCAGCGCCATCTGATCTTCTTCCGGCTCATCAACCTCGATCTGGGTCTGGTTGGCCTCGATCAGGCGTTCGCGCAGGGCGTCCGCGCCTTGGGTCTCGTCGGCGATTTCGCGCAAGGACACGACAGGGTTCTTGTCGTTGTCGCGGTCAACGGTAATCGCGGCACCGGCAGAAATCTCGCGCGCCCGATGGGCGGCCAGCATCACCAGTTCGAACCGGTTTGGAACCTTGTCTACGCAATCTTCAACCGTCACGCGGGCCATTGGGCGCTCTCCGTTTCTGAGTCCATGTCAGGAAGAGGTTTATCTAAGCGCGATTCCGCGCCTTGACAAGCAGGAAATGCTGCATTTGCAGGGATCACAGCGGCGTAACCGCTGCAACCTCGGATGGGGGCAGGTCGGCGACCATCTGGAAAACCGTGCGATCAAGCACGGGGTGGCGCCAGTCGGGCACAATATCCGCCATCGGCACAAGTACAAAAGCGCGGTCCTGAAGGCGCGGATGCGGCAGGATCAGCTGTTGCGGTGCTTCTTGTCGCTGTGCCTCGGGCGGCAGGGTCAGCCAGCGGTCGAACAGGGCGCGGTCGGGCAGAATCTGATCGCTATAGCACACAAGATCCAGATCCAGCGTCCGCATTCCCCAGCGCTGCACCCGTTCACGGCCGAACTGGTGCTCGACCTCGTGCAGCAGGCGCAAAAGCTCGGCCGGGGATTTGTCAGTTTCGATCAGCACAGCCGCATTCACGTAGTCCGGACCAGCGCCAGCGGGGAAGCAGGGTGTCGCAAAAAACCGGCTGACAGAGCGAATCACTACGCCCTGCTGCGAAAGTGCGTCAATTGCGCGCTGTAGCGTTACAGCGGGCCCATTTCCTCTCAGATCGAGATTTGCGCCCAATGCCACAACCGCATTTGGCAAAGAATTGTACATATGCTACCCTATATTCGACACATTGCATACTTGCGATAACCGACAAAAGTTCTAATTATAAGCCCACCAGAGTGCGCCATATTATAACTCACACACCCACTCACTCACGTAACGCGGCGCAATCTGGATTATACCGGAAGGACCTATTTATGTTTTATAAGGACGAACGGCTAGCGCTGTTCATCGACGGCTCGAATCTTTATGCCGCGGCAAAAGCACTCGGTTTTGACATAGACTACAAACTTCTGCGGCAGGAATTCATGCGCCGTGGCAAGTTGCTTCGGGCTTTCTACTATACAGCGCTGCTTGAAAACGACGAGTATTCACCGATCCGCCCATTGGTTGACTGGCTTCATTACAACGGCTTCACCATGGTCACAAAACCGGCCAAGGAATACACCGACAGCATGGGGCGTCGGAAAGTCAAAGGAAACATGGATATCGAGCTGACGGTCGATGCCATGGAACTGGCACCGCGTGTGGATCATATCGTGCTGTTCTCGGGTGACGGGGATTTCCGCCCGCTGATCGCCAGCCTGCAACGTCAGGGCGTTCGCGTATCAGTCGTGTCAACGATCCGCAGTCAGCCGCCGATGATTTCGGACGAACTGCGCCGCCAGGCCGACAACTTCATCGAGTTGGAAGACCTGCGCGACGTAATCGGTCGCCCGCCGCGTGAAATGCCGGCAGAGCATCGCAGCGTCGCGGTTGCAGGCGGCAGCTGATCCGGCACCACTGCCTGTTGATGGGAAAAATTCGCGCGGTCAGGACCGGGGTCCTGGCCGCGCTTCTTTAACTAAGGATTGGTGCTGAAACATCCTCTGACTAACAACGATTCGTGTCAGATGAATGACAATGTCCTGTCTGGACCAAGGCCGGGAAAAGACTTACCTGTGCCCTAAGGAGACAGCCGAATGACCAAGCCGCCACTGACACTTTACCTGGCCGCCCCCCGCGGGTTCTGCGCCGGTGTGGACCGCGCCATCAAGATCGTTGAAATGGCCCTGCAGAAATGGGGGCCGCCGGTCTATGTGCGCCACGAGATCGTGCATAACAAATTCGTGGTCGACGGGTTGCGGGCCAAAGGGGCTGTGTTTGTCGAAGAACTGCATGAATGCCCCGATGACCGCCCGGTGATCTTTTCCGCCCATGGTGTTCCGAAATCGGTACCCGCCGAAGCCGCGCAACGTGAGATGATCTATGTGGATGCCACCTGTCCCCTGGTGTCGAAGGTTCATGTCGAGGCGCAGCGCCATGCGGATGCGGGATTGCAGATGATCATGATCGGCCACAAGGGCCATCCCGAAACCGTTGGCACGATGGGACAGTTGCCAAAGGGTGATGTGCTGCTGGTCGAAACGGTCGAGGATGTGGCCACCGTGCAGGTGCGCGACCCCGACAAGCTGGCCTTTGTCACCCAGACCACCCTGTCAGTGGATGATACCAAGGACATCATCGCAGCCCTTCAGGACCGGTTCCCGGCCATTGTCGGGCCGCATAAGGAAGACATCTGTTATGCCACCACCAACCGGCAGGAGGCCGTGAAGGCCGTGGCCCCCAAGGCCGATGCGCTTCTGGTTGTGGGAGCTCCGAACTCGTCAAACTCCCGCCGTCTGGTCGAGGTTGCCTCACGCGAGGGGTGCAAATACGCGCAGCTGGTCCAGCGTGCGACCGAGATCGACTGGCGCGCTTTGCAGGGCATCGAAAGCGTTGCGGTGACCGCAGGCGCATCGGCCCCGGAATTGCTGGTGAACGAGGTGATCGACGCCTTCCGCGACCATTACGATGTCACTGTCGAGCCGGTCGAGACCGCAACCGAAAACGTCGAGTTCAAAGTACCGCGCGTGTTGAGGCAACCGGCGTGACCGGCGTGCCGAAGGCGCCGCTTTATCTTGGGTTGGCGGGACTGGTCCCGTTTGTCTGGGGCGCGCTGACATATCTGAACGGCGATCTGAACGACTGGGGCACGCATACATTTGGCCCGCGCTTTGTCGGGCCTTATGTGCAGCTGTTCTATGGCTCGGTCATCCTGAGCTTTATGTCCGGTGTTCTGTGGGGGTTTGCCACCAAGACCTCGAGCAGCAAGGCGGCGCTGTGTTATGGGCTGTCGGTCCTGCCTGCGCTGTGGGCCTTTGCCATGACGGGCGGCGGGCCGGTCACTGCGGGCACCAATCTGATCTACGGGTTCACTGGCTTGCTGCTGCTGGACGCCCTGTTTTCATACTGGCGGCTGACGCCGGTCTGGTGGACGCAGCTGCGTATCCTGCTGACCGCGGTCGTTCTGGCCAGCCTAGCCGTCGGAGTGTACCTGTGAGCGACAAACGCACAATTGATGCCTATACGACCAGAGTAAACGAATATCTGGCCATTCCTTTACCAGCCGAACAGCTCAAGACCCGTCAGGAATTTGCCGATGCGGTCGGTGCGGGCGGTTATGTGCTGGATCTGGGGTCAGGACCCGGATCGGACAGCGGTTTCCTGATGCGTCAGGGGCTGAAGGTGCGGGCGCTGGATGCCACCCCCGCCTTTGTCGAACATGCCCGCCGGAACGGGGTGGACGCGCATCTGGGCACGTTCGACGACGTTACCGAAACCGCCGAATATGATGGCGTCTACGCCAGTTTTTCCCTGCTGCACGCGCCGCGTGCGGATTTTCCGCGTCACCTGAAAGCGATCCACACGGCCCTGAAGCCCGGAGGCCAGCTGTTTCTGGGCATGAAGCTGGGCACGGGCGAGCATCGTGACGATCTGGACCGCTATTACACCTATTACTCGGAAGCCGAAATCCGAGAGGCGCTGACCCAGGCCGGGTTCACGGTTGACCGCACGGTCGAAGGAATGGGCAAGGGTCTGGCCGGGTCGTACGACGGGTTTATTCTGGTGTTCGCCCATGCCTGAGTTGTTTGCCTATACAGATGGCGCCTGTTCCGGCAATCCCGGCCCCGGAGGCTGGGGCGTGCTGCTGCGCGCGAAGAACGGGGACAGGGTTCTGAAAGAGCGGGAACTGAACGGGGGCGAGGCCGAGACGACCAACAACCGGATGGAGTTGCTGGCTGCCATCAGCGCGCTTGAGACGCTGGAGCGCCCGTCGAAGATCACCATTGTCACCGACAGCGCCTATGTGAAGAACGGCGTCACCGGCTGGATATTCGGCTGGAAGCGGAATGGCTGGAAAACCTCGAACAAGAAGCCGGTCAAGAATGTCGATCTGTGGCAGCGTCTGGACGAGGCGCAGGAACGACATGATGTGACATGGGAATGGGTCAAGGGCCATGCGGGCCATCCCGAAAACGAAAAGGCCGATGAACTGGCCCGCGCAGGCATGGCGCCCTTCAAGCCGAAAAAGGCGCAGGCGTGAGCGCGCTGACGCTGCTGGATTATGCCTCGGTTCTGATCTTTGCGCTGACCGGGGCGCTGGTGGCCAGCCGGGCGCAGCTGGATCTGGTGGGTTTTGCTTTCATGGCCTGCCTGACCGCAGTTGGCGGCGGCACGGTACGCGATCTGTTGCTGGACCGGCACCCGATCTTCTGGGTCGGCCAGCCGGATTACATCCTGATCGCCGTCGCGGCGGCGGTGTTTGTATTCTTTACCGCGCATCTGGTGGAAAGCCGCTATAACTGGCTGGTCTGGCTGGACAGTTTCGCGCTGTCAGTCGCCGTTGCGGCCGGAACCGGTGCCGCGTTGTCACTGGATCAGCCCGGTATCATCGTCGTGCTGATGGGAGTGACGACCGGGTGTCTGGGCGGGCTGATGCGCGACGTGGTCTGCAACGAGGTGCCGCTGGTGCTGAAACAGGGCGAACTTTACGTCTCGTGCGCGTTTGTGGGGGCGTTGACGGCGGTACTTGCGGTCAGGCTGGGGCTGGAGCCCGCCTTTGTATTGGGCCTGTGCGCTATTGTGTGCTGGGCCTTGCGGGCCGGGTCGCTGGTGTTTGGCTGGCAGTTGCCCGTCTACAAAAGCCGCCCGCCCCGAAACTGAACCTGTCGGTGGACGCGACCGGGGCGGGCTGATAGCTGTTTGGAACGCGCAGCCCGGAGGCCAAATGCCGTTCAGACTTACATCGATTGCGGTCTCACTGGCTTTGCTGGCCTCATGCGGCGCATATTATGCACCCGTCCGCTTTGTTGCTGAGGGTGACCGGATCATCGCCTCGGGCACGATTGACGAAACAACGCTGTCCGCTTTCGAAGACGTCACCGCCGAAAACCCCAAAGCGCGCACGCTGGTGCTGCAATATATCGAGGGGTCGGTGGATGACGACGCCAATGTCATCTTCAGCCGAGAGGTGCGCAAGGCCGGGTTCGATACCGTTGTGCCCTCGGACGGTCTGGTTGCCAGCGGCGGCACCGATCTGTTTCTGGCCGGACATCGCCGCGTTTTGCAACCGGGGGCCTGTGTCGGTGTTCACAGCTGGGCCGGATCGGGGCTGGTGGCCACGGAGCTGCCCAAGGATGACCCGGAACATGACCGCTATCTGGATTATTTCAGGGACATTGGCGTGGATGAGGCGTTTTACTGGTACACGCTGTATGCGGCCCCGGCCGACAGCATCCACTGGATGACCGCCGCCGAGGCGAACCGGTTCGATATGACGACGAAAGCCGCCCCGGCGCTTGGTTCAGCGCTGGAGTGCGACGAGCGCTGATCTGCTGCACTATCTTGTCGAGTGAAGGTTTCCAGGACGGAATGCGCGGCCAAGGAATATGCTAGCGGCGCAGGTAGGTCTGCCAGATCCAGATCACCAGCAATGCGCCCAGAACCGCGCCCACAAAGCCCGACATCCAGCCCATGACGGTTATCAGAAACCGCAGAACGAACCCTCCGATCAGGGCCCCGAAAACACCGATCAGCATGGTGGTTGGAATGTCCGCCTCGATCCGCATCAGGCGGGTGGCGAGGAACCCCGCGGCAGCGCCGATGATGATCAGGGCGACGACGGGCATGTCATTTTCGCCAATGGGTCGGCACGATGATCAGCGCGCCGATAGACGAGATCACCGCATCCAAACCCGGAGGGCCAAAGCTGATACCGAACATGATGCGGATGAAGTAGAACAGGAACGCCCCGCCCACGCAGATGATGATCGACTGAAGATAGCCGTTATGGGTGAACCCGGTCTGTTCGGACAGATATCCGACGATCCCGGCAATCACGACGGTCCCCATCATCACCATGAACATCGGGCTTCTCCTAGGTCAGGCGGGTGCCGGTGGGAATGGGCCAGCCCCGCAGGAAGGTTTCCCTATCCTGCGCGCCTTTACCCGCCCGTTGCAAGCGCAGCAGTTCGACCGCGCCCCGACCGCAGGCCACGTGCAGGTCGTCGTTCAGAACCTCACCCGCTGCGCCCTGCCCGTCTGCCAGCCGCGATGCCAGCAGCTTGATGCGTTCGCCATTCATTTCGGTCCACGCGCCGGGAAAGGGTGACAGCCCGCGAATTTGCCTGTCGACCTCAACCGCCGGGCGCGTCCAGTCGATGCGGGCCTCGGACTTGTCGATCTTGGCGGCATAGGTCACGCCATCCTCGGGCTGCGGTTCCGGTGTGAGATCCGGCAGCTTGGCCAGAGCCTCGACGATCAGCGCGGCCCCCATGGCCGAGAGCCGGTCATGCAGATGCGCGGTGGTTTCTTCAACCTCAATCGCGGTTGCCTGTCGCAGCAGGACCGGGCCGGTGTCCAGACCGGCCTCCATCTGCATGATGCAGATCCCGGTTTCGGCATCGCCGGACATGATCGCCCGGTGGATCGGGGCGGCACCGCGCCAGCGCGGCAGCAGGCTGGCGTGGATGTTCAGGCAGCCGTGTCGCGGCGCGTCCAGAATGGGTTGCGGCAGGATCAGGCCATAAGCGACGACGACAGCGATATCGGCGTTCAGCGCGGCAAACGCGGTCTGTTCGTCAGCAGATTTCAGAGAGACCGGGTGGCGGACGGGCAGGCCCAGCGCCTCGGCCCGGGCGTGAACCGGTGTCGGGCGGTCTTTCTTGCCACGTCCGGCGGGGCGCGGGGGCTGGCAGTAGACGGCGGCGATGTCGTGCCCGGCCTTGACGAGTGCGTCCAGCACCGGGACCGAAAAATCGGGGGTTCCCATGAAGATGATGCGCATCGTTGGCTCCGGCGGTTGGGACAGGTGCCGGGCTGAAACCCGGCCTAGGGACGTCAGGGTTGTTTGCGTGCCTTGCGCAGCAGCATGTCACGTTTGACCTTGCTAAGCCGGTCGAAATACATCCGTCCGTTCAGGTGGTCGATCTGGTGCTGCACGCTGGTCGCATCGATCCCGACGAAATCGCGGCGATCCAGCATGCCATGTTCGTTCAGGAACTTCACGGTCACCGCGCGCGGGCGTTTGATTGTGGCCGAGACGCCGGGCAGGTTCGGGCTGGCCTCTTCATGTTCGCGCAGCTCGATCGAGCTGTGCAGGATTTCCGGGTTTGCCAGACGCACGGCCCGGCCCCGTTCGGCAGAGCCGTCAACAACGGCAAGCCGCAGCATCACCCCAATCTGTGGCGCGGCAAGACCGACGCCGGGCATCGCCTCCATCGTGTCGATCATGTCGTCCCAGATGGCGCGGACCTCATCGGTGATCTCAGGCACCTCATCCGCCTTGGTGCGCAGGCGCTTGTCAGGCCATGGCAGGCAGGTACGAACGGTCATGCACGGGCCCGTTCGCGTTTGAGCTTTTGCATCTTGCGGGTGATCATCTGCCGTTTCAGCGGCTTGAGATAGTCGATGAACAGCTTGCCGTCCAAATGATCGATCTCGTGCTGAACGCAGGTGGCCCAGAGCCCGTCAAAGGTTTCCTGTTGCAGGTTTCCGTCGCGGTCCATCCAAGTCACATCGACCACTTTGGGGCGCGTCACCTCGGCGTATTGATCAGGGATCGACAGGCAGCCTTCCTCGTAGACATTGGTTTCTTCCGAGGCCGCGATGACCTGCGGGTTGAACATGATCAGCGGGCGCGGCGCCTCGCCTTCTTCCTTAATGCAATCCAGCACGATCAAGCGATCCAGCACGCCGATCTGTGGCGCGGCGAGGCCAACACCCGGGGCGTCATACATCGTTTCCAGCATATCATCGGCCAGTGCGCGCAGGTCGTCCGTGAGATCGGCCACGGGGGCGCAGACCTTCTTGAGACGGGGGTCGGGATAGATCAGGATGTTACGTTTCATGAGGCTGATTTAGGGCATCGTGCCCCGCGCCGCAACGCCCCCCTTGCACCTGCCTGAATTGCGGTTAGCTTTCGACCATCAGAATGGAGCTGACATGACTTTCAACGACCAGATCGACCGCCGGGGCACCAACAGTACCAAATGGGACAAGATGGAGATGCTGTACGGCGTCTCGCCCGAGGACGGGCTGGCCATGTGGACGGCCGATTCCGATTACCCGACGGCCCCTTGCGTGATCGACGCAGTACGCAAGGCCGCAGATCACGGCGTGTTCGGGTATTCCTGGGCGCACCCGGAGTATCTGGCCTCGGTCCAGTGGTGGATGAAAACCCGCCACGACTGGGAAATTGACACGGACTGGGTTCTGACGTCTCAGGGTCTGGGCAATGCTATTGCCCTGTCGCTGGATGTCTGGACCGAGCCTGGCGATCGCATCGTGACCTTCACCCCTGTCTACCATGAGTTTGCCCATAAGGTGAACAAGGCGGGCCGCCGGGTTGTGGAATGCCCGCTGGTGCGCGACGGCGACAGCTATGGGCTTGATCTGGAGGATGCGCAGTCGCGGCTGGACGGGTCCGAGAAGATGTTGCTGTGGTGTTCGCCGCAGAACCCGTCGGGCCGGGTCTGGACGCCAGAGGAACTGCGCGCCGTGGCCGCATTTGCCGAGCGCAACGGGCTGATCCTTGTGTCAGACGAGATCCACCACGATCTGGTCTATCCCGGTGCCAAGTTTGTGCCGATGGATGTGGCGGCCCCGGATGCGCGGCCTTGGACGGTGACGCTGACAGCGGCATCGAAGACCTTTAACATCGCCGGGCAGCGCACCGGCAACATGATCATTCCCGACCCCAAACTGCGCGAGGCGATGAAGCATCGGTTGACAACGCTGGATTATGGCCCCAGCGCGTTGGGTGTGGCGATGATCACCGCCGCCTACAGCCCGGCCGGCGCGGAATGGGCAGATGCCCAGATCGCGCATCTGGAGGAAAACCGGCGTCTGTTCGACCAGACCATCGCCGCGATTCCGGGCCTTTGGTCGATGCCCTTGCAGGCGACCTATCTGGCCTGGGTCGACTTTTCCGGCACCGGCATGGATCACACCGAGTTTGTCCGCCGCCTGCGCGAGGATGCGCGGATTGCAACCTCGTCCGGGCCCGGCTTTGGCACTGGCGGAGAAACGTTTGAACGGTTCAACCTGGCCACACAACGGGCGCGGGTCGAGGACGCCTGCGCGCGGCTGAAGCGGGCCTTTGGCGACCTGCAATAAGCCAAGCGGTGGCTGGTTTGACTGGCCTCACGATGAACCGCGCCTGTTGTCCGGGCGCGGACCAGAATGGTGAATTCCAAATCGATAGCCAGCCCTACGGCATGGTGGGCGTCACCCTGACCGAACCCGGGACGATGAAAATCCGAGCCTAGTCTTCGTAGCCCAGCAGTGCGATGGGCGCATCCGGGGCGCGGTAGAAATCCAGCGGTGCCTTGTCATGGGCGGCGGTGCTGCGCTTGAATTCGTATCGCATCTCTCCGCCTTCATCCTGATCGGCAATGATCAGGCATTGATACATAAGATTGGCCCCGTCATAGATATCGACCAACCCGCGCAGGCGCGGTGTTGTTTCCGCCTCAACCGTGAAACCATCTTTCCACAATTTGAGAATTTTATAGGTATTGTCGCCCATTTGGACACGAAGGCGACTGGCCTTTTTCAATGTGGCGATTCGGGCCGCATCCAACTCGGCGCGTATTTCCTTTGAAACATAAGTACTCATTAAATCATTCCCCCGCTAATGACCTCTATTGTGCGGGAACTGTTGTAAAAATCCAGTGAACGCGTTCACGGAACTGGCTGTGCCTGCGGTTTGTTGCACAGAAATCCCAGCATTGGCTGTGCGCGCATGCAGGTCTTGTGCGCGGGCAAATGCATAGGAACGGGCGGGGCTTGGACCTATCTTTGACCAAACGCCTGTGCGGAGGATGAGATATGGGCCTGCTGGTCGACGGAAAATGGCAAGACACCTGGTATGACACCAAATCCACCGGTGGCGCATTCAAACGCAGCGCGGCGCAGTTTCGCAACTGGCTGACCGCCGATGGCCGCGCGGGACCGTCGGGCAAAGGCGGGTTCCGGGCCGAAGCCGGGCGGTATCACCTGTATGTCAGCCACGCCTGCCCCTGGGCGCATCGCACCCTGATCTTTCGCGCGTTGAAAGGGCTGAGCGATCTGATCCCGGTTTCGGTCGTGCATCCCGACATGCTGGACCAGGGCTGGACCTTTGAGGTGGATGATCACGGTGCCACGGGTGACGGTCTTTACGGGCTAAGCCACGCACATCAGATCTATACCAAGGCGGATCCGTCCTATTCCGGTCGCGTCACGGTTCCGATCCTGTGGGACAAGGTGCAGGAGACCATCGTTTCGAACGAAAGTTCGGAAATCATCCGCATGTTCAATTCGGCCTTCAACGATATCACTGGCAATACGGACGATTACTGGCCCGAGGCGATGCGGGACGAGATCGAAGAGGTCAACACGCGCATCTATTCAGACGTCAACAACGGCGTCTACAAGTCGGGCTTTGCCACCACGCAGGACGCCTATGACGCTGCCGTACACCCATTGTTCGACACGCTGGACTGGCTGGAGGAGCGTCTGGCCCGGAACCGTTACCTGATGGGGGATCGGATCACCGAAGCCGATTGGCGGTTGTTCACAACCCTGATCCGCTTCGACCCGGTCTATCACCTGCATTTCAAGTGCAACCGGCGGCGCCTGGTCGATTACCCGAACCTATGGGCCTATACGCGTGAGCTGTATCAATGGCCCGGTGTCGCCGAGACCGTGAACATGGCCCACATTGTGCGCCACTATCACTACAGCCATGACAGCATCAATCCGCACCGGATCATTCCGGTGAACCCGGTACTGGATTACATGGAGCCGCATGGACGCGGTCAGCGCCCCGCAGCGTAATGTTCGACCATCGCCGCCAGATCCTCTGGCGGCGTTTCGCTTTGAACATAGGCACAGGCATTGGGACTGTGCGCAAAAATCGACCCGTCGGAAAAGAAGGTGGTGTTGGTGACAAAAATCACCCGCGCCTCGGGGCGGCGATAGCTGGCAAAATCTGCCACAGCCAATGCGCTTCCGGTTTCCAGAACCAGATCCAGCACGATGATATCAAAATCCGTGCCATAGAGCGCCAGAATGGCGGCCTCCTGAGCGTCAACCAGCGTGACTTCGGCGTCTTGCCGCTCCAGATGTCTTTTCCAGACCCGACCAAGGTCGGGGTTACTCTCAACAATCAGAACTTTCATTTGCAACAACCTCGGCACTTGGTATGGTGAGTGGTGCCGACCCCCGTGGTCCGTGATCTCGTTATTTCCTTAACAAAGTGTTAACAGCAGCCGCACGCTTGCGTGTTCGGGCGGATTTGCTTGTGTAAATGGCAAAAATCCGCTTGAAGCACCCCGAAACCGGTCAATCCCCGCAGAGAGAGCAGATGAGTACACTTGATCACGGCTTGGACCCCCGCGCAGTTCGCGACCACGGCGGGGGGCTGGACAGGGCGATTGTCAGGTATGGTGGAACGCGCGCAGATTGGATCGATCTGTCGACCGGAATCAATCCGCATCCTTACGCAGTCGCGGGTCTGACCGCCGGAGATTGGGCCGAATTGCCGGATCACGGTGCCTTTGAACGGCTGAGTGATGCGGCCCGCAGGTTCTGGAACGTGCCGCAGGGGGCTGAGATCCTGCCGGCACCCGGTGCATCGGCTGTCATCTCTCGCATTCCGGCGCTAGCCGCGCCAGGGCGTGTCCAGATCACACCGCCCACCTATAACGAACACGCCGCCGCCTTTTCGGCGCAGGGGTGGCGTGTTCAGCCTGAGGGCGCGGCTGACGCCCGCGTGATCGTGCATCCAAATAACCCGGACGGACGTATCTGGCAGGAAAGCGACGTCTCGGCCCCGCTGACCGTGATCGACGAGAGCTTTTGCGATGTCACGCCAGAGGTATCGTTGATCCATCTGGCGGAACGTCCCGGCGTGATCGTGCTGAAGAGCTTTGGCAAGTTCTGGGGGCTGGCCGGGATGCGGCTTGGGTTTGCCATCGGGCGGCCTGAACTGATCAACCGCCTGAACGACCTGACCGGACCCTGGTCAGTGTCCGGCCCGGCCCTGCGGGTTGGGACACAGGCCCTGTCGGACGATGACTGGGCCGATGCCACACGCGCGCGACTGGCGGCTGAGGCGGCCCGGCTGGATGCGCTGATGCTGACCAGCGGCGCGGATATCGTCGGTGGTACCAGCCTGTTTCGTCTGTATCGGGTCGATGACGCCTTGGGCTGGCAGGACCGGCTGGCCCGCGCCCATATCTGGAGTCGTATCTTTCCCTATTCAGCAACCTTTCTGCGTCTGGGTCTGCCGCCAGAAAAGGGCTGGGACAGGTTGGAGGCCGCGCTGTGAGCCCTGCCCTGATGCTGGTCTGCGCCCTGTGTCTGGACGCGGCACTGGGAGAGCCCGATTGGCTCTGGTCCCGCGTCAAACACCCGGCGGTAATGATCGGCAACCTGATCGGCTGGCTGGACAAACGCCTGAACCACGGGCGCGGTCGGCGACTGAAAGGGGTGGCGGTGGTTGCCCTTCTGATCTGCGGCGCATGGGGTCTTGGATGGGGTCTGTCGCAGCTGGGGCCGGTCGTTGAAATTCTTGGCTGCGCAATCCTGTTGGCGCAAAAGTCGCTGGTTGCCCATGTCCGCGCGGTTGGTGACGGGTTGCAAACTTCGCTGGAAGACGGGCGGGCGCAGGTGGCTATGATCGTCTCGCGCGACACGCAGGACATGACCGGGGCACAGGTGGCGCGTTCAGCCATCGAAAGCGCGGCAGAGAACCTGAGCGACGGGGTCATCGCGCCTGCCTTCTGGTTTCTGGTCGCGGGGCTTCCGGGGTTGCTGGTGTACAAGGCGGTGAACACCGCCGACAGTATGATCGGTTATCGCACCGAAACGTACCGCGATTTTGGCTGGGCCGCGGCCCGGTTCGACGACCTGCTGAACCTGATCCCTGCCCGCCTGACCTGTGTGATGATCGTGGCGCTGTCCGGCCAATGGTCTCGCTGGTCTGAGATGGTGCGGGATGCGCAACGCCATATCTCACCCAACGCTGGCTGGCCCGAGGCCGCCATGGCCCGCGCCCTGAATGTCGCGCTGGCTGGCCCGCGCAGCTATGACGGGAAGGTGCGCGACCTAGCCTGGGTCAATGGCGACGCCCCGCGCGAGATCGGCGCATCAGAAGTTTTTCGCGCATGTGACATGCTCTGGCGGGTTTGGGGGCTTGCGCTTGGGCTCGTGTCAGTGTGGGTTGGTGCCAAACTGATATTCTGACGGACCTTTTCATGCGTATACTCTCTGGCCTGTTCGCCGCTGCCCTGTTCACCTCACCTGCGCTGGCGCAATGTGGCGGTGGTTTTAATTCCTTTGTCAAAGGGCTGAAGGCCGAGGCCGTGCAGCAAGGTTTGGACAAATCAGCAGTGAACGGGTTCTTTGACGGGGTGCAGCAGGACATCGCCGTGCTGAAGGCCGACCGGGCGCAGGGCGTTTTTCAGAAGCCCTTTGTTGAATTTTCTCGTCGTCTGATTTCGCAAAACCGGATCGAGCGCGGGCAAGCGATGTCGCGCAAATACGATGCGGTCTTTGATCGGATCGAGCGGGAATATGGCGTTTCCCGCGGGGTGCTGCTGGCCTTCTGGGCATTTGAAACCGATTACGGATCGTTTCAAGGCGACTTCAACACCCGCAACGCACTGGTAACTTTGGCGCATGACTGCCGCCGCCCGGAGCTGTTCCGGCCACAGATCTTCGCCGCCATCGAGCTGTTTCAGAACGGTGATTTCGACCCGGCCCGCACCACCGGCGCATGGGCCGGAGAGATCGGCATGGTGCAGATGCTGCCGCGTGACATACTGGAAAACGGCGTCGATGGTGACGGTGACGGGCATGTCCGCCTGAAAAGCTCGGCACCTGATGCGCTGATGTCGGGGGCCAGAATGCTGTCCCATCTGGGATGGCGCGCGGGTGAGCCTTGGTTGCAGGAGGTCACCGTGCCCGCGCAGATGGATTGGTCCCTGTCCGGCCCCGGCAAACCGCGTTCGGTGGAGGAATGGCAGGCGATGGGCGTACAGGCGCGCGGCGGGTCCTTGGCCAACCTACCCGCCTCGCTGATCCTGCCACAGGGGCGCAACGGGCCTGCCTTTCTGGCCTATCCGAATTTCGATGTCTATTTCGAATGGAACCAGAGCTTTGTTTATGTTCTGACTGCCGCCTATTTCGGAACACGGCTTGAGGGCGGCCAGATCTATGATGCGGGCAATCCCGCGCAGGGCCTGAATGGCGCACAGATGAAACAGTTGCAGACCAAGCTTCAGGCCAAAGGATATGATGTCGGCAAGATCGACGGGATTCTGGGGTCAGGGACGCGAGCTGCGACGCAGGCGGAACAGAAACGTCTGGGCCTGCCTGCGGACGCATGGCCAACGATGGAATTGCTGGAAAAACTCTGATCCAGCGGCCCGCACCGCTGCGGTATGGCGCAAAACCCCAAGATTATTCGACGATATCGGCACCGACGCCGCTGATTATGTGACCGGATATTTCTCGGGGTCAATTCCATGTCTTTGACAGACAATATCAATGTAACTTCCCTTTGGAGGAATACCACCGAATTTGCTGCGAATACCACTGCGGGTTTCGCCCTGGAAGTGGTGAAACCGGGCCCAATCGGGTTCGTAGTCTTCAATGTTCTCGACCGGGTCCAGAAACCCGCGACGCGGCCAATACAAATGCCAATGCTGGCCTCGGTCGATTTCACCGGTGACCCCCAGCGCCCAGCGGGTCACGCTTGGGCCGGTTGTCGTCCACGGAAGGTCATAGAGCGTGAGTGTCTCGCCCGCCTCATAGCGTTTGACCAGTTTTTCAATGTGATCACTGCCCAACCAAAACGGGATCGGGACTTCTGACTCAAGGAAATTCAGGATCAGCTTCAGTGCCAGAGAATTTTTGGGAAGACGCAATACACAATTGTTCATCGCCTTATTGCGCCAGACGACACCAAACAGATAGTCCGGTGGAACATCCAGCGGCCGGATGCAGTAGATATCCAGATCAACCCACACATAGTCGGTTTTTTGCAGCATGTGGATACGGAAGATGTCTGAATAGACCGCCATCCGTCGTCGGCCACCGGTCAGGTTTTCGGTGGTTTCATCTGTATAGATTTCGCGGGCATCATGAACAACGACGCCTTCGGGAACATCCATGTTCATATCCAGCACGTACAGGTGGAAGACATAGCCATGATCCAGAAAGGACTGAATGCATACTCTTTCAACGCAAGATAACAGCGAACCAAACCAGAAACTTGCAACTTGAAATTCCAAAACAGCACCTCTTGCCCTAAGCCGAAACGGGGTCGCTGCTGCACTAACGAAGCGGTGCGTGGCTCGTCAACCGCGGCGGCGGTTTTGGCACGACTTACCCTGCTTTGCGCCAGCGCGCTGTGTCGAGGTGCCCACAGTTTGGTTCTGGCCTATCTTCGGGCGTGCATTTTTGGGCTAATGTTCCTGGCGTAGCCTTTGGCACCTGCCGCGGGTTCAGTACGCTGCACGGGTTGGTCCATTGCCAAAGTGACCGTCCTGAACTGCTGACTTCCTTATTCGGGCCGCACCGGGTATCGATCCCCTTTCTGATCGATCAGGATCAGCCGCTCGCCGCTGCGGACATACAGGTCGCAGCGGCTGAACCCGTTGCGGTACGCAATGCAGACGGAACCGTCATCGGCGATGGCGTAGGTTCCAAAGGCGGAATCTCCTCCCGCGTAGGTATAGGAATAGGCCCCACCGGCCGAAAACTTGGCCTGACCATCATCGTAAAAGGTCAGCGTCTGGCCTGCGAGGGCGTCAAGCTCGGCCACTGTCAGCGGGACATCGCCGGGTTTGACAGGCCAGTCGGCGGCGACAACCGGGGTGGCGGCGATGAGGGCGGAGATCAGGAAACGCGTCATGAGGCCAAGGTAGCGCGTTATGCCTGCAATCATCATAACGTTGCGGTGAGCGGTCAGGCCACCATCTGCTCGGCCTTCTTCAGATCGACCGAAACCAGCTGGCTGACGCCCTGTTCCTGCATGGTGACGCCGAACAGACGATCCATGCGCGCCATGGTCACCGCGTGGTGGGTGATGATCAGGAAACGGGTGTCAGTCTGGCGGCACATCTCGTCCAGCAGATCACAAAAACGGGTGACGTTGGCATCGTCCAGCGGCGCGTCGACTTCGTCCAGCACACAGATCGGGGCCGGGTTGGCCAGGAAAACGCCAAAGATCAGCGCGGTCGCGGTCAGGGTCTGTTCGCCGCCCGACAGCAGGCTGAGGGTCGAGAGTTTCTTGCCCGGCGGCTGACACATGATTTCCAGCCCCGCATCCAGCGGGTCATCGCTTTCGACCATGACCAGATTGGCCTCGCCCCCACCAAAGAGATGCTTGAACAGCATCGCGAAGTTCGAGTTCACCTGTTCAAACGCGGTCAACAGACGCTCGCGCCCTTCGCGGTTGAGGCTGGAGATGCCACTGCGCAGAGCTTTGATCGCCTCTTCCAGATCGGCCTTTTCACTGCTGAGCGTGTCAAATTCTTCCTGAACGTCCTTGCTGTCTTCCTCGGCCCGCAGGTTCACCGCGCCCATGGCGTCACGCTGGCGTTTGTGGCGGTTCACTTCAGCTTCCAGAGCATCCGCGGCGGGCATCTGGTCGGGGTTGACGTCCAGCTGGTTCAGCAACTGGTTCGGGGTCAATTGCTGGTCTTCGGCAATCCGTTCTGCCGCCGCAAGCACGCTTTCCTTTGCCGCTTCACTGCGCGCCTCGGCTGCGGCGCGGTTTTCGCGGGCTTCTGAGGCCAGGCGTTCGGCCTCACGCTCGGCCGTCACCACTTCGCGCAACTGTGTTTCTGCTTCGGCCAGCTTGTCAGCGGCATCGGCCCGCCGGGCTTCGGCGGCTTCGATCAACTCGTTCAGCTCTTCCCGCGCCTCGGCGATTTCGCCGGGGACGGCCATAGCCTCGGTCAGTTCCTCTTCCGAACTTTCCTTGCGCTCGGCCAGTTCCGAAATCCGTTTCTCGGCCGTTTCCAGACGGTGCCGCCAGCCGCTCAGGTCCTTGGTGACCTCCTGCGTGCGTCGGGTGCGGGCGTCGCCTTCACGGCGCAGCTCATCATGGGTCGAGCGGTGGGTCAGCATGGTGATCCGCGCTGCCTCGACCGTCTGCTTGATGTCTTCAACCTCGGCGCGGGCGCTGGCAAGATCACCTAGGTCGTTCAGCGCCGCCTCGGCCTCGCGCAGTTGCACGCGGGCGGACATGGCGTCTTCCTTGTGACGGTCTACGGCGAGGGCCAGGGTTTCCAGCTTGCCCTGCGCGAGGTTGCGATCCGCCTCGGCGCGGCTGAGCTGGCGTGCGGTTTCGGCCATGCGCTGATCGGCGGCACGGCGGGCTTCGCGCGCGCGTCGGTCGGCCTCGGTCACGTCCGCCAGTTGCCGCGACAGGGTTTCATGCGCGGCGCGGGCACCGTCGGCCTGCGCCTCGGTGCGGGCCAGTTCCTGTTTCAGCGCCTCAAGCTTGTTGAGCTGTTCCAGACGCAGCGCCGCCGCACTTGGCGCATCCTCGGCCCAGGCGCGGAACCCGTCCCAGCGCCACAGGTCGCCCGAGCGCGACACAAGACGCTGGCCCGGCTTCAACGACGCCTGCAACCGCGCGCCCTGATCCGCATCGACCAGCCCGATCTGCGCGATGCGACGGCTGAGCCTGTCCGGCCCTGACACGTGCAGCGCCAGCGGGTCGACCCCATCGGGCAAGGGTTGATCGCTGTCATAGCCTGCCACCTGAACCCAGCCGGACGGGCCGTCACCTTCAACCAGCGGCGCACGGAGGTCATCGGCCAAGGCCGCTCCCAGCGCCTTTTCAAAACCAGGTTCCACGCGCAGCAGGTCCATCACCTGCCCGCCTTCGGCCGTGTCGCGTTCCACCAGCTTGGCAAGCGCGGTGGTTTCGGCGCGGATTGCACCCAATTCGCCTTCGGCCTCGGACCGTTGCGCGCGTGCCTCGGCTTCGCGGGCTTGCGTTTCATTGCGCAACTCATCTGCGGCGGCCAGCGCCTCTTCGGCGGCCTCGGCGGCTTCGCGGGCTTCTTCCTCGCTTTCCTGCGAAGTTTCAAACGCCTCGCTGGCACGGGTCAGGGCTGTTTTGGCCTCATCCACGGCCAGCCGGGCTTTTTCCTCTTCGCCCTCAGAGCGTGCCAGCGTCTTGCGGCTGTCTTCGACCAGTCGCTGCGCCGACTGGTGGCGGGCGACCAGACGCGCCATATCTTCGGTCTGCTGCGACAGGTGGTCTTCGCGGTCCTGAAGGATCGACGCGGCTTCGCGGGCAATTTCTGCGGCTTCCGCCACCTTCGCGTCATGCCCTTCGGCAGCCTTGGCCAGTTCACGGGCTTCCCATTCCAGCCGTTCGATCATCTGGCCCGCATCGCGGTTCAGGCCGGTTTCCCGGTCGATATCCTTGCCGAGTTGATGAATGCGGCTGGTCAGTGTTTCAATGGTCTGGCGCGCGCGGGTTTCCTGATCGGTCAGTTGATCGCGCTGCACCTGCTGGCGTTGCAGGACAGCGGCGGCGATGGCCTCTTCCTCGCGCAGAGGGGGCAGGGTTTCTTCGATCCCGGCCCTTTTTGCTGCTGCGGCGCGGGCTTCGGCCTCGGCGCGGGAGGCCTCGGAAATCCGGGCCCGCAGCTTGTCTTCAGCCTGCTGGCGGGCCATGTCGGCCTCTTTCCAGCGGCGATAGAGCAGCATCCCCTCGGCCTGACGCAGCTGTTCGCCGATTTCGCGATAGCGTGCGGCCTGACGGGCCTGACGGGCCAGTTGCGCAAGCTGCCCGCCCAACTGCTCGAGCACGTCATCGACGCGGGTCAGGTTGGCCTCGGTCGCTTTCAGCTTCAGCTCGGCCTCATGCCGACGTTGATACAGCCCCGAGATCCCGGCGGCCTCTTCCAGAATGCGGCGGCGGGCGCGGGGTTTGGCGCTGATCAGCTCGGCGATGCGGTTCTGCCCCACAAGCGCGGGGGAATGGGCACCGGTCGAGGCATCCGCAAACAGCATCTGCACATCGCGCGCGCGCACATCCTTGCCGTTGGTCTTGTAGGCGCTGCCGACATCGCGGGTGATCCGGCGCACGATTTCAAGCTGGTCGGTGTCATTGAACCCCGCGGGTGCCAGACGTTCGGAATTGTCCATGGTCAGGACAACTTCGGCGAAATTGCGGGCGGGCCGTGTGGCGGCACCGGCAAAGATCACATCCTCCATCGCGCCGCCGCGCATGGATTTGGGGCGGTTTTCCCCCATCACCCAGCGCAAGGCTTCAAGAAGGTTGGACTTGCCACAGCCATTCGGACCCACCACACCGGTCAATCCGTCCGCGATGATCAGATCGGTCGGATCAACAAAGCTTTTGAAGCCGGTCAGTTTGAGCTTGCTGAAACGCAATGGCCGCGTGTCCCGTGATTCCTATGAATTGAAAGTCTGCGCAAGGGATGGGGTCCGAGTCAACGCAGTTGCGCAGGATATGGGATATCAGTGCAAGTTATCCACAACATCTTGCCGAAATGCGCAGGAACACGCGTATGTCAGTATGGGCTGCATTCAAAGACCTGATAGCCGCTGTCGCCTCCGACATTTTCGTAGATACCATAGTCGATACATTCATATCTGGGCGTCGAGACGGCAGTCAGCAGCAGCCGTTCCCCCGCTTCGCGGTCACAACCCAGAACACCAACCGTGACAGCCGCGTCGCCCAGCACGTCGAGGATCGGGCAGCCCGAAACCTGCGCCATGGCCAGCGCGGCGCGATCCCGAACAGGGCCAAGCCGCGGGGCGTATTGCGCGTTGATCCGCACCGCCTCGGCCAGATCGCCGCGCACGCGCACGTCGAACACACTGCCGTTCACCGCCACGCGGGTGGCAGGAACGTCGCGGAAATGCGGGGTCCCGGCGGCGCAGGCGGCCAGCAGAAGAGGTGCGAGAAACCGGATCATGCCGCAGAGTTGCAGCATATTGGTTAACAGAACATTTCCGGACGTCAGGCGCGCAGAACCTCGCCCAACCGGCGGATGCCTTCGCGGATCGTCGCCTCGTCCGAGTTCGAGAAGCTGAGCCGGATCGTGTTTGCCCCGCTGCCGTCTGGGAAAAACGCCTGCCCCGGCACAAAGGCCACTTTCACCGTATCCAGCGCATGCGCCAGCAGGTCAGACCCGCTGATCCCCGCCGGGAGTGTCACCCAGACGAACATACCGCCTTCGGGGCGCGTCCACGCCACCCCGTCGGGCATGTGCTGTTGCAGCGCATCCAGCATCGCATCACGGCGCGCGCGGTAAGTGTCGCGCACTTTCGGGATATGGGTGTCAAAACACGCTTCCGCGACCTGATGCACGGCCATCTGGTTGATGGTCGCCGAATGCAGATCCGCCGCCTGTTTCAGCAGAACCATCTGCGAGATGATCGGCTTAGCCGCAACCACCCACCCCATGCGCAGACCCGGTGACAGGGTTTTCGAGAAGCTGCCACAGTATATCGTCCGGCAGTTTTCGATCGACCCCTTGCGCGCCTGTTCCAGAGCCAGGATCGGCGGGATCGGATCACCGTCATAGCGCAGCGCCTGATAGGCACCGTCTTCGATCAACGCGCAGTCCAGTTCGTCGGTCAGGTCCAGCAATGCCTCACGGCCAGGGCGAGTCAGGGTTTCGCCTGTCGGGTTGGCAAAATCGGGCGACAGATAGGCGAATTTCACGGCGCCATTCCCTGCCGCAGCCCTGAATTCATCGGCCCCCTTGTTGCCATTGAGCCGGTCAAAGCGCGGCTCATAGGCGTTGAACGCGGCAAGAGCGCCCAGATAGGTGGGCCACCCGACCAAGGCCGTGTCGCCGGGGGACAGGAACAGCTTGCCCAGATAATCCAGCGCCTGCTGCGAGCCCGAGGTGATCAGGACGTTATCCATGTCACATTCCACCCCGATCTCGCGCATGTGCTGCACCAGCCACCGGCGCAGGGGCGCATAGCCTTCGCTGACCGAATACTGCAGCGCCTGCGCCTGCATGTCCGGCCCCAATGCCTGCTGAAACGCCTGCGCGAAAGCCTCAGCCGGGAAAAGCGCGGGGTCCGGAATGCCACCGGCAAACGAAATGATACCGGGCTGATCGAGCAGTTTCAGCAGCTCGCGGATTTCTGACGCCTTCATCCGGGAGGCCCGGGTGGCAAACAATGGGTGTTGGGACATGAGGCTCCTCCGATCTCATTTCGGCGCAGCCTATGCTTTATCAAATTAAAGTCAACACTTCTGACCTAATATTTCAGCGGATTTGACCGGGTATTCTTGAACAGCCCCCCTGTCCATGGTCAAATGAGTTGACCAATTTCGGAACGAACCATGCCTTTTCAGAAAGTTCAGACGGAAAAACTGTCGCTTGCGGTCGTTCGCCAGATCGAGCTGTTGATCCTGCGCGGCATCCTGCGCCCCGGTGAGCGTCTGCCGCCCGAGCGTGAGTTGGCCGAACGGATGGGCGTGTCGCGCCCGTCCCTGCGCGATGCGGTGTCCGAGCTTCAGGAACAGGGGTTGCTGACAACAAAAGCCGGGTCCGGGATCTATGTGGCCGAGGTTTTGGGGTCGGCCTTTTCGCCAGCGCTGATCCGGTTATTCAGCAGCCATGACGAGGCCGTATTCGATTACCTGTCCTTTCGCCGCGACATGGAGGGGCTGGCGGCAGAACGGGCCGCGCGGCTGGGATCAGAGAGCGACCTGAAGGTTGTTCAGGCGATCTATGACAAGATGCGGGCGGCCCATGACCGGAACGCCGCGGACCAAGAGGCGCAGCTGGATGCCGAGTTTCACATGGCCATCATCGAAGCCAGCCACAATGTGGTGATGCTGCACATGATGCGGTCAATGTATGACCTGCTGGTGCAGGGAGTGTTCTATAACCGACGGACAATGTTCCGGCAGCGCGCGACCCGCGAGGCCATTCTGGACCAGCACAGCACTATCAACGCGGCCCTTCAGGCCCGCGATCCGGCAGCCGCACGTCAGGCCGTCGAAACTCATCTGAGCTTTGTCGAACGCTGCATGATCGATCAGCAGAAGGCAGAGCGGAACGAGGCCGTTGCGCAGCAAAGGTTGCAGCACGAAACCCGTCAGGCCTAGCGCTTTCCGAAGGCCTTCCGGGAGCGGAGCTCAGGCGGCCCCGGTCTCGGCCTGGATCAGGTGTGACGGGAAAGGTGTGCCACTGCCTTCGCCCAGATCGTCATTCGGGGCGATGGTTGTCAGGGCCGGGTCGATGAACAGCCGCGCGCCCCGGTCCCTGAGGTGTTTATGCAGCATCACATGTTCGCACACGAGGTCGCCCTTTTCATCCCGGCAGGAATAGCGCAGGCCACGCAGGGCGCGTGTCTTGTACAATCCTGCGCCGCCAAAGGCGCTATCGACCGGTATCAGGGGCATATCGGACGGAATGTGATACTGGCGGTCGAAAACCGCTGATTTCAGCAGAACTTTCCGCCATTTGCGGCGCCCGAACAGGGGCTTGCGCGTTGTCCGAATTCTTTGCCAGACGTCTTCGTCGCACCAGCCTGCGCAGCGCAGGGCATAGATATCGTAATAGGCCGGTTTGGAATTGGCGAAGACACCTTCCCAGCGTGGTACGGAACGTTGTGCGGCCGTCAGAACCGTCTGAGCGTCCAGACAGACATTCGGCCCGTTCAGATCAAGCACCAATGTCAGGTCGTGACCGCTGTCGCGTTCTTCCAGCCTGTTGAGGACAGCGTTTCTGGCCGCCGTGATCCGCTCGACCCGGCCCGGCAGTCTGGAGGCCAGACCATCCATGCGGACAAGGTCCACATTCGGGTCGCGGCGCGCGAATTCGGACAGAACCCGATCCGTACGATCGGTGTTGTCGTTTGTCGCAATGGTCACGGAATAGCGGTACAAGCGGGTGGTCAGGTCTTCGATCCTGTTGATGCTTTCGATCAGCGCGGCCCCGCCGTTTCTGACCACCCCAACAATATTCATCGAAACGTTTTCGCCTGCCACGGCCCGTCTTTCCCTGTTCTTTTTGCACCCGTCGGCCCCGAGCGGGACATTCCGACCCAAAGACGGGTACAGAATCCGAGTGATGTTCCGGTCAATACAATCAGCCCCGCCCCCAAAACAAAAGACCCGACAGCGCAATGCTCTCGGGTCATCTGCGTTTTTTACCTGTCGGTGTCCCCGTCAGTGCAGCTTGGCGCCCACATCTGCGATCGAGACCTCGATCAGCTTGTTCGCCTGCGCGGCTGTCATCTGCTTGGCCAGAACCGAGCCGGCAGCGGCAATCGCAACCGAAACGGCCTGATCGCGCACGTCTTTTACAGCCGAGGCTTCGGCCGAGGCAATCTGGTCCTGCGCAGCAGCCAGACGGCGTTCGATCGACTTTTCGAGATCGACCTTCGCCTGGTCCGCAGCCAGAGCCGCGTCCTGTTTGGCCGCCTCGACAATCGCATCAGCCTGTGCCTGCACTTCACGCTGCTTGCGCTCGTACGAGGCCAGCAGGCTGCGTGCTTCTTCATGCAGGGCGCGGGCTTCGTCCAGCTCGGCCTTGATGCCTTCGGCACGGTTGTCCAGCGCACCGCCGATCATGCCCGGCACCTTGAAGTAGAACAGGACCGCGATGAAAACGATGAAGCCCAGAAGGACCACAAAGTCGGTGTTGCCAAGCGAGAAGAACGGGCCGCTTGCAGCCAGCGCGGGGCTGGCGGCACCAACGATCAGGATAAGGGCAAGAGTGTTCCGCATGTCACTTATCCTTTCATCTGCGTGTCAATGGCACTGTCGATGGCTTTGGCATCCGCCTCGCCGCCCAGCGCGGTGACCAGTTCAGCCGCCGTATCCTTGGCGACCACTTGAATGCTTTCCAGCGCACCGGCACGGATTTCGGCAATTGCCTTTTCCGATTCAGCCGCCTTTGCAGCGATTTCCGCATCCGCCCTGGCAATCGCGTCATCCAGACCAGCCTGGATTTCAGCACGGGCTTCGGCCGCGATACGCTGCGCTTCGGCACGGGCATCGGCCAGCGCCTTGTTATAGGCCTCTTCGGCCTCGACCGCTTTGGCCTTCAGATCTTCGGCCGCAGCCAGGTCATTTGTAATGGTCCCCCGGCGCTCGGCCAGGATCGCCGCGATGCGGGGCAGAGCCACGCGAGACAGGACCAGAAAGATGACGACCAGCGTAATGACCAGCCAGAAAATCTGGTTGGGGAACCAATCGAAGCAGAGCTGCGGCATCCCGATGGCAGAGCCATGCGAGTCGACGCACGCGCCAACTACTTCTTCGCTAATGGGTTCAGTCGCCATGATGTCCTCCGTCGGAACGTTGTCTTTACAACAGGTGGGCCGCTATGGCTTGGACCCACCTGCGCGTAAGGATCAGGTTCCGCAGATTAGACGGCGAACATCAGCAGCAGCGAGACCAGGAATGCGAAGATCCCCAGGGCTTCTGCGAATGCGATACCGATGAACAGGGTTGCGGTCTGCGAAGCAGCCGCCGAAGGGTTGCGCAGGGCGCCGGCAAGGAAGTTGCCTGCAACGTTGCCCACCCCGATTGCGGCTGCGCCGGAACCGATTGCTGCCAGGCCTGCGCCGATGTGTGCGAGATCGCCTTCCATGATGTTTCTCCTTACGAATTGGAAGTTTCGATGTTGGGTTGTCGGACCTTAGTGCGAAGGATGCAGCGCATCTTTCAGATAAACACAGGTCAGAATGGTGAATACGTAGGCCTGAATGAAGGCCACAAGGACCTCGAGACCATACATTGCGGTGATCGCCAGAACTGACACAGGCGAAATCAGGGAAATTGCGGCAAAGCCTGCAAACACCTTGATCACCGCGTGGCCTGCCATGACGTTACCGGCAAGACGAATGGAGTGGCTGACGGGGCGTACGAAGTACGAGATCAGCTCGATGATCGCCAGGATCGGGCGCAGCGCCAGCGGCGCGCTGGAGACCCAGAACAGGCCCAGGAACGCGGCACCGTTCTTGACGAAACCCAGAATGGTCACGGTCAGGAACACGGCCAGCGCCAGCGGGATTGTCACGGCGAAATGCGATGTGGTGGTGAACGAGGTTGGGATCAGACCCAGGAAGTTCGCGGTCACAATGAACATGAACAGGGTCATGACATAGGGGAAGAACTTGACGCCGTCCTTGCCGCAGATGTCTTCCAGCATCTTGTAGATGAAGCCATAGGCCAGTTCCGCAATCGACTGCATCCGGGTCGGGACGATGGCGCGCTTTGACGTGCTGAGAACCAGCAGGCCAAAGATCGCCACGATGGCCAGGAACAGCCACAGGGTCACGTTGGTGGGCGTGTACCAGGCAATCTCGCCACCGAACAGCGGCTTGACGATGAACTGGTCCATCGGGTGAAACACCAGGCTGCTGGCTTCTGCTGCGTGGTCTGCGCCTTCGGCGCCGTGTGCTGCGGTGGTCTCGCTTGCCACGTTCAGTCCCTCTCGTCCTTTTCGGCCTGCATATCGGCCGCTTGTTTATCTTGAACCTCTTGCGCGCTGCGGAGCATAACCTTCACGCCCGCGACAAGGCCCAGCAATGTGAACAGCACCAGAAAGATCGGGATCGTCCCGAGCAGGCTGTCCAGCCCGTATCCGATGCCAAATCCGATCCCAAGACCGGAAACCATTTCGATGACCATCCTCCAGGCAAGCTCGCCCCCGGATATGTCACTGTCAGCGCGGGCAGCCGGCTTTCTGGCCTTTTTCGCCGCCTCGATCTTGGCCTCAAGCTGCGCCATACGCTGCTTTTGGTCGTCATCGGTCACGGACGGAATCCTCGCGCTGTCTTGCGCATGGTGCTAAGGCGCGAAAGGCGCAGAGTCAACGGCGTTGATGGTGTGAAATGACGCAGGCTAATAAATTGTTTTTAAACAGTTATTTTTGGCTTGCTCGCCCGATCGAATTGCCTGCCTTTGGCCTGAGCGGCAGTAATCGCCCCAAAACCCATATTCAACCTTTTGGTTGATCTTTGCGCGCTAGCTGCGGCCACAAGCGTCGAACGAGACGTCCATCGATCAGCAAGAGCCCGGCAAAAATCGCCGCCATGCCCATCAAATGTTCGGGTTGCAGAGTTTCCCCCAGAACCCAGGTTCCAAGTATCAGGGCGGAAACCGGTGCGATCAGCGTTACGGTCGAAATGTTGGTTGGCCCGACTCTGGGCAGCAACCAGTAGAAGGCAATGAAAGCGGCCGAGGTCAGCACAAATCCGATCATCAACAACGAAAGCCATGTTTCAGTGCGCTCGATCATCGGCAAGCCTTCACGCCAAAGTGCCAAGGGTAAAATTGCCAAGGCCGCCCCTGTCAGTGCCAGGGCGACCAGCACCACCGGCTGCATGTCGCGGAAAGCCCGCGCAATGTTGACAGAAAACGCGTAACATATGGGTGCGCACAGGGTCAGCAGAACCGCCCAGAACTGAGATGTTTCGCCATTGTGCAAAATCGGGACGGACAACACGACAATCCCAATGAAGCCGCACACTACGCCAAGGGATTTCAACAGCGTCGCACGCTCGCTTCCGGGCCAAAAATGCGAAACGATGACGGCAAAGGCCGGTGTTGTCGCATTCACGATCCCTGCCACGCCGGATGCGATATGCTGCTGCCCAAGCGCATAGAACGCAAATGGAGCGGCATAGCTGAGCGCCCCGAACCCCAGCAGTCCAATGGCGCGCTCGAGTGTCAGGTGAACCGGCATACGGGCGGCAATCACATAGATCCAACAGCCCAGAGCCCCAAATGCAACCCGTCCCAACGATACGGATAGCGGCCCAAGTTCGCGCAGCAATATGGCGTTGAACATGAAAGACATGCCCCACCCGATGCCAAGGACGCAGATCACCAGCCAGTATTTCAGCGCCATAGCCGCCCCCTTTGCGCATCACCGCTGCACAGTGACGTGATAGGGTAAATTGTCAAACGGGTTCTCGCCCATTAGGAAAGACCCATGTCCAACGATCTCGACACCGTGTTCGCGGCCCTTGCCGACCCCACCCGCCGCGCCATTCTGGCGATGCTGCTGGAGGACGATATGGCCGTGACGGATGTCGCCGAGCCGTTCGAGATGTCGCTGGCGGCGATCTCGAAACATCTGGTCATCCTGACTAAAGCCGGGCTGATATCACAGGAAAAGCGCGGCCGGGTGAAGTGGTGCAAGCTGGAACCCGACGCGTTGCGCACTGCTTCGGTCTGGATGCAGGGGTTCGGTCAGTTCGAACCCATCAACCTGGATGCGTTCGAACGGTTTCTGGAAGTCGAGCTTCCGATCTCGGATGAGGCCTAGCGCACGACGAAAACCGACATGCTGGCATGTTTGGCCAGATATCCGGCGTGGCTGGAAAAGATGTAGTCGGTGATCCGGGGCGCGTGGGTGCCCACGATGATCAGGTCTGCACCAATCTCTTCCGCCGCGCGGGTCAGGTCGCTGTCCACTTCGGCAGCAACATCAACCGAGTGTATCTTGCGCACCGCGACCTCGCCCGCGCCTTCTGATACAAGCTGTTCGGTGAAGTCGGCCAGTTGCTTGTCTATCTCGGCCTCGGTTTCCGAGGATGCACCCATATGGGCCCCGCTGACACTGACCAGAGTGATCTTGGCGCCTTGCCATTTTGCCACCTGCGCGGCGACATCTGCGGCCTTGCGAACCTCGGGCGGCAGGTGGCGGTCAATCGGCAGCATGATATGTTTGAACATAATCTCCTCCTTTTGTCCGCCTTCCAAGGTAGTCCTGAGACCAAGGGCCTGCCTTGATCTGGCTCAACAGATTCTGCTTTTGGAATTCGTGGGCAATCTGTACCGGTTTCAGACCGGGAGCGGCGTTACTCAGCTGCCCGGCGTTGGGGAATGGAGCGCGGGGCCTCTTCTTTCAGCAGCATCAGCAGCGCAATGACCGTCAGCGCCACACCGCCCAGGATCAATCCCGTCGGGACAGGTTTGCCCAGCGCGATTTCCCACAGGATCACCCAGCTTGGCACCAGATAGGTATAGGCCATGACCTTGGCCGACGGCAGCCGGAGCGAGGAGAATTGCACCAGAACGAAACTGGCCGCTGTTGCGAAGAACGAGATATAGAACAACCCGATCCAGACGATGGCGGGAAGAGCTGCCCAATCGGTTGCCTTCAGGTCAGACCAGCCGAACAGGACCAATAACAGGCACCCGGCAACCAGCGTACCGAACGTGAACACGACGGCAGGTTCTCCGCGGTTCAGTCTGCGGATCATGGGGGTGTAAATCGCGTGCGCGACGCATCCCCAGAAATAGATGACCTCGCCCTCGCCGATCTGGAAGGCGCGGAACATCTGCCAGTCGGCCCGAAAGATCACCCACAGCGCCCCAATCGCACCGATGGACAGGGCTATTGCCATGCGCGGCGTGGTGATCTGGCGCAGCAGGACCCAGCCCGCAATGGCCGAGACAACGGGGGTCAGGGTGAAAACCGCGGCAGCGCTGACCGGCGGGGCGGTTTGCAGCCCGTAAAACATCAGGACAAAGTAGGTGGCGAACAACCCGCCCAGCACCAGATACCGCCAGGGCGCCTGCGCGGCACTGCGGGGCAGACCGGTTGTTGCCAAGGCCGCCACACCAATCACCACAGCCGCGAAGGCAAAGCGCACCGCATTCAAGGCAGCAGGGGCAATTTCGTTGGCAATCATCGACCCAAGCGAGAAACTGCCTGCAACAAGTGCCGAAAAAGTCAGCATGGCCAGATGGCCGCGCATCTGCGGATTCATGGGCACCAGCCTTTGGAGGCCTCTTTCAGAAAACTCAGGAACGTTTGCACCTTGGTGGTTCGGTGCAGGTCCACATGGGTCACCAGCCACAGGTTGCCGAACCATTCCGGAAGCGGGTCGATCACTTCGACCAGAGTGTCATGACGGGCGGCCTCCCAACGGGCCATGAAGCCGATACCGGCCCCAGCCAGAACGGCCTCGCGCATACAGAAATTGTTGGTGCAGCGAAAGGTAATGCGGTCGGCGGATACCGTGTTGCGCAGCCACCGGGTGAACGGCGCTCGGCTGCCTTCATCGTCAGAGCTGACGAAGTGGTGGTTCCCGAAATCCTCGATGCCCGAAGGTTTGCCGTGCCGTTCGATATAAGAGGTGCTGGCATAGAGGCCGACTTCTTCCTGCCGGAAGGGTTGCACAACGTTGTCGGGCTGATCCGGGGCTGATCCCGCGCGGATTGCAACATGCGCCTCGCCATATTCCAACCGGAACAGGCGGTCTCCGGTCAGGTAGCGCACGATCAGCTCGGGGTGCATCTTTTGAAACTCGGTCAGCGTCGGCACCACCAAAGGCGCGATGGAGCCCAGCGAAGTCACCACCAGTTCACCCGATACATCGTCACCGCGCCCCTTCATCCGGCCGACAAGCTGGTTGAACTGGTCTTCGGTGGCCTGCGCCACGCGCAGCAAATCGTCGCCCGCTTCGGTCGGGGTATATCCCCGCGCGTGGCGCTGGAACAGTTTGACACCCAACCGGGCCTCGATCGCGTCGATGTGGCGGATCACTGTGGCGTGGTGCACGCCCAGAACCTCGGCCGCGCCGCTGACGGTTCCCATGCGCGCCACCTGATAGGCGGTCCGCACCTCATCCCAATTGTCCATCGTCACACCGTTCTGTGCAATTTCTAACAATAGCTGTTGATGTATCCGAGTTTTGTTCGCAAACGCAACAGCCATATTGGGATCAGAACAAGATTTCCCTGACCTAAAGGACCCGAAAAATGGCTAAAACCATCCTGCATATCGACGCCTCTGCCCGCCGCGCGGGTTCGACCACCCGCGACCTGTCTGACCGCATTGTCCGGCAGTTGGGTGCCGCCCGCATCGTCCGCCGAGATCTGGCCACCCCCCTGCCCCTGCTGACCGAAGACTGGATCGCCGCCAACTTTACTCCGGCCGAGCAGCGCGACGACCTGCAACGCGACCGGCTGGCCCTTTCGGACGCGCTGGTGACCGAATTGCAAGAGGCTGATACCATCGTTATCGGCCTGCCGATCTACAACTTCTCGGTCCCCGCTGCATTCAAGGCCTGGATCGACCTGGTCGCCCGCGCGGGCCTGACCTTTTCCTATTCGGAGAACGGCCCAAAAGGGTTGCTGGAGGGTAAACGCGCCATTCTGGCAATCGCGTCGGGCGGTACCGCTGTCGGATCCGAGATCGACTTTGCCACCAACTATGTGCGTCACGTTCTGGGCTTTATCGGCATCCATGATGTAGCGATCATCGCCGCGGATCAGATGGCGGTGAACCCCGAAGCCGCGCTGGAAAGCGCCAAAAAGGCGGTAACAGAACTGGCGGCCTGATCGCCACTGGTCAATAAGCCCTGAAACGTCCAGTCTGCTGGTCAGATGGAACTGGCGGACTGGATGGCGCGCATGAAGAAGATCGGAATTCTTGGCGGTGTGGGCTGGGCGTCGACCGTGGACTATTACAGGGCGATTGCCGAGGGTGCCGGGCGTTACTTTGCGGCGCGCGGCCACGGCGCGCCCCTGCCGATCCCTACCATGACCATCGAATCTGTCACACAGGCCAGGACCCGCGCCCTGCGGGGTGTCGCAGGGGACGAAGCCAGCTGGGCGGCGTTTGATGCGGTGTTTCGCGACGCGCTGCTGACGCTGGAGCGTGCAGGATGCGATTTTGGCATCATAGCGTCCAACACCCCACACGCGCGGCTGCACGCGATCAGACAGGGTGTTTCCATGCCCATTCTCAGCATTTTCGACGCGACGGCAGAGGCCACGGCCAACACAGGCGTGTCTAACGCATTGGTGCTTGGAACAACCGTGACGATGCAGGCCACCAACTATGCGGATCGTCTGGCGGCCGAGGGCATCACTGCGAATGCGCGGCTGCCCGACCCCGAGATTTCCGAGATGCAGGCCATGATCGACAGTGATTTCTACGGTGGTGCCTCTGATGCAGCGCGCGCAAGGTTGCTGGCCTTTTGCAACAAACATGCCCGTCCCGGAACCGCCATTCTGCTGGCCTGTACCGAGTTGCCGCTTGCCTTTCCAAACCATCTGGATGACCCGGTATTCGAGGCCGACGGGCACCTGTTCATCAACCCGTCCGCCGCGCATGTCGCCGCCGCGCTGAAACTGGCGCTTGAGTGATCAGGGCAGCCACGTAACGGTGCAACCGATGCGATCGAAGAACGCCATCACGTCGGATTGTTTCATCACAACGGTACGGTCATTGACCAACGGGTGCATATAAATCACATCGGCCCCTTGGGCGGCAGCGTCCATGAAGAACTGCACATCGTTCTGCACACCGTTGATCATCGCCAGCGGGCTGACCGCGCCGGGGCGAATACCAAGGTTCTGCAACAGCCGGTCTGCCGAACCGAAAGACAGGGTGCCGACACCCAGTTCTGCGCCCAGCGCCTTGAGGTCGATCTCGCGACTTTGTTCCAGCGTCACCAGGTAGTTGCGCTTTTTCTTGTCGCGCAGGTACAGGTTCTTGACCCGCAACGCTTTCTCGCCCGGCACCATGAACCGGCCTTCTACGGCCTTGGAGTCCTCGACCGTGCGCAAGGGAACATGGGTGTGCAGGCGGTAGGGCAGCCCCCAATCATCCAGCTGCGCCAACAGCGCGTCAGAACTGAGCGGTAATGTATCCTGAAATGTGGATGATGCGTCCATGGGATATCTCCGAAATGTTCAACGGCACTTGGCCTAACTGCGCCAAAATGGCAAGAACGAGACGAACCTGACGCTTTGAAGATCAATTTTCATGAAGATCATCAGAAACAACCCCGATCATTTGATAATCTTGCACAGACCGTGGGGGCGGAGCCTGTTTATATTGATCGTTTTCCTCATTTTCGCCGGATCCGCGATCAGCCAACAGATACAGGAGGAACCGGGATATCTTGAAATTCTCAAAACGCTCTCAATCCCGATTGTTGTTATTGTGGTATTGTCCCTCGAAGTTGTACAAAAGATGCAGATCATCCTGGATCGCACAACTGACACCTTGAAAATCCAACGTCGCACTCTGTTGGGCTATCGTGTCGAATCACACAAACTGTCAGACTTTAGATGCGCCGAAATGCAAGACAATGGTGGAAGTATTGGCGAAATAGCCACGCGTCCGGTTCTACATTTTGTGCATTCAGACGGTACAAGCTCAATTCCATTATTCGCCAGTTACACGAAATGGGGATCGAGCGCATTTGACGCGATCCAAACCCTGAACGCATGGAATGACGCCCGCACAGTTGACTCTGACAGCCAATCGGCCTAATGCCACCGCCAAACATCCGGAAGCGTCTTGATCTTCCGGTCCCTTGAGTCGTTCAGGGATCGCCCCCCACCAGCGAGTTTCGCCCGTGGGGGCGTTTGTGCATTTAACCGACGCATCCTATCTAGGACGCGCCATCAGATAACCGGCTAAGGAGGCCGAAGGCATGTTTGAAAATCTATCCGAACGCCTTTCCGGCGTCTTTGACCGGCTGACCAAACAGGGTGCCCTGTCTGAAGAAGACGTCAAGACCGCCCTGCGCGAGGTCCGCGTTGCCCTGCTTGAGGCGGACGTCTCGCTGCCGGTGGCGCGTGAATTCGTCAAGAAGGTGCAGGACCAGGCGACCGGTCAGGCGGTGACCAAGTCGATCACCCCCGGTCAGCAGGTCGTCAAGATCGTGCATGACGCGCTGGTCGATACCCTGCGTGGCGAGGAAGACCCCGGAAAGCTGAAGATCGACAACCCGCCTGCCCCGATCCTGATGGTCGGTCTGCAGGGTTCGGGTAAGACCACCACCACCGGTAAACTGGCCAAGCGCCTGAAAGAGAAAGAGGGCAAGAAGGTCCTGATGGCCTCGCTCGACGTTTATCGCCCGGCGGCGATGGACCAGCTGGCGGTTCTGGGCGCGCAGGTCGGCGTTGACACACTGCCGATTGTACCGGGCCAGAAACCCGTCGACATCGCCAAGCGCGCCAAGCAGCAAGCCACATTGGGCGGCTATGACGTCTACATGCTGGATACCGCCGGTCGCCTGCATATCGACGAAGTGCTAATGGGCGAGGTCGAACAGGTCCGCAACGCGGTTGACCCGCGCGAGACCCTGCTGGTGGTTGACGGCCTGACCGGTCAGGTCGCCGTTGAGGTGGCCGAAGAATTCGACGCCAAGGTCGGTATCTCGGGCGTGGTCCTGACCCGGATGGACGGGGACGGGCGCGGTGGTGCGGCGCTGTCTATGCGCGCGGTGACTGGCAAGCCTATTCGCTTTGTCGGTCTGGGCGAGAAGATGGACGCGCTGGAGACCTTCGAGCCGGACCGGATCGCCGGACGTATTCTGGGCATGGGCGACATCGTTGCCCTGGTCGAAAAAGCCCAGGAAACGATGGAGATGGAACAGACCGAGCGCATGATGAAGCGCATGGTCAAAGGTCAGTTCAACATGAATGACCTGAAGATGCAGCTGGAACAGATGATCCAGATGGGCGGCATGCAGGGCATGATGGGCATGATGCCGGGCATGGGCAAAATGGCCAAGCAGATGGATCAGGCGGGTCTGGACGACAAGATCCTGCGCCAGCAGATCGCCTTGATCCAGTCCATGACCAAACGGGAGCGCGCCAACCCGCAGCTGCTGCAAGCCAGCCGCAAGAAACGGATTGCAGCCGGTTCGGGGATGGAGGTCAGCGACCTCAACAAGCTGCTCAAGATGCACCGGCAGATGTCGGACATGATGAAAAAGATGGGCAAGATGGGCAAAGGCAAGATGCTGAAACAGGCCATGAAGGGCATGTTCGGCAAAGGTGGTCCCAGCCCCGAAGACATGGCTGCCGGCATGGACCCCAAGGCACTGGAACAGGCGGCCAAAGCGATGGGCGGCAAGATGCCCGGCGGTCTGCCTGGTCTGGGCGGCGGCATGGGGCTGCCTCAGGGCCTGAGCGGGTTTGGCAAGAAGAAGTAATGAACGCCATCGCCCAACATATCCCCCGACTTGAAACCGAGCGCCTGATCCTGCGCGCGCCGTCCGAGGCTGATCTGGACGCCGATACCGCGTTTTTTGCCAGCGATGCGGCGAAGTTCGTCGGTGGACCACTGCGCCGGGATGAGGTTTGGCGACTGATCGCTTCGCTGCTGGGCCACTGGTCCCTGCGCGGTTACGGGTTCTGGAGTGCTGAGGAAAAAGCCTCGGGCACTTATGTCGGGCGGATCGGGCTTTGGTGCCCCGAAGGCTGGCCCGAACCCGAGATCGGCTGGACACTGATGAACCACGCCACCGGCAAGGGTTACGCGACCGAGGCGGCACTGGCCGCACGTTCCTATGCGTATGATGTTCTGGGGTGGGAAACGGCGATCTCGCTGATTGATCTGGACAATCATGCCAGCAAGGCGGTGGCGAAACGGCTGGGCGCGCAGTTCGAGTATCACTATGACCACCCCAAATTCGGCAGGTCCGAGATCTGGCGGCACCCCGCGCCTGCGGATCTGGTGAATGGCGGGATGGAGGCCTACGCATGACCGCGTTCACCATCCCCACCGTTGAAACCGAACGTCTGATCCTGCGCGCGCCGCATCTGGATGATCTGCCTGCGCTGACCGCATTCTTTGCAACCGAGCGCAGCCATATGGTAGGCGGCCCCCGGGACGCGCTGGAAAGCTGGGGCATGTTGGCCAGACGCCTTGGGCACTGGGCGTTGAAAGGATTTGGCCTTTGGCACCTGACCGAGAAATCCAGCGGTCGGTTCGCAGGCGGCGTCGGCCTGATTGACGCCCCCGGCTGGGACGAGCCTGAACTGGGCTGGACCGTGATGGAAGATTTCGAAGGCAAAGGCTTTGCCTACGAGGCGGCGCTTGCCGCCCGGTCCTATGCGGCGCGGCATCAGGGCCTGAACGGGGTGATTTCGTATATCGCCCACGAAAACGACCGTTCGCGCGCTTTGGCCGAGCGGTTGGGTGCAACGCTGGAGCGTGACAATGCCGAACTGCTGGGCCAGTCCTGCCAGGTGTGGCGGCACCCCAAGATTGACGTTTCGACAGCCGAAAGGACCGGCCAATGAACAACCCCGTGACACGCGCGGCTGCATTGCTGAAAGAGCATCGCGAAAGCATCGACCGGCTGGATGCGATCCTTGTCTATACGCTGGGCGAGCGGTTCAAACACACACAGGCCGTTGGCAAGCTCAAGGCCGAACACAACCTTCCCCCGTCCGATCCCTCGCGTGAGGCCACGCAGATCGCACGGCTTGAAGACCTGGCGAAAGAGGCCGATCTGGACCCCGATTTCGCCAAAGCTTTTCTGAATTTCATCATTCAGGAAGTCATCCGACACCACAGGAAACACCAAGGGTGAACCAGAGGTTCAGCAAGTTGAAAGTGAACCAGAGGTTCAAAAAACACCAGAATTAACCGGAAAAGACACCGGCCAATCAAATACACGCCTCCGGCGTGATGCCATTCAAAGGAGATACCACCATGGCAATGAAAATTCGTCTCGCCCGCGCAGGCTCGAAAAAACGTCCGTTTTACCGCATCGTGGCGGCTGACAGCCGGATGCCGCGCGACGGCCGTTTCATCGAGAAACTGGGCACCTACAACCCGCTGCTGCCGAAAGACAGCGAAGAGCGTGTGAAAATGGACATGGAACGCGTTCAGCACTGGCTGGATCAGGGCGCCCAGCCCACCGATCGTATCGCGCGTATGCTGGAAGCAGCCGGCACCCGTGACAAAGCCGAGCGCAACAACCCCAACAAGGGTACCCCGGGCAAGAAAGCTCAGGAACGCGCGGAAGAGAAAGCTGCAAAGGCTGCGGAAGCTGCCGAAGCGGCTGCTGCACCGGCTGAAGAAGCGGCTGCAGAAGAATAAGCAGGCCGAAGCGTGCGGGATCAGACCTTTACTGACGCATTTCGCACGCAGTTCGATCTGTTGTTGCGGCTCCGACGCGATGTGCGCCGGTTCCGCGGCGACGCGGTAGACGAGGCAGTGCTTTCGCGCTGCCTCGACGCGTTTCGGCTGGCCCCGTCGGTGGGGTTGAGCGAGCCGTGGCGCGTGATCCGCGTCGAAAGCGCGGCGGCCCGGGCTGCGGCGCTAAGGAATTTCCAAACCGCCAATGATGATGCCCTGGCGGGCTATTCCGGCGACAGGGCGCAGCTTTACAGCCGCCTGAAACTGTCGGGGATGCAGGAAGCGCCGGTGCAACTGGCCGTCTTCTGCGACGACAGTACCGACAAGGGGATGGGTCTTGGCGCGGGCTCGATGCCCGAGATGCGGCGCTATTCCGTGGTCTCTGCGATCACCCTGTTCTGGCTGGCCCTACGGGCAGAGGGGCTGGGGCTGGGCTGGGTATCCATTCTGGACCCCGAACAGATGGCGCGCGATCTGGATGTGCCGGGCAACTGGCGTCTGATCGGGTATTTCTGTGTCGGATGGCCGGAACAGATATCTGACACCCCCGAACTTGAGCAGGTTGGCTGGGAAAACCGGGCCGACAGCCTGAAGATCGAAACAAGGTAGGGCCGCATGTTCGGATTGATACGCCTTCCCATTCTGCTGCTGATCGCCTTTATTGTGGGCGTGTTCTTTGAGCGCAACAATCAGCGCGAAGCCTGCGAAGGGCTTGGAGAGTGGAGAAACGGGATCTGTTTGACGACGGGGGCTGCCAATGAATGATCTGATCTGCGTCGGCAGCGTCGCGGGGTCTTATGGTGTACGCGGTGAAGTGCGCCTGAAAAGCTTCTGCGCCGTTCCCGAAGATATCGAGGCGTATTCGCCGCTGACGGATGAAAACGGCAAGGAACGCTATCCGGTGGTTCTGACGCGTACGATCAAGAACGGTTTTGCCGCCCGTCTTGGCGGGGTTGAAACCAAAGAACAGGCGGATGCGCTGAACGGTTTGCGCCTGTTTGCGCGGCGCGATCAGTTGCCCTCGTTACCCGACGACGAATTCTATCACACAGACCTGATCGGGCTTGAGGTCTATGACACCGGCGGCACCCTGCTGGGCAAGGTCAAATCCGTGCAGAACCACGGGGCCACAGACCTGCTGGAACTACACGGGCCGGGCCTGAAGGCGACGGTTCTGCTGCCGTTCACGATGCAGGTGGTGCCAACCGTCGATCTGGAACAGGGCCGCATCGTGGCCGACCCGCCCGAAGGCCTGATCTGATGCGACGTGTTCTGCTGCATCTGGGTTTTCACAAGACCGGTATGACGGCAGCACAGTCCTTTCTGCACGAAAACCGCGAGCTGATCTGGCCGCATTTCGCTCTGGTTCTTCCCTATAAGACCCGCAAGGCCGGGTTGAACGAAGCGGCCACGCGCCATTCGATCTATCGTCTGGATGACACGCTGGCAGGGTTTGGCGGTCAGCTGCACACGTTTTTCGACGGTCTGGATTTCGGAGCACGCCGGGGATTGATCCTGAGCGAAGAGAATTTTCTGGGCCTGCGCCCCAGCAGGAACAAAAGCGAAGGATACGGAGCCGCACCCGAACTGGCGGAAACGGTTGTCAGCGTGCTGCGCCGCCGTCTGGTGGGCGAAGAAACCGACATCACCGTCTACCTGTCGTTGCGCAATCGCGATGCGTGGTTGCGCAGCCTTTGGGCCCACGATCTTCACCTGTCGCGCATGGTTCAGGACCTGGACGGCTTTTGCGCCGATCTTGCGCATCTGCCATCGCTACAGGACACGGCGGACCGGATCAGGGACCGGTTGCCAACTGTCACGGTACGGACCGCGTGGATGGAAGCGCTGAAAGGCCACCACCTTGGATTGGGCGCACCATTTGCCGAATTTCTCGACCTGCCACCCGGGAAATCGGCGCGGCTAGTGAAGCCCGCGCATGAAAGCCCTCAGCTGTCCGACGACGTCCTGAGGGAACTGCTGGCCCTGAACCGATCATCGCTGGACGAAACGGCGTTGATCACTCAGAAAAAGGCCCTGATTCGAACCGCCCAACATGAACTGGCCCGCCAGAAATGACTGACAAACCCGGCAAATCCCATGGTCGCAAGGCGATCCGGGCCACGCTGAAACCGCGTGAGCTGATGACACCCACCCCGGACCTGCACGGCGTCTGGAAGGCCAAGATCATCACCCTGTTTCCAACTGCCTTTCCGGGCGTTCTGGGAGAAAGCCTGACCGGCAAGGCCCTGCAAGAGGGGTTGTGGCAGCTGGAAACCGTGGACTTGCGGCAGTTCGGTGTCGGCAGGCATCGCAACGTGGATGACACGCCTGCCGGGGGCGGCGCGGGTATGGTTTTGCGGCCCGATGTGTTGGGCGAAGCCATCGAGCACACCATGGCGGGCATTCAGGGCAACTGGCCACTGATTTACCTCAGCCCGCGCGGGCGGCGCATGGACCAGCGCATGATGCAGACCCTTGCGCGCTGCGATGGCATGACCCTGCTGTGTGGCCGGTTCGAAGGCGTGGATGAGCGCGTGCTGGAGCATTACGGTGTGCAGGAGGTCTCCTTGGGGGATTTCGTGATGACCGGTGGTGAGATTGCGGCACAGGCCCTGATCGATGCCACGGTGCGCCTGATCCCCGGCGTTCTGGGCAATCAGGCCTCGACCGAAGAGGAAAGCTTTTCCTCGGGCCTGCTGGAACATCCGCAATACACCCGCCCGGCGGATTGGAAAGGCCGCCCGATACCAGAGGTTCTGATGTCGGGCCACCACGGCCGCATCGCCGAATGGCGTCACAAGATTGCTGAGGATATAACCCGCGAGCGGCGCCCGGATATCTGGGCCGACTATGCAAAATCCCGGTCGGATTCGTCTGAGTGACAGACCGAATTGTTGCAGACATGCCGCAGGTTCTGTGTTTGCCAGAATTCTATTTGCAGTTGATCATCTTCCAAAATATGCACGTTTGAAAGCCCTGCGTTTTCAGTGCCTTAAAACGAAAGACTAATTGCATTATGAAGAAGTTATTGCTTGGCGCTTTTCTGGTTGCCTCTGCCTGTACGACCAAACCACTGGGGATGTCCGTTCCAACGCAAGCCGGTCACAATCTGCATTCGGCGCGGGTAGCGGTCGATTCCTGTTCTCTGGAAGCTGACGAAGGCGGAAACAGCGCCGTCATCGGGGGATATGCAACGAATATCCTTTTATGGGGTATCCTCATCGGCCCAGCGATTACCGCCCCGATCCAGGACGAACTGCGCACGCAGGGCGAAATCGATCAGGTGGACCGCTGCCTGCAAGAGCGCGGTTTCGAACGCCGGGAACTGAGCGCAGGTGAATCGTTCTGGGTGCGCAACGCCTTTGGGGAAGAGCGTGAGCGCCGGTTGGACCATCTGGTTAGCGGCGGCACCATTGAAACCTACGGCGCACCAAAGACCTAACCCCCGGCCTTCCATCTGGCCCAGACGTCTGGCGTGCCATTGAAAGTGTTGATGTCCACCCGGCCCTGAACGCCCGGCACCAGACCAGTGCCGGTATATTGCCAGAATCGCCAGACCGCGCGGGGATAGACAGTGCGTGGGTGGCCTGCGACCGATCTCAGCCAGAACTCGGTCTTGGGCAGGCGCCCGATATCGGTGTCTTCATAGAAATCCACCGTGGTATAGACGATCGGGCGGCGGCCATAATGTCGTTCGAGAATGTCCAGAAAATGCTGCGCCTCGGCCCGGACGGTTCTGCCATCGGGGCGCAGCGTGCAGGTCTTGGAATGCGGCGTCCATTCCATATCCAGCACATGCGGCAGGTCTGCCCCTTTGGGCACGTTCTGGATGAACCAGCGGGCCTGTTCCCGGGCCGAACGGCAGAAATAATAATAGTGGTAGGCGCCCCAAGGCACACCGGCCGACTGCGCGCCGCGGCGGTGATCGTCGAACAGGGGATCTGCCACGTCGCCGCCTTCGGTCGCTTTCAGAAACACAAAGCTGACACCTGATGCCCGGGCCGTGCGCCAGTCAATCGGCCCCTGCCAGCGTGACACGTCAAGGCCATGGATCGGGTATTGTCCGGGGTGGCTCCCTTCCCAGTCATGGGGATCCGCGTCGCCAAAATCGGGGTAGATCACAAGTGGTGCTGTCCTGTCCACGCCCGGAACGGGTTCGACTGCCTGAGGTTTCGGGCCGCCTCGACCGCAAGACATCAGCGCAACGGCCGTTATGGCCAGCATGAATGCCAATCGCATCATAGGGTCCTGTCTGAAATATCTGCTCATATTATTTGCCTCAGAATGCCTGATCTGGCCCGCTTGGCAACGCCTTAGTTTCAGGCTGGCGGATTCCTACCGGCCTGTTGGGCAAGTCAGGGCGTTTTTCCCTTGATCCCTGCCTGCAATACCCTTAAACGACCGCAATCCGGTGCCGCGTTCTGCGACGCCGGTGTTTTGGTTTGCACCATGGCGTGACGTCCCGTTTTCTTCGGCAGGGATGCGCCGGGTCAGGCCAGACCAAAGGAACATTCGATCTGACCTCTGGCGGGCTGTACGCAGGACCCGGTGAAGACCAAGAGCTCTCAGGCCGTGCCCAACTTCGTGGACTAACCACGAGCAGATAGGAGAAACTGCGATGGACCTGATCGCACAGCTTGAGGCGGAACAGATTGCCGCCCTGGGGAAAGACATCCCTGATTTCAAAGCCGGTGACACTATCCGTGTCGGCTATAAGGTGACCGAAGGGTCGCGCACCCGTGTGCAGAACTACGAAGGCGTCTGCATCGCGCGCAACAACGGCAGCGGCATTGCCGGTTCGTTCACCGTTCGCAAGATTTCGTTTGGCGAAGGCGTGGAGCGTGTATTCCCGCTGTATTCGACCAATATCGACAGCATCACCGTTGTCCGCCGCGGCCGCGTTCGTCGCGCCAAACTGTACTATCTGCGCACCCGTCGCGGCAAATCCGCGCGTATCGCAGAGGTTTCCAACTACAAGCCCAAAGCTGGCGCCGAAGCGTAAGGAGCGGAAAGATGAAAAAAGACATCCATCCCGATTATCACGTCATCGACGTCAAGATGACCGATGGCACCATCGTTCAGATGAAATCCACCTGGGGCAGCGAAGGCGACCAGCTGGCACTGGAGATCGACCCTTCGGTACACCCTGCATGGACCGGTGGTTCGTCGCGCCTGTTGGACGCTGGCGGCCGCGTGTCGAAGTTCAAGAAGAAATACGAAGGTCTGGGTTTCTAAACCTTTGCCAAAGTCTTTCAAAGGAAGGTCGCCAAAGGGCGGCCTTCTTTCGTTTCAGGCCCCTTTTTTCCCCGGTTTCTGATCCTTTGGTTTTGTAAGTTCAGCCGCGTCGTGCAATGGCGGAACCGGACCGCGCAACAGAAGCAGCGCGATCACCAGCCCGATACTGGCGGCGATCGCGGCCATGAGCATCGCCGCATCAAAGGCATTATCCCGCAGATCACGCAGCGCCCCGGCCAGCGCTGAACCAGTTGACGGGTCAAGCCCGGCAATCAGCTGTTCCACCTGTGTTGCCGTGCCATGTGTCAGGGCGCGCGCAAGGTCGTCGCGCTGCGTCGATCCGGCGGGCAGCGCGGTGATGACTTCTGACAGGCCCGAGCGGATGGTCAGAGCTTCGGCCAGACCGCCGACAACCGATCCCATCGTGGCCCCGAAATACAGGAATGCGTTGATCACCCCGGACCCCTGTCCGACATGTTCGTCGGGCAGCAACCGAAGCCCAAGACGGGGCAGCAACGAAAAACAGATGCCGATGCCAACCCCCACAATGATCAGTTTCCACCAGATTTCAGCATAGCTGTCGATGTTCGAGGTTGTTGTCAAAAGCAGGAAGCCGCAGGCCATCAACCCCATTGCAGCACTCACCGGCCATTGGAAACTGTATGGCGCAAGCAGGCGCGGCGCGGTGACGGAAATGACAAACATGCTCAGGCTCAGCGGTAGGATTGCCACGCCCGCCTCAACCGGTGAATAGCCGAACGCATCCGGGGACTGGACGAACACGTTGAAGTAGACAAAGAAACAGAACAACGCAAATCCCGCAAAGAACATCCCCGTTGCTGCCATAAGATAGCGCGGGTGCCGGAAGTACCGGAACTCGACCAGCGGATCGTCGCTGCGCCGCGAGGTAATAACCAGACAGACAGCCGCCAAAGCGGCGACACCTAAAGGAACGATGGTCAGGGCATTGTCCCATCCGTGTGCCTCACCGTTGCTGAGTGCGAAAGACAATGGACCCAGCAGCAACACAATGGCAATCGCCCCTGCGGTATCGAATTTCGCACCCTGAAGGCGCGTATCCGGGACATAGTTTTTCCTGCTGACCTGCAGGCCGATCACAAACGCAATGGCAAGCAGCACAAGGTCTGTGGCGAACACCCCGCGCCAGCTTAGAAAGTTGGCAAAGCTTCCCCCGACTATGGGCCCGACGCCTATCGCAAGGCCCACGATTGCGCCCCACACACCGGTTACGCTGGCCCGTTGTTCCTCGGGCGTTGCGGCGGTCAGCAGGGACAATGAGGTGCCGAACAGGGCCGCAGCCCCTGCCCCCTGCGCGCCACGCCCGATCAGCAGCATCGCTGCATTCTGTGAAAACAGCACAGAAGCAGAGCCACAGGCAAACACGATCATACCAAAGAAAAAGACACCCATCTTGCCCGTGATATCCCCAAGCCGACTTACAATCGTCACAAGGGTCGCACTGGCCACCGTATAGATCGCCATCACCCATTGCAGACCCGAGGGCGTCAGATCGAACTCGGCCTTCAGATATGGAAGGATGGTCGCAACAGCGGTTGTGTTGAAGCCAACAACCATCATGCAAATGGCCGTCATTGCAAGAACGACGCGTGAACCGCCTGAACTGTCCGCAGCAGTGTCCGGCATGCCTATGCCCCTTTCACCTGCTTTGAAGATGAACCGAAGAGGACCCGTGCAAAGCCTGCAAGGTTATTCGGTGGAAATCTGTTTGGTATTTAACCAAATTTTCCGCCCCCCGCATAGTTTTCACGATCCGGACCAAGCGGCGTCACCGCGAAAGGACCCTTTGGGAGGGCGATCTGTACATGTGTGAATCAGGCAAACGGCGCGATTGATTCCAGTGCGGATCGTTGCAGGCAGCGGTTGTTCAAGATGTTTGGGACTAGGCGCCGACACGGCGATATCGCTGCCAAGACCGTGATCGGATAGCCGATCAAGGCAGATCACCAGACTGGTGCCTTCCCGTAACCCGCGCACGGCGCTGTGTTTTCCAAAATAGAGTCCGATAATGCCCAAAAGCGCCGCTTGAGGTTCTTTTCATCGCAGGCGACACAACATATAGTGGGTGCCAACAACGTGTAGTCAAACACGGCAAGACTTGGGAATACAAGCATGGCACATATCATTGTGGTCGGGAACGAAAAAGGCGGCGCTGGAAAATCGACCGTGTCGATGCATGTGGCAACCGCGCTGGCTCGACTGGGGCACAAGGTCAGCACGCTGGATCTGGACCTGCGGCAGCGCAGCCTTGGACGGTATTTCGAGAACCGTAACAACTTTCTGAAAAGCTCGGGCCTGACGCTGCCCGGCCCACGCCATCACGACCTGCCCGAGATTGATGCCAGCACGTTGAAACCGGGCGAGAACATTTATGACCACCGCCTGTCTGCTGCCGTGTCGCAACTGGAAAGCGACAGCGACTTTATCCTGATCGACTGCCCCGGCTCTCATACTCGGCTGAGCCAGGTGGCGCATTCGCTAGCCGACACGCTGATCACCCCTTTGAACGACAGCTTCATCGATTTTGACCTGCTGGCGCGGATTGATTCAAAGGGTGAGAAAATCCTTGGCCCGTCCGTCTATTCCGAGATGGTCTGGAACGCCCGGCAATTGCGGGCGCAGGCCGGGCTGAAGCCCATCGACTGGGTCGTTGTGCGCAACCGCGTCGGCACCCAGCGCATGGTCAACAAGGAAAAGATGCAGCGCGCGATCGAAATGCTGTCGCAGCGCATCGGCTTCCGCGTCGCTTCGGGCTTTTCCGAACGGGTGATCTTTCGCGAACTGTTTCCCCGCGGCCTGACCCTGCTGGACCTCAAGGATATTGGCGTCAAACAGCTGAACATCTCGAACATCGCAGCACGGCAGGAACTGCGCGACATGATGCGAGAGCTGAACCTGCCGGGTGTCGAAGTCGATTTCTGATCAGCTGTATTGGGGGCTGGGACGCGGACGAAGCGGATATCTATCGTCAATGAATGTCGTTCTGGTGTGCGGGAACTCTTGGCACATCAATCGCCAAGGAACTGACCCATTTACATTCGTGGTCATTACGAGCAGCGACGATCCGGTCTTCAACATGACTTGCCTCCCAAACAGCAACGCATTCCAATCCAAGGCACTCGCTCAGAAGCGCTGGCCGTTCCCAGCCTTGCTCCGCAAAGTCTGAATGATAAAGCGAAAGAGCCCCGGAAACATTGTCCTGCTTGAAACGGTAGTCTTCCTTCATCACATCACTTCGAGGCTCAACCCAGCCAACTTTCAGCCAAAAACCTCTGCTAATAACGTCACGGTAGACAAAGGACTTGAACAATATTGGTAGGTGAATCAGATCTTTGATTGCCGGGCGCTCTGAGAAATATCCTTCAAAAACCGCGACGAAATACTCTTCCCCAAGTTGCCCATATGCCCAACAGTTTTCAGCTATTGGAATCTCAACTAACGCCCCAGCTTGCCAGCGCTGCCGTTTTGTAGCTTGGCCTCTTTGTGCTCGTAGAAAGTTATTCGTGCCCATGCTTCGTGCATCGCACGCTCAGCACCTATTCTCAATGTCAAAGAAGGCCTCAAACCAGCCCTTCGTTCAAGGCCTCACTGCCCTCGAACATCCGCTCCAACCCGCCGTTCTTGTCCGGCAGAACAAATGTGCTCCCTCACGGCTTTCAGCTTTGGAACCGCTGAACGGAGCAGCCTCGGTTTCACCCGGTAACTGATGGCCCGCCGGGACTGTATACCGTGAACAGCTCTTTGGGTTCGTTCACCCCGCGCAGCATGTAGCGCCCGACCGAGATGAGGTCTTGCGCGCAGGGGCGTGCCGCGACCGCGACGTCGTCCGAGATCAGGATTCGCTGACCCAGCGACCGGTGCATTCCCGCGATGCGGGCGGCCTGATTGACGGCGGGGCCGATCACCGTGAAATCCAGCCGTGTTTCGGACCCGATATTGCCATACAGGATTTCGCCGGAATGCAGGGCCAGCGTGAAATTCGCAACCGGCAGCCCCTGCGCCTGACGTCTGGCGTTCAATTCATCCATACGGGCTTGCAGCAAGGGCACCGCGCTGAGCGCGGCACGGGCGTCCTCGTCGATTTCGCCGACATCGAACATGGCCATCAGCCCATCGCCCATGAATTTCAGGATATTCCCACCCTTGTCGTGCACAACGCCCACGGCCACGGCCAGGTAATCATTGAGCATGTCGATGATCTCGTGGCCCGGCAGGTCTTCTGACAGGTTGGTGAACCCTTCCAGATCGAAATTCCAGATCACCGCATCGATCTGCTGCAATGATCCGCGACGAATCTCACCCGACAGGACGCGGCGCCCGGCATCACGACCCAGATAGACCCGCATCAGGTCTTCGGTCAGGTTCTGGTTCTTGGCGGATTTGAGCGCCAGCCCCAGATGCGGCAATACCGCATGAATGTGCCTGAGATCTCTGTCATCAAACCCGGACGGCGCATCGCTGGTCCAGGACATCAGGACGCCATCACTGACCTTTTTGGTACCGTCGGGGCGCATCTTTCCCGCCCCCTCATACGAGATGCCGGTGGCATAATAATCGGTCGCCCCAACCTCTCTCAGGTCGTTCAACAATGGAAAGCGGCTGGGTTCATTATGGTCGACAAGTTTGACCCGGATTTCATCCAGATCCTCGTTCAGCAGCGCATAAAGCGGGCTTTGTTGCCACATTTCGCTGGGCGTATCCGTGTTTTCAAACTTCTCGGATTCACCGCCGGTGCTTTTGTACCAGCTATATCCGGTTCCGCCATAAACCGGGTGCAAGGTTGACTGCGCCGCATGAAACCGCATCAGCGGAATGCCCATATCGACCAGACTGGTGCAGAACCCTTCCAGCAACTCTTCCTGCCCGGCACCCTCAAGCCCCTTTTGGACCAACCAGTCGATCAGGGTGTGTGTGGATACCTTGGCAGGTTCAAATGACGTCATTTCAAATTCCGTATCAAGCATGACACACATCTGGGGACGGCAGGCGCCAATTACCAGTGGTCAATCCACGCCAGCCAACCGTCGCAACATCTGGCGCAGCAAGGCGGCATCTTTTTCGCTGAACAGACCCGACAGCCTGGCGTCATAGCTTGCGGCCACCCCGTACAAGTCGCGATACACGGCTTGCCCGGCTGGTGTCAGCGTCAGCCATTCCGCCCGCCGATCAGCCTCGTCCCGTGTGCGTTTCAGGTACCGGCGCTCCTCGAGCTTGGCAACTGCACGGCTGATCTTGGTTTTGTGCATTCCGGCCCGTTCACCAATTTCCTTGGCGGTCATTTCGCCAAACAGCCCCAGATGGAACAGCACCCGCCATTCGGTTCTGAGCATTCCGTACCGTCCCTTGTAGACAGCCTGAAATTCCAACGAGGCGCGCTCGGCTGCCTGGTTCAGCAGAAACGGCAGAAAATTCTGCAAGAAAAAGTCATCATTTTTTTCAGATTCGTCGTGTGTCATGCTTGTTAGTTACAAAATCAACTATTAACCGACAAGCAGCAAACGGAGGAATACGTAATGAACCGTCCGACGGATCCGCATTCATTGACGCAAGCAGCGACGCCTGTTGGTACCCATGCCGGTTACATGCCCGGCTTTGGCAACGACTTTGAAACCGAGGCGCTGCCCGATGCGCTGCCGCAGGGGATGAACAGCCCGCAAAGGTGCAACTACGGACTTTACGGTGAACAGCTGAGCGGCACGGCCTTTACCGCCAACCCGCCTGAACGCACCTGGTGCTATCGTATTCGCCCGTCGGTAAAGCATTCGCACCGTTACGAAAAGATCGACTTGCCCTATTGGAAATCGGCCCCGTGCATCGACCCGGACGTGATCAGCCTGGGCCAGTATCGCTGGGACCCGGTGCCGCATTCCGATGAAGGTCTGAACTGGATGACCGGGATGCGGACCATGACGACGGCCGGGGATGTGAACACCCAGGTTGGCATGGCCTGCCACATTTATCTGGTTACCGAATCCATGGTCGACGACTATTTCTTCTCGGCTGATTCCGAGTTGCTGGTGGTGCCACAGGAAGGACGCCTGCGCTTTGCGACCGAACTGGGAATCATTGACCTTGAGCCCAAGGAAATCGCGATCATCCCGCGTGGACTGCTGTACCGGGTTGAAGTTCTGGAAGGCCCGGCACGTGGCTTTGTGTGCGAGAATTACGGCCAGAAGTTTGAACTGCCGGGTCGCGGCCCGATCGGGGCCAACTGCATGGCCAACCCGCGCGATTTCAAAGCTCCGGTCGCTGCCTATGAGGATCGTGAAACCCCTTCGACCGTGACGATCAAATGGTGCGGCCAGTTTCACACCACGAAAATCGGACACAGCCCGCTGGATGTGGTGGCGTGGCACGGCAATTATGCGCCCTACAAATACGATCTGCGCAATTATTGCCCGGTCGGCGCGATCCTGTTTGACCATCCCGACCCGTCGATCTTTACCGTTCTGACGGCGCCCTCGGGCCAGCCCGGCACCGCAAATATTGACTTTGTCCTGTTCCGCGAACGCTGGATGGTGATGGAAGACACGTTCCGCCCACCGTGGTATCACAAGAACATCATGTCGGAACTGATGGGCAACATCTACGGTCAATATGATGCGAAACCGCAGGGCTTCGTTCCCGGTGGCACCAGTCTGCACAACATGATGATCCCGCATGGCCCCGACAGGGAAGCCTTTGACAAAGCATCCTATTCCAATCTGGGGCCGGAAAAGCTGGACCAGACGATGTCGTTCATGTTCGAAACCCGGTTCCCCCAGCACCTGACGCCGTTTGCCGCCAATGAGGCACCGTTGCAGGACGACTATATCGATTGCTGGACATCGCTAGAGAAGAAGTTCGACGGCACACCGGGCAAGAAGTGACCCTCAGACTGGGTTACCCGGACAGCACCCGTCCTGATGGCGATGAACATACCCATTCCGGTTGCAGGCGTACTGTCGCTGCAACCGGAAAACAAAGACGGGGCCTTGGCAGCCGACCTGCCGCAACCGCGCCCGTTCTGGGCTTTGGCGCCTGTCTTTCAGGGGTTATGATCGTTTCGAACCACGTACCAAGTACAACAAAATAGGGGCAAAATATGCCTTTGATGAAATCCTGGGTGGCCTCGGCCAACGACGCGGCGCATCCGTTTCCACTGAACAACCTGCCTTACGGTGTCTTCTCGACTGAAGGCGATGATCCACGCTGCGGTGTGGCCATTGGCGACATGATCCTGGACGTTACCGCGGCCGAAGCCGAAGGCCTGATCACCCTGACCGATGAACCGCTGTTCGATCTGCCGTTCTGGAACCCCCTGATGGAAGAAGGCCCCGCTGTCTGGACCGCCCTGCGTGAGCGGCTGATCAGCCTTCTGGCGGACGGCTCGGACGAACAAAGCAAGGTCGAACCGCTGCTTGTACCACAGGCCGAAGCCGAGATGCACTTGCCCTTCGCGGTCAGCGAATACACCGATTTCTATGCCGGGCGGAACCATGCCTTCAACGTGGGCACCATGTTTCGTGGCCCGGAAAACGCGCTGCCGCCGAACTGGTTGCACATTCCGATTGGTTATAACGGACGGGCGTCCTCGGTCGTGGTGTCCGGCACGGATATCCGTCGCCCTTGGGGACAGCTGAAATCCCCCGATCAGGACCTGCCCGCCTTCCTGCCCAGCCGCCGCTTTGATATCGAGTTGGAGATGGGTGCGATTGTCGGCACGCCCTCGGATGGCCCGATCACGGTTCAGGAAGCTGACGACCACATCTTCGGCTACGTTCTGCTGAACGACTGGTCGGCACGTGATATACAGGCCTGGGAATACCAGCCGCTGGGTCCGTTTCAGGCCAAGGCAACCGCAACCTCGATCAGCCCTTGGATCGTGACCAAGGCAGCCCTCGAGCCGTTCCGCTGTGATACGCCAGCCCGCGAGTTCGCGCTGCTGGACCACCTCAAGGATTGCGGCCCGATGCTTTATGACATCGATCTGGCCGTCACCATGGCACCCGAAGGCAAAGACGCCACGACCATCGCGCGGACCAACTACAACCAGATGTATTATTCCGCCGCGCAACAATTGGCCCACCACACCACATCGGGATGCCCGATGAACACCGGCGACCTGCTGGGGTCAGGCACCATATCCGGACCAACCAAGCCCGAACGCGGATCGTTGCTGGAACTTAGCTGGGGTGGGAAAGAGCCGCTGACGCTGAACACAGGTGAAACCCGCAGCTTCATCGAAGACGGCGACACGATGACCCTGACCGGCGCGGCCAGGGGCGACGGCTATACGATCGGGTTCGGCGACTGCACCGGCACCGTTCTGCCTGCACTCAATTCCCCATTCGAGCGATGACGCACTGAGCTTCATCTTTTCCCAAATACTCCCGCCGGAGGCATCCAATCCCTGCCTTCCGCGCAACCGCAAAAGGACAAAACCAAGATGGCCAAAGCATTCGCGTCCCAGGGGGACATGTCGGAAAAGAGAATCTCGTTCACCGAAGTGGGCGAGGGGCTCTATGCTTTCACCGCCGAGGGTGACCCGAACTCGGGCGTGATCATCGGCGATGACAGCGTGATGATCGTCGAGGCGCAGGCGACCCCGCGCCTGGCCAACAAGGTGATCGAATGCGTGCGGTCTGTGACCGACAAGCCGATCACCCACGTGGCGCTGACCCATTATCACGCGGTGCGGGTTTTGGGTGCCAGCGCTTTTGGCGCACAACAGATCCTGATGTCCGACATGGCCCGCGCCATGGTGGTTGAACGCGGTCAGGAAGACTGGGACAGCGAATTCCAGCGCTTCCCGCGCCTGTTCGAAGGGCATGAAAGCATCCCCGGTCTGACCTGGCCCACAACCACATTCAGCGACACGATGACCGTTTATCTGGGCAACCGCCGGATCGACCTGATGCATCTGGGGCGCGCCCATACCGCCGGTGATATCGTCATCCATGTGCCTGACCAGAACGTGATGTTCACCGGCGACATCGTCGAATATCACTCGGCCTGCTATTGCGGCGACGGGCATTTCAGCGACTGGGGCGACACGCTGGACGAGATCAAGTGGTTCGATGTCGACGCCATCGCACCGGGACGCGGCGACGCGCTGGTTGGCAAGGACATGGTCAATGCCGCCATCGAAAACACCCGCGATTTCGTCGAAAGCACCTACCGCCCCGCAGCCAAGGTTGCGGCGCGCGGTGGCAGCCTGAAAGAGGCTTGGGACGCAGTCCGCGCCGAATGTGACCCTAAATTCGCCAGTTACGCGATCTACGAACACTGCCTGCCGTTCAACGTCGCCCGCGCCTATGACGAAGCCCGCGGTATCGACACGCCTCGCATCTGGACCGCCCAACGCGATCTTGAGATGTGGGAGGCCCTGCAGGGGTAAGGAAAAACGGCCCAGTTTGATCCAGATCGTTTTAGGCGGCGGGATTCAGTGAAACCATATGCCAAAGGCTTCGGCACGTGCTGCCGGGGCACAGGACATGCAGCACTTTGGCGCATCTGCTTGGGGGGAAGCCCATGAACAAGATCTTTGAAACTCCGCTTTACGGCTATGAACGCAGCCCCGATCAGGACAGCCCGACGCCGGTTCGGCACAAGGTTATCGTGATCGGCGCGGGTCCGGTTGGTCTGGCCGCCGCGATTGATCTGGCGCAGCAAGGGGTCGACGTCGTGGTTCTGGACGAGAATGACAAGGTCAGTTTCGGCAGCCGCGCCATCTGTTTCTCGCAACGCACGCTGGAAATTGCCGACCGGCTGGGATGCGGACGCCGACTGGTCGACAAGGGCGTCCTGTGGGATCGGGGCAAGGTGTTCTTCGATGACCGACAGGTCTATGACTTCAACCTGCAACCGGAACAAGGTTATGCCAACCCTGCCTTCATCAACCTTCAGCAATACCATTTTGAGAACTATTTCGTTGAACGGGTCCGCGAGTTGCAGGCAGAAGGCGCACCGATTGAGATACGCGGGCGCAACAAGGTCGAGGCGATTGGCACGCATGACGATCACGTGCGGCTGGAGGTCGGGACGCCCGAAGGACCTTACACAATCGAAGCCGATTGGCTGATTGCCTGTGATGGCGCGACCTCCCCCGCCCGGCGGATGTTGGGCATTGATTTCGAAGGACGGATTTTCGAAGACAACTTCCTGATTGCAGACGTGATCATGGATGCCGATTTTCCGTCTGAACGCTGGTTCTGGTTCGATCCGCCGTTCAATCGCGGGCAATCCGCATTGTTGCATAAACAGCCCGACAATGTATGGCGCATCGACTTGCAGCTGGGTTGGGATATCGACAAGGAACGCGAAAAGCGCCCCGAGAACGTGATCCCCCGCCTCAAGGCGATGCTGGGCGATGATGTCGAGTTTGAGCTAGAATGGGTCTCGATCTATACGTTCCAGTGCCGTCGCATGGAAAGCTTCCGCAAGGGCCGTGTCCTGTTTGCGGGCGACAGCGCGCATCAGGTCAGCCCCTTTGGCGCGCGCGGGGCCAATTCCGGCCTTCAGGACACCGACAACCTGTGTTGGAAACTGAAGCTGGTTCTGGACGGGAAAGCACCTGAAACTCTGCTGGACAGCTACAACGCCGAACGCGTGTACGGGGCGGACGAGAACATCCTGAATTCCAGCCGGTCGACCGATTTCATCACCCCGAAATCCGAGATGTCGCGGATCCTGCGCGATGCGGTACTGGACCTGAGCGAGCATTATGACTTCGCGCGCCCGCTGGTGAATTCTGGCCGCCTGAGCCAGCCCTGCACCTATGATGGATCTTCGCTGAATTCTGCGGACGCGCTGAACGGCCCCGCCGGAACGCGACCGGGCTCGGCCTGTCCCGACGCTCCGCTTGGTGACGAGTTTCTGCTGCCCAAGCTTGCAGGCAAGTTCACGCTTCTGACCGTCGATGCAGACGCCCCTGATGCCCTGGAAGAAGACGGGATCGAGGTCACGCGACTGGCGCTGTCGGTCAAGGATGACATGACGCTGGCCCTCAAACGCCGCTATCTGGGCGACGCGACCAGCGCAGTCTATCTGATCCGCCCGGACCAGCATGTGGCCGCCCGGCGTGACAGTTACGAAGAAAACACCTTCCGGCACGCGATCCGCAGAGCCTGCGGTAAGGAGTAAGCCCTATGTCAGACCTGATCCTAACCCCGAACATCAAAGACGCCGATGACTTCTATGCCGAACTTCTGGCCGCACATGAGGGCCTGGAAAAAGCCGACAGCGACGCGCTGAATGCGCGGCTGGTGCTGGTGCTGGCCAACCACATCGGTGACAGTGCAGTGCTGACGGACGCCCTTCGCGCTGCCGCTTTGACTGACAATTGACAGGCCCGGACGTGAGCGACGTCGTCCTTTATGACTATTGGCGGTCCTCGGCCAGTTACCGGGTGCGGATCGCCCTGAATCTGGCCGGGATCGCGTATCGCCCGGTTGTTGTCGATCTGGTCGGCGGCGCACAAAAGAGCGATGAACATATCGCTCGAAACCCGCAGGGCTTTGTGCCGGTTCTGGATATTGACGGGCTGCGGTTGACGCAATCGCTGGCCATCCTCGACTATCTGGACCGGACCCGGCAGTTGAACCTTCTGCCTGATGATCCGGCGGAACGTGCGCGTGTTCAGGCACTGGCTTATGCGATTGCGGTCGACATCCACCCAGTCTGCAACCTGTCGGTTGCGCGCTATGCTACGACCCTAAGCCATAATGCCCCCGACATGCCCGGCGACTGGATGCGGCATTTCATCAAACCCGGGTTGCAGGCGTTTGAAACCATGCTGGGGGATTTCGAACAGGCCCCCTACTGTGTTGGGTCAAAGCCCGGTCTCGCCGACCTCTGCCTGATCCCGCAGATCTATAACGCGCGCCGGTGGCAGGTTGATCTGTCGGATATGCCCCGCCTGCTGCGGGTTGAAGAGGCCTGCGCCAATCACCCGGCCTTTGTCGCGGCACATCCCGACGCACATGCGCAGGGTTAACATTGCACAGACCCTGTGTGCATGCGCAGCTAGGTTTTTTTCCTTTTAGGCCTTAGCTTTGAGCCAACAAAGCAGACGAGGTTCCTATGCCCGAGATCACCGGCTATCACGCCCATGTCTATTTCGACGCCGACACGCAGGACACCGCGCGACAGGTCTGTGAAGAGGCGGCCCGCCTGTTCCCTGTTCAAATGGGCCGGATGCACGCCCGAAACGTCGGCCCCCATTCGCGCTGGAGCTGCCAGCTGGGCTTTGCTGCCAGCGCATTCGACCAAGTCATCCCATGGCTGATGCTGAACCGGCAGGGCCTGACGGTCTTCACGCACCCGGAAACCGGTGAACATCTGGAGGATCACCGCGACCGCGCGATCTGGATGGGTGAGATGCTGGCGTTGGACCTGTCGATCTTCGACAACCTTTAACCCAGCGCCCGTGCCTGATCCCGCAGAACGAATTTCTGCACCTTGCCGGTTGATGTCTTGGGCAGGGTGCCGAACACAACCGTTTTGGGTGCCTTGAAATGGGCCATCCGGTCGCGACAGAAGGCGATAAGCTCTGCCTCGGTTGCGGCTGCGCCGGGTTTCAACTCGACAAAGGCGCAGGGCGTTTCGCCCCATTTCTCATCGGGACGGGCCACCACTGCAGCCTCCATCACCGCCGGATGCTTGTAGAGGATACCTTCGACCTCGACAGATGAGATATTCTCGCCGCCCGAGATGATGATGTCCTTTGAACGGTCCTTGAGCGCGATATAGCCATCGGGGTGCATGACGCCCAGATCACCGGACGCGAACCAGCCACCGTGAAAGGCCTTGTCGGTAGCGTCGGGATTCTTGAGGTATCCTTTCATCACCACGTTGCCCTGCATGAATATCTCACCCATGGTTTCGCCATCAGCCGGAACCGGTTCCAGCGTTTCCGGGTCGGCCACCATCAGTCCGGACAACGCTGTATAGCGCACCCCTTGCCGCACCTTGAGGGCCGCGCGGTCTTCAGGCCCTTTGCTGTTCCATTCGTCTTTCCATGCGCAGACAACCGAAGGCCCATAGGTTTCGGTCAGGCCATAGACATGCGTGACCTCGACACCCATCGCCTCCATCGCTTCGATCACGGCCGCAGGCGGCGGGGCACCTGCCGTCATCACCTTGATCTGGTGGTCAAAGTCCTTCAACTCATCCGGAGCGTGGGCCAGCATATTCAGAACGATCGGCGCACCGCAGAAGTGGGTCACTTTCTCGTCCCGGAAAGCAGCATAGATCGGTTCGGCCCGCACCGCGCGCAAGCAAACGGAAACACCTGCATTGGCTGCCATGGCCCACGGGAAGCACCAGCCGTTGCAGTGGAACATCGGCAGAGTCCACAAATAGACCGAATGCTTGGGCATATCCCAGTCCAGCAAATCGGACTGCGCATTCAGGGTCGCGCCGCGATGGTGGTAAACCACGCCCTTGGGGTTGCCCGTGGTGCCCGAGGTATAATTCAGGGTGATCGCGTCCCATTCGTCCGCTGGCAGTGACCAGTCAAACGCGGGGTCGCCTTCGGCCAGCAGGGCATCATAGGTCAGGCGGCCCAGCTTTTCACCGCCGTCGAAGGTGGGGTCTTCGATATCGATGACCAGAATGTCATGATCGACCTGTTGCAGCGCATCTTTCACCACATCCGAAAACTCGGGGTCAACCAGCAGCGCCTTGGCTTCGGCATGGTTCAGGATGAATGCGACAATCGGCGCATCCAGCCGCGTGTTGATTGCGTTCAGAACAGCGCCCGTCATGGGCACGCCAAAATGCGCCTCGTACATTTCCGGGATGTTGGCCGCGATTATCGAAACGGTATCGCCCCGTCCAATCCCACGCGCTGTCAACGCACTCGCCAGACGCCGGCAACGGGCATAGGTTTCAGCCCAGGAATACCGGCGATCCCCATAAACCACGGATGGATAATCCGGGTAGACCTGCGCCGTCCGTTCAATGAACGTAAGGGGCGACAGGGGTGTGTAATTTGCCCGGCATTTGTCCAAATGACGCTCGTAGATATGTGTCGCTGCCATCCGCTGTCCTCCCGAAACGCAGTTTGGGCGAATTGAGCACAAAGTTCGCGTTCTGACAAACCCGTAGAAATACGGCGGCAAAACTGACTGGCGATACGGGATGATACGATCTGGCCCTATCTACATCCGGGCTTTCGCGGTGATCTGAAGCATCTTAAACACATGCCGGGATGAGGCATTTCCATATCCCGTGCACCGCTTCCTCACTGAAAGGACATGTCATGGACGGCACGTTCAACGAAAACGATCTTTCCCGCGTGGTCGAGGCCGACCGCGCCCATATCTGGCACCATCTGATCCAGCATAAACCCTTTGAAACCAATGACCCACGCATCATTGTCGAGGGCAAGGGCATGCGTGTCTGGGACCAGAAAGGCAAAGAGCATCTGGATGCGGTTTCCGGCGGCGTCTGGACCGTCAATGTCGGCTATGGCCGCGAATCGATCTGCAAGGCGGTTTACGACCAGCTGATGAAGCTGTGCTATTTCGCCAATTCGGCCGGTTCCATCCCGGGTGCGCTGTTTGCCGAGCAACTGATCGACAAGATGCCGGGCATGAGCCGCGTCTATTACACCAACTCAGGTTCCGAGGCGAACGAGAAGGCGTTCAAGATGGTGCGCCAGATCGCGCACAAGAAATACGGCGGCAAGAAAACCAAAATCCTGTACCGCGACCGAGACTATCACGGCTCGACGCTGGCGACCATGTCGGCAGGCGGTCAGGACGAGCGCACAGCGCAATACGGCCCCTTCGCCCCTGATTTCGTGCGCGTGCCGCATTGCATGGAATATCGCAAGCACGAGTTGGACGGCGCACCCGAAGAGAATTTCGGCGAATGGGCCGCAGATCAGATTGAAGCCGTCATCCTGCGCGAAGGCCCTGATACAGTAGGTGCGCTGTGCCTTGAGCCGGTGACAGCGGGCGGCGGTGTGATCGAAGCGCCTGAAGGATACTGGCAGCGCGTGCAGGAGATCTGCAAGAAATACGACGTGCTGCTGCATATCGACGAGGTTGTCTGTGGCGTGGGCCGCACCGGCACGTGGTTCGGGTACCAGCAATACGGTATCAAGCCCGATTTCGTGACCATGGCCAAGGGCGTTGCATCGGGCTATGCCGCGATTGCCTGCATGGTCACCACCGAGGAAGTCTTTGACTTGTTCAAAGACGATGCCGCGGATCCAATGAACTATTTCCGCGATATCTCGACCTTTGGTGGGTGCACCGCTGGTCCGGCAGCGGCCATTGAGAACATGCGCATCATTCAGGATGAAAACCTGTTGCAGAACTGCACGGACATGGGCGCGCGTATGACGAACAACCTTCTGGCGCTGATGGACAAGCACAAGGTCATCGGCGATGTGCGCGGCAAGGGCCTGTTCCTGGGGGCCGAACTGGTTGTGGATCGTGGCACCAAAGAGCCGGTGGACGAGAAACTGGCGCAGGCCGTTACCGCCGACTGTATGGCGCAGGGCGTGATCATCGGCGTCACCAACCGCTCGATCCCCGGTCGCAACAACACGCTGTGCTTCTCGCCTGCGCTGATTGCTACGGCCGATGACATCGACCAGATCACCGACGCGGTTGACGGCGCGCTGGGGCGTGTTTTTGGATGATCCAAGCCGACTAACCGCTGATCTTAGAATCTCCAATTCTCTGAACCGGCGCGCTCAGCGCCGGTTCATTCAAGTGCAGAAGTCCAGTCTCAGTTCACCCTCTTGATTTCGACTTCGTCAAATTCAAACCTGCCGGTTCCGAATGCTGCGAGGCCAATTCCCGCGCGACCGTCCGCGCCCGAGGACGTTCGTTTTGAAAACAGCGTTTGAATGACCTTTGTTCCGTTGACATAGAAGACAACATGCGCGCCTCGCACCTTAAAGGACAACTTGTTCGGAGACTCGAGAAAAATCGCGTCATGAGTGCCCGCATGCACGACGCGCAACTGACGTCCGTCTTTTTGCAGAACGTGGAAGCGCCCCTTGCCGTCCACGGCAAATACCACATATTTTCCCGCTTTCCCGCTGCCAACCAGAATGCCAACCCCGCTTTTTCCGGAAAACTCTCCGCCCACAACGGCAGATATCACCATGTCTTGCGTACTCTCCAACGAGTCCGATCCTGGAAAATTTACCCATGCCACATCGTTGAACTGAAGACTGCGGGTATCCTGCCTATTTTCCATCACAAGCTTGCCATCGGCCACATAAAACGCCCACGGCGACTTGACCGACTGAAAGTCAATCTGCCCGCCCAGCATGAGCGTCTGGTCTTCTCCGTCAAAGGTTTCAACCAACACGTCCGGAGTATCGGGCTCTGTGATAGCGTCCTGCGACCGCGCTTCATCAGAGTAACCGACTAACGTAGCAGTCAGAACAATAAGAGCTTGTATTAATTTTAGGCAAAAAGGCATTCTGGTAATTCCATTCAATCCAAAAGAGAAGTTGATTATATAATTACAGCAATTACGTGCATTATCCAGAATGGAATACCATACTTGGTTGATGCGGAAATCCACGGGTTTCTGCCAAAGAAAAAGACCGCCCCAAGGGGACGGCCTTTCTTTCACTGTCTCTTTTCAGAGGTTCAGGCAGCCAGAGCAGCCTGAGCTTTGGCGACGATCGCGCCGAACGCTTCCGGTTCGTGCACGGCCAGGTCGGCCAGAACTTTGCGGTCCACTTCGATACCGGCCAGGTTGAGACCGTTGATGAAGCGGGAATATGTCAGAGCCTCGTCATGGCTGCGCACAGCAGCGTTGATCCGCTGGATCCACAGCGCGCGGAAGTTGCGCTTGCGGTTCTTGCGGTCACGGGTCGCGTACTGGTTGGCCTTGTCGACGGCCTGAGTTGCGACTTTGAAGTTGCTCTTGCGACGACCATAATAGCCTTTTGCGGCCTTGATGATCTTCTTGTGACGGGCGTGAGTTACGGTTCCACCTTTAACGCGGGACATCTCTTACATCTCCTCTTAGCGGTCGTAGGGCATGTAGCCCTTGACGATCTTTGCGTCGGGGGCGGACAGGGTGGTGTTGCCACGGGCATCGCGGATGAATTTCTTGGTCCGCTTGATCATGCCGTGCCGTTTGCCGGCCTGGCCAGCAAGGACCTTACCGGTCGCAGTCACCTTGAAGCGCTTCTTGGCGCTTGATTTGGTCTTCATCTTAGGCATTTCCGTCTCCTTTTCCGGGTTCGGTTTCAGACGCGACTCGGCATGCCATCTCGGCCGGTCACGCGATCAGAAGCGCCGTTTACGCAAGTTCGGTCATACTGGCAAGGGGGTTTGGACCAGAATCTATGCTTTTTGCAGGCTGGTCAGGCACCGGGGCGACACAAGCCGCCCCGGTGATTGGACTTAGTGTTCAAATTTGCGGATTTCACCGCTCTTCAGCCTTGCGGAGTAGGACGCCAGTTCCTGCCGCACCACTTTCATCAGGAAGTAGAGGGCAAAGACGTTCACAACCGCCATCGCAAAGATCGCCGCATCCGAGAAGTCGATAACCGGACCGAGGTTGGCTGCAGCGCCGATCACCACGAAGACGCAGAAGATGATCTTGAAGATCAGCTCTTTTGTGTGACCTTCTCCGAACAGGTAGGTCCAGGCCTTCAGGCCATAGTAGGACCAGCTGATCATTGTCGAGAAGGCAAACAGGATCACCGCGATCGCAAGGATGTACGGGAACCAGCTGAACGCGCTGGCAAAGGCGGCAGAGGTCAGGCTGACGCCGGAATTGCCATCCACTGTTGCGATGGCGGAACCCGCCTCGTTCAGCATGTAGTTGCCGGTTTCAGGGTCGATGATCAGCTGTTGCGTGATGATGATCACCAGTGCCGTCATGGTACAGATCACGACGGTATCGATGAACGGTTCAAGCAGCGATACAAAACCCTCGGTTATCGGTTCCTTGGTCCGAACCGCCGAGTGCGCAATCGCCGCCGAGCCAACGCCCGCCTCGTTCGAGAATGCCGCGCGCTTGAAGCCCTGGATCAGCGCGCCGACCATGCCCCCTGCTACGCCCAGCCCCGTGAAGGCACCGGCAAAGATCTGACCAAAGGCCCAGCCGATCATGTCCGCATTCATCGCGATGATGACCAGTGCGGTGGCGACATACAGCACACCCATGAACGGCACGACCTTTTCAGTCACCCGAGCGATGGATTTCAGACCGCCAACAATGACCATGAACACGACCGCGGCAAAAACAATACCGGTAATCCAGCCCGGATAGTCGCCAACGATACCGGCGATCTGCTGATGCGCCTGGTTAGCCTGGAACATGTTCCCGCCGCCCAACGCGCCCAGAATACAGAAGATCGAGAACAGCACCGCCAGGATCTTACCACCGGGCAGGCCCAGCTCGTCGAAGCCCTTGGACATGTAATACATCGGGCCACCTGAAACGGTGCCGTCTTCGTATTCATTGCGGTATTTCACGCCCAGCGTACATTCGGTGAACTTCGATGCCATGCCCAGAAGACCCGCAAGGATCATCCAGAAGGTTGCGCCTGGCCCACCGATGCCAATGGCAACGGCCACGCCCGCGATGTTCCCCAGGCCCACAGTGCCGGACAGCGCCGTGGCCAATGCCTGAAAGTGGCTGACCTCGCCCGCGTCGTTGGGATCGGAATAGTCACCTTTGACAAGGCTGATCGCGTGACCAAAAAACCGCAACTGCACAAGCGCGAAATACAGCGTGAAAACCGATGCAGCGATGACCAGCCACATAACGATCCACGGAAAGCTGGTTCCGGGCAGCGGTGCAAATATGAAGCTGACAAACGGCCCGGTCAGGTTTGCAAAGGCCTGATTGATTTTTTCGTCCAGTCCCGGCGCCTCTTGCGCAAGGGCAGGGCTGGCGGCAATGGTGGCGGCCGTTACGGCGCCAAGTGTTTTTAGCGTTCTCATTTTAGCCCTCCCCTCAGTTCACGACCGTAACCGGAACGTCGGCATGCATCACCAGATATTGCGTCGAACTGCCGAACAGGCGTTTCTTGATCCCGTCCGCAGATGCCCGGCCCACGACGATTTGCGAGCCTCCGTTTTCGACAGTGATGGCGTTCAGCGTTTCCGCCACATCGCCATGGCGCACAATGCCCTGCGCCTCGAAACCCGCTGCCCTGAGGGCCTCTACGGCTGGTGTCACGACACGCGACAACGCCAGATCAACCTCTTCTTCGCGGCGCTTGTGGCGCTGGGCGTTTTCTTCAGGTGTCTGGAATGTGTAAGGTGACCATTCGATCACATAAGCGACCAGCAAATCGCACGTTCCGATCAGCTTTGCCAAATCCTTGGCAAAGGCAATCGCACGCTCGCCGGTTTCAGTCCCGTCGAGTCCTATGACAATCTTTGTTGTCATTTCGTTCCTCCGTTTTTGTTGTTAAGGCCGGGGCCCACGCCCCCGGCAGGGCGGCCGGAACTTGGAACTTTTCAACAAGACCGCCCTTTGGTAAGTATTAGGAAATTTCACTAGGAATTGGAGATTTTTTTGGGCCATTTTCAGTGTAATTTATCGAATTGCGCCAAAAATACAGGGAATTTTACTGATTAGCAGAGATTTAGACAATATCGATCAACGCATCCTGTACGAGCTGGAGGCCAATGGCCGGCTCTCGATAGTTGAGTTGGCGACGCGCGTAAACCTTACCAATACGCCCTGTTCCGAGCGTGTAAAACGACTTGAGAAGAATGGCTATATCAAGGGGTACAGAGCCATTGTCGACAAGGAAAGGATGGGGCTGGCGCTGCTGACCGTGGTGCAGGTATCCCTGGTCGCAACTGCGGAACAATCCCTTGTGAAATTCAATGAGGCTGTTCGGAATGTGTCGGAAATCGAAAGCTGCCTGATGGTGGCGGGATCGTTTGATTATCTCTTGACCGTTCGAACGCGCGATATTGCACATTTCCGGCTGGTTCTGGGCGAGAAGATCAACAAGCTGCCGGGGATACATCAGACCAGCTCTTTTACAGTTATGGAGATTGTAAAAGAGCCGGTTGGCTGACATGACACTCGGGCCCGAGTGTCGGGGTGCGGTTATTCCGGATCCGTGCTGTAGATCAGCCGTTCATCACAAGGGGCCACCCGCAAAATGTTGGTGGTGCCAGGAACGTTGAAGGGGACACCGGCCGTAACCACGATCTGGTCGGTTTCGGTTGCAAACCCCCCTGCCCGCGCCGCGCGGGCCGCGTTGACCACGGCGCTTTTGAACCGCTGAAGTTCGGGTGTCATGACGCAGTTGCACCCCCAGCTCAGGCAAAGCCTGCGCGCGGTCCCCATCAACGATGTCATCGCGATGATCGGAACACCGGGACGTTCGCGGGCTGTCAATGAGGCGGTCGTTCCGCTTTGCGTAAAGCAGCAGATGGCTTTGATATCGGTCTTTTCAGCAATCTCGCGGGCAGCCGCGACGATGGCATCGGCCACAGTGCTTCCTTTTGCCGTCCGGGACGCAGCGATGATCTGGGAATAGGTCGGGTCGGCCTCGACCTCGATGGCGACCTCATTCATGGTCTGCACAGCCTCAACCGGATAAGCACCTGCCGCCGATTCCGCACTGAGCATAATGGCGTCCGTGCCCTCATAGATCGCGGTGGCCACATCCGACACTTCGGCACGGGTGGGCATCGGGCTTTCGATCATGCTTTCCAGCATCTGGGTGGCGACAATGACCGGCTTGGCGGCACTACGGCACTTGCGGACCAGCCTTTTTTGAATGGGCGGCACCGCGGATACCGGCAGTTCCACACCCAGATCGCCCCGTGCCACCATGATACCGTCCGAGGCATCAAGGATGTCGTCGAACGCCTCGACCGCGGCGGGCTTTTCGATCTTCGACAGGATCGCGGCGCGTCCATCAGCCAGCGCGCGGGCCTCGAACACATCTTTCGCACGCTGAACAAAGCTCAACGCCAGCCAATCGACACCCAGTTGGCACACAAACTCCAGATCATCACGGTCCTTCGCCGACAAGGCCGCCAGCGGCAGCACCACATCCGGGACGTTCACGCCCTTGCGGTTCGAGATCGTACCGCCGACTTCGACCGTGCAATTGGCAAAGTCTTGGCCGCAATCCTGAACGATCAGGCGAATCTTGCCGTCATTGACCAGAAGGCACGCGCCCGGTTCAAGGGCTGCAAAAATCTCGGGATGCGGCAGGCACACGCGGGTGATGTCGCCGGGGGCTGAATCAAGGTCCAGACGGAACGCCGCGCCCTCTTCCAGCTCCTCCGTATCATTTGCAAAAACACCAACCCGCAGCTTGGGGCCCTGAAGATCGGCCAAAATGGCAATTGGGCTGTCCAGATCCTTTTCAACCCGCCGAATGATCCTGTGGCGTTCACGTATCTCATCATGGCTGCCGTGGCTCATGTTTAGACGGAACACATCCGCCCCGGCCTCGTGCAGGGCACGAATGGTGTCATAGTCACTGGACGCCGGTCCCAGCGTCGCCACGATTTTTACATTCCTCAGGCGTCGCATTGGTCTTGACCTCCTCATGCCGGTTCAGATTGCGCAGATCAGCTTTTGCAAAATGTTACCGCAAACACTGCTGTGGCGCTTATTGCGCAATTCCCTTTTTAAAGCAACTGCCCTACACCTGCGACAAACTAGATGACAGGCTTATGACTTACACCCCGTTTTTTGTTCACGGCGCGGATCGCCCGTCCCGATGGCTGATCACATGCGACCACGCAACCAACATCGTTCCCCCCGAGGTCAATGACGGAGACCTTGGCCTGCCGCGCGAGGATATGGAGCGCCATATCGCCTATGATGTCGGCGCGTATGAGGTATCAAAGCATCTGGGCGAGATTCTGAACGCGCCGGTGATCGCCGCCAATTTCTCGCGCCTTGTAATCGACCCGAACCGAGGGGAAGATGACCCCACGCTGTTGATGAAACTGTATGACGGGTCGATCATTCCCGGCAACCGCCATGCCGATGCCGCCGAGCGCGAACGCCGCCTGAACATGTGTTATCGCCCCTACCACACAGCGTTGGCTGAGATGGCGGCACTGCCACATGCGGTAATTGTGTCGATGCATTCCTTCACGCGTCAGCTGCGTGGACGTGATCCGCGTCCGTGGCACATTGGTGTTCTGCACACGCCGGACGAGCGGTTCTCGCGTCCTTTGATCGAACGGCTGCAACAGGAAGATGACCTGTGCGTTGGTGTCAATGAACCCTATACCGGCGTTTTGCCGGGTGATGCGATTGACAAGCACTGCACCGCTTTTGGCCGTCCCAATGCATTGATCGAGCTACGCAATGATCTGATCGCCGATCATGCCGGGCAACGGCATTGGGCCGAGCAGTTGGCGATAATCCTGCAAGAAGCGTTGGACGCCAGCGACCTTTGACCGCAAGGTTTGCAGGGACGTTCCACCCCTCACGCCATTGTGAGCAATGCCTCTGATCCCCATATAATGCGGGAAAGGGGATCGTCATGACACATGAGTTTCTGACAACGTTTTTCGGTTGGATGGCCACGCTTAATATCGCGGTTTTGCTGTTCACCACCGTTATGATTCTGCTTTTGCAGGACTGGATCGCTGGCATTCACGGCAGGATGTTTCAGATGGATCGCGCCGACGTGAAACGTGCCTATTTCAGATACCTTGCCAACTACAAGATTCTGACACTGATCTTTTGCATCGTGCCCTGGCTGGCCTTGAAACTGATGTAGGTAGCGCTGACCACAAGCGCCGTTGTTGTAACGACACGGCAGGATTGTTAGGTCAAACGCAACACACACTGCCTTCCGGAGCCACATTATGGACAAGCAAACCGAAATCGAACTTCAGGCTGCCGCCTTTCGTCGGCTGCAAAAGCACCTGATGGAAGACCGCACCGACGTGCAGAACATCGACATGATGAATCTGGCCGGGTTCTGCCGCAACTGCCTGTCGCGCTGGTATCAGGAAGCGGCCAATGAAAAGGGGATCGAGATGGGCAAGGACGAGGCCCGTGAACTTTTCTACGGCATGACCATGGATGAATGGAAAGCCAATTATCAAACCGAGGCCAGCACTGAAAAACAGGCCGCCTTCAAGGTCGCGTTTGAAGAGAATGTAACGAAAAAGGGCTAGGCCCAATACGAAATAGGCCCGCCAGATTGGCGGGCCTATTTCTTTAGATCGCTGCCTTGCGGCTTTCGTCCAGATAAATCTCGCGCAAGCGTTTTGCAATCGGCCCCGGCGTACCGTCACCCAGCGCAACTCCGTCGATTTCAACCACAGGCATCACAAAGGCGCTGGCCGAGGTGGTGAATGCTTCATCAGCCTCTTTGGCTTCGTCGATGGTGAACAGACGTTCTTCGATTTCCATCTGCGCCTCAGCCGCCATGCGCAGCACGGCCTTTCGGGTGATGCCGTGCAGGATATCGTTGGACAGCGGGCGGGTGACAATCTTGCCGTTTTTGACGAAATAGGCGTTGTTGCTGGTGCCCTCGGTCACAAAGCCGTCCTCGACCAGCCATGCGTCGTCGCAACCTGCCTTCTTGGCCATCATCTTGCCCATCGACGGGTAGAGCAATTGCACCGTTTTGATGTCGCGCCGGCCCCAGCGGATGTCTTCGATCGAGATGATCTTGGCGCCTTTCCTGGCCGCCGGGCTGTCAGCCAGCCCGGGCTTGTTCTGCGTGAACAAAACGAGGCTGGGCTTGGTATCTGCCGACGGAAACACGAAATCCCGGTCGCCATCGCTGCCGCGCGAGACCTGCAAATAGACCAGACCTTCCTCGATGCCGTTCAGCTCAATCAGCTTGCGGTGGATCTCCAGCAGTTCGTCCTTGGTGCAGGGCTCGGCCATCTCCAGCTCGTTCAGCGAGCGCTTCAGACGGACTGAGTGACCTTCGAAGTCGATCAGCTTGCCGTCCAGCACACTGGTGACTTCGTAAACCGCGTCCGCAAACAGGAAGCCACGGTCAAATATGGAAACCTTGGCCTCGGTCTCCGGCAGGTATTCGCCATTTACGTAAACGGTACGGGTCATATTCGTCTCCTCAACCCCAAAGTGCGGCCGCAGGCGGGTGCACTCCGGCGTCGTCAAAATCCAGCGGGGTGTCGCGGTCTTCGGCCAACAGAAGCGGACCGTCAAGGTCCGTTACCATCGCACCCTGTGCCAGCAATGTCGCAGGTGCCATGGCAAGCGAGCTGCCGACCATGCATCCCACCATAATGTCATAACCTTCGGCAATCGCTGCCTTGCGCAACTCCAGCGCCTCGGTCAGGCCCCCGGTCTTGTCGAGCTTGATGTTGATGACATCATATTTACCCTTCAACTTGGGCAGGCTGGCACGGTCATGGCAGGATTCGTCAGCGCAGACTGGCACCGGGCGCTTCATCCCGATCAATGCATCGTCATCTCCTGCGGGCAAAGGCTGTTCCACCAATGCCACGCCCAGCCGCACCAGATGCGGGGCGAGGTCGGCGTAAACCTCGGCCGACCAGCCTTCGTTTGCATCCACAATGATCTTGGAATTCGGAGCACCGGCGCGCACCGCCTCAAGCCGGGGCATATCATCGGGCGTGCCCAGCTTGATCTTCAGAAGCGGGCGATGCGCGTTCCCGGCGGCCTGCGCCTGCATTGCCTCGGGGGTGTCCAGCGACAATGTATAAGCGGTGATCTCGGGGCCGGGCTTGGGCAGACCCGCCAGGTCCCAGGCGCGCTTGCCAACACGTTTGCACTCCAGATCCCACAGGGCACAATCCACGGCGTTCCGCGCGGCGCCTGCGGGCAGCAGATCCGTCAGCGTCTGGCGGGTGACATCCGCGGGCAGACCGGCAATCTCAGCCTCAACAGACTCGAGCGTTTCGTCATAACGCGCGTAAGGAACGCATTCGCCCCAGCCGTGATGGCTTCCGTCCGAAACCCGAACCGTCAGCACCTTTGCATCGGTCCGCGACCCGCGCGAGATGGTGAAGACCTGCGCCAGCCGGAACACATCGCGAGAAACCTCAATCTGCACGCACCCGCTCCTTCATCTTTTCCCAAATACTCACGCCGGAGGCGGAACAGTCCGCCACCGGCGCGTTGTTCAGATCATATTGCGGCCAGCGCGTCCACCAGCTTGCCCGAACCAAAACGGAACGGGTCGGTCGCAGGCAAGCCCATATCCTCTTCGATCTTGGCCAGATAGGCGGTCGCGTCTGCCTCGGACATGTGCTGGGTGTTGACCGAAACGCCAACAACCTGACAATCCGGGTTTGCCACCTTGGCCAGCGCCAGCGCGGTGTCGCGCAGGGCTTCCAATGTTGGCAGTTGATAGGTTGGCAAGCCGCGCATGTGCGCACGGGTCGGTTCATGGCTCAGGATCAGGGCGTCCGGCTGGCCGCCATGGATCAGTGCCATGGTCACGCCGGAATAGGATACGTGGAACAATGACCCCTGCCCTTCGATCAGGTCCCAGTGATCATCGTCATTGTCCGGTGTCAGCCATTCGACCGAACCCGCCATGAAGTCAGCAATGACTGCATCCAGCGGCACACCGTCACCGGTGATCAGGATGCCGGTTTGGCCGGTCGCGCGGAAGGTCGATTTCATCCCGCGCTCACGCATCTCGGCGTCCATCGCCAGCGCGGTGTACATCTTGCCAACCGAACAGTCTGTTCCGACGGCCAGACACCGCTTGCCCTTGCGCTTGATCCCGTTTGCAATCGGATAATTGATTTCAGGCACCCGCACGTCGTGCAGTTTCCGTCCTGTTGCTTCGGCAACCGCTACCAGGTCCGGCTCATCCCGCAGCAGGTTATGCAACCCCGAGGCCAGGTCGAACCCTTCCTCAAGCGCCATGACCAGAACCTTTTTCCAGTCCTGGCTGATCACACCGCCGCGGTTTGCCACACCGATCACCAGTGTCTTGGCACCGGCTTCCTTCGCTTCGGTCAGGGTCATGTCAGCCAAGCCCAGATCGGCCTTGCAGCCGTCCATTCGATACTGGCCCACGGCGTTTTCCGGACGCCAGTCCTTGATCCCAACAGCCACTTTGGCCGCCAATTGGTCGGGCGCATCGCCCAGGAACAGCAGGTACGGTGTCTCGATCATTGCGGTCACTCCTTTGATTCCGGGGCAGGCTAGAGAAGCGGTAAAACGAGCGCTTCGCGTTTTGGCCCGTCAACCACGGCCTATGCGCGAGTTTCTTGCGCAGTGTTCTCGATGTGCGCAAAAATCTTCGAAGTTTTTAAAGTGATTAAACTTTAATCACCCCACTCGGGCAGTTTTGAAGCTGCTTTCTGCAACCGCATTGCCGCAGGTGCACAATCGCTCTTGCGCCGCACCGCGCAATTTAATACCTCATTGAGCAGGAAAATCGTAATTTCATTACTCAGACGAGGTCCAGATGAGCTTTCGCATCCAACCTGCCGCACCGGCGCGTCCCAATCGCTGTCAGCTGTTTGGCCCGGGGTCGAACACCAAACTGTTCCCGAAGATGGCAGCATCCGCTGCGGATGTGATCAACCTCGATCTTGAAGACTCGGTTGCGCCTTCGGATAAGGATACGGCCCGCGCCAATGTCATCGAAGCACTGAACACCGTGGACTGGGGCAACAAATACATGTCCGTTCGCATCAACGGATTGGATACCCCGTACTGGTATCGCGACGTTGTCGATGTATTGGAACAGGCGGGCGACCGTCTGGATCAGATCATGATCCCCAAAGTCGGCTGCGCGGCAGATGTCTATGCGGTGGACGCATTGGTCACCGCCATCGAACGCGCCAAAGGTCGCCCCAAACCAATCAGCTTTGAGGTTATCATCGAATCTTCCGCCGGCATCGCCCACGTCGAAGAAATCGCAGCCTCCTCGCCCCGTTTGCAGGCTATGAGCCTTGGCGCGGCTGATTTTGCCGCTTCGATGGGGATGCAAACCACCGGCATCGGCGGCACGCAGGAAAACTATTACATGCTGCACGAGGGTGCGAAACACTGGTCCGATCCATGGCACTGGGCACAGGCCGCCATCGTTGCCGCATGCCGCACCCATGGCGTGCTGCCAGTCGACGGGCCCTTCGGTGATTTCAGCGATGACGAGGGGTACATTGCGCAGGCCAAACGCTCGGCCACGCTGGGCATGGTGGGCAAATGGGCCATCCATCCCAAGCAGATCGCGCTGGCCAATCAGGTGTTCACCCCCTCGGAAGAAGCCGTGTCAGAGGCCCGCGAAATCCTCACCGCGATGGAGCAAGCCAAAGCCAATGGCGAAGGTGCGACGGTTTACAAAGGACGTCTGGTCGACATCGCTTCGATCAAGCAGGCCGAGGTGATCGTGGCACAGGCCGAGTTGATCGCGGCCAACGGCTGATGCACAATAAAAAAGGCGCCCGACCCGGCGCCTTTTTCCAACTTTGTTCTGGTATCACCGCCCAAAAACAGCATTCGGCGTCCAGGTGAACCTTTCGCCCTTTTTACCCGACTTCATCATCAGGCAGGATGTTCCAAGCTTTTGGAAATAGATGATCTTGAGCGGGTACCACCCTGCCTTGGGCACTTCGACTTCGGTCCGCTGGTTGGCCTCACAACCCTGAATACCCGAGACATAGCCGATATTTTGGCCTCCGACGAATGCTTCTATCCCGTCATTCGACCAGGTTTCCAACTCGTAAACCCCAGGCGAGTCGAACCGCATATATCCCGTAATCTCGGCAGCAACATTGTAAGCGCCGTCGAATGTCATGACATTGTCACCCTGACTGGTGTCCCTGTAATCCAGTCCCTGCAGCGGTTGCCCAGGCTGCGCTTTGGACAGCATGCTTTTTGCCTGACTCAGATCGCGGATCTTCTTGTGTTGATTGCCTGTGCCAATGTACTTCACATTCAGCCCCGCTTTCGGAGAAGGCTGCGGGTTGGCAGGTTGCAGTTTCAGCGGGGCAGACAAGGCGGCCCCGGCAACCACTGACAAGGCAACTGCGGCCGCCACTGTTCGAACGCGTTTCATCGTAATCTCCCTGTTTGCGTGCCGTTTTGGCTGGGCGTATCCCAAGGCAACGTCATTTCCATGACTTTAGGCTGTGAGTTTTCGCCCTGCAAGAGAGTGTGCCTTCACAATTCAAGGCGTCACGCCCGCAAATTCTTGGGTGAATCCATAACCACATAGGATGTGATCGATGTGACATGCGGCAAAGTCCCCAACACCTCGGTATGGAAGGTCTTGTAAGACGGCAGGTCTTCACATTCGACCCGCAGCAGGTATTCGATTGTTCCCGTGATGTTGTGGCATTCGACAACTTCCGGGGCCAGTTGGAGCGCGCGTTCAAACCCCTCCTGCGCGGCCTTTGTATGCTCGCCCAGCCCTACACCAATATAAGCGACAAAGCCGATACCCATCGCCGCCGGGTCCAGAACTGCGCGATAGCCTGTGATCACCCCGGCCCGCTCAAGTTCTTGCACGCGGCGCAGGCAGGCCGAAGGGGAAAGGCCCACACGCTCGGCCAGATCCAGATTGCTGATCCGTCCGTCACGGGTCAGCTCCTGCAATATCTGGCGGTTTATTCTGTCATTCTTCATCATTGATTGCACAACTACAGGAAACACGCACAAAAAAGCAATTTCATTTGCCGCAGAGCGGACAATACTTCGCGCCATGACTTATGACATCCTGATGGCCCTGATCGCCTTTGCCTTCGTAACCTCGATCACGCCGGGGCCGAACAACCTGATGCTGATGGCTTCGGGGGCAAATTTCGGCTTTCGACGTTCGATTCCGCATATGCTGGGCATTGGGCTTGGCTTTACCTTCATGGTGCTGCTCGTCGGATCTGGTCTGGTGCAGGTCTTTGATCGGTATCCCGTCAGCTATTCAGTGCTGAAAATCCTGTCGGTGATTTATCTGCTCTATCTGGCCTGGAAGATTGCACATGCCGCGCTGGCAAGCAGCGCCGAGGTGACCGGAGTGCCGATGACATTCCTGCAAGCCGCAGCGTTTCAATGGGTTAACCCAAAAGCCTGGGCCATGGCCCTGACCGCCACCACGGCCTATACACCGGATCGGACGATGTATGCGATTGCCGTCGTGGCGCTTGTCTTCGGAGCCGTCAACTTACCGTCGGTCAGCACATGGACCGTTCTGGGACAGCAGATGGCGCGGATGCTGACAAACCCGCGCCGATTGGTTGTCTTCAACTGGACAATGGCTGTGCTGCTTGTGGTTTCGCTCTACCCAGTGCTTTGGCCGGAGTGAGTTTCCCCATTAGTCGATTTCAGCGATTGTTCTGCTGGGCATGTCGGGAATGTGCTGGCAAGCAAACGAATCTCTTAATCTGATCAACGGCTTTTGACATGAACGATGCCGCTTCAGTGTCATCTAGTTGCATCTGAGGCCAGCCAGCGGCATATAGCTAGGAAATTTCACGCAGATGAGGCGTCATGACCCAGTATCTGGATTTCGAAAAACCGCTGGCCGAGATTGAAGGCAAAGCTGAAGAGCTGCGCGCGCTGGCCCGTGCCAACGAAGAAATGGATGTGGCCGAAGAAGCCGCCGCACTGGATGCCAAAGCCTCCAAGCTGCTGGATGAACTCTATCGCGACCTGACACCCTGGCGGAAGTGCCAGGTGGCGCGTCACCCGGAACGCCCGCATTGCAAGGATTACGTGGACGCTTTGTTCACCGAGTTCACCCCGCTGGCCGGTGACCGGAACTTTGCCGACGATCTCGCCGTTATCGGTGGTCTTGCGCGCTTTAACGATCAGCCGGTGATGGTGATCGGCCACGAAAAGGGCAGCGATACCAAGTCGCGGATCGAACGCAATTTCGGGATGGCCCGACCTGAAGGGTATCGCAAGGCAGTTCGTCTGATGGAGATGGCCGGGCGTTTTGGACTACCTGTCATTACCTTGATCGACACTGCTGGCGCCTATCCGGGCAAAGGAGCAGAGGAACGCGGCCAATCCGAGGCGATTGCCCGGTCGACCGAAATGTGTCTGAAAATCGGCGTGCCGCTGGTTTCGGTCATCATCGGCGAAGGCGGCTCGGGCGGCGCTGTGGCGTTTGCAACCGCAAACCGCGTGGCGATGCTGGAGCATTCGGTCTATTCGGTGATCTCGCCGGAAGGCTGCGCATCGATCCTGTGGAAAGATGCCGAAAAGATGCGTGAAGCGGCCGAGGCGCTGCGTTTGACCGCTCAGGATTTGCACAAGCTGGGCGTATGTGACCGGATCATCCCGGAACCCAAGGGTGGCGCACATCGCGATCGACCGGCAACGGTTGAGTCGGTGCGCGCGGCCATCACCGCCATGTTGACTGAACTGGACGGCAAGGATGGGGCGGCCCTGATAAAAGACCGCCGTCAGAAATTCCTTGATATCGGGTCGAAGGGGCTGGCGGCGTAACCGTCAGCCACCCAAACTGCGCAGCAAAGCAACCGAAGGCTCACCTGTCACGGGCAGACCGTTGGCGCTTTGATAAGCGCTGATGGCTGTGGTGGTGTTGTTTCCGATCACGCCATCTGCGCCTTGCGTGTCATACCCCGCAGATGTCAGGCGGCGCTGCAATTCCTTGCGGTCGTCCAGCGTAAGCCCACTTGCATCCGGCCCGAACGAGGCCTGAAACGGCGCCCCGCCCGCGATCCTGTCCGCCAGATGACCGACGCCGATCGCGTAGCTGTCCGAGTTGTTATAGCGTTTGATTACCTGGAAATTGCGGAACACGGCGATGCGGGGGCCCGGTATTTGCGGCTGCAACACGGCCACCGGAGTACCGGAAACACGCCCCGCCTCGCCCCCCCAGGGCTGCCCCCGCACCCAACCTGCACGCGACAGGTAAGCAGCGGTGGAAGCCAGCGAATCCGTCGGATCATCCGACCAGATGTCGCGCCGCCCGTCGCCGGTGAAATCCACGGCATAGGCTAGATACGAGGTCGGAATGAACTGCGTGTGCCCCATCGCACCGGCCCAACTGCCGGTCATGTTGGCAGGCGTGGTATCGCCGTTCTGAAGGATCTTCATCGCCGCGATCAACTGACTTTCAAAGAACTGCCCACGCCGGCCATCATAAGCAAGCGTCGACAGCGCCGATACAACGGGCACATCACCGCGGCGCGCGCCGTAACGGCTCTCCAGCCCCCAGACGGCCACGACGATTTCCTTATCCACGCCATATTGCGCCTCGATCCGCGACAGGGTGCCGTTATGTTTCCGCAGCATCTGCTGGCCGGTGCTGATCCGTTCGTCCGAGGCCGCGATGGCTAGGTAGTCTTCGAGGCTGCGCTTGAATTCGACCTGATTTCGGTCGCGTTCGATTACGTCGGGCAAATACCCGGCCCCCTGAAAGGCGCGGTCAACGGTTGTCCGGGAGATCCCCTGCGACGCTGCCCTGCCCTTGAAACCGGCAACCCAGGCATCCCACCCGGCATTAGGAACAGCCCGCATCCGGGTTGCAGGCGTGCCGGACGGAGCGGCACCGCCTGTACAGGCGGCCAAAAGCGTTGATCCGAGGCAAATGGAAAAAGTCCGGCGAGTGATCATGGTTTGGGTCTGCTCTTGTTTGTGATTTGCCGCAAGAGTAACCCAGCCGAGTTGCACAGGCCAGAACAGTGACACCTTGGACGGGCGCTTTGACGATGTCGGCAGGAAGCCGCTCAGCTGACCAGCAAACGCAGCCCCTGCGTCACATCCGAGCGCACTGCCAGCCGCAATCCCGGCTCGTCCCCGGCCTTGAGCGCCGCAATGATCAGCTTGTGATAATGTGGCGGCTCTGCGCGCCTGAGACGTCCGTAAAGCGCCCGCATCGTTGGGCCAAGTTGCAGCCAGACGGTTTCAGCAATGGCCAGCATCGCAGGGGCCTGAGCGCGCAGATACAGGGTTCTGTGAAATTCCAGATTCGAGCGGATATAGCCAACCGCATCCCGTTTGGTCACCATCTCGGCAACTGTCATGTTGATGCTCTGCAACCTATCGATCAGGGCCATGTGTGCCCTGGGCAAGGCCCGGCTTGCCAGTTCGACCTCAAGCAAGGCGCGCAAGGCAGCCAGTTCCTCAATCCGGTCATTCGTCAGCTCCGGGGTCGAAACCCGGCCCGATGTGGACAGGAACAATGCCCCTTCTGCGGCCAGGCGGCGGACCGCCTCTCGCGCCGGAGTCATTGAAACACCAAATTCCTTGCCGATGCCCCGCAGCGTCAGGGCCTGCCCCGGTGCCATCTCACCATGCATTATCCGGGATCGCAGCGCCCGGTACACCCGGTCATGTGTTGCGGTCTGGGTTTCGGAAGGGCGCGCGGTCAACATATGCTCATGTGATCACAAAAAGGCGCCACGTCAACTCGGCTCTGTGTCAAATCTGTAGCGATGCAACTCGGCCCCGTTGTCGCGCAACCAACGGCGGGGCGGCTGATACGGGCCAAAGATCTTTTCAACCTGCGCCCAGAAGGCAGGCGAGTGGTTCATCTCGGCAAGATGTGCCACCTCATGCGCCGCGACATAGTGCAACACGTCAGGAGGTGCCAGAATAAGGCGCCACGAAAACATCAACCCGCCATGCGAGCTGCACGACCCCCAACGCGACCGCGTGTCACGCAGGCTGAGTGTCGTGTACGAACGCCCCAGCATAGCTGCATAATCATCACAGGCGCCGGTCAACCGGTCTCGCGCCAGTTCCTTCAGGAACCGGCCCAACCTGCGGGCCTCGGCCCCTGTCGGCACGGCAACCTCATCTGCATTCAGCATAACCCGTCGCCCGGTGGCAGGGACGATTCGGCGTGCTTTCCCCTCGATCGGGATCACTTGCCCAAACTGCACTGAGGCCATATCGGGCCGACCCTGAAGATGCTGCCGGATCCACCCTTCCTTGGTGCGCGCAAAGCTCAAGGCCTCGGATTCCGGCACGCCATTCGGGTAAGTCAACGTGACGCGCCCATCCAGCTGGGAGATTCGCAGGCTGATACGCCGCGCCCGAGCCGATTTGCGCAATCTCAGTGGCACCGGCGGTGTCCCTGGCAATGCGTGCTCTCCCATATCGCGACCTCTCTTGCGCAAAGACTTTGACAGTGCCCTCTGCCTGTGGCAGGTGAGCTGAATCATTTAGACGACTCACCTGATATCAAGGGGATTTGACATGCCCAAGGAAGAATGGGGCGTAAAGCGTGTTTGCCCGACAACTGGTAAGCGGTTTTACGACCTGAACAAAGACCCCATCATCAGCCCCTACACTGGCGAGATTGTGGAGCTTGAAACAGTCAAAAGCCGCATGATCGCGGCGGATGCGGAAGACGCGGCTTCGGTCAAAGCACGTGAAAACACGGCGGATGACGATCTGGTTCTGGACGATGATGACAGCGTCGACGTGGATTTGGATGACGATCTGCTGGACGACGATGATGACGACAGTGATGACGTTTCACTGGACGACATCACCGACATGACGTCAGACGACGACAACTGATCAAGTAAAAGGCGATCCCCTGGGATCGCCTTTTACTTGAGAGGGACAGCCCGGACGGAAATTCGCGTCCAATTCCAATTTTGGACTTGCACTCGCAGCCGCTGTCTCCTAAACGTCCGTCCACCATACCGATGGTACAATGATGGGGCCTTAGCTCAGTTGGGAGAGCGCTTGCATGGCATGCAAGAGGTCAGGGGTTCGACTCCCCTAGGCTCCACCAAAACCTAACAGAACAACTAGATAGCAAGCATTAGAGCGGTGTGACACACAGGTGTGACACAAAATGAAGCTGCATGCGTACCTCTCACTGTCTAGACACGGCATATATTACTTCCGTTGGCCCCTGCCCGACACAAGACCAAAACCCCACACTGGACCAAGCACCACACATCGGACAGTGCATTGGGCTATCGCCCACCAGCCCCGGAAACCATCATTCCAATGGATCAGAGGCCGACGATGCACTAACAATCAAACTGGACTAGTCAAATGAGGCTGTTCACTATCAACGGCGGCCTCGTGATCAACAAACATAAACTGGCTAGACTGGTTGTTTGCGAGTGCGTCCTTGCAAAGTAGCTTACTCAAACGCCCCACAACGAGCTTCGCCGATAGCGTCATGGTGAGGTCCATAGCATCCCTCTGCACCATGGCCGTGCCAGTCACCGTGGTGATGCCTGTCCGTGCATGCGGCCATAGCTATGAGTATAGCCAAAAACACCACCGTTCTCCGGGTTGCTTTTATGCTGTTGCTCTGACCCATTTGCGAAGCACCTTACCAACAATTTGGCAACCTACGCTTTGACACAAGTCAACACTCAACTGCGACGTCGTCCACATCACTGCAGTTAGGGGTTTAGTACGAAGGACCTTCTCATGTTGCTAGCTACGAGGAGGCGGGCCCAAAAAGCTCGAAATTAAGTTGGTCACAATCCATAATTATAAACGTGATGGCGTTGTCATGCTTGGTCTGCTGCAGTAGCGTCCTGAACCATGGTCATCCGACGATACTCAATTGTGCTACTAGTCAGCGTTCTGGTCACCCTGACCGGTTTTGGCACCGTTGTTCATGCGCTATCAGATGGCTGCATCGGCCTTCACTGTGAAAGCCACATGCAATCAACAGAACACGCTTCCGTGGCTAAAAATAGCATCGATAAGTCGTCCCCAAACAGCCACCATGACCCGGACAGTTCAGGAACCGGCGAGTGTAATCCCTCTATCTGCCAAGCCATTGTTTTGCTCGCCCAGAACGGAGAAGCCGCGCAGGATCAACGTGAAATTGATCCAGAGTTTCAGATTGGAACTCAAGCCAAGCCGATTGAACCGGATAACCCATACAAGCCCCCTGACCTTTGAAGCAGCGTAAATCCTTGCGAACATCTGCGACCTGCGCGTGCCGCTGTTCGCAATGAACCGCAGCACTATAAGCTTCCAAAATGTCAGGACCAATCCATGAAAAAAAGCTACTTACTAGTCGGCGTATGCACCGTCGCTGCCGTCGCCGCTTTCATAACCCTTCGGCCCGGTTCAATCGAAGAGACTACGCCGCAGGAGGCACTTGAAGGCGATGCTATGGTCGCAATTCAGATGCCGTCAATTGAGGGCAATGCTGTAATCGGTCAGCGTGTCTTTGATGTCTCCTGCGCTACTTGCCACGGCGTCAACGCGGTCGGAGTAGAAGGCGCAGGACCGCCTCTGATCCACAAGATATACGAGCCCAGCCACCACGCTGACGAAGCCTTTCAGAGGGCGGTTTCACAAGGTGTAAGAAGCCATCATTGGCAGTTTGGTGACATGCCGCCGGTCGAAGGATTGACGCGAGGCGACGTTGCCATGGTGATCGCGTACATTCGTGAAATCCAGCGTGCTAATGGAATAAATTGAGGACAGAACCATGAAGAAGATCATAACGCTCGCAATCATGGCTGCTATTCCCAGCGGGGTACTGGCGCATTCCAAGGCCGAAGAAACGACACCTGCCAACGGGGCTACTGTAACCTCTGTGCCCGCCGAAATTGGCCTCAGCTTCACCAAGGACATCCGGTTGACACGGATTGAGATGGCCCATGAAGAGCAAGCGGCGATACGCTTGGATTTGGGGGACCAAACAAGTTTCCGTCAGGTGTTCACGATCCCATTGCCGGGCAATGGAACCGGCACCTATGTCATCGAGTGGCGTGGTTTAGGTAAAGACGGCCATGCGATGCAGGGCGAATTTTCCTTTTCCGTGGAATGAGCATGCCAGACATTTGGGGAGTTGTCGCAATCCTCGCAAAGCTGGTGCTCTACATCGGCTTTGCTGGGTCCACCGGGCTTGTCGTCGTGAAGTGCCTCTATTCCGAACTAGTCTCGCCGATAAGCCTTGCGATGAAGCGCCAAGCCATGGTCTTGGCGTGGCTTTCCCTCGCAGCAACGGTATTTGGCTTCATGCTCCGAGGAGCCGCCTTAACAGGCGGAGTTGACGGCATGGTCGATCCAGAGATGCTTGGCTTGCTTTGGCAAACATCCGTAAGCGACGTACTTGTTTATCGCCTTGCAGGCGCAGTGTTGATCCTTGTGGGACTGTCTGTTCCTCGCTTTGGCCTATGGATCGCGCTGTTGGGTGGCGCATTGGCCATGTGGTCCTTTGCACAGATCGGACATGTGCCGGAACTGGAGAGTTTTGGTGTCCAACTCTTGCTCCTGTTGCATCTTCTATGTGTAGCCTTTTGGGTGGGTATCTTTAGCCCGCTGCGGGGTATGGCTCTCATGCCTGAACACCTGACAGATGCTGCTGAACTAGGGCACAGGTTCGGACAAGCTGCTGCACTGATTGTGCCAACGCTGGTCGCGGCGGGTCTCTGGATGGCTTGGTTGTTTGTTGGCAATCTCCAAGGGCTCTTGTTCACTAGCTACGGTCAGGCTCTGTTGCTCAAAGTGTTCCTTGTGGCGCTGTTGTTGATCCTCGCCGCTGCCAACAAGCTCCGATTTGTTCCGGCCTTACAAAGCGGAGAGGCTAAAGCAGCGCAACGCCTCGCCCGATCTATCGAGGTTGAGGCAATAGTCGTATTTGCGGTTCTGGCGACAACGGCGACACTCACCAGCGTACTAACGCTTCCGAGTTAAGGTAGGTAGAGATGAACAAACACCTGTATGCACTCGCTATATGCAGTATTGGTACTAGCGTCGCTGCAGATCATGAGTTGTTAGACCGGGACCTCGCGAATGGGCAGAAACTCTACGCAGAGTACTGTGCCTCGTGCCATGGAGTTAATCTGGAAGGCCAACCCGACTGGCAGACACCCGGCGATGACGGAGTGTTACCCGCCCCACCACATGACGTGACAGGGCACACATGGCACCATGATAACCAGCTACTGTTCGAGTATACCAAACTAGGTGGGGCAGACGCATTGGCAGCACGCGGTATTAAAGACTTCAGCAGTGGCATGCCGGGCTTTGAGGGCACCCTGACTAACGACGACATATGGGACGTGCTGGCTTACATACGCTCCACTTGGCCTGACGATGTTCAGCAAATGCAGGCTAGTCGCAACCTTCCTCATCAGTAAAGGACAGTAGTCTGGTGTCGGTTTGGGTATACACAGTTCAACGTAGCAGGTTGAGTGCTTCTAAGTGTGACACTAAGGTGAGACACTCTGCAAACCAACACACTACAATAGTGTTTACTATCAGGGCATTAGGCGTTCGGCAGCGTTTCCCCCAGGCTCCGCCAAAACCTAACAATACAACCAGTTAGCAAGCATTAGAGCGGCGCGACACACAGGTGTGACGCAAAATGAAGCTGCATGCGTACCTCTCACTGTCCAGACACGGCATATATTAATTCCGTTGGCCCCTGCCCGACGCGGCACCAAAACACCGCACCAGACTAAACACCCCGCGTAGAACCTTCGTGTGTCATTGCGTACTAGATGCCCTAATGAGACTGGTACTCTGGCACGGCGTCTTGCAGTGTGCAGCGACACAATAGCAAAGCACATAGAAGCATCGGGCACGAACCACGGCGAACTCCGCACAAAGGTGCATAAGCACTTCACTTCCAACATTGGCATCCAAACCCGTTGGAATGACCCTGACTTCTTTTTGGGGCAATCAGCGCAGATACGCAGATCCGTTGCCGAAAGCGCCTGTTCTTGCTGATCCGCCACGTGGCGAACGCGGATGCGCTTGGGCAAGCGAGCCTGTCTGCTGGGCCGCGCTACACCCATTCCGACTTCACTCAGCGCCGTGTAATTGTCATATCAAAGAAAAATGCAGCATCAAACCGACCCTGATTGGAATGCACGGTTTTGCCACTGGTAAATTCCTTCGAAAAACTCTGAGTGACCGAGAATGGTACAACTCGGGTTTTTCCAAACAGGTATCCCACGTTTCCTGAGATCCGCAGTTTTCCGTTGTCAGACAGCGATGCGCGAAACCTTTGCGGACGCGACGCACCGGTTCCAGTATTGTCTTGAGCACTAATAAGTTGAAACCCGGCGGCCGATTTGCGGTACACCACTCGCAGCATTGTTTTAGGCTTTTCGTTGGCAAGTTCGCCGCCATTGTAACGTGGGTCCGGTCGTCTTTTGAATTCGATGACATAGTCACCATAGAAGGCGTTTTGGGCGTTCTCGTTTGGGGGCGACTTGGGTACGGCCACCAGTATCTGAGGGTCTGCTTGTTGGTCGCTTTGCGCGGATGGTTCTGGTTTTGCAACATTTTTCAGAACGGCGTAGCTCTGTGCTGTGAGGTATCCGGTTCTTTCTGCGCCATTTTGCCTCTGAAACTCTTTCAGAGCTTCACGGGACCGAGGCCCGAAGATCCCATCCACTGATCCAACTGAAAACCCAAGCGCGTTCAGGCCGCGTTGAATGCTCCGGTAATCGTTTCGGTTCAGATTCAGACTGGCCTCGATGTCCGAATTCGAGCGTGGCAACGGTGCAGGCGCGTCTAGGCGGCTTTCGGTTCCAGGGGGTGAAATCGTCGTTTTCGGCGTGACGAGTGTGGCAATCTTCCGATTTGTGCGTCCGACCACATCCGTAACCTGTTGAGAATATTGCCCCGCGCGGGTGTCTGGATACAGCTGCGCGATCAGCTTCAAAGCGCCCTGCTTCGCGCTTTCGTCTTCCAGCTGCATGGCCTCGCCCAGAACACGTTGCGCCGACCGCTCGCGCTCATCGACAGGGCGAACGGCATTGGCAGCATTTGCAGTGGCATCGTCACTATTGATTGGCTCTTTGAGTGCTGCTGGGACAAGGAAAATGTCATGACCGGGCAGAGACCCATAGGTGAATGGCTCCTGATACCCATCTGTAAGTTCGTAAACTGTATCCCGCACCTTCCGGAACATTTTCCCAAGCTCCAACCCGGGTACCTCGATATGTTCAAGAAAGGCCTCTGCATACGGGCTGTTGCGACCGTCACCATCCAGCGCCAAAGTCCCGCCTCGCGCTGAATACCCGACAAGAACCCCACTGGGATCGATGCGGCCTAACCCTTGACCGATTGATCGGGTTGCAGTGGTTCGAACCATATCGCTCACGAACGGGTTGTTCCGACACGCATCCACTATGACCAGCTTCAAGCCTTTCGCGGTCGAAACGGCGTTGAGCACCGTATCCAGACGGATTGCCTCGAATTCTACGTCCTTGTCACTCCTGAGTTCGGCATTGGTCGGTATCAGGTAGTTTGTGTTGTCGATTTCGATCCCGTGACCTGCAAAATAGACTAATACCATATCCGCATCGACCACATCCTCAGAGAAGTCTCTTAAGGTCAGGCGCATTTCGCGGTAGTCGAGGTTTTGTTTTGCTGTGACATGAAAGCCAATCCTCTTGAGGGCGGCAGAGATATCCTGGGCGTCATTGGCTGAGTTTGGGATGTTTGACACATGCTCATATCGTGCATTGCCAATTACCAAAGCCACACGTTTTGCATGAGGCGTTTCCGCAAGTGCTGCGTTCAGTCCGAACATCAAAACGAAGCTCAGATATATCCACGATCCAAAGAAGCATTGGTGCAATTGGCGCGTTAACATGGCAAAATCGTCCACTGAAACCGGACCCAATATAGCATAAATGGAGTTGTTGGGCGACGTTGTTGTCAAACCAACTGCTTCACTTGGGCCTTGTGTGACGTCAGCACCCACCGGACAGATTTAGGGGTTTGAGCACGGAGGATTTCTGGTTCTCCGCAATATCACCCGCGCGATCGCGGCTTACGAACGCACGCTTGTCACGCCCAATACGCCCTATGATCGCTTTGTGAAAGGCGAGGATGCGGCGCTGTTACAAGCAGATTTGCGCGGCCTCGTGCTTTTCGACAAGATCGGCTGCCGAAACTGCCATATCGATCCCGTATTCTCCGCAGCGGGCACTGAAAAGCCACTTGGGACTTACCGAACAGTCCCGGTGTTTTGGGACGGCAATCCCTATCTGGAAAAATACGATCTGCTTCTTGAGGAGCGTCCCGTCCGGTTTCGCGTGCCCTGCCTGCGCAATGTCGCGCTGACCGCGCCCTATTTCCACAATGGCTCGGTAAGCGATCTGGAAGAGGCGATCAGAGTTATGGCCGTTTCTCAGTTGGGACGCACCCTGAGCGATGATCCTTTGGCAGACATCCACATTGTGGCCGCGAGCGCTGAAGACACAGTTCCAGGGCGGAACACGGACATGCTCATCAATCGCGCAGTGAGCCGACAAGAGGTGTCTGATATTGGCGAATTCCTGCGGTCACTCACGGTGGCCACGCTTCCCGATTAGGTTTTTTGCATAAAGAAGACCCGTAAAGGGGCATTGGATCGATCAATCGACTTTGCCGGTTTCGATTTTGTTGGGGATCGCGATGCCCACCGCTCAGGTTAAACGACATGTGGGCTACATTCTTGGAGTACGCTCCGAGACGATATTCTCGATCGCATCGGCAAGGTGGACGTCGGCAATCGCAAGATCACCACGTTCAACGCGCAGCCTGTGCGCTTCGGCCAGAACGTCACCATGAGTTGCACCTTCAGGCGGCTCAAAGCGGTAACTCGCAAGCTCGATCCTCAAACCCAACGGATCGTGGAAATAGATCGAGTTCATGAAGCCCCGGTCTTTGATTGGCGTGTGCTTGATACCCCTCTCGTCAAGCCGTTCCTCGACCTGCATGAGAACCGAGCGTGACACCGCGAAGGCCAGATGATGAACCGCGCCAACCTGATCCCTGAGCAAACTGCCGGACGGTTTTCGATCTTCATTGGTGAACACCGTGATCGTCTGGCCGTTACCAGCGGAAAAGTACAAATGACCCTGTGAATGATCGTCCAGGTTTGGTTGATCGAAGATAAGCGAAAACCCGAGAAGACCCTCCCAGAAGTCTATTGACGTTTGCCGGTCTGCACCAGTCAGGGTGATGTGGTGAATGCCCTGTGCCTGTAATTTGCGCATGTTGAGTTTCCTCCCGTTTGATGAGTTCTCACCTCGCCCGGCTAGTTGAAGGTGAGAAGAAAACAAGCGCCTTGATTGCTTGGTACAACACTGAGTTGCCCACCAATTGCTTCCATGGTCGCTTTGACAATATTCAGGCCCATACCTGTGCCACCGGCCTCTCTTTTTGTCGTAAAGAAGGGCTGCAAAACCTTGTCCTTGTTCCCTTCACTGATACCGGCGCCATTATCCGCAATTTTTAGACTGATGACACCGTCGTTCTGATAGGCTGTCAGCACGGCATTCTGCGCGCCGTGTTGCTGAGCATTCTCGAGCATATGTGTCAGTATTATGTGCAGGGTGGGTGCCGCGACGGGCAAGGGCAAGTTATCGTTTTCAGCCTTGATGGCAAGCGCCGGGAACGTCTGAACGACCTGATCAGTGATGTCGTTCAGACAGCATGTACCGTTGATGGTACTCTGATCGGCCAGGCTGAAGGCGCGCATGTTTGCCAGCAGATCCTCCATCCGTTTTCCGCCCTTTTCTACAGTGTCCAGCAGGCGGTGCTTTTGCGCAGATGGCAAATCGTCGTCGCGCAGCAGCTCTGCCGCGCCTTTCAGGGCGGTGAGGGGTGACTTCAGCTCGTGGGTGACATGGGCGGTGTACGTTTTCAATCCGTCCTGCTTGTCCTGCAAGCGTTCCGTCAGCGATTGAAAACTACGGCTCAGATCCGCGATTTCCCGCGTGCCAAGCTGGTCTGGTGGTTCCCATGCCTTACCACCGTGGCCCGCCATCTGGCTGCGCTGGATCAACAGGTGGATCGGCCGGGTGATGAACCGCCAGAATACGTACCCGATAAGCGCCGTGGACAAAGCGACAAATGCCGCGGCCTTGGCAAGGTTGAAACGTTCGCCGTACAGAAAGCGGAAAATATGGTTCGGGGTGCGGCTCAGGTAAACCGCCCCGATCAAGGTCTGATCCACGTACACTGGCATCGCCACGAAAACGCGCACACGGGCACCGCGGCTGAGGGTATAAAGCGCAGGCGTTGCATCCTCGCGCACGCGGGTGCGCGCGACCGAGACGGTTTTCCCTGAAAGGGCCTCGCGAACCTCGTCAACATGGCCCAGCTTCTGCCCGATTTCCGCGGTTCCGGCAAACACGTTCCCATCGACATCCAGCATCCGGTAACCCGCTAGGGTTTGCGCCTGGGCGGCGTTGGCGATGCGGCTTAGCGGGGCGGCGATGGCCTGATAAACCGAACCGGGTCGGACGGTTGCGGGCCGCGCGTCCGGGCGCGGTGGCAGAACCGTTTCGCGATTGACCGACAGTGATGGGAACACCGCGTGCTCGGTTGAGATTGCACTCGGGCGCGGCGGCTTGATCCCGGCTGCATCTGCATAAAGCTCGGCATACGCCGCTGACATAACCGCAGCCTGTGTCAGCAGGCTTTCTTCGGTCTGTTGCACCAGTTGACTATCATAAAAGCGGAACAGGACCAGCCCGGCAAAGGGCAAGCACAGGACAATGCCCAGCACCAGCAGAACGATGGTCCACAATCTGGGGCGCCATTTGCGGTTCAGCCGGGCGTGCATGCACCCATCCTGAGGCCGACACCGTGAATGGTCACGATCCCCTCGGCACAGCCGGCCTGGGCAAGTTTGGCACGGACATTGCGTATATGGCTGTCAATGGTGCGGTCCGAGACGTGGATGTTATAGCCGTAAAGCGCATCGATCAGCTGCGCCCTGGACAGAACGCGGTCGGGACGGGCCATCAGAGTTGCCAGCAGCCGAAATTCCGATCCGGTCAGTGTCACGGACGTTGAAGCGAACCTGCACAGGTGCCGCTCTGCATCCAGGTGCAGGCTGCCTTGCGACAACACTGGATCGGGCTGGGCAGGTGTCGGCGCGCTGCGTTTCAGGATGGCCTTGATCCGGGCCACCAATTCGCGTGGGGAAAAGGGTTTCGTCAGATAATCATCGGCGCCCAGCTCCAGCCCGACGATACGGTCGACCTCGTCATCGCGGGCGGTCAGGAACAGGATCGGCACGTCCGAGGATTTGCGGATTTCCCTGCATACTTCCAGACCATCCTTTTCGGGCAGCCCGATATCCAGCACGATCAGATCGGGGCTTTCCTGGCGGTTTGTATCAAGCGCGGTCAGGCCGTCGCTGGCCAGAAGTGGCGCATAGCCTGCCTTTTCAATCGCGAACCTTGTTACCTCAAGGATATCCGGATCATCGTCGACAACAAGAATGCGTGCAGGCATCAAATGGGGTCCTTCAACTCTGCTGCCGATAATAGGCTTGGATCCGCCATCTCCGAAAGCCCCATTCGCGCCAGTTGGTGATTGCATCCTTTTTCAGGTCATATTGCATCCACGCGTCACAGACCTGCTGTCCGGTTCTGGTTTCATGATCGCGTATGGCTGGGTAAGCATCAGCACCAAGGCTGCATATGTAACCGGTATCCTGTTTCGTCAGAGCGCTGCCGTGGCTCAGATTGTAGCCGGCTAAGACTGATGCAAAATTCACAAAGTTGCAGGTATACAAGACCACCAGAAGCGCTGCAAAACAACGCCGCAGTAGCCAGGTTGTACCGAAGCCGCGATGGATTTGCACCACGGTCAGCAGCAAACCGGTGAGAACCAGCGCCATCCATATGAAGGCGGCCACCCGCAAATAGGTAAGCGCATAGGCGTCGACGTAATGATGCAGCCGGATAGCAGCTGTCAGCACCAGGAACATGTTCTGCGCCAACCACATGTAGATCAGAAAGCGCAACGTCCGGTCCGCGCCGATCATGCTGTGAGTGACCAGAGTGAATACGCCCGCCAAAAGGGCCGTCACCACCAGCGGATAAGCGCCCCGGTGGGCATAAGCGGCATAGCTCATCCCCTGAGGCAGGGATACACCGCCGGTCAGGATACCGAGGTCCATCACGGTTTGCACAAGGAACATCAGGTTGAACAGCAACAGCGAATTGCGCACCGAGATTGGATTGATCAGAAATGCGGCCCGGCTTGGGCCCGTCTTCGGCATGGCGGCGGGGCGGGCAATGCCACCCAGCGACGGATCGCTGAGGTTAAGGAACGGCCACAGCAGCGAGGCCATTACACTCCAGAACAGAAGCCGCAGCCAGAAGTCCCCCTCGAACAGAAGACTTGGGTCCAGCTCGGCCAGAAGGTCTTCCAGCACTGGATTGGCGGCGGCCAGCAAAGCAAGGAAGACCGCGCCCAATAGCAACGGCAAGGCCAGCGAGGCTGCGTGGCGGCGGCTGTCGGACCCAAGATCGGCGGCCACAGCGGTGCGACATGTGTCGCGCAGCAAAAGCGTCGCGCCGATGGAAGGCAGTCGCAGGGCGGTTCGCAGCAGCAGACGTTCGTTTACGGTCTGACCGAATAGCGCCCAGGTCGCCAGACTGACCAAACCAGCGAGGCTGAACAGCATAGATAGAAGCTGTAAATCGATGGCCACCGGTAGGTTGGTGATCAAGGCAAATGCGGCGGCTATGCGCCACTCCTTTGCAGTCGCACGCCGGGGTTTCATCGCCATGATCGCGGCGGACAAGACCAGCGCGAAGACTGAGACAGAAATGCCTAGCGGCTGTTCCCAAAACAACCAATCAGCAAGCGCTACCAGCGATGCAAGAAGCGGGATTGCATGGCGCATTTTCAGCGTGGACATCAGAGAACCACTCTGCTGTCGTCTGTTGCCTCCCCATCGGGGGACTTCGTCCATCTTTCCCAGCCACCACGCGTCCAACACGATGCTGTCCGGTACGCCGCGAATTGTCAGTTCCTGCCTCATGTCCTGTCTCCTGCTTGCAGGTTTGTGTTCCCGGCAGATTGCCTGCGGCGCTTGCATCTTTGGCGTGACGTATCCGCAGCCTTCATGGGGCTTTCGTGCAGAAAATGTGCAGAGGCGGTGAAAGGCATTACCAACCACAATTTTCGAGCTGCAACTCGCGCCGCGCAATAAATGCGACGTGTCCAGACATTGAACTGCAAGCAAAAGCGCAGTGTGACACAGTTGAACCTTCCCCTGAGAAGCGGTTCGCCGTTATGGCTGAGGAAACGGAGGATCGAACATGGCCAACCCTCTCTATGATGATCTGTTTGGCATTCACGCCGGCAAAGATACGGCTTTCCTGCACCTGACAGACGGGACGACCATCACCTATCGAAACTTTCTGAGCACAGCCGCCCGGATCGCCCATGTGGCCACGCAACTGGGTCTAAAACCCGGGGACCGCGTTGCGGCTCAGGTCGATAAATCGCCTGAGGCGCTGGCGCTTTACGCGGCATGCGCGCAGGCCGGTCTGGTTTTCCTGCCGCTGAACACCGCCTATACCGTGGACGAGTTGACGTATTTCATCGAAAACAGCGGCGCATCACTTGTTGTCTGCGATGGCCGAAGCAAAGACCAACTGACCCCGATTGCCGCGCGTTTTGGGGGCAGGGTTGAAACGCTGAATGCGGACGGCTCTGGCTCGCTGATGGATTTGGCGGCTGCAATGCCAGACAGCTTTGCGACTGTGGATCGGGACGGTGAGGATCTGGCGGCGTTTCTTTATACGTCGGGCACCACCGGACGTTCAAAGGGGGCGATGCTGACCCAGAACAACCTGCTGTCCAATGCGCGGACACTGGTCAAAGAGTGGCGGTTTGCGTCCGAAGACGTTCTGTTGCACGCGTTGCCTATCTTTCACACACATGGTCTGTTTGTGGCCACGAATATCATTCTGGCGGTTGGCGGAAGCATGATCTGGCTGCCAAAATTCGACCCTGATCAGATCATTGACAGGATGCCCGGAGCCACGTCGATGATGGGCGTGCCAACCTTCTACACGCGCCTGCTGGCAGACGCGCGTTTTACCAGGGGGCTGACCGAACATATGCGCCTGTTCGTATCGGGCTCAGCCCCTCTGCTGGCGGATACCCATGCACAATTCCAAGAGCGTACCGGTCATCGTATCCTAGAACGCTATGGCATGACCGAAACCAATATGAACACCTCGAACCCCTATGACGGCGAACGTCGCGCGGGCACGGTCGGGTTTCCCTTGCCGGGGGTGGAACTAAAGATATGCGATGCAGACGGTAACCCTTTGCCGCAGGGTGAAATCGGCGAGATCGAAGTGCGTGGTCCGAACGTATTCAAGGGATATTGGCAGATGCCGGAAAAGACGGCTGCCGAGCTGCGTGAAAACGGGTTCTTCATCACCGGTGATCTGGGACGGGTCGACGAAGATGGGTATGTCCATATCGTCGGGCGCAACAAGGACCTGATCATCTCGGGTGGCTACAATATCTACCCCAAGGAAATTGAGCTGGTTCTGGACAGCCAGCCCGGTGTTCTGGAGAGCGCAGTGATCGGCGTGCCGCATCCCGACTTCGGTGAAACCGTGCTGGGCCTGATTGTTGCCGAACCTGGGCAATCTCCGGATCTCGACGCGTTGATGGATACAGTGCGCGACAGCCTGGCGCGGTTCAAACATCCCCGCACGCTTATTCAACTGGATGAATTGCCCCGCAATACAATGGGAAAAGTCCAAAAGAACATCTTGCGCGACCAGTTCAGGGACATGTTCAAAGCCGGGTCACAAGGCACATAATGGCAGAGCCTAGATAAGCGTCGGAAACTTGATATAGTCCTCAAAACCAATGGGGATAGAAGAATATGAACAATCGTTTGCGCAAGATCACCATCGTAGGTGGCGGCACGGCAGGCTGGATGACCGCGTTGATCCTGGACATGGTGTTTTCACGCACTTCATCAACAGCGGACCGGCCACATATCTGCCTGATCGAAAGCCCTAATATTTCGACCGTGGGTGTGGGTGAGGCTACGGTGCCGCGCATGCCGGTCACGCTCCGTCAGGCGGGCATTTCCGAACGGGATTTTTTTCGCGAGACGAACGCGTCCTTCAAACTGGGCGTGAAGTTCTGCAACTGGAACAAGGACCCCAAAGGAAAACGCATCGATTACGTGAACCCCTTTGCCCATGGCCAGATGCTGGAAGGGTTGGACGCCGCCGAGTATTTCCTGCGCTTTGGCAATGGAGAGCGGGACTTTACACAGTCCATTTCGCCCCACGATCATCTGGGCCGTCTGTGCAAAGGCGCGCGGCAGCTGGGTCAGCCCGAGTTTGAACAGCGTTTTGGCTATGCCTATCATCTGGATGCCGTGAAGTTTGCGGGCATGCTTACCACGGTCTGCACCAAGCGCGGCGTCGAGCATATCCAGGACGAGGTACAGAAAGTCGAGCTGGATGAACAGGGCAACGTCAGCCATCTGATGCTGGAGCGGGCAGGACGTCATGACATCGAAATGGTCATCGATTGCACCGGGTTCCGCGGCCTGATCATCAATCAGGCGCTGGGCGAGCCGTTCTTGGATTATTCGGACTATTTGCCCAATGATCGCGCCATGGCGTTGCAGGTTGAACACCGCAATCCTAACAAGATCGAAAGCCTCACGCGGTCGACCGCGCTGGGCGCGGGGTGGACGTGGCGGGTACCGCTCTACAATCGTGTGGGTACGGGCTATGTGTTCTCCTCGGCGCATCGAACGGATGATCAGGCGGCAGACGAATATCTTGAATGGCTGGGTGACAGCGGTAAGGGTTTGACGCCGCGGATTATCCCGATGCGCGTCGGGCGCGTGCGCAATGCCTGGGTCAAGAATTGTGTGGCAATCGGTCTGTCCGGCGGGTTTATCGAGCCGTTGGAAAGTACCGCGATCCACATGATTGACCACGCAGTACGCTGGTTTGCAGAACACTTGCCGACGCGCGACGTCGCCCCGTCGCTGCGGGCAAGATACAACCGGCAGATGGATAAGCTTTATAACGAGGTTCTGGAATTCATCTGCCTGCATTACCGATTGGGTAACCGAAAGGATGACCCGTATTGGATCGACGCGCGAACAGAGATGAAGATACCGGATCGGCTGGCCGAGAATCTGGAATTGTGGCAGCACCGTCTGCCGATGGATCACGATGTGGAATTTGCCACGCTGTTTGATCATCGCGTGTACCAGACGGTTCTGTTGGGCAAACAGGTCTATGATACGGGTTACGGTACCGGCATCCGAGATCGTTTGCGGCCGTTGAAGAAGGTGATCTGGTTCCAGGGCATGCAGCGTGCGAAAGAGGATCTTGCGCAGATCGTCAAAGTGATGCCGGATCATAAAACGCTGCTGCGCGATATCCGGGGTGAGCTGGAAAAACCGGTCTTTGGAATGGCGAACGTGGCGAAACCGACGGTTGCGATGCCGGGCACGAAACCCGCACCTGTTACGATCCAGAACATGCCGAACTTTGCTGAAATCCAAAGCGGCGCGAAGGATTTGCAACTGTTCTAGCGGTTCTCTGCCCTTATGAAGGAAATTTGATAAACTGAAGGGCGAGGCATTCAGCCCCGGCCTTCAGGGCGGTTTAACGCCAGCTCATACCCCGGTCAGACAAGTGTCTTTGAACCCGACCCGGATAATCAGAAACAATGGCATCCACACGCAGGTCGATCATCTTGGCAATGTCTACAGGGTCATTGACCGTCCAAACCGCAACGCAAAGGCCCAAATCCTTGGCCAGTTCGACGTTTTCGGCAGTTACATCTGCATAATACGGGCACCACAGTGAGCCGCCCGCTTGCTTGACCAATAGCGGAATTTCGCCTTTGCGGCCTCGAAAATCCGGGCAGACTGCTTTTGAAGAATCCTCCCCTACATCCTCGGCGTTTTCGGGAAGTTGGGTCAGATAAGAAGATGGCATATCAGGCGCTTGCCGCTGACATTCTTCCAACAGATTCCAGTCGAAACTGTGCAGCACGGCGCGCGACGACAGGGCCCTGGAACGGACCTCTTGCAGGACAAGGCGGACAAACTTCTCTCTGTAGCGCGCGTCATGAGCCAAATCGGGGTCCGACTTCAGCTCGAGCATCAGACAGGCATCGCTATGTTGGGGGTCACTCACCAGATCCAGCAGGTCAAGCAGCCTTGGAACGCGAACGCCATCCATTTGTGCCTGATCAGGAAAACGCCGACCATAGGCAGAATTCCCATCCAACCGCCCAACATCGAACTTCTGAATCTGCTCGAACGTCAGGGTTGAAACCTTCGGCTCTTCCCCGGTCAGAAACTGGCCGTCAACATCGCGAAAACTGGGGGCGTGCAGCCGGTGATTATGGGTTATGACAGGGATGTCGTCAGCCGTGAGGACAACATCAAACTCCAGAAGCGGCACGCCAATGGAGAGCGGAAAGTCGAAGCCAATCATGCTGTTTTCAGGCAACACACCTCGCGCACCCCGGTGGCCTACGATGCGGATCAGGTTGTCGCCCCCCCGGAAAGCCTCGACCTGAGGGAATGCCATCAGCCTTCCAGCCTTTCACCGGTAGATCGGTCAAACAGATGCAAATGGTTTGAGGACACAGAAAACCGCATGTTCGGATGTCGGCCTTCAATCGGATGCACACCCGGAAGGCTGATCGTGATCGGATCGCCCGAGCCGGACAGTTGACCGTGCAACAGCGTGTTTGCCCCCAATGGCTCTGCCATCTGAATCGTGGCCTCAATCGGGCCATTGTCATCCAGCAATAGATGCTCGGGTCGTACCCCCAGTTTAAAGGCAGTATCAGGGCCCGGCGACGAACCAACCGCGACCTCACCAATCATGGCGGTTCCGTTTTCGCGTCGGGCTTCAAAGACATTCATCGCGGGGCTGCCGATGAACTGCGCCGCAAACAGGGTTCTTGGTGTTTCGTATACCTCTAGCGGTGTGCCAACCTGTTCGGCGATACCGCCGTTCATGACGATCATCCTGTCGGCCATTGTCATGGCTTCAACCTGATCGTGGGTTACATAAAGCGACGTGATCCCCAGTTTTTCCTGGAGCTCACGAATCTCAAGCCGCATCTGCACGCGAAGCTTGGCGTCCAGGTTCGAAAGAGGCTCGTCAAACAGGAAGACCGCAGGTTCACGGACAATCGCGCGACCCATAGCCACCCTCTGACGTTGGCCGCCTGACAATTGTCTGGGTTTGCGGTCCAGCAATGGTTCAAGCTGCAATAGCCTGGCCGCCTCGGTCACTTTTTGATCGATCTGGGCCTTGGGCAACCCTGCAATCTTCAGGCCATAGCCCATGTTCTGCCGGACCGACATATGGGGGTAGAGCGCATAGTTCTGGAACACCATGGCAATGTCGCGATCCATCGGCTCTTTTTCGTTGGCCCGTTCCTCACCAATCCGGATTTCACCCGAGGTCACGGTCTCAAGCCCTGCCACCATCCGCAGCAGCGTGGATTTCCCACAACCCGAAGGGCCGACGATGACAATGAACTCGCCATCTTCGATTTGGATGTCGATGCCATGTATGACATCTGTCGGGCCAAAGCTCTTTTTGACATTCTCCAGAGTTACTGTTGCCATTTCTTATTTCTCGCTATCGACAAGGCCGCGGACAAAAAGCTTTTGCATTGACACCACCACGATGACTGGCGGGATCATCGCCAGAATGGAGGTTGCCATGATGACCGGCCAATCTGCCACATCATCGCCAGACGGGAACATCTGCTTGATGCCCATCACAATGGTGTTCATTTCAGGGTCGGTGGTGATAAGCAGCGGCCACAGATACTGGTTCCACCCATAGATAAACAGGATGACGAACAGTGCCGCAATGTTTGTCCGGCTCATCGGAACGACGATGTCGATGAAAAACCGCATTGGCCGGGCACCATCCACACGCGCAGCTTCGGCCAGCTCGTCCGGAATTGTCAGAAAGAACTGACGGAACAGGAAGGTCGCCGTGGCCGAGGCGATCAGGGGAAAGATCAGCCCGTAGTAGCTATTGAGCATTCCGAACCCGGCCACGACCTCAAATGTCGGTACGATCCGCACTTCGACCGGCAGCATAAGGGTCAGAAAGATCAGCCAAAAGAACGTTGTTCGACCGGGAAAACGAAAATAGACGATTGCAAATGCCGACAGCAGTGAAATGACGATCTTGCCCACTGCAATCCCGATGGCCATCACAAGGCTGTTGAACAGCATCGTTGCGACGGGGACATTCACGCCGGAAAACAGGGCTGCCTTGTAGTTCTCCCAGAACTGATCACCCGGCAAAAGCGGCATGGGTGGTGATACAACTTCCGGCTGGGTAACGGTTGAGGCGACAAACGCCAGCCAGATCGGAAAGAAGATGACCAGAACGCCAAGGATCATCAGGGCATGCGTCAGCCAGATACCCGCTCCGTGCTTTTCGACCATTCCGTGCTGCTGGGCTGCCATCAGTAATGCACCCTCTTTTCCACGTATTTGAACTGAATGACGGTCAGCAGGCCGACGACAATCAGCAAAATGACCGATTGCGCCGAAGACGAGCCCAGATCCTGACCGACGAACCCGTCTGAAAAGACCTTGTAGACCAGTATGGTCGTGGCCTGCTGCGGCCCGCCGCCGGTGATTGTGTGGATTACGCCAAAAGTTTCAAAGAACGCGTAAACCACATTCACAACAAGCAGGAAGAACGCTGTAGGTGACAGCAACGGCAGGACAATCGTGAAAAACCTGCGCCAGAATCGTGCGCCATCGATCGCGGCGGCCTCGATGACCGACCTCGGAACCGACTGGAGTGCGGCGAAGAAGAACAAAAAGTTATAACTGATGCGCCCCCAGGCCGAAGCGACAACCACAAGCCCCATCGCTTCGGTGCCATTCAAGACGTGGTTCCAGTCATAGCCCAGCTGTCCAAGATACCACGACACGACACCGACGCGCGTGTTGAACATGAACAGCCATAGCACACCCGCAACCGCCGGTGCGACTGCATAAGGCCAAATCAGCAAAGTCCGATAAGCTCCGGATCCTTTGATCAGCCGATCTGCAATGACTGCCAGAAACAGGGCCGGGATCATGGAGCAGAGCGTAACAAGCGTCGAAAACACCGCCGTGGTTACAAAGGATGCGCGATAAAACTTGTCGCTCAGCAGAAATTCAAAATTGCCCAGACCGACGAACTTGGACGACAACCCGAACGGATCTGGGATGAACAGCGACTGCCATACAGCTTGTGCAGCGGGATAGAAGAAGAATACGGCAGAAATGACGACCTGCGGGGCGATCAACGCCAATGGCAACAGCCAGCCGCGGAATGTGACGCGTTTTTCCATCCTGATGACCCGCCGGGAAAAGTGGATGCGGGCTCTGCCGAGCCCGCACCGGATTTCAGAGGTTTATTGATTTGCCGATTCGAACCTGCGCAGAAGCGCGTCACCGCGTTCTTTTGCGCTGTCCATGGCTTCCTGGGCGGTTTTCTCACCGGACCAGATGGCCTCAAGCTCCTCATCGATGATACCGCGGATTTGATCGAACGACCCCAGACGCAGACCTTTCGAATTTGCTGTCGGCTCTTTCGCGGTCATCTGGATCACAGCGATATCGGTGCCCGGGTTTTCATCATAGAAACCGGCCGCACGGGTCGCTTCACCGGCTTCCGCGGTAATCGGAAGATACCCGGTATTCTGGTGCCATGCCGCCTGAACGTCAGACGAAGACAAGAAGCTCAAGAACTCGCCAACGCCTTTATATTCTTCCGGATCATGACCTTCCATCACCCAAAGGGATGCACCGCCGATGATGGTATTCTGCGGCTCGCTTGTGACCGCTTCCCAATACGGCAGCGGGCGCACATCAAAGTCGAACTCGGCCTCGGCTTTTATCCCGGCATACCCGGCCGAGCTTTCGGTGAACAAGGCACACTCACCGGCCCGGAAGTTTGCGCCGCCTTCATTTCTGCGACCGGTATAGATGAATTCCCCATCCTTTGCCCAGTCGCCCATGGCGCTCAGGTGCGCGACCTGTACCGGGCCGTTCAGCATCAGTTCTGTATCCAGACCGGCAAAACCATTGTCCTGCGATGCAAACGGAACGTTGTGATAGGCAGACAGGTTTTCCAGGTGGATCCAGCTTTGCCACGCCGTCACCAGCGGGCAGTCCTCGCCTCCGGCTTTGAGTTGCTCCAGCACATCACCAACTTTTTCCCAAGTCGACAGGTCAGTGTCAGGATCAACACCCGCCGCCTGCATGGCATCGCGGTTGACCCACAAGACCGGCGTGGAAGAGTTGAACGGCAGCGACAACATATCTCCGTCGGTGGTGGTGTAATAACCTTTCACCGCACCGATATAGGCATTGGGATCAAAAGACGCGCCACTTTCGGCCATGACTTTGTAGACCGGCTTGATCGCGCCTTTTGCCGACATCATCGTTGCGGTACCGACTTCGAAAACCATCAGGATATGTGGCTGTTCACCTGCGCGGAAAGCGGCAATACCAGCGTTCAGGGTTTCCGAGTAGTTGCCCTTGTGGCTTTCGACCACGACAAACTCATCCTGACTGGCGTTGAACTCTTCAACCTGCGCTTTGACAAGTTCGCCAAGGCGGCCGGTGAAGGCATGCCAGAATTGAACTTCGGTTTGTGCCATTGCCGCCAAGGGGGACAAGGCAGTTGTAACGGCAAGAGCGCCAAGCAAATTCTTTTTCATGATTCCTCCCATGCATCAGGTTCGATGCTTCGTTGAGTACCGACTTCAACGCGTATTCGACACACATGACGATTTCACGACGTTACCGCTAAAGAAATATAATTCAAGCCCTATTTTTTGGCAAAAATCATAATACGGTGTTATACACATTGAATGTACAAGCAGCACCGGGTCTGGAATGAGACAAACTTTGAGAATTCGGCAACTGGAAGCGCTCATGGCGGTGACCACCAATGGTTCGGTCACAGCAGCTGCCGCCGATTTGGGGATAAGCCAACCAGCTGTTAGCAGGTTGCTTTCGGATCTTGAAAAATCGTTTGGATTTCAACTTTTTGATCGCCGCAAAGGGCGATTGGTGCCAACCCAGGAAGTTCGCTATCTGCAACCCAGCGTGGACCGTGTTCTGGAATTGATGAAGCAGATATCAGACGCCAGTCAGAATATCACACAGCGAAAAGCCGGGCATATCCGCGTCGCCTGCCTTCCCGGTTTTGCCACCAGCCATCTGCCGGATGTTGTGGCAAGTTTTCTGAAAGACCGGCCAGGTGTTACTATGACGATCGAACCGGACAGGCCGGAACGGATTTTGGAATGGATGGTCGGCGAACAATATGACTTTGGAATCACCGATGGCTTTAACGGTCATCCTGGAGTCGAAAGCAGAAATGTCGATGTGCGCACGGTTTGCGTGTTCCCGAAAAATCACGCACTTGAGAACCTCTCGGAGGTGACGCCTTCCGATCTTGCAGATGAGAGCATCATACATACGCGGCGCGATAGCGACTTTTTCGGACGGCTTTCGAAGGCATTTCAGCAGGCCAATGTTACACTCAACTCGCATATCGAAGTCCGGCAATTCACGGCGGCATGTGAATTGGCGATAAAAGGCGTCGGTGTTTCAATTGTCAGCGAGCTGGACGCTGTCCATTACACAGACCGGGGGCTAAGCTACAGGCCATTCAAGCCGTTCTTGCCGCATACGCTTTCGCTGGTACGCCCGGTTTTGAAGCAGCCGTCTTTGATAACACTGGAGTTCATCGAGCATTTCAGCGAAAGCCTGAATGCGTTCAGAACACTTGCCTGAGGCTGCGGTCAACGGGGCGAATGATATCTGCCCGGGTTTCCAGCCAACAGTCTCCAAATAACAGCAGGAGCAAAGAGGTCGATAGCGCCCAAAGTCGTCGTTATTGTGAGGCTCCGCGTATTTGTTCAATGGCTCGGGCGGCAAATCTTCCCGACAAAGACTCGTCTGCGTTTGCTTCCAATGCAGGTAAAGCGGGGGATGCTTTCCCTCCGATTTCACCCAAGGCGATGGCCGCTTCTTTTCTGACAAAAACCGAAGGGCTACCCAACAGCTTTATCAGTTCCGGAACGGCTGGAGCTGCGTCGGCACCAAAGAGCGCCAAAGACTGAGCCGCGTCACGTTGTTCCTTGGCATCTCCGCGCATCAGATCAGCTTTGAGACTTGCAACTGTCGTACTCGGCGGAAGCGCGGCCAATCGAAGGCCTTTTTTCAAACGGTTGTTCAAATATTGATGCTCGCCGATCCATCGCACGATAAAGAAATAATCGCGTACCGCTTCGCTCAGAACTTTCTCGTTTTCTCCATCCTGCCATTGTTCGATCATTGCGCGCGCGTTGCTTCGGTCACCATTCAAGGCCAGAACCGACGCTGCAAATGGCATCAACTCAACTGCCTGCCGGTTTCGGTCCAACTCAGACATTATAACGGCCCCTGCACCAGTCAGATCATTCATGGCAAACAGTGCAGCCCCCTGAAATAACGCGTAGTGGCTGGGATATTCCGGATCTAGGCGCATTGCGGCCTGCACAAATGCCAGCCCTTCCTCTGGCTCGCCGCCCGCGATCAAGGCCCATCCCATTGTCACATGCGCTTCGGGGTCGCTTGGTTGCAGGGCAATGGCTTTCGCGGCTTCTTGTCTCGCTTCTTCTGTTCCCCGACTTACGCTCTCGGCGCCTTCCCAATCCGGAAGGTTGAGAGCGACTATTGCCCTGATAACATGGATAAGCGAGGTGTCCTGATGCGTCAGTTCACGGTAGTATTTATAGAACAGCCCGATATGCATCTGTTCGTCAGCATTCGCAAAGCCTGACCAGTGGTGGAAGATGTGTGGTCGCAAGTGTGCCAGAGCTAACGTCGCCCAGGCGCGCGCATAATTCGGGTCCAACTCGACCGCGCGCTCAAAATGCGGAATTGCGGCCAGATTGTCCTGTTCATTGAAGCGTGAATATAGCTCCCATCCACGCTGGAACGCTTCGCGCGCCTCGATCTTTCCAGTTTCTATGTTTTCGATGGCAATCCGGCTTTGCATGTCGAGCGGAACATCCAACTCGTGCGCAATCGCCAGTACAATGTTGTTTTGCAGGTCGAAGATCTCATCGATTTCACCGTCGAAACGCTCCGCCCAGATCAATCTGCCGTTCAAAGTGTCCGTCAGGCGGATGTTGACCCGAAAACCTTCTCCGCTGCGTCTAAGGCTTCCATCAACGACATAGCGAACGCCCAGTTTCTCGGCAAAGCCTGCCACATCAATGTCGCGGTCCTGAAATGCGAAGGATGTGTTTCCGGCGATGACAAATAACCCTGATATGCGGGATAAGTCCGTTATCAGATCCTCGGAAACGCCATCTATCAACATCTTGTTGGACGCGTCGCTGGTGAAGTTCGTCAACGGAAGCACGGCGATCGAAGGCAGGTCTGGAAGTGGGTAAGCCATCTGTGCCTCAGAGGCGCGCAGCCGACCCTTTTCCCATGTCTTTGTCCCGACATACCCGGTCGCACCCAACACGATCAGGATTGCAGCCAGCTTCATTAGACGCGGTGCTTTCTTCGTTTTGTGCTTTACCGCCGGGGTCAACGCATCTGTTTCGACGCGGAACGCCTCAATGGGGTCCGCAATATTCTTGACGGATTGCGGGCCAATTGGCGTAAAGGCGAAGGGCACCTTGTTGCGCGCGTATCCGACAATCGCCTGCGATGCGATAATCCCCCCAGGTTCTGCCAGCGCCTCAAGCCGTGCGGCCACGTTGACACCATCACCCAGGATGTCGTCTGCGTTTGAGATGACATCGCCGACATTCAAACCGATCCGAAGAACGATTGCGCGGTCGGGTTCCGCATCTGAGTTTCTTTTCGTCAGTTCAGCCTGTATCGCGACGGCCGCGCGAACCGCATCGACCGCGCTGGGGAATTCGATCAGAAAACTGTCACCCGCTGTGTTCGCAATGCGCCCTGAATACCCGGCGATCAAGGGCTCGATGACTTCAGCGCGGATCCGGCGCAGCTTGTCGATGGTGCCTTCTTCATCCAAGCCAACCAATCTTGAATAGCCTGCGATATCGGCGGCTAAGATGGCTGCTAATCGACGATTTGGCCGGCTTTCCATAGTTTCGCAGCCTACCATTTGGACATTTTTCTGGGAACCGGTTTTCAAGGTACCGGTTTTGCTCCGGTTATTGAAAACCCCCGACCTGTTATCTGGATGGAAATGGAAGCCCGGGCCGCTGGGATTTCAGACAAAAGCGGCCTGGGCAATTTTGTCGGTTCTGGTCGTTGTCGGATTTGCATGGCGTCGCGCGTCCTTGCACTATGCGACCAACGCAAGGAGGCGAGAATGATTTACGCAATCACAATTTATGGGGAACCGGGCGTGTTCGAGGCATTGCCGAAAGATCGCCAGGACGAAGTGATGTCAGGCCATCGCGCCCTGCAAGCAGTATTGTCGGAACACGGAGAGTTCGTGTCGATAAAACTGATGCCGCCAACGTCAGCGGTAATGGTCGAACCGGCCACGTCTGAGCGCGCTGCCCCCCTGATCACCGATGGCCCGTTTTCCGAGACCAAGGAAAACTTCCTTGGGTTTTACGCCGCTGACTTCAAAGACCTTGAGGAAGCGTTGGAACATGCAAAACTGATCTCTTCACCGGTCGCTCGGCTGGAAGTTCGGCCTGTGGCCTGGGCCGGGGGTGCCATATCGTCGGAATAGATCATGTCAGATTGGCTCGAGGCCACATTTGCTGAACAACGCCCGCGCGCCATTGCTGCCCTGACGCGGGTTTTTCGGGATTTGGACACCGCAGAGGAGGCCTTTGCCGACGCCTGCCTGAAAGCCTTGGCAGTTTGGCCCCAGGACGGGGCGCCTCGTGATCCATTGGCATGGCTTCTGGCCACGGCCCGGAATGCGGGTCTGGACGAATTACGCAAATCCCGGCGGCGCACGGCAATCTTGTCGCGCCACGCAGAGGAGTTTCAACCGATGCCGGCGGACACACCCGACCCAGACGAGATGCGGGACGATGTCCTGCGCTTGCTGTTCATCTGCTGTCATCCGGAACTGGATCGGCGGGATCAGATCGCCATTGCTTTGCGGGTGGTCGTGGGGCTGAGTGTCGATGAGATCGCCAGCGGATTTCTGGTCAAATCCAAAACCATGGAGCAGCGCATTACCCGCGCCAAAAAGAAGATCGCAAATAACCCGGTCGCCTTTGAAACGCCAAGCCCGGCAGAGAGGCAAGCCCGGTTGGGCGAAGTCTCGACAATGGTTTATCTGATGTTCAGCGAAGGGTGGTCGACCTCGGCCGGGCCACAGCAAATCAAGCTCACGCTGTGTAAAGAAGCCATCCGGCTTGCCCGCCTTCTTGTCGCATTGTTCCCTGCAATGGGCGAGCAGGCCGCATTGCTGGCGCTATTGTTGTTTCAACACGCCCGGCGCCGGGCCCGGATTGACGTGGAAGGCAAGCTTGTCGCACTCGACGATCAGAACCGCGATCTTTGGGATCGCTCGAATATCGCTGAGGCTACATCGCTGTTGCAAAAAGCCCAGCGGACTGGCCACCGCGGGGTATATATCATCCAGGCTGCAATCGCAGCGGCACATGCCTGTTCCGCCTCATCGAAAGAAACCAACTGGGCGTTGATCGAAAGTCACTATGCTGCCCTTTACGCATTACAACCGACACCGGTGATCCGGCTCAACCAGATTGCCGCAAAGGCCAAGCTATACGGCCCACACTATGCATTGAAAGCAATGAATCCGCTGTCACAGGAGTTGTCCAACTATCGTTGGTTTCACGCGATGCGAGGTGGCCTTTTGCAAGAAGCGGGGGATCATAACGACGCCATTTCCGCCTTTGAAACCGTGTTGGCGCTTTCCCCCACCGCGTTGGAATGTGACGTGATCAAAGAAAAAATCAAAATCAGTCAAAAAGAATTGGAGGGCCTGTAGGAACACACACTCCTCATACGTCCTTGGGTCAGACCCGCATGTGGCGGGCGTAACCAACGGAGGTACCCATGAGTATACTTGAGATGACGGCTGTCGGAAATTCAGGATGGATCGGGCATTCCGGGCCGGATCAGAGCAAAGCCAAGTCCTTTTACCAGGATGTGCTGGGCTGGACGATCAGCGATATGCCGATGCAGGATGGGTCCAGTTATTCAGCTGCAGTTGTGGGCGAGACCGCTATCGGAGGCTTTTCACCAATGCCAGAGGCGCGTGGAAGCTGGACGGTCTTCTTCACAGTGGCCGATGTGGATGCGAGTGTTGCAAAGGCCGAAGCCAAAGGCGCCACCGTTCTTCAACCCGCGATGGATATGCCGGGGGTCGGGCGCATGGCCACGCTGAACGACCCCCAAGGTGCTCGCTTTGCATTGATCACCTATGAAAGCATGAGACCCTGAGAACTGTCTGAAAGGAGGGCGCAGATGGAACAAAGTTCGCACATTGTGCAGGTTGTTGCAGCGTTATTAGACTGGGTAACCGTTCCACTGGCGATTGCTGTTGACCTGCGTCGATTCAGGACGGTTGCCCATCCGCTATGGGATGGGGGCGACAGGTTCGTGCGCGTAATGCGGTCACATGGAAACTTCGTCGATTATGTTCCCTTCACGCCATCAATCCACCGGCAGCTTGAGGCATCCAGCTGATGCCGGTGGATGAATCCCTCAACGCACGCATTCGTGACGCTTTGGCCGCGCATGTGGGCATTTCAGAAAAGCGTATGATGGGTGGCAATTGCTTTTTCTTGAACGGCAACATGCTGTGCGGGGCGCGGCGGCATAACGACGGGCTGGGCCGTTTCATGTTCCGGGTGGGCAAGGACAACGAAAGAATTGCGCTGGCGGACCCTGCGGCTCAAGAAGTGATTCACGGTGCACGCAAGCTGGGTGGTTTTATCCGCGTGGATGAGAGTGATTGCGATGACGCCGCTTTGCGGCGCTGGTTACACCTTTGTCTCGAACACGCCGCGGCCCTTCCCGCGAAAGACTGAACGGAGAAAGCAATGGCTCAGTTTGAAAGTTTCTCACCCGAAGCGCTTGGTTTTCTCAGGGATTTGCGGGCCAATAACACGAAGGAATGGTTTGCAGCCAACAAATCAACTTACGAGACCCATTTGAAGCAGGCAGGCACGCAGTTCGCGAATGACATGGCGGATGCCTTGCGTGATCTGACCGGCCAGACCCATAGCAGCAAGATTTTTCGTATTCATCGGGATGTCCGATTTTCCAAGGACAAAACACCTTACAACGCACACCTGCATATTGCGTTTATTCCAGACGGGAGTGCGGATCAGCCGCCGATGTGGTTCTTCGGTCTCTCACCCGATGATCTGGCGCTTGGCTGCGGGGTGTTTCAGTACGAAAAGGAAGCGTTGGATGCCTTCCGAACAGAGATGGCAGGCCCCAATGGGGCAGAGGTGATACAGCTTGCCGCTGAGATGCGAAAGCGTGGTTTCCGGGTCGGGGATCCTGAATTGAAACGTGTTCCCTCCGGTTTCGACAAAGATCATCCAAATGAAGAGGCATTGCGCCGCAAAGGCTTTACCGTCTGGACAGATTTGAGCAATCCTGCCTTAGCTATCGAACCAAACCTCATTGAACGAACGAAAGGTGTTTTTGGGCAACTCTTGCCGGTTTTCCAATTGCTTTCTCGGATCGAGTAACCCCTGCCTGGTTTACGGGGGGGCGGAGGTTTGACAGGCCTCACTGCCGTGCCGGTCTCAATCGCCCAATGCCTTGATAGGATCACCGTCTACAAGTGAGCTCGGAAATAAATGCGAGCTCAACTGTCGCGATGCTGTCGCGCTGAGATGTCATCGGCTTGCCGGATAAACCCAAACCTTAACCAGAGCGGCGCGCCCCCGGATTTTTTGTTCTCCGGCGTCAGTCAACCGGCTTAAGTTTGGGATTGCATCGTTGTGCCCGATGGCCTGCACCAAATCGTGGCTCACGACCAATTGCGTGTTCAGTTCTCTGGTCAGGTGCTCGATCCTGCTTGCGACATTCACATTGTCCCCAATCACGCCGTATTCCAGTCGCCGCTCGTTGCCTATGTCGCCAGCTACAACCGATCCCCAATGCAGCCCGATTCCCACACGCACCGGTTCCTTCCCGGACAACTCTCTTTCTGCGTTCCATTTGTCCAACGCTTCTATCATCTCGAATGCGCAGTTCAACGCATTGGCAGGGTCGTGTGCACTGGGCGTTGGAGTGCCAAACGTGGCCATAAGACCGTCGCCGATATACTTGTCCAAAGTGCCAGAGTTATCGAATACCGATTTACCCAACCGATCATGGTAGTCTCGTAAAAGTTCGATCACCTCGTCGGCAGTCGCGTTCTCGCAAAGCTTCGCAAACCCCATTATGTCCGCGAATAACACGGCAACGTTTTGTTGCCTACCAGCCGCAATTCCGGCTTCCAGACTGCTCAATTCGTCAAGCACGTTGGGTGAAAAATACCTCGCCAGGCTGGCTCGCTTTCTTTCGGTCGAAATGAAATTCTGAACCAGCCTGCGAGAGCGCGCGACGACGATTGCAAGCCCGGCAGACACGATCAGCACGACCATCAATTCTATGGCTGCATAGCCAAGAAACAGAAAGTTCAAGTCTCTTGCCCCGGCAAGCCAGGCTTCAACGGATTGCTCGGTCAACTCCAAGTTACTGCGTACGTCAGGCTGACTCAGAAACCATGCCCACATCCCGAGGCGGGACACAATGATGCTGACACCGCACCAAACCACAAGGGAAGGCCGAAAACTGAAAGATGTCTGCATCAGAAATAGGAAGAAAAACAAAAACCGCGCCGTGTCCATCGCTATGGCGGGTGGCAAGGGGCTGTCGATATATGGTGATCCCAAGGTAAAAACGGCTGCAAGCGAAACACAATCTAACGTAACGAACACATACGGAAGACCACGCCCGCCGCGACGCGTGTAGGCAGCGACAAACTGCAAACCTCCCAGTAAAATAAAGAAAAAAATTTCCAGAAGATTGAAGTAATAAGCCGGTCCTGTTTCCGGGCTGTCGATCGCCTGCCAAAGAAGAACAACGGCCAATGCAAGTGTTCGGACTTTAGCTGCCAGCAATGTCCCTTGACGCTCTTCTTCGGCGAACGCCACATTGCTGCGCGATTGTATTCTGGTTTGTACGGTATCGGACATTTGCCGGATATCTTAAACGGCCTTTGCTAATTCGCTAAGCCATTCCTGTTGTGTGGTGAAACCTGAAAAAACCAGTTCGGCTTGGGCTTAAATTTGCTGATCGTCTCTCGTCTGATCGAGTTGTTAGTCACCGCATCACTTGCCGGTAGTAAACGTGAAGGTCATGTATCCGCGAAACAAGTAATTCTTTGGAAAGGCAATACGCCCCAACCTTCATTTGAGCACTTAACCTAACCCTTTCCCAACCTGTCGAGCACATTGCGGGTGATCTGTTCTACCTGCTCGTCCCGGCGGATCAGCCCGGCAACCCATTCGCAGGTTGCGGCTGTAAAGATCTGACCCTTGCCGCGACGCCACGAGATGATCATCCCATTGCCACGTTTACAGGTGTCGAGCGTCTCGGGCGTGACTTCGCCGAACAGCACCTGCGCCTTGAACCGCGCATCGTCGGCACCGATGTAGAGCGTTTCACCCCAGACCCCGTGATCTGCCTCGATATTGGTGGCAAGCCCCATGGCAAGTATCTCGATCTCTGGAACAGCGCCGTCGGTACAGGTGGGAAATGGCAGACCGTCTTCGAAACGGTAATCCAGACCATCGACCTCATAGCCAAAAATCCGGGCGTGCGCGCCTAAAATGTCGCCATAGCCGACCCCGACTCCGTCAAATGCCCAATGGTCGGGGCGGTAGACCGTAAAGCCGCCTGCGCCGCCGCCAACGCAATTCCCAAGACCGGCGTAAACACCGCGCAGAGCGTTAACTCCGAATGTCAAGGCACCCGGGCGGTCAACTGGTGCGACCTCGAAGGCACCCGAGAAGAGGTGCTCTTGTTCGGTGCCCATAAGCGGGTCCTGATCCGCGATATACTTGTAACAGATCTGCGTGTGACCCTCGTCTTCGATCCGGGTCTGCCACAGGAAGTTTCCGGCAAACCGTGCAACGTTGCCACCGCCATCGACATAGGCGTCAACAGCATCACGCATAATCGCGCTCCAGTTTTCGTCATGGCCGACAAACACGGCACAGGCATACTGGCCAAGCAGCTTCGGGTCGTGCTCAAGATCATGCAGCGCGATCACGTCGAAATCATAGCCTTCCCCCTCGGCCCAACGGGCGAAATGGCGTTCATAGCTGGCCCACCCAGCCGAGGCGTATTTCTTGGAATAGCCATAAGCGTAAGCCCATTCCATATAGGGGTAGCGCACCATTTCGCCCGGTCTGGTCAGCTTTTCCCGCAGCGCCCGCGGGGTGCCTTCAGGCAGCCTGCAAAACCCGCGCGACCAGGGTCGCTGGGTCGAAAGAACCGGGGAAAAGGCGTTACCTTCGGGACCGGTGATGCCTTCGTAATGGTTCGAGCCGCCCCAGCAGTTATAAGCCAGCCATGTGCCGGTGGCACAAACCAGAACATAGAGTGATGGCGTGGCATCAGGGGCGCTTCTTACAAGGATGATGTGATGCTCTTCGACCATCTCGTCGCCACTGCGGGCGCGGAAGGTGACAAGGTAGCCGCCAGGCGCCCAGTCTTCGGGAATGCAAAAACCATAGGCCTCGGGCCAGCCACAACCCTTGACCGAGCAATCCTCCGGCGTGGGGTGATACACCCCCGGCTAGCCCGTCTCGGTCAGGAGTGGTTGATAGACCAGCCCGTCGCGACCGATCTCAAGATCCCATTCACGCGCCGTGGTCGACACATAAAGTACCACGCGATCTCCGGGGGCATAGCTCATCTTTGGGGTATATCCCCAGATCTCGAGAACCGCATCATTTCGGGACGGGCCGATGTAATAATGATCTAGGATATGGCGCGCCTTTGCACGGGTGCGTGGCGTGATTTCCGGTCCGAACTTGTCTTGGGTCATGTGTCTATTCCGGCAGATATTTTCCGACCAGCTCTCAGCTGCCACGGCTTTTTCGATCATACGTTGTATCTCGGTGTCACCATAACCCAGACGCGCAAGGATTTCGCGCGTGTCTTGTCCGTATTTTGGTGCCGGGCCGGGGATGGTTATCGTGGCATTCTGCGGTCGCACCGCATTGGGGGCAACCAGATCAACCCATCGGCCCATCGGGTGCTGGTCATGTCGAACGGCTCGGAAGGTTGCATTGCGGATGTCGATAGCGCCTGTGCTTTCAGCCTGAAGGCCCACATCGCGGGTGTCGTGCAGCGAACCGAGGCGGGTCACACCCACCGAGCTCCCAGCGAAAGCCTGCGCCCATACGGCCACCGGCTTTTGCGCGAAACGCTCGGACAGAGCAGAGTCCAGATCAGTATCGTCCAAGCCGGCAAGATCGGACGGGTCAGGCACGCGCGCCAAGGCGGCGTGACGCTCGGTCGGTGCGGCGAAGAACATCCAGCCGTCGGACGCGGCATAGCAGCGATTGAACGGCCCCCAACCAAGCGTTTTACGCCCCGAAGGTTCGTCAAACGGCGCGCGCGTGTCGAAATCATACATGAACTGCGCTTGAATCAACTCTCTTGCGGCGGCTAGCGACGCGCGGGCGGCCACCCTTGCCTGTCATTCTAAGCCGCTCCAGCGCGGCGCCCAGCGCCACGCAGGCGCAATGCCCCGTCAATGCATCAATCGTGCCAAAATGGGCGTGTTCCTCGGGCGTTTCCGGCCCGCCGCCAAAGCGGGTCATCGCGCCGGTCGCGGCCTGTGCGAGATCGTCATAACCCAGATGATCCGATTTTGGTCCCCGACGCGGTCCGCCCCAGGCGTCAAGCTGCACAACGATGAGACGCGGGTTAACCTCTGTCAGCCGGGCTTCACTCAGCCCCAAGCTTTCTCGTTGCAGGTCTGTTCCGTTCATTGTGATTACGTCTGCTTCAGCGACCATTTGCCAATAGACGTGCTGCCCGCCCTCCGAACGCAGATCGAGCAAGATGCTCTTCTTGCCGCGCTGAGCATGCAGGCCAAAAAACACCGCGCTCCACGGATCGACCGAAGGTCGTACCGGCTGTACCAGTGTGACCTGCGCCCCAAAACGGGCCAATGACGACCCGATGGTCGGCCCGGCAATGACGTTGGTCAGATCCAGAACCTTGAGCCCATCAAGCCAATCGTCTTGCCCTTCTCCAACGCTGAAATTTCGGGGTGGTTCCGCGAAAACACGGGCAAGCTCGCTGCGATATCCATCCGCTTAAGGGCCAGCGGTTTTGGTCATCACACCCGGATCGTCGGCCAGCCAGGCCACATTGCCCATCTGACGCATCCGCCCGTGGCGGGGGTCATCAAGTACGGCCACCAGCCCCTAAGTGACTGCATGGTCGTCGGCCAGCCATTCGGCAGTGCTGCGCTGCGCCGTGGCCGGGGCCTTGGCCGGCTGATGCAGGGCGCAACAGTGATTGCAGCGGATACAGGAGCATGGGTGGTGGCGCGGGGCGGGTTTCTGAACCACCGGAAGGCGACGTTACACTGGCAACTTCTTGAGGAGTTTGCAGAGGAGTTTCCCGAAACCCATGTCCTCTTTGACCGTTATGTTCAGGATGGTCGTTTCTGGACATGCGGCAGCGCCGCAGCGGCCCTAGACCTGATGCTGCACTTTATCCGGAGCAGGTTTGGCCCATCAGTTGCCTTTGACGCCGCGGCGATGTTCCTGCATGACAATTCCAGGCGGCACGGTGCCTCTTATCCAGATCAGGCGCTGTCGTCAGCGGTGTCGCCAAAACTCAAACGGATTGTCGCATTGGTGTCCGGAGCACTCGAAACACCGCAGCCGGTCTCTGCCCTTGCAAAACAGGTTCATATGTCCGAACGCTCCTTGCGCCGTCTGTTCTGGACGGAGCTTCAGACAACACCGGGGCGGTATTATCTGCTTCTACGTCTGGCACGTGCCCGCGAAATGTTTCGCTACAGTGATCTTGCGCCTGGGGAAATCGCTCTGCGTTGCGGTTTTGCGAGTACGCCACTCTTATCCGCAGCCTGCGCAAAAACTTCCCACACGATCCAAAGATGTGGCCCGAAAGAGGTGGATGATTGAAGGTTCTGCCAAACGACGCGTGCAAGTTTTCGAAGCGGGAGAAGGGGATTCTAACAGCTGATCGGAGGCCGTGCATCCGGTCACATATGAATAAATCAATCGTCCCAGAGGCATTATGACATCGCCCTTGAACATTATCCCAAACCGGTTTGACTCAATTACTCAACAGATCTCCGAAAGAGGGCCAGACTTGTTGCCAGCAGGACAGCGCCCAGCAATGCCATCCAGATGAACTCTGGCCAAACTGTTTCGAGACCGGCACCCTTGAATACAATTGCCTGACTGGCGGCCATATAGTGACGAGACGGCAATAGCAGCGTCCCGACCTGCAACCAGTCTGGCTGCCCTTCAACCGGCGTCTCTCCTCCGGACAGCATCAGCATGGGAAGGACGATCAGCATGACCAAAAGCGCAAACTGCGCCATCGAACGCGCAATCGTAGCGAGAAAAACCCCGAGTGCGGTTGCGGTGAACAGAAACAGGGCAGTGCCAAACAGGAACAGTCCTTTTGACCCCGAGATTTCAATTCCCAGCGCACCCTGCATGACAAAGGTCAGCGACAGGCTGGCCGCGATCAGGACAATTGCTGCATTGGCCCAGATTTTGGCTGCTGCAATGTCAAACGGGGTCAGCGGCATTGCCAGCAGATGTTCGATCGTCCCGTGCTCCCTCTCTCGGATCATGGCAGCGCCGGTCAGAATGGTGGTAAGCCACATGATCTGTCCGATCAGGGCAACGATCCCGGCAAAACGCACGGTATCACGGTTGGGGTTGAAAGCGCTTCTTAGGATGACATCGACCAGCGGTGGATCTACAAGATCGACACCGATCGCAAAGCGGCGAATTTCGGCACCCAAAATATTGGTGATATAGCTGGCGCCGATCCCGGCCTGCTCCATCGCCGTGGCGTCGATCAGAACTTGGATTTCAGGCTTGTGCCTTGCCCTCAGGTCTTTCTCGAATCCCGGTGGAACAACAACTATGAAGATGAATTCTCCGGCGTCCATTTGCGCTGGACCGCTACCTGGTCCGATTTGTACGACCGGCTGGAACTCGGGTGGAAAAAATGCCGTGGCAAGCGCTCGGGACAGTGGAGAATTGTCCTCATCAGAAAATGCAATCGACGCGTTGTTGACCGAGGTCGCTACGCCGGTTGCCTCCATCATGGGTGCCAGCGTGAAAGACCAGACCAACAGCGCCATCATCACCCAGTCCCGACGCAGGCTCATCACTTCTTTCAGGCCAAGCCAGAATATGCAGGACAATCGCTGCATTCACTTCTCCTGCGCGCGAAGGCAAAGCGCGGCGATCAGTGTCAACGCCGGTCCAAAGCAGGCCAGTGCCAAAATGTCCGGTGCGAGCGCCTCCCATCCAAGCCCTTTGGTGAAGGCCCCGACATTGAGGTGCAGAAAGTAGGATGAGGGCCAGAGAGAGCCGATAAGCTGCGCACCATCCTCTAGCGTCGAAACGGGCTGCAAAAGACCCGAGAACTGGATGGTAGGCACGACCGAAGCGATAGCAGTGGCAAAAGTCGCTGCCACCTGGCTGGATGTCATGGTTGCGATCAGCAATCCATAAGACGTCGTCGCCCAAACATACAAAAACGCACCCAATGCCAAAGGCAGGGGATCGCCCTTAAGCGGCACATCGAAGACAAAAATAATCATTGCGGCCAGCAACAGGAAATTCACGTAGGCAATCATGATATAGGGTATCTGTTTGCCGATCAGGAACTCGAGCCGCGTTGTCGGTGTTACGTAGAAATTGACGACCGAGCCCAGCTCGCGCTCTCGCGCGACGCTGACCGCAGCCAACACGGCAGGCAGCATGATCAGCAGGATGGCGGGCATGGCCGGGGCCATCGCGGCAATGCTCTCAAAGCTCTGGTTATAGCGAAACCGGGGTTCAATACGGGCGATCTCAACCGCGTGTTCGCCTGTGGTCCTCGACTGCCCGTCAAGAAACGACTGGTGCAGCCCGGCGACATACCCCTCGACTGTTTCCCCCTTGAAGGGGATCGCGCCATCAACGGTTGCCAGCACTTGGGTAGGTTCACCTGTGCGCAACTTGCGCCCGAAATCAGGTGGCAACTCGATCACCATCGAAACGTCCCCTGCCTGCAACCGTCTGCGCCCTTCTGTGGCGCTGATCAAAGGCGGCGTTTGCTTGAAATAAGGCGATCCCGATATTTCTTCCGTGTAAGCCCTGCTTTCCGGGCTCTGAGACAAGTCCAGAACGGCAAACTCAAGATCTTCTATGTCGAGTGATATGCCAAAGCAGAACACCAGCATCAAAATCGCCGAGCCAAGAAATGCAAATGCCAGACGAACTGGATCGCGGACCACTTCAACCGCTTCGCGTCGTGTGTAAGTCAGGGCACGACCGATACCTTGTCCGGTGACCTTGGTCTTGGTGACAAAGTCAACTTTGGGTGCCAGGACAGGTGCAGGTTTTTCTGCGGCCTCCAAAACTGAAATGAAAGCTTCCTCAAGGCTGCCGGTGCCTTCTGCGGCGATCAGGTCCGCGGGCGTACCTTCCGCCAGAACACGGCCCGCATGCATGAATGATACGCGGTCGCAGCGCTCTGCCTCGGCCATGAAATGCGTGGAGACAAAGATCGTCACCAAGTCCTTGCGCGAAAGTTCGACCAGCAAAGCCCAAAAGACATCGCGTGCTTCGGGGTCCACACCCGAGGTTGGTTCATCAAGAATGAGAACTCGGGGACGATGGATAACCGCCACCGCCAATGACAAACGTTGTTTGATTCCAAGAGGCAGCGCGGCAGCTAGTGTGTCGCGATGGGCCGTCAGACCAAAACGTTCGGTCAATTCCGATATGCGCTCCTCTCGATCAGGGATTGCAAATATCCGGGCATGAAGCTGTAGGTTCTGATGAACTGACAACTCGCCATAGAGCGAAAAAGCCTGGCTCATGTATCCGATGTCGCGACGCATCTTGCGATCACGTGCATCAACCGGGTTGCCAAACAACAATGCCTCTCCGGAACTGACTGGCAACAGGCCGGTCAACATCTTCATCGTGGTGGATTTGCCACAACCGTTTGACCCAAGAAAACCGAATATCTCTCCGCGATGGATCGAGAAATCGACACTGTCGACAGCGGTGAAATCCCCGAACCGACGTGTCAGGCCTCGGGCAGAAATCACAGGGTTCGGGTTGACCTGCCGAACAGGTGTTTGTTCCGACGCCAATCCAAAACCATCGTGTGACCGCAAGCGCCGGTATGCGGTTTCGAGATCCCGGTCCTGCCCTTTCAGTTCAGCAGGTTTGCCTTGAAAGATGACGCGACCTCCGTCCATTGCAACAATTCGGTCAAAGCTTTCCGCCTCCTCCATGTAAGCAGTGGACACAAGGACGGACAGTCTGGGATGCTCTGCCCGAATGGCATTAATCAATGCCCAGAATTGACGGCGTGAGAGTGGATCGACACCGGTTGTCGGTTCATCCAAAACCAGCAACTTCGGATCATGTATCAGAGCACAGCACAGGCCGAGCTTTTGCTTCATCCCGCCCGAAAGCTTGCCCATAAGCCGGTCTTCAAACGGCGACAGCCCTGTCGCCGACAACAGCGCATTGATCCGGATGTCACATTCTTCTTGCCCTTGGCCAAAAAGCCCCGAAAAGAACTCAAGGTTCTCGCGTACTGACAACTCAGAATAAAGGTTTCGACCCAAGCCCTGTGGCATGAAGGCAATGGCCGGGCAGATAAGGCGTCGGTGCGCGGCGTCGTCGATCAAGCCACCTAGAACATTGATTGATCCGGTTTGCAGTTTTTTTGCACCGGTGATCAACCCCAGCAGGGTCGACTTTCCCACCCCATCCGGTCCGATGAAGCCGACCAGCTGGCCCCTGGGAAGATCAAGCGAAACCGACTGCAACGCGACATCGCTGCGATACCGGTGCGTGACACCCGTGATGCGAATCTCAATGTCGGCCTCTGGCGTCATTCGAACAGCTCGGGCGGGATACCCTGTTCCAACGCCTCTGGCCACGCAAGGTTTGGATCGATCCGGATCACGGCAACACCGCGAAGCCCGGTTTTGACGTGCTCAATCCGGCGTTGGACCAGATTCTCGGGGATGCGCACACGGACGCGGAACACCAGTTGTTCGCGTTCATCCAAAGTCTCGACCTGCTTGGGTGTGAATTGTGCTTCAGGAGAGACAAAGGTTACAAAGGCTGGAATGGAATAGTCCGGCAGGGCGTCAAGAATGATGCGAGCTTCGGCACCAATAGGCAGCAATCCGGCTTCGCGCGCAGGCAGGAACACCTCCATATATACATTCTCAAGGCTGAGCAGAGTCAGGATTGGTTCACCCGCGGCAACGACCTCGCCGGGTTCCGCCAGCCGATAAAGCACACGCCCGCGTGTCGGAGCCAAAAGCGAGCTGTCTTCGATCAGCGCCTCGATACGGCGCACTTCGGCCTCGGCGGCCGCAATCTGGCTTTCTGCAGTGGCCACGCGCGCCTGTGCGGCACCCAGAACCGCCGCGGCAACCTGATGTATGGTTTCGCGTTCTTCGAAAACCGTTTCAGAGATATTCTGCCCAGTCAGAAGAGCCGTTGCGCGCTGAAGCTCCTGCGCGGCCCGGCGCAGTTCGCTTTTCCGCTGCACAACAAGTGCCTCTGCTTCCACTTTGGTCTGATGCGCCAGCGCCACTTCAGCCTTGGCACGATCTAGCGTGGCGGACAACTCATCACTGTCCATTTCGGCCAGCACGTCACCGGTGGCGACCATACCGCCTTCAACCGCCATGACGCTTTCGACACGTCCGGCTAAGGTCGGCGCAATTTCAATCTGCTCGGCCTCGATCCGACCATTCCCCCGGGCAAATCCATCAGGCAACTGGCTTCCATTTTCAGAGACCAGGGAATAGAGCACCACGCCCACCATCGCGAGCGCAGCCAAAGCAAAAAAAATCAATGAGTTTTTCTTCATTATCCACCGCCTGAAAACTCGCTGCGGGTATTCCTCTATACTGCTGCTGAACCGTGGGCTTTGCTTTGGATCAAGCCAACGACGTCAGGGCAAAGAAAGACTCTGCGACCCTGTCCCGGACATGTTCAGCCTTTGTGACCTGAAACTTTACCACAAAAGAGAAACAACATGGCATGCAAACCAACCCTGGCTTCGCACACTAAGGCAATGCGCACCGCGTTGACAGCCAAGCTGAAGTGAAAACGAGTGGTGGCCGATATCGGAGTCAATTTCTCGACCCTGAACCGATAGCTTTAGCAGGTTCCTCAAAAGACCGCCATGTACAGTTCACCCTCAAAGACACGGTTTGAGCGGCGTTCAGCCCCGCAAACTCCCCGATGGTCTTGAGAAAACAACGAACGTAAGTTGCTATTTACCTTCGAACAACTGCAAACTTGTAAGATGAACAGAAGGCTTCTTAGTCCGGTGCAGGCGCTTTTCGTGGCGGGTCTTGCCGCGCTTGGAGTTTTCACGATCCTCGCAGGCCTTCGTTCTGAAGGTTACCTGCAGCGGCCCGAGCTTGCACATTACGATTGGGTTTTGGACCGCAGGGCCAGCGATGCGTTGGCACAGGATGTTGTCGTGGTCGCGGTCGATGACGAGGATTTGCGCACCTGGGGCTGGCCCCTCTCAGATGGTCAGATTGCGAATATTATCGACGCACTGTCGTCGGCAGGTGCCGCTGTAATCGGTATCGATATCTATCGCGACAATGAGGTGATCGAGGGGCGGCAGCAACTCGAAGCGGCGTTCCTGAAGACCAATGCGATCTGGGTTGTGAAACTGAACGACAGCGGCGGGCTGAGCATCGAGGCGCCGGATTTTGCGCAGAACGACGGCAGCGTGGGGTTTGCTGATATCCCCGTCGACGCGGATGGTGTCGCCCGGCGCAGTATTCTGCTGGTCAGCGGCACCGATCGCATTTCTTTGGCGTTCAGCACACAGTTGGCCCTGCGCGCCACGGGTCAAAACAGCCTGAAAGCCTGGCCGGACGATCCCCGGACCCTGTTGTTTGGTCAGACGCCGGTGCGACGGCTGGAAGACAGGTTCGGCAGCTATCGCGGGCTAGATGATACGGGCTATCAGGTGCTGCTGGATTACACCAACGCATTGCCGATGGCCCCGATCATACTGGCCCGCGACTTGCTCGCCGGACAAGCAGACGCGGACATGATCGAAGGAAAAGTCGCCCTGATCGGGGTTACCAGCAAGTCGATCAAAGACGATTTCCGCACACCGCTGAACAACCCGCCACAGACGCCATTCAGCTATGGCGTATTGGTGCATGCAGCCACCACCCAGCAATTAATCGATTATGCCGCGGGCCGCAGCCAACCGATGCGCAGCCCCGGGCAAAGTGCGCACTTGGCGATAATCTTCGCCAGCGCATTGTTCGGGGCATTAGCTGGGGTTCTGTCGCGCACTGTGCTGACCGTCATACTACTTGGACCAGGCCTTGCCATCGCTATTGGAGTGGCGCTTTCGAACCTTTTGTCTCGTGGCATATGGTTGCCGGTCGTTCCGACATCGGTTGCTTGGTTTACCGCCTTTCTTTTAGCGCTCCTCACTGTCGGGATCATCTCGCGTCGGCAACGCCAGGCCATCGCCAGACTGTTCTCGGATCATCTGTCCCCGGAACTCACAGCCGAGATATGGAACGCGCGTGATATCCTTTTTGCTGGCGGAAAGCCGCGCCCCCGCCGCTTGCGCGTCAGTGTCCTTCTTGCTGATCTGGAAGGCTCGACGACCGTCGGCGGCTCGGCCGAACCGGGTGCCTTCATGGACTGGACAAGCCGGATTTTGGATGAAATGAGCCAGGTCGCTCGCGAAAATGGCGGGTTCATTGAGAAGTTCACCGGTGACGGAATCCTGGTGGTGTTCGGTGCGCCGCTGCCTCGAACTACCGAGGAGGACATCCAGAAGGACGCTGTCGCGGCCTGCCGGACGGCACTGCAAATTTCTGACCGGATTGACAGACTGAATGCAGAAGGTGGTCTGTTGGCACCTTATGGTCTGCGGATCGGGCTCCATAGTGGCGTGGTTTTGGGCGGCACGTTGGGCAGCGCGGGCAGCCTTCAATACAACATCATGGGCGACACGGTGAACATCGCAGCCCGTATCGAGGCATTCGGAAAAGCGTTGCAAGTTAGGCGCGCGTCGGCAACCGCGATCTGTGCCAGCGCTGATCTTCGAGAACTCGTTGGACGCTATTTCACGTTTCAGTTGGTCGGGCACCTTATCCACGACGACAAGTCGCGGGAAATTGCGTTATTCTTGCTGACAGGATCGGCACAGAGGGGGGCATCGCAATGATGACACCGGCATGTTCGGGAAACACTCTTGGCGCTTTGATAACCGGTCTGCTGCTGCTTCTGGGCTCGACCATTTCCCTGTCGGCGCAAGAAAGCGAAGGCAGTCAGCAGGCTGATCCAGACGAGGTCATTTTCATTCCGCCCACCATCGGTGCCCCGGCGGACCGCGTCGGCGCTGCCACGCGCGATGTCGGGCAAGAGGCTGGAGCACTGGCCGTGCTCGCACCGGCTGGCGGCGGCGTGACCACATTGGGCAAACCCCCGCTGATCTGGCACTTGGCTGATAATTTTTCAGGCCAGATGTCCGCGCAGTTGGCCCCGGTCGGGTCGCAGCAGAACGGAGTCGGTATTTCCGGCAACGGTCGGTTCCGAAAAGGGTTCTACGCGCTCGACCTGTCGCGCTCGGAACTCGTGCTGGAGCCGGGGCGTATTTATGTCTGGACAGTGGTTCTGGCGGAACCTGAGGCGGGGGCCGTCATCGCGACGGTGACGACTTACGTGGAACGGGTCGCCGCCCCAGAGCCCGCCGCAGAGGATGTGCCGGCCTTGGCCGCCAAGGGATTATGGTTCGATGCCCTGCACCCCTTTGTCGAAATCGAGTTATCGGGTAAAGTTCGGGTCAACCGGAATGCGGGGTTTGCGAGCCTTGTCCGGTCTGCTGGCATTTCGCTGCCATAGGACACGCTCCAACCCCTCGGCAAACAGGCGGGGGACGCATGATGATATACCGGTCTTTTTCGGGTCTGGCTCTACGCTGCGCTCTGCTGGCCGTTGCACTGATCTGCACCATTTCAGCAGCGGCCTTTGCGGCGACGGAAAAACGCGTGGCTCTAGTCATTGGCAATTCCGCTTATCAGCATGTCTCGAGTCTGGAGAACCCGATCAATGATGCTCAGGACATCTCGAAATCGCTGGCACGTATAGGGTTCGAGGTCACCACGGGTCTGGACCTGGATTACAACGGTATGCGCATCGCGCTTCGGGACTTTACCGAAACTGCCGCGGGTGCCGATGTGGCGCTTGTCTATTTCGCGGGCCACGGAATTGAGATCGAGAATACCAACTACCTGATCCCGGTGAACGCAGCACTGAAAAGCGACCGCGACGTCGACTTCGAGGCCATTCGTCTGGATGCAATCGTGAATTCGATTGCCGATACGCCGGGGCTGAAACTGGTTCTGGTCGATGCCTGCCGCAACAATCCTTTCGTTGCGCAGATGTCGCGCGCGTCGGCCACTCGGTCGATCGGGCGTGGGCTGGCCGCAGTGGAACCTAGTGGGGTTGTCGTGGGCTATGCCGCGCGTGGTGGAACGCTGGCGCAGGACGGGGGCGGCCGGAACAGCCCCTATGCGACGGCACTTTTGGAACATATCGAACAGCCGGGGTTGGAGCTTGGGAAAATGTTTCGCCGGGTGCGCGATCGGGTGGTGGAGCTTACGGATGGATTTCAGGAGCCATTTACATATGGCTCACTGCCTGGCGAAGACATCTACCTTGTGCCACAGGTCGAACAGGTGGCAATGCTGGCACCTGCAGACCAGACGACCCAGCCCGTCGCCGTGCGCCCCCTTGCGACCCGCGACACTGCAATCAGCGCCGCGATGAAAGTGAACACCATGCGTGGCTGGTCGCTGGTCGCCGGCAAGTACCGGGCGGCCACCATCGTCGAGCCCGAGATTCTGGGGCGCATGGCCGAGATTACGCCGGATTGGCTGAAGAAACAGGGCCACCTGTCCACAATGGAGGATTTCCTTTTACCGGACCGCGAACGGAAACAGCGTCTGCAAGAGGCGCTCAATACCGCCGGTTTCGAGGTCGGCGTGCCGGATGGAGCGTTCGGACTGAAGACGCGGGCGGGAATAAAGGCTTTGCAGGAGGCCCGAGGGCTTGATCCGACGGGCCATGTCGATGCGGCCGTTCTGGCAAGCTTGCGAATGGAATGGCAGGATGGGTCTGACGATAGTTTTGTCAGCAATCCATTTGCTGTGCGTCAAATGCCGGATGACCTTGAAATGCTGGGTGAAAACGAAGAGATCATAACAGTGCTCAAGTGCCTTGGCTTGCGGAAAAGCATCTATGGCAAGTACCGGGGCAGCTTCTACATCGCCATGATTTATTCCGGCTCGATCGACGACGCGCGCCGCCTCGCCGAGAGCTGTGGCATCGATCTTGCATCCCTGACATCGGCTGACGAGAACGCATTCGTGGTGCGCATGATCGCCCATGATCCGGCCTTGTTTGAACAAGGCTATGACAGTCGAACCAACACCAGTTACAAGGCTGGCCCCTATTTCGGCTTCCGGAAGGACCCAAAGGAAGAAAATGCCGTGACAGGCTGGCGGTGGTACACCGGAGAGCCGGTCAATTTCACAAATTGGTTACCATCGAAACCGAACAAGACCCATGGGAAAGGCAACAAGGCTTTCGCTCAGTTTCAGTATGAACGAAACGGACGCCGAGACCTGAGTGAGATCGTGCCGACACAATGGTTCGACGGGTCGGGACGCTTTGCACGTTCAGTCGTTCTGGAAGGCAGGTTGCCCTAACCGGGATAAGTTCAAATGGATTGCAGCCCAGGTGCATTGCTCAGCTCTACAAAAGATTCAGACAGGGGCTATCCCGGCTAGTAATACTTGCAATGCAATCGAAATCCGATCGCTCTCAAGCCCGATCTGGACGTGTCGCGGTTTGATGCCGCTCCTTTGATGGCACTTATTGCAGCAAAGGAGACGGACTTTGGGACTGAAACTGACGGACGATTTCCGTGCTGATGCAGTGTAGACTCCGCTGACGAGCGGGCTGACACGTCGGCGGGTTGCTTTAGACTTAGGTATTGGCCTTTCGCCGCTGAACAAGTGGGTACCGGCGCATCGTAACGCCGGCGTTGTGTCGGACAAGGATCTGGACCTCGCCCGTGAAAACGAGCGACTTCGACGGGAGAACCGGGTTCTCAATGAGGAGAGGGGTATTCTAAAAAAGGCCACAACCTACTTCGCGAGCCAGAAGCCATGAGGTTTAGTTTCATCTAAGAGCATGGAAGCGAATTCCCAGTTAACCGCCTTTGCCAAGTTCTGAATGTCAGCTCATGTATCCTGCGCGCTTATTGCAGCCGCCCAGCCAGCCAAAGGCAGCGGACCAACGCGGTCGTGCTGACTCATGTCCAGGAGCGATCTCGTCTCAGCCTGAGCAGCCACGACCGTCCACAAATGACTGGCGAGTTGAAGGAACTTGGTCTGAGCGTCGGGCGTCGTCGTGTTGGTCGGCTGATGCGTGAAAATAGCATACGAGTCGAGAGATCGAAGTAATACAAAGTGACGACCGACTGCAATAACGCCTTCAATATCGCGCCGAACCTGTTGAACCGGGACTTCACAGCATACGAGCCCAACTGGAAATGGGGAGGCTCGCCCCATCCGCGTTCGTCACGTGGCAGATCAGCAGGAACAGGCGCCGTCGGCGTCTGATCTGCAAATCAGCCCTGATTTTACCAAAAGGAAGTCAGGATCAATGAAATCGGTCTAGGTGCTGGATGAAGGAAGTGAGGCAAAAAAGTCAAGGTTCTGTCGCTGGTGGCAGAACTATGTGTCGCCTGACAAATTACCAAGTGGCGGACCGAGGAGGATTCGAACCCCCGACCCCTTGATTCGTAGTCAAGTACTCTATCCAGCTGAGCTATCGGTCCGCGTTGGTGAGGCGCTGTTTAGACCTGTGGTCAAAGACGTGCAAGCCGATTCTTCAAAAAAAAATCAAAAAGTCATGTCTCCGCGCGGAAGCCTTATTTCAAAGATCGTTCCTTCGGGCCCGGTCTCTTTCAGTGTCAGGTTACCGCCATGCCCGCGCACCAGTTCCTGAGAGATTGCAAGGCCCAGGCCAGAGCCTCCTTTGCGGACCCCACCCTGAAACGGTGTGAACAGGTTTTCACGTGCTTTTGGCGGAAGACCCGGCCCGGTGTCGCGAATTTCAAGACACCAGGCGTCCTGATATTCACACCCGTCGATGGTGATATGACCCGGCTTACCCGAAGCTTCCAACGCCTGTCTTGCGTTACGCACGAGGTTCATGATGACACGAAACAACTGCTCGGGGTCGGCGCGGGCGATCAGATCTTCAGGCACTTCGTTCACGATCTCGACGCAGCCCCCTGCGACTGCCAGCTGTTCGCTGGTGGCGACGTCAGCCGCAATTGTCCGTAGGGGCACCATCGTCAAGGTCGGCGCAGGTTCTTCTGCACGGCCGAATGCCAATGTGCTTTCACACAGCGATACAGCACGGGTGATCGAATTCACCAACTTCGGAGCCATTCGCCGGACCAGCGGGTCATCACTGGATTCGATCCTGTCCGTGAACAGCTGCGCCGATGTCAGGATGTTACGCAGGTCATGACTGACCTTTGCAACCGCCCCACCCAGTTGCGCCAGCCGCTCGCGCTGTTTGAGCGCCTGCGTCAGTTCCGTTTGCAACATCTTCAGCGCTTCTTCGGCCTCGCGCAATTCCGTCACTCTGGAATTCGGCGAGATGATGCCGCGCGCATCCTCGGGTGCGCTGGCATAGCGCTGCATATATCCCACTACGCTTTTGATTGGGCGAACAAGAACCACTCGCACCGCAAGGAACAGTAAGGACGCCGTGATGATTGAGATGACAAAGGACAGCCCCAGAATGCGCAGGCCGTAGTCAACCATCGCCATACGCAGGGGGGCGCTGTCGATCGTAACCTCAATTAGCAACCCCGCGCCCTTGACCGGCTCGCCAATGATACGGATGACTTCATTTTCGGGTATGAATATCCGGCTCACCGCATCCCGGATCAAAATCCACGGACCGGCATCCCGTAGATCGAATGTTTTGGTGATTGCCTCGGGAATTGGTGACGACAGCATGAGTTGGCGGACTTCATCCCGACGCAACACAACGTTGTAGACACCGGCATTCGCAAGCAATTCCGCCTCAAGATCTTCGGCCAGCATATCATCAGCCAGCAACGCCAGCGATGCGATCTGGGCGCGTTCCAGACGGTTTAGCAGGAAATCCTCGCGGAACCGAGCAATCGACGGGACAAAGATAAGGATTTCGGCCAACATAACGAAGACCGTCGTCAGGATCAGAAATCGGCCCGACAGCGAGTTCAAAATACGCTCCTCTTCAGGTCAGGGAATCCAGCGCTGGACGAACCTGACCACACGTTTAACTGTCTGATTCTCAAACAGCCTTGGAGAGAAATAAGCGCCAGCAACGCGTTTGTTAAGCTCTCCGATCGTTGGATACGGTGAAACCATAGCAGCGATCTGTTCCATCTTCAGATTATTGGCCAAAGCCAGCGACCACATGTTGATCAACTCGCCCGCCTGAAGGCCCACAATCGTGGCACCGACGGGCCTGCCCTTCACCACCATGACCTTGATGAACCCTTTGATTTTGCGCTCGGCCAAAGCGCGGTCATTATGATGATAGTCAAAGCGCGCAACCTGCACCCTGTCGCCATGCCGGTCGCGGGCCTGAGTTTCGGTCAGACCAACCTGCGCCAGTTCAGGGTCGGTGAACGTTGCCCATGGGATATGCGCCGTTTTCGCCCTAGCGGGCAGGCCGAACAAGGCGGATCGAATGATGATACCCGCATGATACCCGGCTACATGGGTGAATTGCAGCCCCCCCAAGACATCGCCAATCGCATAGACCCGGCGGTTTGACGTTCGCAAGCTGTCATCCGTCTTGATCCCGGTTCGGGTGCGGTCAATTCCTGCCGCGGCCAAGTTCAGACGCTCGATATTGGCTTTGCGCCCTACGGCGATCAAAAGGTGAGAGCCCCTGTGAATATCGCCATTCTCGGTCACGATTTCCACAACGCCTTCCCTTCCGCGAATCTGGGCCACCACGGCATTTTCGTGGACCATGACACCTTCGCCGCGCAAAGCCTCCAGCACCACGGACGCGGCCTCGGGGTCGTCTTTGCCCAATGCCTTCTGCCCTTCAACAACTGTTACCTTGCTGCCCAACCGGACATGAGCCTGCGCTATTTCCATACCAACCGGACCACCGCCAATGATCAGCAAGTGTTCCGGACGCTCGCGCAGGTCGAAGATGGTTTCGTTTGTTTGATAAGGCACTGTGTCCAGTCCCGGGATCGGCGGAACCATTGGCGACGACCCGGTTGCAATCACGATCCGGCGCGCGGTGATGACATGATCTCCGGCCTGCACCTTGGTCGGGGAGATAAAGCTGCCGAACTCGCGGATCACCTTGACACCCAAACCTTCGAAGCGTTCCTGGCTGTCCATCGGTTCGATTTGGGCAATCACATCCCGCACATGATCCTTCGCCGCCGCATAGTCGATCTGAGGGTTTACATCGGCCACGCCAAACGCGGCGGAATGCGCCTGACCAAAGGCCGCTTTGCCGCTTGCGATCAGCGCTTTCGACGGGACGCAGCCGAAGTTCAGGCAGTCGCCGCCCATCTTGTGCCCTTCCAGAAGGATCACCTTCGCACCCATCTGGCTGGCACCGGCCGCAACCGATAACCCTCCGGACCCGGCCCCAATGACCAGGATATCTGTCTTGAGGTGTTGCATGGGTCAGGCGTCCTTTCCGCCACGCAGGGACTTGATGACAATCGGCAAAGCAGCCAGCACACACAAGCCGACAATGGGGCCAATGACGAAGGGTTCCCACAACAAAGAAACGTCCGGTGTTTCGCCACGGTCGAACACACCGCCCAGCCCAACGCCGATCCAGGTGTAAACGATACCCCCCGGAATAATGCCCAGCGCCGTCGTGATCAGAAAATTGCGAAATTTGACGCCCACCAGCGCAGGCACCAGATTGGCCACAAAGAACGGCACAACCGGGACAAGCCGCAGCAGGAACAGCACCGAGATTTCGTTCTCGCGCAACCTGTCTTTCAGCTTCCCAATCGTCCCCTTTGAGGCATCCAACCGGGTCGTCAAAGTATTGCCCAACCCCCAGCGGGCGGCCAAAAAGATGGCCGATGCGCCAATAGTGGCCGAAAATACATTGAACACCGTTCCGGCAAACAGTCCAAACAGGAACCCACCGGTCATCGAGGCGACAGCAGCCCCGGGCAGCGAAAACGCGACGATCACGATATAGATGGCAACGAACCCGGCCACCATGGCCCAATAGTTTGCGTCCCGCCACGCTAACAACGCTTCGCGGTTGTCGCGCAGGGTTTCGAAGGTCAGGTAATCACCCAGCGTGAAAAAACCCACCGCGGCGACACCGAGAATCACCAGCAAAGGGATATGGCGCGCCAACCCGTATCGTGGAGCGTGGCTTGTTTCGGACATCTGGTCTTCCGACTCTTCTTGCTTCATCTTACGCCCAACATGCGCTGCTTGCGCTTTTGGCAACAGGGGGTTCACGGGGCCTTGATCTATGTGGCCGCGAACGTGACAGTTTCAGACGATAATCGACCGATTTGAAATCTTTTCAGCAATCGGTTTACAGAATTGTTGCAAAAGCCGCGAAAACCGGGCCGTTGGGGTTTGACTTACACTTCGCTTGGCAGTAGAGGACGGGCTTCGAACACTAGGGCCAGGCGAATCCGCGCCGCACCCGACCGCTATAGATTGGAGACGGAGCGATGAAACGCACCTATCAGCCTTCGAACCTGGTTCGCAAACGCCGCCACGGTTTCCGCGCGCGCATGGCCACAAAAGCCGGCCGCAAGATCCTGAATGCGCGCCGCGCCCGCGGCCGCAAATCGCTGAGCACGTAAAACCGCCCACTGATCAGGGTATGAACATGATGCCGCCGGAGGCCCCTGAGGATGGTAAGAACCACCCCGGGAATACGCCCCCGGCGGCTTCTGTTTGTCTACCCACATCTCTGACGATCCTAAAAAAAAGAGCCGATTTCCTGAAAGCCGCGCGCGCGCGCAGACAGGGAACGTCTTCGATGATGGTGCAGGCCCGCCGACGCGCTCCGGATGAAGCGGTCGGGCTGCGCGTTGGCTTTACCTGCTCAAAGAAAGTCGGCAATGCCGTGGCCCGCAATCGTGCCAAGCGCCGTCTGAGAGAAGTCGCACGGGCGGTCTTGCCTGTGTTCGGTCTTGAGGGATGGGACTATGTGCTGATCGGGCGGGCTGATGTAACCGCCGATCTCCCTTATGACGTCCTGCTGAGCGACTTGCGGTATGCGCTTCGCAAAGTGCATGCGGATCGCAAATGACCTTTCTGTCCCATATCGTCGCCCTGCCCGTTCGCGCGTACCGGCTGATTTTCAGCCCCTGGGTTGGTTTCAATTGCCGCTATCAGCCCACATGCTCGGCCTATGCGCTGGAAGCATTGGAAAAACATGGCGCGATCCGGGGATCATGGCTGGCTGCGCACCGGATATGCCGCTGCCATCCCTGGGGCGGTGACGGTTACGATCCGGTGCCCGACAATACAGACCCTTAAATCAACGCCAGATTGCCGCGGTCGGTGAAGCTGCGGGTCGGAATGACCTCTCGGTCCAGTTTTCCCATCAATGTATGGTGCAGGTCTTCGAAAAACCGGGGCGAATCAAAATACCAGTTGTGTGTCGCAGATGGCCCATCCCCGTATTCATCGCGGGTGTTTTTGAAATAGGACCCGCAATACAGATTAACCGCTTTTTCAGGCCGGTCGTTTGGCATTCCGACACGGCCCAGTCGGCGCGATACTCCGACACGCTTGACCTCTGAGATCGACAAAACCTCGTCAAACGGGCTGTAATAGCATGTCAGCCTTGTACAACGTCGCATCAGAGAGGACGTCTTGGAACTGCCATCGCGGAACGATTTCGCGGATACATCCGCCGCGACAAACGCGATCTGGCTGGTCATCCAGCTGTGTTGCGCGGTTTCGTGGTCGTCATCGGCATAATCCATGGCTTCTCGCACCAAGAACGTGCCCATGGAATGTGCCAGAACATGGACGTTGTACCGGCAATCCGCAGTCTGCATCCGGGACAGCCGCGTGATCCCGTGACTGAACAATTTCTCTGCCGCACGCCGCGCGTCAGCCCGGTCAACGTTATAGCCCAGAACAGATCCATCGCTTGGCCAGTCATAGCTGATGACCACACCGTTAAAGCCATGCATCTCAAGACCGGTGCGAATTTTGCGGTGACGTTCCAGCATCTGGTATTGCTCGGTATTGAACCCGTGCACGAAGACAACAATATGCCCGTTCTCGGTAGCCGTCGCCCCGGCTTCGGCCTGAATCCGGCTTATCCATTGAGATTGCGGTATTTCATGCTGCCGTGCCGGTTGCCCGACATTCCCCGGAATAGCCAGATATCGCGCGGTGCCCATCTTATTTGAATAGTGTTCGCCGCTGCGGGCGCGGACGGAAAAGAAATAGTCCATAATATACCTCCTGAAAAATACGCGCAGGGTAACACGGGTGTAACTACTCTCCAAATGCGGTTGATCCTGCTTCTACGCCTTGCCCGGGCCTTCTGTCCGCTGTAACCACGGCGCATGTTTGATGATGCAGACGATATCCACCCGCTGTTTGCCGGCGCGCCCTCGACAACCGAGTTCAAGAAGCTGCGTAAACGCATTGTGCGCCAGACCCGTGAAGCGATCGAGCAATACGGGATGGTGGATCCGTCCGCCCACAAAAAGGATGGTAAGCCACCCCGCTGGCTGGTGTGCCTTTCGGGTGGCAAGGACAGCTATACATTGCTAGCCGTTCTCTACGAGCTCAAGTGGCGGGGCCTGTTGCCTGTCGATCTGCTGGCCTGCAATCTGGATCAGGGCCAGCCGGGCTTTCCGGCGACGGTCCTGCCCGAGTTTCTGGGTCGAATGGACGTGCCGCATCGGATCGAATATCAGGACACATATTCCGTTGTGATGGACAAGGTTCCGCAGGGCCGGACCTATTGCGCCCTGTGTTCCCGTTTGCGCCGTGGCAACCTCTATCGCATCGCGCGCGAGGAAGGGTGCTCGGCGGTCGTCCTGGGGCATCACCGCGACGATATCCTTGAGACGTTTTTCATGAACCTGTTCCACGGCGGACGCCTGGCCACGATGCCGCCGAAACTGGTGAACGAAGAAGGCGATCTTTTTGTATTCCGCCCGCTCGCCCATGTCGCCGAAGCCGATTGCGAGAAATTTGCCAAGGCGATGCAATACCCGATCATTCCCTGTGACCTGTGCGGCAGTCAGGATGGGTTGCAGCGCCAGCAGGTCAAACAGATTCTGGATCAATGGGAAAAGAACAGCCCGGGTCGGCGACAGGTTATGTTCCGAGCGTTAACAAACGCGCGGCCATCGCACCTTCTGGATGGAAAGCTGTTTGATTTCATTAACCTTTCACTAAATTCCGACGAAAAATCTGGGAACTTAGAAGAGATTCCGCTTCTGCGTTAACGACTGACTTAGACTGGTTTCATAGGCTTTGCCTTGTGCAGATCATGCCCAAGGCCAGAAAGCTGATGCGGAACCATCCCCTTACCGACCGTTTTGTCCATTCGTTGAAAACCGTTCTGGGCGGCCCAGCCGCGCTGGCCTTTGTTCCTGCGCTTTGTCTGAGTGCGTTTTGGATTGGGGGTGAACAGGCCCTGGTTGCACTGGCCCTGATTTTGCCTCTGATCGTCGCAGGCATCAATGCATTCGCAGCCGATCCGTCGCGTAAGGGGCTTTGGCGCCCCGGCGGTCTGCTGTCAAAGGACCAGTTTGAAACAGTTTTGGAGAAGGTATTTGCCGACGCCCGCCTGAAGGGGGAAAACTCGGCCTGTTTCGCGGTGGTTCTGGATGACTTCACGCAATTGCTTGATCTGCACGGACAGGCGGCGGCAAACCACGTTGCACAGCAATTCTGCTCGCGCGTTTTGTCCATGATCCGCTCCAATGATTGCGCAACCCGGATGGGTGGAAACAGGATGATGGTTGTTCTGCACCCGGCACGGCAACTGGATCTGGAAGCATGTATTCAGATGTCGGGCCGTATGCAAAACGCCGTTGAAGACCCCATCATGTTGAATGGCACCGGCGTGTATATGTCCTGTTCCATTGGCTTTTGCCTGAGCAGCAATATCACTGACGGCTCGGCAATCGAATGGCAGGAAGCCGCAAATAACGCCCTTTTGGAGGCGCAACAAAATGGGCCTTCCACGATTCGCGCTTTTTCCTCTCAGACGCGCAGACGGGCGCAGGTCAGGATCAACTTGCGCAAAGAGTTCGAAGCGGCGCTGGACAGCGGTGAAATCCGCCCGTGGTTTCAACCCCAGATCTCAACCGATACTGGGCGTATCAGTGGGTTTGAGGCTCTGGCCCGCTGGGAACATCCGAAAAAAGGGGTTCTTGCTCCCAATGTGTTCCTGCCCTTTGCCGAACAGGCCGAACTGATGGACCGGCTGGGGCAGGCCATGCGGCATCATTCCTTCTCTGCAATGCGCGAATGGGATCGGTCCATGCTGTCGGTGCCGCGCATCGGGATCAATTTCTCATCTGACGAACTGCGCAATCCGGGCCTGATCGACCGTCTGAAATGGGAATTGGATCAATTCGATCTGACCCCTGACAGGCTGGCGGTCGAGGTGTTGGAAACCGTGTTCTCCAGACGGCCCGACGATGTCATCACCCGCAACGTCACCGGGCTTGCCGCAATGGGGTGCTGTATTGATCTGGACGATTTCGGGACAGGACATGCCTCGATCGGTTCTATCAAACGGTTCAACGTATCCCGCATCAAGATAGACAGGTCATTTGTTGCCAAAGCGGATCTGGACCCAAGCCAGCAACAGCTTGCCAGCGCCATTCTGATGATGGCGGAACGTTTGCATCTGGAAACTTTGGCCGAAGGTGTCGAAACACCGGGTGAACACGCTCTGATGGCCCAACTGGGTTGCGATCATGTTCAGGGGTTTGGCATCGGCAAGCCCATGCCATTTGAGAAAACCAAGGATTGGATCTCGTCTTACCGCAACAAGATCGAAGGAGTTCCTAAAATCGGGCGGCAAACGCGGTAGGGAACCGGAAATCGTGACAAAGAAGACCCCTCCGTGACGAAATGACGGGCGATTCCGCTTGACCTTTGGGTCTGCACTCTGTTGAACCCTGCGGGTGTCTTTCACTGCTCAAGGTGGCTGTCCCCGATGGACGATCAGAACAAGAACCTTATCCTCGCAACCGCGCTCAGCTTTCTCGTGATCCTGGTCTGGTTCGTGCTGTTCCCCCCTCCGGAACAGACGACAACGCCGGATCAGGCTGAAGTAACCAGCGTCGAAGGCAATGAGGTTCAGGCGCCCAGCACAGCCGATACCAGCACTGTCGGAGAGGCAACTGCGGCCGCCACCGAAGCTGAGCCCAAGGCCGAAGCGCCCCGCATCAATATCGACACGCCCCGCCTGACCGGCAGCCTGTCCCTTGCTGGCGGTCGGATCGACGAGCTGTCTTTGAAAGACTACAAGGTCTCACTGGCCGAGGATTCTCCGATTGTCGAGCTGTTGTCGCCGGTCGGATCGCAATCCGCCTATTACGCCCTCTATGGTTGGGCCCCCGGCGCGGGCCTGACCGGTACAGACGTACCCGGACCAAATACCATCTGGACGCTTGAGCAGGGTGAAACCCTGGGTGTTGACACGCCGGTGACGCTGGCCTGGGAAAACGGCAATGGACTGACATTCCGCCGCACCATCGCGGTTGACGAGAACTATATGTTCACGGTCACGCAATCTGTCGAAAACGCCACCGGAACCGAAGTTGGACTGGCACCTTATGGCATTCTTGCGCGCCACGGCATTGGCGAAGACGGCGACCTGCCGGACCTGAAAAACTTCTTCATTCTGCATGAAGGTGTGATCGGTATGGCCGACGGCACTCTGACCGAAGTGGATTATGGCGACGTTCGTGATTTCGATATCGATCCGGACGAACGCGCGCAGGCCGAGGTATTCCAGGTCAAGGAAAACGGCTGGATCGGGTTCACCGATCACTTCTGGATGACCACGCTGATCCCGGAACCCGGTTCTGCTTTCAAGGCGGCTGCCAAATACGACTCGCGTCGCAAGATTTACCAGACAGAAACGGTACTTCTGACGCTGACCGTGGCACCGGGAGCGACCGAGCAGGTGACAACGCAGCTGTTTGCTGGCGCAAAGGAATGGGAGACCATCCGCGAATACCAGGCTGACGGTGTGCAGAAATTCATCGACAGTATCGACTGGGGCTGGTTCTTCTTCCTGACCAAGCCGATTTTCTGGCTGCTGCACAACATTCATGCGCTGATCGGCAACATGGGTTGGTCCATTATTGGCCTGACACTGATCATCAAGGCAATCCTGTTCCCGCTGGCCTTCAAGTCCTACGTCTCGATGGCGAAGATGAAGGAACTGCAACCGCAGATGGAAGCCCTGAAAGAAGCCGCGGGCGACGACCGCCAGAAGATGCAGCAGGGCATGATGGAGCTGTACAAGAAGGAAAAGGTGAACCCCGCTGCCGGTTGTTTGCCGATCCTGTTGCAGATCCCGATCTTCTTCTCGCTGTACAAGGTGATTTTCGTCACAATCGAACTGCGTCAAGCACCGTGGTTTGGCCCCTTCCAGGACCTGAGCGCACCTGACCCGACCTCAATCATGAACCTCTTTGGCTTGCTGCCCTGGGCCGGCCCGCAACCGGATACCCTGATGGCGCTGATCTTTATCGGTATTCTGCCGCTGCTGCTGGGGATCTCGATGTGGCTGCAACAGAAACTTAACCCGGCACCAACCGATGCCACACAAGCGATGATCTTCGCGTGGATGCCCTGGGTCTTCATGTTCATGCTGGGCGGCTTTGCCAGCGGTCTGGTCGTGTACTGGATTGCGAACAACACGATCACCTTTACCCAACAGTATCTGATCATGCGCAGTCAGGGCTATTCGCCGGACGTATTCGGAAACATCAAATCCGGATTTAAGCGATTGCCGAACACGGACAAGAAATGAGCGGAACTGTTTCAGGCCTTTGGCGTCACCCGATCAAAAGCCATGGGCGTGAAGCCCTGAGCCTGATTACCCTCAACCCCGGGCAGACCATGCCCGGGGATCGCGTTTGGGCGGTTGCCCATGAAGCGACCAAGACCGACGGAACAGAATGGGCCCCGTGTGTGAATTTCAGCCGCGGTTCAAAAGCTCCCAAGCTGATGGCAATTTGGGCGAAACTGGACGGCGACCAGGTCACTTTGCACCACCCGGACCGCCCGGATCTGAGCTTTCACCCCGACACGGAGCAATCGGTTTTCCTGGATTGGGTAAAGCCGCTTATGCCTATAGACCGCGCTGCGTCTGCCCGAATTGTCCGGGTGCCCGGGCGCGGCATGACCGATACCGATTTCCCGTCAATCAGCCTGTGCAACATGGCCTCTCATCGCGCTGTTGAACAAAAGTTGGGCCAGTCTTTGTCTGCGGCGCGGTGGCGCGGAAACATCTGGTTCGAAGGCCTGCCTGAGTGGGATGAATTTGACTGGCTGGGCCGTGACCTTCGCATTGGCGAAACCGTACTCCGGGTTCGCGAGCGTATCACCCGCTGTCTGGCCACGACCGCAAATCCGGAAACCGGCGAACGCGACGCGGATACTTTGGGCGCGCTGAACAGCTGGGATCATCAGGATTTCGGTGTTTATGCAGAAGTTGTTCAGGGTGGTGAAATCCGTCTGAATGATACGCTGGAGTTGCTATGACCACGCTTCCGTTTCCGCTGGCTGAAGAGCCGGATGACTTCGCCAAAGAACGCGGTCGCAAACTGTTTGCCGGCCCGTCTGAATTTATCAAAGGCGTGGTCGCCATGACGGGTCTGCCCGCCCCTGACCGGTTAGAGGTTTGCTTTGCCGGACGCTCGAATGTCGGCAAATCCAGCCTGATCAACGCGCTAACCGGAACCAAGGGTCTGGCGCGAGCCTCGAACACACCTGGCCGCACGCAAGAAATCAACTTCTTCACGCAAGGCCCCGACCTCTATCTGGTGGACCTGCCGGGCTATGGGTATGCGAATGCACCGGTTAACGTGGTGGAAAAATGGCAGAAGCTTCTCAAGCAATACCTGAGCGGTCGTCAGACACTGCGCCGTGCCTTTGTCCTGATCGACGCACGACACGGGGTAAAACCGGTCGACGCTGAAATCATGAAATTGCTGGATACCAGTGCCGTGACCTTTCAATGCGTTCTCACCAAGGCTGACAAGGTCAAGGCCAACGAGCGCGAAAAGGTTCTGGAGCAAACCCGCGCGGCCTTGTCCAAACATCCCGCAGCATTCCCGGAAATCGTCCTGACTTCGTCCGAAAAAGGCGACGGGATTCCGACCCTGCGCTCGATCATTGCACATCTGGAATAGCTTCGCCCTTGGCAGCGCGGTGCAAAGGCCCTAACACGGACGGTCAGAGGGACCTTAGCAATGAAGACACGTGACATGAACCGGGACTGGATCGCCACCGCAGCAACCCTGAACAGCGCATTGCCCTATCTGCAGCGCTATGATGGAGCCATCGTCGTCATCAAGCTGGGCGGGCACGCCATGGGCAGTGACGAGGCGATGGAGAGCTTTGCGCGCGATGTCGTCTTGATGCGTCAGGTCGGCGTGAACCCCGTCGTTGTGCATGGCGGTGGTCCGATGATCAACGCGATGCTGGACAAGCTGAATATCCAGTCCGACTTTGTGAACGGCAAGCGCGTGACTGACACGGCAACCGTCGAAGTTGTCGAGATGGTTCTGTCTGGCCTGGTGAACAAGCGCATCGTTCAGGCGATCAATGGTCAGGGCGGTTCGGCCGTGGGTTTGTCGGGCAAGGATGCAAACCTGATGATCTGCGACCAGACGGATGCGTCGCTGGGTTATGTCGGCACCCCTGCCGAGATGAACCCGAAAATCCTGCATGATCTGTTCTCACATGATGTGATCCCGGTAATCGCCCCGCTGGGTGCGGGCCGTGAGGGTGAAACGTTCAACGTGAACGGCGATACGGCAGCCGGGGCGATTGCCTCGGCATTGAAAGCTGACCGCCTTCTGCTGCTGACTGATGTCTCGGGCGTCAAGAACGCGGCTGGTGAAGTGGTGACCGAGCTGAAAGCCGGCCAGATCCGCGAGATGACCCGCGAAGGCACCATCGCAGGCGGCATGATCCCCAAGACCGAAACTGCCCTGGACGCCCTGCGCAGCGGCGTTCGGGCCGTCGTGATACTTGACGGGCGTGCGCCAAATGCGGTTCTGCTTGAACTGTTCACAGAACATGGCGCCGGGTCTCTGATACGGCCAGACTGATCACTGCAACAGCCGAGGGAAGATGACAGATCTCGCGCGACCTTCCTCTGGCCCGGATGCGGGAACTTATGGCCGCGTTGAACACGCGGCGCGTCAGGCGGGGTTGATTGTCATGGGCGCGCTGCATCCCCATCGCGTGGCAGCCCGGCAACTCAACACAGGCACGCTGATCTTGCTGGGCGCGGGTTCTGATTTCTGGCCTGCTCTGAAAGCCTCGCCCGAATGGCGGGGGCCTGATCCAGTAGACCGCTGGTCAACCAGAGTCGTCGGCCAGATGGCACATACGTTCGGTGCACAGGCCTATTTCCCCTTTGGTGATCCACCCTATGCGCCTTTCATCGACTGGGCCCTGAAATCGGGACGCACCTTCAGCAGCCCGGTGGGGGCCTTGGTACATGACACGGTCGGCATGATGATCTCATATCGCGGCGCACTGCATTTCGCCCATGAGCTTACCATCCCTGAGGCGCCCGGCGTTTCCCCCTGTGACACCTGCGCCGCCCCGTGCACGACAGCTTGCCCTGTCGGCGCACTGAACGCGCAAAACTTCTATGACCTTGCGGCCTGCCACGACCATCTTGATACCGCTGAGGGTCAAAACTGCATGACAGGCGGCTGTCTGGCCCGTCTCGCCTGCCCGCTCAGCGTGGGCGCAGGGCGCAACCCCGAACAATCAGCCCATCATATGAAGGCTTTTCATCCGTCATGACCCGCACCCTGATCCTGACGCGACACGCAAAATCCAGCTGGGATAACCCAGGACTTGCCGATCATGAACGCCCCCTGAACAAGCGCGGGCGCAGGTCGGCCCCGGCCATTGGTGCATGGCTGCGCGAAAACGGCTGGATGCCGGATGAAGTGCTCAGCTCGACGTCTAACCGCACCCGCGAGACATGGGATGGAATGGGGTTAAAGGCCGATAAGGTCCGCTTTCACAAAGCGCTCTACCACGCCGACGCAGAAGACATGTTGCGTGAATTGGCAGGCGCTACGGAACCCGTAATATTGATGCTGGGCCATAACCCCGGCATCGCCGAGTTCGCCAGCCAACTTGTGCGACAGTCGCCGGATCACATGCGCTTTTTAGACTATCCGACTTGTGCAACAACTGTGATGACATTTGACGCCGACAGCTGGTCGGACGTGCGCTGGCATACGGGCACTGTGCTGGGTTTCACCACCGCGCGTGAGTTGCTGGAATAGAAAAAGGCGGGACAAAACCCCGCCTTTCCACCATCTTGAAACGTTCAGTGTCCCAGAATCTGGCTGAGGAACAATTTGGTCCGCTCACTTTGCGGGTTGTTGAAGAACTCTTCCGGTTCGTTCTGTTCCACGATCTGGCCCGCATCCATGAAGATCACGCGGTTGGCAACCTGACGGGCAAAGCCCATCTCGTGCGTCACGCACAGCATGGTCATGCCTTCCTCGGCCAGTTCGATCATGGTGTCGAGCACCTCTTTGATCATCTCCGGGTCCAACGCCGATGTCGGTTCGTCGAACAACATGATCCGCGGCATCATGCACAGTGAGCGGGCGATCGCCACACGCTGCTGCTGACCACCCGAAAGCTGACCAGGATACTTGTCGGCCTGCTCGGGGATTTTCACCTTCTCCAGGAAATGCATCGCGCGCTCTTCGGCCTCTTTCTTGGGCGTCTTGCGCACCCAGATCGGCGCCAGCGTGCAGTTCTCCAGAATGGTCAGGTGCGGGAACAGGTTGAAGTGCTGGAACACCATGCCAACCTCGGACCGGATCTTGTCGATGTTCTTGAGGTCATTCGACAACTCGGTCCCATCCACGATGATCGTGCCCTGCTGGTGTTCCTCCAGCGCGTTCAGGCAGCGGATTAGGGTGGATTTCCCCGATCCAGACGGGCCCGCGATAACAATCCGCTCGCCTTGGTTGACGGTCAGATTGATGTCGCGCAGCACGTGAAAGGACCCGTACCATTTGTTCATGTTGGTGATTTCGATGGCGACCTCGTCGCTCACCTGCATTTTGGAACGGTCGATTTCGCGGTCAATTGCAAGTTCAGACATGTGTTGAACTCCTTAACGGTGGCCAGTCTGAAGCTTGCGCTCCAGATACATGGAATAACGGGACATAGAGAAGCAGACGATGAAGAACAGGAACGCGATGAACGCGAACAGTTCCCAATAGATGCCGTTCCAGGCTGTGTCGGCGCGGATGGCAGATGCCAGTCCGATCACGTCGAACAACCCGATAATCGACACCAGCGTCGTATCCTTGAAGATCCCGATGAATGTGCTCACGATGCCCGGAATTGAGATCTTCAGGGCTTGCGGCATGATGATCAGCCTCTGCGCCTGCCAGTAGTTCAGGCCCAGACTGTCGGCGCCTTCGTACTGACCTCGTGGCAGGGCAGCCAGACCACCCCGGATCACCTCGGCCATATAGGCCGCCGAGAACAGGGTCATCATGATCATCACCCGCAGGATGATGTCAAAGTTGGTGCCCGGTGGCAGGAACAGATTCAGAAGCAGCGACGCCACGAACAGCAAAGTGATCAGCGGCACACCGCGAATGAACTCGATAAAGCCCACGCACAGGTATTTGACGATCAGCAGGTCCGACTGACGCCCCAGCGCCAGAACGATACCGATCGGAAGTGAGACACCAATGGCCACAACGCCCAGCAGGATCGCCAGCATAAAACCACCGAACTGACGGCTTTCGACAGCTTCGATGCCAATCGGCAGAACCGAGTCCAACGCGCCCGTGAAATAGCTGGACAGCACCAGCCACCAGATCACTGCGGCAACGACCGCACCGATCATACCCACCAGTTCGCTCACTTGTTTGCTGAGAACCGAGTATACGAACCAACCAGCGACAAACCCAAGCGCAACCGAGATTGGCCCCCAGATGGTTCCGCCCCACATCAGGAAAGGCATCAGGAACGGGTAGATTGCCGTTAAGATCAGCATCTTGGTTGGCACGCGATCCGAATACAGTACCGGCGCCAAGGCGACCAGCAACAGAACCAGCGCAAGGATCGGCCTCCAGTACAGATGACTTGGATAAAAGCCGAACAGCAACTGTAACCAACGGTCGTTGATCACCGCCCAGCAGGCGTGCCCATGGGTCGAACCCCAGGTGGCCATCATGATCTCGCGGCACTCGTTCAGCGATTCAGCATTCCAGACGGACTGGAAAATCCAGGGCAGAACACCAGAAAGCACGTACCAGATCGCGATCAGTGAAACGAGCGTCAGGATCGTGTTGAACCAACTTGAGAACAGGTTGTGCTTGACCCATCCCAGTGCACCGACCTCGGAAGCAGGCGGAGCTTTTTCCGGCAGCATTTCCGTGCGGACAAATGAAACATCACTCATATTACCGCTCCACCAGTTTTACACGGTTGTTGTACCAGTTCATCACCCCTGAGATGCTCAGCGAGATGGACAGATAGACCAGCATCAACAGTAGAACACATTCCAGCTCGCGACCGGTCTGGTTCATTGTGATGCCGCCAAGGGTACCCGTGATGTCCATATATCCGACCGCGATCGCCAGTGACGAGTTCTTGGTCAGGTTCAGATAGTTCGAGATCATGGGCGGAATGATCACCCGCAATGCCTGCGGCAGGATCACTAGGCGCATGGTCCGGCCTGGGCGCAGACCCAGCGCCGATGCGGCTTCGGTCTGACCTTTCGAGATGGCCAGGATACCCGCACGAACGATTTCGGCGATGAAAGCCGCCGTATAAAGCGACAAGGCCAGCCACAGCGCGATCAGTGAGTTACGCAAATGTGTGCCGCCGGTAAAGTTGAAGCCTTTCAGCTCAGGGAAACCAAGGTGGAACCCCAGGATGCTGAGAAGGACAATCATCGGCACAAACAGAATACCCAGCTGGATGTGCCAGATGGTCGGACGATCACCGGATGCCTCTTGCTTGGCTTGTGCCCAGGCCGAAACCTTGCGCATCGCAAAGATGCTGCCGCCAAGCACGATCAAAATGGCGATCAGGTCCAGCGAGATATCGAACCGTAAGCTCGACGTGCCGAACACGTGGATGTCACCCAGACTGCGCGAAAACAGGAATTCCGGGACATATATCCCGCGATTGGTCACCGCAACCGAATCGAACAGATTCATCGTGGCTTCTGGGTTTTCTCCGCGGAACGCGCTTGGTGCCGGAAGGCTTTCGATCAAAATGGCCATGGCCAGAACGATCCACAGCAGCACAGGTACGTTGCGGAACATCTCGACATAGACGGTCATGATCCGCGCAACCAGCCAGTTGTTGGACAGGCGCAGAACACCAACCAAAACTCCGACTATCGTTGCTGTGATACAACCAAGAACCGCCACAACCAGCGTGTTCAGCAAGCCGATAAAGGCCGCGCGCAAGTGACTGTCGCGCGAATCGTATTCAAGCAAGCGCTGGTTGATATCGTAACTGGCCGGTTCTGCGAAAAAGCCGAACTCAACCGGTTTCCCAAGCGCTTCGAGGTTTTGGATGGTATTGGAAATGATCCAGGCTGCCAGAAGCATAAAACCAATCATTGCAATGACCTGAATGGTCGCAGATCGGTACCGCGTATCATAAAGGAGCATGGACAGCCGGAACTGCTCCTTCGGCGGGTCAGTGAGAGTCGTCATGACCTATGTATATCCCCGTGCATCCCGTAAATATGTCGGCAGAGTTGATCCCTGCTCAAAACCGTACGGGCGTGATTCTTATGGATGGAAAAAGGGCGCAGGTTTCCCTGCGCCCTTTTCCGTCGATATTAGCGGAACGGCGGCGAGTACAGCAGGCCACCTTCGGTCCACTGTGCGTTCAGGCCACGTGCCAGACCGATCGGAGTTTCTTCACCGATGTTCTTGGCAAACACTTCGCCATAGTTGCCGCCGGCTTTGATCGCCTTGGCTGCCCAGTCAGCGTTCAGACCCAGCATCTCGCCCAGGGTGCCTTCGGTACCCAGCAGGCGGTTGATTTCAGGGTTTTCGGTGCCAGCGGCCAGTTCATCGATATTGGCCGAGGTTACGCCCAGCTCTTCAGCCGAGATCAGCGCGTTCAGAGTCCAGCGCACAACGTCGCCCCACTCGTGGTCGCCGTGACGGACCAGCGGGCCCAGCGGCTCTTTCGAGATGATTTCGGGCAGCAGGATGTGATCACCGGGGTTTTCGAATGTGGCGCGGGTTGCCGCCAGACCCGAAGCGTCGGTGGTGTAAACGTCACATGCGCCAGCCAGATACTGCTGCTGTGCTTCGGCGTTGGTTTCGATCGGAACCGGTTCGTAGCTGATGTTGTTCGAACGGAAGAAATCCGCCAGGTTCAGCTCGGTTGTGGTGCCGGTCTGGATACAAACGGTTGCGCCGTCCAGTTCCTTGGCCGAGCTTACGCCCAGCGCCTTGGGAACCATAAAGCCCTGACCGTCATAATAGTTCACACCGGTGAATTCGAACTTCAGGTCGACGTCGCGGCTGAAAGTCCAGGTGGTGTTACGCGCCAGCATGTCGATCTCGCCCGAGGCCAGAGCGGTAAAACGTGTCTTACCGGTGGTCGGAACGAATTCTACCGCGCTTGCGTCGCCCAGAACAGCAGCAGCAACGGCGCGGCACAGCGATACGTCAAAGCCCTGCCATTCGCCATTGGCATCGGGAGCAGCAAAGCCAACCAGACCGGTGGTCACGCCACAGTTCAGCTTGCCGCGCGCTTTAACGTCGTCAACGGTCCCTGCCACGGCTGCGCCAGCAGCAAGACCGGCAATCGTTGCCGCGCCCAAGATTACGGATTTTTTCATTTTTACCTCTTCCTGATTTCCCGCCCCATCAGAGGCGGCTCTGCCCGGCAAGTGGATGCCGGATAGGTTACTCCAAAGGTGTCTCCCCTTTAGTGGCACTGAGTTTGGGCGTATTCATAAACAAACGTCAAGGGTCGGATCATCGAAAACGATGGATCAGACCCCAACCAATTTGAACATTTGGCCAAAAATCGGAAAATAAGGATCAAACCGACATATCAAAGAAGCGTTTAGCATGCAGAAACGCGGCTTTCTTCGTTTCGGCGACCACATGGGCCTCGTCATCGTGACCCCATTGTTCGACCTGCCAGGTTTCGTCCAGCCGCGAAATGCGCCAAATTTCGGCTGGTTCGCGCCAATCCATGGCCGCCGCAAACCCGAGAATCAATGACCCCGACAAGCTGACCAGATCGTGGAACGCCGCCAGTTGAAACGCATCCAGCGCGTGGACGCGAGCACTCAGCGCCGACAGGGCAGCATCAGATTGCGGCTTGTGCAGCACACCGATAACTGGCTGCAATCGAGCAGACAGCGCGGCCTCGGCCCAGTCCAGCGCCGGGTCCCATTCGGCGCTTTGACGTTCCTGCAACTCTGACGGGTGTGTCGCCCGATAACATAGCAGGTCGGAATCGCCATAATCCGCAAGCATATCGGCAACTTCCCCGTGCTGGAACCGAACCTTGTCGATTGCCGCATTCGCTGAACGGGTGCATGGCATTGTCGACGGATCTACCTCTTTCTGCTGGGCATCCCATTCTGCCGCAACCGCTTCGGCCATTGCGCGGGTCGGCAGGATCAACGCCGCTTTGGCAGGGGTCTTGACGCGGCGGCCATCCAGTTCAACCGTAAACCCGCCGTCGACTTCGGTGATCCGGCTTTCTTTCCAGAAGCGTTTCGGTTTCCAGTCGCTCATGTTTCAGTTCCATATCCCGGCCAGCGCATTGGGCAACTGGTCAAAGGTCTCAATCACGCAGGTGGCCGAGGTCAAAGCAGACCGATCATGGTACCCCCATGCCACGCCGATGCCGCGCACTCCGGCAGCGGCAGCCATGTCCATGTCATAGCTTGTATCGCCGACCATCACCGCGCAGTCGGGTTCGACACCAGTCTCGGCCAACGCGGTCTGCACCATGGATGGATGCGGTTTCGACGGATGGTGGTCGGCAACCTGTCGGGTGACGAAGTAGGGCTCAAGCCCATGCACTTCGATCAACGCATCAAGCCCGCGCTGGGATTTGCCGGTTGCCACCCCAAGAAGCACTTCGGGCACGGCGTGCAAGGCTTCAATCGCCTCTCTTGCACCGGGATAGAGCGGAGAGCTGGTCGCGCCCAAATCCAAGCGATGCGCGTGATAGGCTTCCTTATACCCTTCAACGAGATCGTTCTGGACCGAGGAAGATTGGTCCGGCACCAACCGTGCGATGGCATGTGGCAGGGACAGCCCGACGATGGACAGGATCACTTCTCGCGTCGGTACAGGTACCGAAGCGGCCTGAAAGCTGGTGGTCATGGCGTGAACGATACTGCCCTGACTGTCGACCAGAGTGCCATCTACATCAAACAGAACCAACCGCAGGGGTGCGCTCATTGCAGCGCCTCAAACGGGTCGTCGGCGGCCAGATCCTCGGTCCAGCCGAAGGTGTCCCAGCTGTGTTTCATATGTTCCGGCAAGGGCGCTGTCACGATCACAGGTTTGCGCGTTGTCGGATGCAGGAATGACAGTCGCCGCGCGTGCAGATGCAGCTTTTTGCTGATAATCCCACCCAGTTGCGCGCCCCAGCCATCACCCAGGTTTTCCTGCCCCGAGCCACCGTATTTGCCGTCGCCGATGATCGGATGCCCGATCGCTGCCATATGCGCGCGCAGTTGGTGGGTGCGGCCCGTGATCGGCTCCATCGCCACCCAAGCGGCGCGCCCGGCCACGCGGTAGAGGGTCGCATAATGTGTATGTGCCCGTTTCGCACCGGGGGTGCTGTCGATCTCGTTCATATGGACGGGGATCATCTTTTCACCCTCGCCGTGCGCGCCATGACCAGCTGCTTTCACAAGACCCGTCTTGATTTCTCCCAGATATGGCGTCGGGACACCCGCAACCAGCGCCCAGTAAATCTTGCGCGTGTCGCGGTGACGGAAAGCGGCTGTCAGCCCCTTTGCGGCTTCGCGCGTGCGGGCCAGCAGCAGAACACCTGACGTGTCCTTGTCCAGGCGGTGAACCAGACGCGGGTTTTCGTCATACCCAAACCGCAACGCCTCGGACAGGCTGTCGACATGCCGGGTCTGCCCGCTGCCGCCCTGAACCGGCAGGCCCTGCGGCTTGTTCAGGGCCAGAATGTGATCATCACGGTAGATCACGCAGGACTGGATCATCTTGGCATCCGCATCCGAGATACGATGCCTGACCTCAACCGGTTTGTGATCTGGCCCCGGCAACGGCGGCACACGAACCACCTGCCCGACCTCCAATCGAGTCGAGGCCTTGGCCCGGCTGCCATCCACGCGCAGTTCCCCCTTGCGGCACATCTTTTCGATGCGGCCCTGGCTGACATGCGGGAACAGGCGGCGCAACCAGCGGTCCACACGCTGATCGCCGTCCCCTTCAGCGACTGTAATCATCTGTACGCCACTCATGCCATTGCCCCTTGCGCCGCGCGGGTGATCCGCCCGGATTGCGTCTTTGTCCGTATCCCAGAAATCATGGGGGTCTCTCGCGCGCAACGCGGCAAGAGTCAAGGTATCAGACAGGAACCTTTGGCGTTCGCGAGGGCTCAGCGCCGCCCGCCACTTCTCGGCACGATCAGTGCATTCCCAGCCAGCCTAGCTGTTGCGCTGGGTCCGAAGCTTGGCGAAGTAATCGAGGCGCTTTTTCAGCTCACGCTCGAACCCACGCTCGACCGGTTGATACAGAACCGGGCGTTTCATCGTTTCGGGGAAATAGTTCTGACCGGAAAACCCGTCTTCGGCGTCATGGTCATACGCGTAGCCGGCACCATATCCCTGATCCTTCATCAGTGATGTGGGGGCATTCAGGATATGTTTGGGCGGTGGCTCGCTTCCCGATTGCTTGGCCAGCCGCATCGCTGCCTTATAGCCGACATAGGCGCCGTTGGATTTCGGGGCCAGGGCCAGATAGACCAGCGCCTGCGCCAGCGCCAGCTCACCTTCGGGGGAGCCGAGCCGCTCATACGTTTCCCAGGATTGCAGGCATATGGCCTGCGCCTGCGGGTCGGCCAGACCGATATCCTCGACCGCCATCCGTGTGATCCGACGCGCCAGATAGCGCGGGTCTTCGCCCCCTGTCAGCATTCGCGCGAACCAGTACAGCGCCGCGTCCGGGTCGGACCCGCGTACCGATTTGTGCAGGGCTGAAATCAGGTTGTAATGTTCATCGCCCGACTTGTCATATTTCGCCGCCCGCCGCATCAGACGCGTCGACAGCGCGTCCGTGTCCAACGGCGCATCAACCTTCCAAGCCGAAACCTGTTCGATCAGGTTCAACAACGCCCGTCCGTCCCCATCGGCCATTTCCTGCAACGCATCGCGGGCTGCGGGTGTCAACGGCAACGCGCGGCCCAGCTCTTTTTCGGCACGCTGGGTCAGGCGTTCAAGATCGGAAAGGCCAAGCCGTTCCAGCACCAGAACCTGCGACCGGCTGAGAACAGCGGCGTTCAGCTCAAAGGACGGGTTCTCGGTCGTTGCCCCGACAAGAAGGATCGTGCCGTCCTCCATATGCGGCAGAAAACCGTCCTGCTGTGCCTTGTTGAAGCGGTGAATCTCGTCCACGAACAGCAAGGTCCCCTGCCCATTCTGACGCCTGATCTTGGCCGCTTCGAAAACCTTCTTCAAATCCGGCACACCGGTGAAAATCGCACTGATCTGAACGAAATGCAGATCGGTTTCCTGCGCCAGCAACCGTGCGATCGTCGTCTTTCCGACACCGGGCGGCCCCCAGAAGATCAGGCTGGACAGACTGCCCGACGCCAGCATGACCCCCAGCGGCGCATTCGGGCCAAGAACCTGTTCCTGACCGATGACCTCGGCAAGAGTCTGCGGGCGCAACCGGTCCGCCAGGGGACGGTGTGGCGCAGCGGTGGGTTCCGTTGGCCCGGTATCGAACAGATCGCTCACGGGTTACAGCCGGAACCGCAATGAGACTGACCGGCCACCGCGCAGAAGACCCATCTGCACACGACGACCCGGATCTGTCAGCGCATTCTCTACATCCCCAGGACGTTCGATGTCATTGGAATTGATGCTTTCAAGAATATCCCCCGATCGCAAACCCGCGCGTCCACCATAGGGACCGGGATCAACAACAACGACACCTGTCTGGGACAGTGGCAAGCCCATATCAGAGATCACCGCAGGGTTGACGCGGGACACCACCAGCCCCGGCAGGACAGTGTCTTCATCCAATGTCGTCTCTTCAGCCGCCGGGACTTCGGGCGCTTTGATCAGTGCCACCTCAACCTCTTCGCTCTGGGTGCCACGCAGCCGTGTCAGAACCGATGTTCCCCCAACCCCTGCGACAGACATGCGAAACTTCATCTCGGCAGGTGAGTTCACTTCGTCCCCGTCCACATGGGTCACGACATCCCCCACCTTAAGCCCCGCCTCGCGCAGCGGGCTAAGGTCATGCAGGTCCGAGATGACAACACCCAGTGGGATGGCAAGACCAAGGGATTCAGCAATATCCGCGCTCATATGCTGACCGGTCATGCCTGCCCAAGGGCTGACAAAACTGTCATTGCCCTGCTGTGCCTGTTTCAGGAACTCGGCCACAAGATTTGCGGGGATGGCAAAACCGATGCCATTCGACCCGCCCGAGCGTGTCAGAATAGACGTGTTGATCCCGATCAGGTCCCCGTTCATATCAATCAGCGCACCGCCGGAATTCCCCGGATTGATCGCTGCATCTGTCTGAATGAAATACCCGCGCGCATTGCCCGTCGCCGTACCTGTACGCGCCAAGCCCGAGATGATGCCAGAGGACACCGTCTGCCCCACCCCGAACGGGTTGCCGATGGCAAGGGCCAGTTCGCCAACCTCGACCTGATCGGAATCGCGCAGGGTCAGGTAGGGCAGATCTTGCGCCTCTTCCAGACGCAGGATCGCAATATCGCTTTCTTCGTGCCCCAGTACGACCGTGGCAGAAAACTCGCGCCGATCGGTTGTCACGACCCTGATCTCGGTCGCCGAGCCTACAACATGGTAGTTGGACACAACGTAACCATCTTCAGACAGGATGACCCCGGAGCCCAGCGAATTCTGAACCCGCGGCTGCGGTGTTCCCAGGCTGCCGCCGAAGAAATCCCGAAAGAACGGGTCCGAATAAAACGGGCTGGCCCGCCCCTGCCGCACGATCTTGGCGTAGATATTCACCACCGCAGGCGAGGCCTTTTTGACCACCGGAGCAAAGCCCAGAGAGATTTCGGACTGTGATTGCGGGACGCGGGTTTCGGCAAATGCTGGCAGGGCCATGACAAGCATAAGAGAAATAATGGATGCGCGGATCATGGGGGCTCCGGATTAGATCATCCTTGGGATATGCGGGGCAAAGGCGATAAATGCAAGCCGCGCGCTCAGCTTCGGCGGCGCAGGAACTTGAGCCCGGACCAATCGGCGTCACCCGCGCAAACCTGCACGTCGACCCAGCCCAGCGGCAGGATTTCACTGCGCAGCATATCCTCGGTCACACCTGCGTGCAGTGGCGAAGATTTCTTGGCCCAGGACACCCACAGCATTCCTCCGGGCCGTATGTGGGCGATTTGCTCAGCGGCCATTTCGGCGATCTGGTTCGGGTGGTTCAGGAACATGTGAACCGCATCCGCGAGATCGGCTACGGGGTCGAACAGAACACCGTCGGCACCCGCTGTCAGGTTTGCATAATGGGCAAGGGCGTTGAGCGTACGGACCATGTATCCGGGTTTGAATCCCAGTTTCGCCCAGAGCGGTTTGCCCGAGTATCCTGCTGTGGGTTCACTTGCCATAACAGCCTGAACTTATGGCGCAAATCGAATGAAGGCAATTGGTTGGCTGAGGCACAAAAAAGCCCGCCCGATTGCTCGGGCAGGCGCATCAGGTCGATGACCGTCGTGCTTATTCTTCGGCTGCGGCCTCTTCGGCGGCAGCGCGGGCTTTGTCCGCGGCGCCTTTGGCATCGATGTCGCGATCGACGAATTCGATGATCGCCATCGGAGCCATGTCACCATAGCGGAATCCGGCTTTCAGGATGCGGACATAACCGCCCTGACGCTCAGCATAGCGGGGGCCCAGAACTTCGAACAGCTTGGCGACGTCTTTGTCTTCTTTCAGCTGTGCTGCGGCCTGACGGCGGGCGTGCAGGTCGCCGCGCTTGCCCAGGGTGATCAGCTTTTCGATGATCGGGCGCAGTTCTTTTGCCTTGGGCAGAGTTGTCTTGATCTGCTCATGTTCGATGAGCGAGCCAGCCATGTTTGCAAACAGAGCCTTGCGGTGCTCATGAGTACGGTTCAGGCGGCGGTAACCACGTGCGTGACGCATTTTTCAATTCCTTCTTTCGCGTTTTGCTTTGTCCGGCCTCCGATGCGTGTCAGAGGCTCACCTTGGGGCGGGATTGCCCGGATTGTACGTTTTGTACCGGCTTTCAGACCCCATTGGTCCGAAATGTACAAAACCTGCGACGGCAGGTTGGACCCGCCGCCACAGCCGAAGATGCTTAGAATGCGTCTTCGAATTTCTTTGCCAGATCTTCGATGTTGTCGGGCGGCCAATCCTCGACATCCATGCCGAGGTGCAGACCCATGCCGGACAGCACTTCCTTGATCTCGTTCAGCGACTTGCGGCCGAAGTTCGGGGTGCGCAGCATCTCGGCTTCGGTCTTCTGGATCAGGTCGCCGATATAGACGATGTTGTCGTTCTTCAGGCAGTTTGCCGAACGGACCGACAGCTCCAGCTCGTCCACTTTCTTCAGCAGCAGCGGGTTGAACTCCAGACCATCGTCTTCGTCCTGACGGTTTGCCGATTCCGGCTCGTCGAAGTTGACGAAGATCGAAAGCTGATCCTGCAGGATGCGCGCGGCGTAGGCCAGTGCGTCATCGGGAGTGATCGAACCGTCGGTATCGATCTTCAGGGTCAGCTTGTCATAGTCCAGAACCTGACCTTCGCGGGTCGGCTGCACGTCATAGGCGACTTTCTTGACCGGCGAATAGATCGCGTCGATCGGGATCAGGCCGATGGGCGCATCTTCCGGCTTGTTCTTTTCAGCCGAAACGTAACCCTTACCGGTGTTGACGGTCAGCTCCATGAACAGGTCGGCGCCGTCGTCCAGGTGACAGATGACGTGATCGCGGTTCAGAACCTCGATACCTGCGCTTTCGCTGATGTCACCTGCGGTAACGATTGCCGGACCTTTGGCATTGATCGACAGGCGCTTGGGGCCTTCGACTTCCATGCGCAGGGCAACCTGCTTGAGGTTCAGGATGATGTCGGTGACGTCTTCACGCACGCCCGCAACCGAGGAGAACTCGTGAAGGACGTTGTCGATCTGGACGCTGGTGATGGCCGCGCCTTGCAGCGAGCTCATCAGGACGCGACGCAGGGCGTTGCCCAGGGTCAGACCAAAACCACGCTCCAGCGGTTCGGCAACCAGGGTCGCCTGACGCGCAGGGTCATTGCCCGGCTTGGCTTCCAGCTGGGTCGGCTTGATCAATTCTGCCCAATTCTTGTGGATCATGTAATCCCTCCATTCCTGCCCGCGCCCCATGACCAACAAGGTGCAGACGCCCGAGGTTCAAAATGACGTGCTGGGGCCGTGTAAAAACACAGCCCCAGCTTAATTTCAGATCGCTTAGACGCGACGACGCTTCGGCGGACGGCAGCCGTTGTGAGCAATAGGGGTCACGTCACGGATCGACGTGATGTTGAAGCCCACGGCAGCCAGTGCGCGCAGAGCCGACTCACGACCCGAACCGGGGCCTTGAACTTCGACTTCCAGCGTCTTGACGCCATGTTCCTGCGCTTTCTTGCCTGCGTCTTCCGCAGCCATCTGCGCGGCATACGGGGTAGATTTCCGCGATCCCTTGAAGCCCATGGTACCGGCAGACGACCACGAGATGGCGTTGCCCTGTACGTCCGAGATCAGGATCTTGGTGTTGTTGAAGGTCGAGTTCACATGGGCAACGCCCGATGCGATGTTCTTGCGCTCTTTGCGCTTGATGCGAGTCTTATCGCGTGCCATCGGTCAGACCCTCCCTTATTTCTTCTTACCGGCAATGGCCTTTGCGGGGCCTTTGCGGGTACGAGCGTTGGTGTGGGTACGCTGACCGCGAACCGGCAGGTTGCGGCGGTGACGCAGACCGCGATAGCAGCCCAGGTCCATCAGACGCTTGACGTTCATCTGAACTTCGCGACGCAGGTCACCTTCGACGGTGTAGTTGGCGTCGATATGTTCGCGGATGGCCAGAACTTCGGCATCCGACAGTTCATTGACGCGGCGGTGCGCTTCAATGCCCACGGCTTCGCAGATCGCGTTGGCCGAGGTGTTGCCGATACCGGTGATATATGTAAGGGCGATTGGAACCCGCTTTGCAGTCGGGATGTTTACGCCGGCAATACGTGCCACGTGTCACTTTCCTTTTTGTTGCGGTTCCGTAACTCCGGAACCTTTTTTCACAACACTTTACCGTGGCAGTGACGCCAGAGGGTCCAGTATTATTCGAGGTGGTCGGGGCAATTGGGACGAATCCCGCATGCGGTCTTGATTCCCTTTAGGGATGGGGGTCGATATGGGCTTTTGGCGCTGGCGTCAAGTCCGAAACGAGGACCATCAATCTCGATGGTAATTACAGAGAACTCAAAAGCCTAGATATCGCGAACTTTGGAGCAGTTAAGACCACTTATCAACGCTGATGTTTGACCCTGGATCGTGAGCGATGCTCAATCCCATTCGTTGAAACTCATACTGAATAACTAAAATCTGGTTTTGCAAAGCATCACGCTTACGACGGATGTCCCACGTGATCAAAGCAGGTAGACCAAATACAGTAAGGAGGTAAAACAGAGACACGCTGATATGCTGCAAAATGTACTCTGCCAAGAACAGCCACAATGCAACGATGGGTAATCCAAGCAAGAACCATCGCTTCGTAGACTTTATGAAAAGGCTGCGCCCCTCTTCCAAAAGTTCTCTATAAAGATCAATCTTTGGCTCCAATTCAGGAGGCACAGCTGCGTTTCGATAAATCATACGAAGTCCCGGCGGACTAACCCAGTATCGCCTCGATCGACGCGGTGACTTCCTTGATATCCGCCAGCCCATTCACCGGACGCAGATCGCCCTTGGCGTAGTAATAACCGATCAGCGGCGAGGTCTTTTTATAGTACTCCATCAACCGTGTGCGCAGGCTGTCTTCGTTGTCATCGGCGCGGCGCTGGAAGTCATTTTCCTTGCCGCAATTGGTGCATTTGCCATCCGCCGGAATTGGCTTGGTGTTGTCGTTATAGACTTCACCACATCCGCCACAGGTTGAGCGTGCGGTGATCCGGCCCACCAGCGCGTCGTCATCAACGCGCATCTCGATCACGGTGTGCAGCGACTGGCCCAGCTTGGCCAGCAAAGCGGCCAGAGCATCGGCCTGCGCCAGCGTGCGGGGAAAGCCGTCAAAGATGAAACCGGCCCCTGTTTCGGTGGTCAGTTTCTCTTCGATCAGGCCGATCACGATTTCATCGGTGACCAGCTTGCCCTCATCCATGATCGCCGCAACCTTCCGGCCCATCTCGGTGCCCGAGGTCTTGGCTTCGCGCAGCATGTCGCCCGTGCTGAGCTGCACCATGCCGCGTGTTTCCACCAGGTGACGGGCCTGCGTTCCTTTCCCAGCCCCCGGGGGGCCCAACAGAATGATATTCATCGACGAGAGGGTCCCTTCCTGCCGCGTTTCTTGCTTTTGCCGCGCAGTTGAGACTTTTCGATAAGCCCTTCGTATTGATGCGCCAGAAGATGGCTCTGAACCTGCTGGATCGTATCCATGGTCACGGAGACGATAATCAGAACCGAGGTGCCGCCGAAATAGAACGGGATGGCAAACTGGTTGCGCAGAATCTCGGGCAGCAGGCAGACCAGTGCCAGATAGGCCGACCCCAGAACCAGCACGCGGTTGACCACGTATTCCAGATACTCGGCGGTTTTCTTACCCGGGCGGATACCGGGCACGAACCCGTTCTGCTTTTTCAGGTTGTCCGCCACATCATCCGGTTTGAACGACACGTTGAACGTGTAGAAATACGCAAAGAACACGATCATCGACGCGAAGAACAGCAGATACAGCGGCTGTCCGGGGCCGAAATTGGCCAGCAGCCACGACATGATCGGCCCATTTGCCGCGCCCGACGAGAAGGTCGAGATCGTCACCGGCAGCAGCAGCAGCGAGCTGGCAAAGATCGCCGGGATCACGCCCGCGGGGTTGACCTTGACCGGCAGGTGGCTGGAGCCGCCTTCGTAGATTTTCATCCCGGCCTGACGGCGCGGGTACTGAATATGGATCTTTCGCAGCGCCCGTTCCATGAAGACCACGAACATGATGACGGCAATCACCATCACGATCACGCCAACGATCACGGCGGGGCTGATTGCGCCCGAACGGCCCGACGCGAAGAACTGCGCCAAGGCGGCGGGGACCTCGGCGATGATGCCGACGAAAATGATCAGAGAGATACCGTTGCCGATGCCGCGTGCGGTGATCTGCTCACCCAGCCACATCAGGAACATGGTGCCGCCGACCAGTGTGATCATGGTCGACATGCGGAAATACAGCCCCGGATCGGTCGCCAGATCGCCCGATTCCAGCGAAACGGCCAGACCATAGGCCTGGACGGTGGCCAGCGCCACGGTGCCGAAACGGGTGTATTGGTTGATCTTCTTGCGGCCCTGCTCGCCCTCTTTCTTGAGCTGTTCGAGCGCGGGAACCATCGACGTCAGCAGCTGCACGATGATCGAGGCCGAGATATAGGGCATGATGCCAAGGGCAAAGATGCCCATTCGGCCAAGCGCCCCGCCTGTAAACATCGAAACCATACCGCCGATGCCCTGCCCCGCCTGCTCCATGAACTCGCGCAATGCTGCTCCGTCGATCCCCGGCACCGGAATGAAGGTGCCCAGACGATAGACGATCAGCAAACCCAGCGTGAACAGGATGCGGTTGCGCAGATCGGTGGCCTTGCCAAGGGCAGCCCAGCTTGTGTTGGCTGCCATTTGTTCTGCTGCTGATACCATAAAGTCGGTCTCTCTTATGCAAACGCCGCCCGGAACCGTTTTCCGGCTCGGACGGCGTCTTGGAAAACTCTGAAGTCTATGTAAGCGGGTCTTTGCCCGCTCACAAGCGCTTACTCTGCCGCAGCGGCTTTTGTGACTTTCAGTGAACCGCCCGCTTTTTCAACTGCCTCGACGGCAGCTTTCGACGCACCGGTCACTTCCAGATCAACCTTGGCGCTGATCTCGCCTTTGGCCAGAACGCGGATACCGTCCAGCTTGCGGCGGACCAGACCGGACGCAACCAGAGCGTCTTCGGTGATCGCGGCCTTGGCGTCCAGCTTGCCGGCTTCGACGAATTTCTGGATCAGGCCCAGGTTGATGACGGCGAATTCCTTGCGGTTTGGCTTGTTGAAGCCACGCTTGGGCAGACGCTGGTACAAGGGCATCTGACCGCCTTCATAGCCATTGATGGCCACACCCGAGCGGGATTTCTGGCCTTTGATACCACGGCCACCCATTTTACCTTTGCCGGAACCCGGACCACGGCCAACGCGGGTGCGTTTTGGGGCGGCGCCAGGATTGTCGCGCAATTCGTTCAGTTTCATTTCGCTTCTCCTAAGCCGGATATGACCCCCGAAGCGTGATGGGCCAAACACGGCATTTCTTGGTTTTGATTCTCGCGGCCAAAAAGCCACCGCAGGCGTATAGGCCCGATGGCAGGGCTTGGCAAGACTGTAGATCGCCAGCCGCTTGTCATGACCGGCAAAAGCCCCGGGACCGGCCCCGCGGGTGAACCCAAAAGGACACCTTCACCGGGGTCTGACCGAAAATCGAGCACGAAATATGGCGATTTTGGCAATTATCGCTTGCCATGACCGGGCGGTAGTCTATCCGGATTGCCACAAACAAGAACTTGGCAGGCGCATGACTGAAACCACTCTCTCGACCCGGAAACAGCCGGAGACTACCGCTGCACGTGACTGGGTAACAACGCTTGCCAAATATCGCGAACCCGACCAGCTGCGCAGCGCGTTTGAGCTGGGCGTCAGTATCATCCCCTTCTTCGCGCTCTGGGCTTTGTCCTGGATGTCGCTGTCGGTCAGCTATTGGCTTGCTTTTGCGATTTCCGTTCTCAACGCGGCCTTTCTGTTGCGCCTGTTTGCCATCCAGCACGATTGCGGGCACGGCGCGTTCTTCAAGAACCGGACGGTCAGTGACTGGGTTGGACGCTCGATCGGAGTTCTGACGCTGACACCTTATGATGTCTGGCGCCGCACGCATTCCACACATCACAACAGTTCCGGCAATCTGGGCAAACGCGGGATGGGCGATATCCACACCCTGACCGTGGCCGAGTATCAGGCGAAAACCCCGATGAACCGGTTCTGGTATCGTGTGTATCGAAACCCGATCACCCTGTTCGTCTTTGGCCCCGGATATCTGTTCCTGTTTCAGAACCGCCTTCCACTGGGTCTGACAGACAGCGTCCGGTTCTGGGTCAGCGCGATGGCCACCAATCTTGCCATTCTGGTTGCGCTTGTGGCCATCTACTATTTTGGCGGGCTGATGCCGATGGTGCTGATCTTCCTGCCCTCGACCCTGATTGCCGCCACCGCCGGGGTATGGCTGTTCTATGTGCAACACCAGTTCGAGGACACACATTGGGACGCCGATGAAGACTGGCAGTTGCACGAAGCGGCGCTGCACGGAAGCTCTCATTATATACTGCCGTCCGTGTTGCAGTGGTTCACCGCCAATATCGGTATCCACCACGTGCATCACCTGTACAGCCGCATTCCGTTCTATCGCCTGACCGAAGTGCTGCGCGACCATGATGAACTGGCAAACAGCAACCGGATGACCATCCGCGAGAGCCTCGCCAACGCGCGCCTGCACCTGTGGGATGAGCAAAGCCGCCGACTGCTGTCCTTCGCCGAGGCCCGCGCGCTTTATGGGTGAGGTCCTCCGCGGCGTCGAGCGCAGGCGGAGTTTTCAGAGTTACCGGTCCGTGAGCCGCGCCAGCGACTGCCCGTGGGGTGGCGCTGCAACAGCTGATCAGCGCGCTTTATGGTACCAGATACATCCGAATTCCCAGCGAGGCGCTAACGCCCCCAAAGCGCCAGCCCGCCGGGGCGGGCAGTCGCTGGCGCGGCGGCCTTCGGCCTTGTCCCGCGCTTGGTCGCGTCAATGAACGGGCTTTGAGGAGGCAGGTTTATAGTTGATAGTTGTAGGTCGATGCTTGGCGAGTTAGCCCTTACTCAATTCTCAATGATTTATGCAGGTAATAATCTTTGCCAATCATCAAACCGGAAGAACTGAGCAAGCTTAAACACCTTAATCCTATGGCTGTCGGGGAACGTCACGTCGTAATGTGCCCGGTTTGGAATGGTCTAGAATGGACGCTTTGGATGCCGACGCAGGACGGGTTGCTAATCAAAGCGAAAATGCAAGATGCAGCACATTGCACCTACCTAACAAAAGGCGCTTTGGCTGACGAAAACGATCTTTTGTTTTCGTTTTTGAATTTTTCACATCAAAAGCTTAGCTTCCCTGAAATTCGAGGCCTTGTTCATGCGATTGAGGATGATTTTCACCTCCTCGCCGTTCACGCCGCGAAGCTGTCCTTCTTCTTTGAACAAAGAGATACTGTGGCGGCTACGCTATTATCCTCATTTGTTCGCTCAGAGTTAGAAGGCATGCTAGTGACATCAAGATCGGTGTTCGACCTTACTCACGAGGTTTTTAGTAAGATTTGGAATGATCGCGTCGCTTTGTTAAACAAACAGGATGACGCCAAGAAACGACAAAACAGATTACCAAGAAAGCTCACGAAATTTGTCCTGCAAGATGACAAGATACGCGCTGCTGTCGATATCACGAATACATATGCCCTCCCGGATAAAATAGCCGAAACCTACAATAAACACGCTTCGTCACTTCAACGGATACGGGGTGCGAGAGATTTGATCGTCCACGGCACTAGGAGTACAGAGCATATATACATTACTGAGCGCGGTTTTGCGGTTAACCCAAACAGCGCTCCGTTTGATGAGATAGAGTGGCAAGACTATCACCGGTATAATGAGAACTTGGTTTCATTGAAGCCTTGGGTGGCGCATCTGGTTTTGGGAACTATCGAGGCATGTAGTGAAATTTTGGAATCGCTTCTTTTGGCTGTGGATTTCGGGCCGGATATGTTTCCAGAATATCAAGTGCGCCTTCGAGATCCGGCCAACTATGCGATTGTCGATTTGTTAAATGCTGCATCGGAAAACATAAAAGTTGCTGAAGCCTCGGCGTTTTGGAATGATACTAGTTAAGCTGAAAGTAACTTGAGTGACAAAAGACGTCGAACTAGCTGATCACCTATAGACACCCACCCCCAACACTGCTAAACGCTCCCAATCTTGCGGCCTCGGATTCGTTCCGGGGCCTTAGATATTTTGCAACCGGGGACCTTCGGGGCCCTATACCTTTGGCACCTACGGGGGCCTATCACATAGCGGGGGACCTCCCCTGCACTTGCTAAACGGAAGACAGAAAGCATGGCACTCAAGTCGTACAAGCCGACGACGCCGGGCCAGCGCGGGCTGGTGCTGATCGACCGTTCGGAGCTTTGGAAAGGACGTCCGGTCAAGTCTCTCACAGAGGGTTTGACCAAATCGGGCGGCCGGAACAACACCGGACGGATCACTTCACGCCGCCGCGGCGGTGGCGCAAAGCGTCTCTACCGGATCGTTGACTTCAAACGGAACAAATTTGATGTCGCGGCAACCGTCGAGCGGATCGAATATGACCCGAACCGGACCGCGTTCATCGCACTGGTAAAATACGAAGACGGCGAGCAGGCGTATATCCTGGCTCCGCAGCGTCTGGCTGTTGGTGACAAGGTCATCGCGTCGGCAAAGGCCGATATCAAGCCGGGCAACGCAATGCCGTTCTCGGGCATGCCCATCGGTACCATTGTCCACAACATCGAGATGAAGCCTGGCAAAGGCGGTCAGATCGCACGTGCGGCCGGTACTTACGCGCAATTCGTGGGCCGCGATGGCGGTTACGCTCAGATCCGTCTGAGCTCGGGCGAGCTGCGCATGGTCCGTCAGGAATGCATGGCCACCATCGGTGCCGTGTCCAACCCCGACAACAGCAACCAGAACCTCGGTAAAGCCGGTCGTATGCGCCATAAGGGCGTGCGTCCGTCGGTTCGTGGTGTTGCTATGAACCCGATCGATCACCCGCATGGTGGTGGTGAGGGTCGTACCTCGGGTGGCCGTACGCCGGTTACGCCGTGGGGTAAGGACACCAAGGGTAAGCGTACCCGCAACAAGAACAAAGCGTCCCAGAAGCTGATCATCCGCTCGCGGCACGCCAAGAAGAAGGGACGTTAATCCATGTCTCGCTCTGTTTGGAAGGGTCCTTTCGTCGATGCTTACGTGCTGAAAAAAGCCGAAGCAGCGCGCGAGTCGGGCCGCAACGAAGTCATCAAGATCTGGTCGCGTCGTTCCACCATCCTGCCCCAGTTCGTGGGTCTGACCTTTGGTGTGTACAACGGCCAGAAGCATATCCCGGTAAACGTCTCGGAAGACATGATCGGTCAGAAGTTCGGTGAATATTCGCCGACACGGACCTATTATGGCCACGCCGCAGACAAAAAAGCGAAGCGGAAGTAAGTCATGGGCAAGGAAAAGAACCCCCGCCGCGTGGCTGAAAACGAAGCAATGGCGAAAACGCGCATGCTTCGCACCAGCCCGCAGAAACTGAACCTGGTAGCGCAAATGATCCGCGGCAAGAAAGTCGAGAAGGCCCTGACCGACCTGACTTTCTCGAACAAGCGCGTCGCGCAGGACGTCAAGAAGTGCCTGCAGTCCGCAATCGCGAATGCCGAAAACAACCACAACCTGGACGTTGACGAGCTGATCGTCGCCGAAGCCTGGGTTGGCAAGAACCTGGTCATGAAGCGCGGTCGCCCGCGTGCGCGTGGCCGTTTCGGCAAGATCATGAAGCCGTTCTCGGAGATCACCATCAAGGTGCGTCAAGTTGAGGAGCAAGCCTAATGGGACATAAAGTCAATCCGATCGGCATGCGCCTTCAGGTCAACCGCACCTGGGACAGCCGCTGGTACGCAGATACCAAGGACTACGGTGATCTTCTGCTGGAAGACCTCAAGATCCGTGAGTTCATCCAGAAAGAGTGCAAGCAGGCCGGTGTTGCCCGTGTGATCATCGAACGTCCGCACAAGAAGTGCCGCGTTACGATCCACACCGCACGTCCGGGTGTCATCATCGGCAAGAAAGGTGCGGACATCGAAGTCCTGCGCAAGAAGCTGGCTGCGATGACCGACAGCGAACTGCACCTGAACATCGTCGAAGTGCGCAAGCCCGAGCTTGACGGTCAGCTGGTTGCCGAGTCGATCGCTCAGCAGCTGGAACGCCGTGTTTCGTTCCGCCGCGCGATGAAGCGTGCCGTACAGAACGCCATGCGCATGGGCGCCCTGGGTATCCGGGTGAACGTCGCTGGCCGTCTGGGTGGTGCCGAAATCGCACGGACCGAATGGTACCGCGAAGGCCGTGTGCCGCTGCACACGCTGCGCGCCGACATCGATTACGCACATGCCGAAGCGATGACCCCCTACGGGATCATCGGGATCAAGGTCTGGATCTTCAAAGGGGAGATCATGGAGCACGATCCGCAGGCACGTGACCGTAAAGCACAGGAACTCCAGGACGGCCCTGCACCTCGTGGTGCTGGTGGCGGTCGTCGCTAAGGAGGGAAAGATATGCTTCAACCAAAGCGTACAAAATTCCGCAAGTTGCACAAAGGCCGGATCAAGGGCGAAGCCAAGGGCGGCTCTGATCTGAACTTTGGCACCTACGGCCTGAAAGCGATTGAGCCTGAGCGTGTAACCGCACGCCAGATCGAGGCTGCACGTCGTGCCATGACGCGTCACATGAAGCGTCAGGGCCGTGTCTGGATCCGCATCTTCCCCGACACTCCGGTCACGGCAAAGCCGATCGAAGTTCGTATGGGTAAAGGTAAGGGTTCGGTCGACCGCTGGGTTTGCAAGGTCAAGCCCGGTCGCGTGATGTTCGAGATCGACGGCGTCAATGACGACATCGCCCGCGAGGCCCTGCGCCTGGCTGCGATGAAGCTGCCGATCAAGACCCGCGTCGTGGTTCGCGAAGACTGGTAAGCGATCCGGGGGCACCCCCGCTCGTGACAAGATTGACCCCCGTTGGAACACCGGCGGGGGTTTTTCTTTAGGGGGCTCTGCCCCCGCCGCGCGTGCCGCGCGCCTCCCCCGGGATATTTTGGGCCAGATGAAGCAGGGGATCCGTTCTTCATCTGGCTGCAAATATCCCGGAGCGCGAGGCAGAGCCTCGCAAAACAGCCATCGCCTTCACCGCGCGGCTGGTTTAAGACAGCGCCATGCCACAGATTGAATCACTCTTCGTCACCCGCCTCTATCGTGCCTCTTTGTCCGAGTTCGGTCCCCCGATCGATGCGGAGGAGTTGGAAAGCTCGTGCCTTGTCATCGCCGAGGATGACGAGGCCGGTCAGGACTGGTGCGAAGAAAACGGCTATCCCGGTTACACCAGCTATGCTTCGCTGACCGACCTGCCCTGGCGGTTTCCGATATTCGCCGATCTGGTCAAAGCGCTGGACAGCCATGTGGCGGCTTTTGCCAAGGATCTGGAGTTTGATCTGGGTGAGGGTGAGCTGAAGCTGGAAGACCTGTGGATCAACATCCTGCCCGAGGGTGGCATGCATTCCAGCCATCTGCACCCGCACAGTGTGATTTCCGGCACCACCTATGTGGCGATGCCCGAAGGCGCGAGCGCGCTGAAGCTGGAAGACCCCCGCTCAGGCCGCATGATGGCCGCGCCGACGCGGCTGAAAGGCGGGCGACGCGATTTGCAGCCCTTCATCTATGTGAAGCCGCAGGTGGGCGATGTTCTGCTGTGGGAAAGCTGGCTGCGCCACGAGGTGCCGATGAACATGGCCGAGGAAGAGCGGATTTCAGTGAGTTTCAACTATAAGTGGGAGTGAGCATCAGCTCATTGCACGGTAGTTGTTCAGTGTAGCGTTTGCGAGACGAACGGGCGGCCCCCTACCAATCACGATTCACAAAGAGTTTTCGATAACACTTGCAATATGTGCCGACATGGACCATGTGAGACACGCTTACGTTTTTCTTTTTCGACCACTGTCTCCCGATATTCGGCGTTCAGTCTCTCGATCCAGACCGACCACGCCGCGCTGTCGCAATTCCGCGGACAGCAATTATTTGGAGAATACGGATATGGCCAATGGCACCGTAAAATGGTTCAACACAACTAAAGGTTTTGGCTTCATCGCACCGGAGACCGGTGGCAAAGACGTGTTTGTACACATCTCTGCTGTCGAACGCTCGGGTCTGACCGGTCTGGCCGACAACCAGAAAGTAACATTCGACATCGAGCCCGGCCGTGACGGCCGCGAGTCGGCTGTGAACATCGCTCTGGCGTAAGTCGCCCAGACTTAGACAGTTGCAGACGCGGTCTCGTGCAAACGGGGCCGCGTTTTTCGTAAAAGCGAATTTGAGCCATCTGATCTCAATCATTCCATTGGGTTCAGACACACGATAGAATCCAAGCTATGCACCCGCCCGTCATGTTGAGGTGTATTGTTCAGGCTTTGGTCAGGCATTTACGATGCAAGCCCTATTCTCATTCGTTCTGGTTGCGACAATTGCCTGCACGACAAGTGCTGTGGGGCAAGTTGCGAACCCGCACCGCATCTACGAAGACAGCTGTGCCGGATGCCACGCCCCCCATTCCGGTGATTTCGTTTGGGATGAGCTTGGTGTGTCAGATGGTGTGCTGGTCGGAGCCCGGTCCGGACGGGCGGTCGAAAATTACTTGCGCTCCGGTCATGGCGGGGTGACTACGGACAAGGCCGAGGTACTGCTTGCTCATTTCCGGATTATCCGGGACTCGGGCGGTGTCTTCATCGAGAAATGCCGTATTTGCCATGTGACCGCCGTGGAGCTTGTGCGAAACAATCTGATCCTTGACGAAGGGAAGCTGACGGGGCGATATACCGGGCGTGACATCGGAGCGTTCCTGGACGGTCATGGCCGTCTTTCGCCGGAAGAGGTTTCCGAGATGCTGTCCGTATTGACCAGAGTGGCAAATAGCCAGGGTCTGACACGGTGACACAAGCGGGTTTTTGATTTCGGGAAATTCCCTGTTCCCGCATGGCAAACTTTCCCTTGCCACCCCACCCCTAACCCCCTATAGAGCGGCATCTTGCGGTCTCCCGGCGTTGTCGGGCGATTCGTATGTCTATCATTCATCCACCAGGTCAAAGGTGACCCGAGTACGGGGCCTTCTGGTGTTTTGAGCAAAGGAAAAGGCGATGAACGCCCAAGAACTGCGTGACAAGACCCCTGATCAGCTCCGCGAGGAACTGGTCAACCTGAAGAAAGAAAGCTTTAACCTGCGCTTTCAACAGGCAACCGGTCAGCTGGAAAACACTGCTGGCATCAAAGCGGCCCGCCGCAACGCTGCCCGCGTCAAAACCATCCTGAACGAAAAGGCCGCTGCTGCGGCATCCGAGGAGTAATCAGATGCCCAAGCGTATCCTGCAAGGCACCGTGACCAGCGACGCCAACGAACAGACCATCACCGTGCTGGTCGAGCGCCGTTTCAAGCACCCGCTGCTGCACAAAACCGTTCGTAAGTCCAAGAAATACCGGGCTCATGACGAAAAGAACGCCTTCAAGGTCGGCGACTCTGTACGCATCATCGAATGCGCGCCGAAATCGAAGACGAAACGTTGGGAAGTTCTGGAAGCGTAAGCTTCCGGGATTTTTCATTTGTCGAAACCCTGGGGGATTTAATCAGACCAGCCCCCACAGGTCGGGAGAAACCACATGATCCAGATGCAGACCAATCTGGATGTCGCTGACAACTCTGGCGCACGCCGAGTTCAGTGCATCAAGGTCCTGGGTGGTTCCAAGCGTAAATACGCCTCCGTTGGCGACATCATTGTCGTCTCGGTGAAGGAAGCCATCCCGCGCGGCCGCGTAAAGAAAGGTGACGTCCGTAAGGCCGTCGTCGTACGCACCGCCAAGGAAGTCCGTCGCGAAGACGGCACCGCGATCCGTTTCGATCGCAACGCCGCCGTCATCCTGAACAACAACAACGAGCCCGTAGGTACCCGTATCTTTGGCCCCGTTGTTCGTGAACTGCGCGCGAAGAACTTCATGAAAATCATCTCGCTGGCTCCGGAGGTGCTGTAATCATGGCTGCTAAACTCCGCAAAGGCGACAAGGTCGTCGTGCTGTCCGGCAAGGACAAGGGCAAAGAGGGAACTATCACCTCGGTTGACCCCAAAGCCGGCAAAGCTGTGGTCGATGGCATCAACATCGCCATCCGCCACACCCGCCAGTCGCAAACCTCGCAAGGCGGCCGCCTGCCCAAAGCTCTGCCGGTCGATCTTTCGAACCTGGCACTGCTGGACAAGAACGGCAAAGCAACCCGCGTTGGCTTCCGCGTGGAAGGCGACAAGAAAGTTCGCTTCGCCAAGACCACAGGGGACGTGATCGATGCTTGATAACGCAACCTACACCCCGCGTCTGAAAGCGCAGTACGCCGAGACCATCCGTGCCGCTCTGAAAGAAGAGTTCGGCTACAAGAACGACATGCAGCTGCCCAAGCTGGAAAAAATCGTTCTGAACATCGGCTGTGGTGCCGAGGCCGTCAAAGACTCGAAGAAAGCGAAAGCTGCTGTCGAGGATCTGACTGCAATTGCCGGTCAACAGGCCGTTTCAACCAAGGCGAAGAAGTCGATCGCGGGTTTCCGCGTCCGGGAAGACATGCCGCTGGGTGCGAAAGTGACCCTGCGCGGTGACCGGATGTACGAATTCCTGGATCGTCTGATCACGATCGCAATGCCGCGTATTCGTGACTTCCGCGGTGTTAAGCCTTCTTTCGACGGTCGTGGCAACTTTGCCATGGGCATGAAAGAGCACATCGTGTTCCCGGAAATCGACTTCGACAAGGTCGACGAGGTCTGGGGCCTGGATATCGTAATTGCCACCACAGCGAAAACCGACGCTGAAGCAAAGGCATTGTTGAAAGCATTCAACATGCCGTTCAACGCGTAAGCGCCGGGAGGATTGAGACATGGCTAAAAAAGCAATGATCGAACGCGAAAAGAAGCGCGAACGCCTGGTGGCCAAATATGCCGCAAAGCGTGCCGAGCTGAAAGAAATCGCGAATGACGAGAGCAAGCCGATGGAAGAGCGTTTCAAAGCGCGTCTGAAACTGGCGAAACTGCCGCGCAACAGCTCGGCTACCCGTCTGCACAACCGTTGTCAGCTGACCGGTCGTCCCCACGCTTACTACCGTAAGCTGAAGGTCAGCCGTATCATGCTGCGCGAGCTGGGTTCTGCTGGTCAGATCCCCGGCATGGTGAAATCGAGCTGGTAAGGGAGACATAGATATGAATGATCCTATCGGCGATATGCTCACCCGTATCCGCAACGCGCAAATGCGCGGCAAATCCACCGTATCCACTCCGGCGTCAAAGCTGCGTGTTTGGGTTCTGGACGTGCTGGCGGACGAAGGCTACATCCGTGGCTATGAAAAGACGACCGGCGAAAACGGTCATCCGGCCATCGAAATCAGCCTGAAATACTACGAAGGCACCCCTGTCATTCGCGAACTGAAGCGGGTTTCGAAACCCGGTCGCCGCGTATACATGGGCGTCAATGACATCCCGCAGGTCCGTCAGGGTCTGGGCGTGTCGATTGTCAGCACTCCGAAAGGTGTGATGTCGGACGCAAACGCTCGCTCCAACAATGTTGGCGGCGAAGTGCTCTGCACCGTCTTCTAAGGAGGTCTGCAATGTCTCGTATTGGTAAAAAACCGGTCGAGCTGCCCAGCGGCGTAACCGCCTCTGTGTCGGGTCAGACCATCGAAGTCAAAGGTCCGAAAGGCACCCGCAGCTTCACCGCCACCGACGACGTGACGCTGTCGGTTGAAGACAACGTGGTCAAGATCGACCCTCGCGGCATGTCCAAGCGTGCCCGCCAGCAGTGGGGCATGAGCCGCACCATGGTTGCCAACCTGGTAACCGGTGTGACTGAAGGCTTCAAAAAAGAGCTGGAGATCCAGGGTGTTGGTTACCGGGCGCAGATGCAGGGCAACACCCTGAAGCTGAACCTGGGCTATAGCCACGATGTTGATTTCACGGCTCCGGAAGGTGTCACCATCACCGCACCGAAGCAGACCGAAATCGTTGTGGAAGGTATCGACCAGCAGCTGGTGGGCGAAACCGCGGCCAAAATCCGCGAGTGGCGCCGCCCCGAGCCGTACAAAGGCAAGGGCATCCGCTATAAGGGCGAGTTCATCTTCCGCAAGGAAGGCAAGAAGAAGTAAGGACGCAGACAATGGCAAACAGCAAAAGAACCCTGTTTCTGAAGCGCCGCCTGCGCGTTCGGAACAAACTTCGCAAGGTCAACGCGGGTCGTCCGCGCCTGTCCGTACACCGTTCGAACAAGAACATCTCTGTTCAGCTGATCGACGACGTACGTGGCGTGACCCTGGCCTCGGCCTCGACCCTGGAAAAAGATCTGGGTGTTGTTGGCAAGAACAACGTCGAAGCGGCGACGAAAGTCGGCGCGGCCATCGCCGAGCGTGCCAAGAAGGCAGGCGTCGAAGAGGCCTATTTCGATCGTGGCGGCTTCCTGTTCCACGGCAAAGTGAAGGCTGTCGCCGACGCTGCGCGTGAAGGTGGCCTGAAGATCTGATGGTGTGCCGGGCTGAAGCCCGGCCTACCGGATACGACGCCGTAGGCCGGGCTTCAGCCCGGCACCGGCACTTTGAAGGCGGGTCCGCCCGCCTCGATGATCGGGGAGCCCCAGAATGTCATTCACGGGTTCACTTCGATTGAGTAATTGGCGCCGCAAGCGCCTCTAGAGGAAAAGGGATGCCAAATGGCAGAACGTGAAAACCGTCGGGGCCGTGGCCGCGACCGTGAAGAAACACCGGAATTTGCAGATCGCCTGGTCGCAATCAACCGCGTGTCGAAAACCGTAAAAGGTGGTAAGCGCTTTGGCTTCGCCGCTCTGGTGGTTGTCGGCGATCAGAAAGGCCGCGTCGGCTTTGGCAAGGGTAAAGCGAAAGAAGTACCTGAGGCCATCCGCAAGGCGACTGAGCAAGCCAAGCGTCAGATGATCCGCGTGCAGCTGCGCGAAGGTCGGACCCTGCACCACGACATCGAGGGCCGTCACGGCGCCGGTAAAGTGGTTATGCGCGCCGCGCCTGAAGGTACCGGTATCATCGCCGGTGGTCCGATGCGTGCCGTGTTCGAAATGCTGGGCGTCAAGGACGTTGTGTCCAAGTCGCTGGGCTCGCAGAACCCGTACAACATGATCCGCGCCACCATCGACGGCCTGCAGAAAGAGCAGAGCCCGCGTTCGGTTGCCGCACGTCGTGGCAAAAAGGTTGCTGACATCCTGCCCAAGCGGGACGAAGCACCGGCTGCTGCTGAAGCAGAAGCAGAAGCATAAGGAGAGCACGTCATGGCAAAAACCATCGTCGTCAAACAGGTCGGTTCGCCGATCCGTCGCCCCGCCGAACAGCGCGCAACCCTGATCGGCCTGGGCCTGAACAAGATGCACAGAACCCGTGAGCTGGAGGATACTCCTTCGGTGCGCGGCATGATCCGCAAGATCCCGCATCTGGTTGAGATCGTCGAAGAACGCGGCTAAGCCCGCCTTCATCGGAAAGAACAAAAACGCCTCCGGTAAATTCGGGGGCGTTTATTGTTGGCACTTCAGCTTCTTGGGGATTCCTTCCTCCAACCCGGATTTCTGGAGCGCCATGTTCAGATTGATCTGTATCAATGACCAATTGGATTATGATGGGCTATCCAGCGTGTTTCACGCAGGAGGTTCTTGAAGTGAGTGCGGATAAGACAGGACGGATCGTTTGGCATGACCTCTTTACGCCTGATCTGAACGCTTCCGAGGCTTTCTATGGCCGTGTAGCATCGTGGGATTTCATTAAGGAAAGCACAGAAGACTATGTCTGGGGCCGGGGAAAGGGGGAATTCACTCTTGCTCTTTTGAATGGGGAAGCCGGAAGTGGATTTACCAAGACTCCAGCGGGCTTTGATGCCGGCTGGCTTCCCTATTTCGAGGTTCCCGATGTTGACAAGTATTCAAAGCGTGCCGAGAAGCTGGGCGCACATATCATTCGGCGCCCCTTTGATGTGCCCGGCGTCGGTCGAAACTGCCTATTGTTGGACCCCTTGGGAGCCAGGTTTGGCATTTCCGTTTCACAACACGATTACCCGATACCTACACAACAGTTCACAACAGAGGTTTATCTGAGCGAAGGCCCAGAGTTTCCAGTTGAATTCTACCAATCGTTGTTTGATCGAACATCTTCGAAAACGGATGGCCCAGGCGCGGCCGGGCCAGGTCCGTGGCTTACACATATTCCTGTGGTTGCTTCACCAGATATAAAGATACGTGAAAGATGCGCCTGGCTACCCGGAATTAAGGTCACCGCTATCGAGGATGCGGTACGTGATGCTTTGACGCTTGGAGCGTCCGAAGTGCGTGTTCGATCACGGCAAAGCGCGCAGCATGCACCGCGTGTGTTTCGTGATCCGACGGGACTTTATTTTGCATTTCAGCAGGTGGGTCCGGTATTGGGAACAAACTGAAAGTCGCTGCAAACCGCAGATGGCCATCGAGTCAATCCGCAGGTCAACTGCAAAATCCATGCCAATAGGAACAGGAACCAGGCTACGAGCAATCCAACCAGCGAAAGTTATTCGCCGCATGCATACCGGCTAGACCAAAATCTGCGTTGTTAGCGATAGCAAACGCTCCTATCTCTGCCTTGTCCAATGAAGGAACTCAAAAGGAAACGTCAGGGAATACGCCCTGATACGAGAAAGGAATACAGAGATGACAACTGCGACACTGACCCATACCGGCTTCAACTTCGGCACCCGGATCGCTGACATGATCACACGGATCAAAACAGCCCGCGCTCGTGCTGCTGAGTATCAGCGCACCTATACCGAGTTGCAGCGTCTGAGCAACCGTGAGCTGGACGATATCGGCATCCGCCGCTGCGACATCGCAGATATCGCGCACCGGCACGTATATTGCTCATAACCACGCACACAATTAAAACGACCCAAAGGCGCCTTAACGGCGCCTTTTCTATATCCGTTGCAGGCTCTGCCCCGCTTGCAGGCCGCTCAGAGGCCGCCAGAGGGTGCGATGGCTGTTGAGGCGGCCAATGAGCCCGAAACGTCAGAACCGCCCTGAGGCGACCGCTGGAGGGCGTGTGACCGCCCTGCCCTGACGCGCGTCCCCAGCTTCGACGCCTGAAACGAAATCGGCCCCGGCGGAGTGATCCACCGGGGCCGTAAAGTGTCGCTAAAAGCCTCGGATCAGAGACCGGTGCTTACGTCGATTGTGTTACCCTCTTCCAGGGTCACATATGCTTTCTTGACGTCCTTCCGACGGCCCAGCTGGCCGCGGAACCGCTTGACCTTGCCTTTGGTCACGGTGGTGTTCACCGCCTTGACCTTCACACCAAACAGCGCCTCAACGGCCTCTTTGATCTGCGGCTTGTTGCTTTCGATCGCCACTTCAAAGACAACCGCGCCATTTTCGGACGCCATGGTCGACTTTTCGGTGATGATCGGCTTGCGGATCACGTCGTAGTGTTCTGCCTTCGCGCTCATTTCAGACGAGCCTCCAGTGCTTCGACAGCCGCTTTGGTGAGCACCAGGGTGTCACGCTTGAGGATGTCATAAACGTTTGCACCCATCGACGGCAGGATATCCAGACCTTCGATGTTGCGCGACGCCTTCAGGAACCCTTCGTTCACGGTCGCGCCGTCGATGACCAGAGCGCGTTTCCAGCCCAGGTTTGCAACCTGTTTGGCCAGAGCGGCGGTCTTGCCTTCGGCTTCGGCGTTCTCGATCACAACCAGCTCACCTGCTTTGGCTTTTGCCGACAGAGCGTGGCGCAGGCCAAGCTTGCGGAACTTTTTCGGCAGGTCGTGGCCGTGCGAACGAGGGGTCGGGCCCTTGTACACACCACCCTTGCGGAAGATCGGCGCGTTGCGGTCACCATGGCGTGCGCCACCGGTGCCCTTCTGGCGATAGATCTTCTTGGTCGAGTAGCTGGTTTCCGAGCGGGTCTTGACCTTGTGGGTGCCGGCCTGCGCGTTGTTGCGCTGCCAACGGACCACACGGTGCAGGATGTCCGCGCGCGGCTCGAGGCCGAACAGGTCTGCATCCAGCTCGATGTCGCCGGCCTTGCCGCCGTCCAGTTTGATTACATCAAGTTTCATGCTTCACCACCTTCCGCGGATACTTCTTCCGCAGGTGCTTCGGTTGCAGCCGATTTCACAGCAGCCGGGAAAGGCAGGCCTTCCGGTGCTTTCTTCTTCACGGCGTCCTTGACGGTGACCCAGCCCGATTTCGGTCCGGGAACGGCGCCTTTGATGAAGACCAGACCACGGTCGGCGTCGGTTTTGACAACCTCGAGGTTCTGGGTGGTAACACGGGCAGCACCCATGTGACCGGCCATCTTCTTGCCTTTGAACACCTTGCCCGGATCCTGACACTGACCGGTCGAGCCGTGCGAACGGTGGCTGATCGACACACCGTGCGAGGCGCGCAGACCACCGAAGTTGTGGCGCTTCATCGCACCGGCAAAGCCTTTACCGATCGAGGTGCCCGACACGTCTACCTTCTGACCAGCCAGGAAGTGCTCGGCCGAGATTTCGGCTCCCACTTCGATCAGGCCATCTTCGGAGACGCGGAACTCGGCCAGCTTGCGCTTGGGCTCGACCTTGGCAGCGGCGTAGTGGCCGCGCATGGCCTTCGAGGTGCGTTTTGCCTTGGCAGCACCAGCGCCCAGCTGAACGGCGGTGTAGCCGTCTTTTTCAGCGGTCCGCTGTGCAACAACCTGCAGGTTGTCCAGGTGAAGAACGGTCACAGGGATCTGCTTGCCGTCTTCCATGAACAGGCGGGTCATGCCAACTTTTTTTGCGATAATACCAGAGCGCATAATCTATACCCTCCGATCTTACGACTGCAGCTTGATCTCGACATCCACACCAGCAGCCAGGTCGAGCTTCATCAGCGCGTCCACAGTCTGGGGGGTCGGATCAACGATGTCGAGCAGACGCTTGTGCGTGCGGATCTCGAACTGGTCGCGGGATTTCTTGTCAACGTGAGGGCCACGGAGAACCGTGAACTTCTCGATCTTGTTCGGCAGCGGGATCGGGCCGCGCACATTCGCGCCGGTCCGCTTGGCAGTGTTGACGATCTCTTGCGTGCTGGCATCCAGAACGCGATAGTCAAATGCCTTCAGCCGAATACGGATATTTTGGCTTTGCATAATAACAGCCTTTTATCAGGCGTTGAGGTTGAGAGGAGGACAGACGCGCATCGCCAACCCTCATCGAACCCAAAAGGCGGGAATCATCCCGCCTTGATGTTCTTGTTGAGAACCTGCGCGTATTAGTGGGGTTGGCGGGGTTTGACAAGGGGCAAACGTCACAAAGAACACCGTTTTATTCGCCGCCAGACACGCCATTGGTTAGCCATGCGTCTTCTACCTTCATCCCTTGGTAAACCGCATGCAGATACAGATGGGCAATCACAGGATCATTTGAGAACGGCGAGTAATCCAATTTGCCCTCTCGGACACCCACTTCGGCTTCATAAACAATCTCGTCGCCCTTCACGGTTACAAGCACTTCTAGTTCCGCCAGTGTTTCTGGGTCAACGGATGTGGGGTCGTCTGACAGGATCACGAAATCCGCAACTTTGCCAACCTCAATGGACCCCTTTTCATCTTCCTCGAAATGCTGCCAAGCGGGCCAGATTGTCATGGCTTTCAAGGCAGTCATAACATCGACCCTTTGATGCGGCCCCAAAATATCTCCAGAGCGTGTGCGTCTAGTAACCGTCGCAGCAAGAACACGCATGCTATCTGGAAAGGCCACCGGGGCATCGTGGTGTGTACCAAACATCATGTCCCGCTCGAGCAGCCATCCTGTGGGTGAGATATTGTCTGCATTGACCGGCCCAACGGTGTGATCACGATGCCAATCCCCCCAGTAAAACGTGTGCATCGGGAAAAGCGATGGGAATACGCCGAGGCGTTTAAAACTCGCAACCTGATCCTCTCTTAGAAACTGACCGTGGATCAGAACCGGACGATTCCCCGGGTCGCCATACTTCATCTGTGCCTCTTCGAGAGCTGCTATCAGCATGTCAGAAGCCCCTTCCCCGTTAGAGTGCACAAGGATTTGGAACCCATTTTCGTAACACCAATTAACGGCGTCCTGTAGCTGCTCCATCGTAATAGCAGCATACCCTGCATAACCGGCGGAGTAGCTTCCGACTGGATCATAATAGGGCCGATCCCTCAAAGCCGTGAAACCCTGAGGCGAGCCGTCAATCGTTAGCTTGCAGCCCCCGACCCGAACCCGGTCGTCGTAGTTCTTGGAGGTGTTTGCACCTATATATTCCCTGGCCTCAAGAACATCCGGGAAGGCTACCACGTCAATTGGGAGCCCATCTTCGGCGGCAACTTTCTTGAGAACGTCAACAATTTCTCCTGAGGTTCGGCCTTCTTGTCCGGTCGTGTATCCAAACTGTGCCCAAAGTTCGGTTCCAGCTTTGGCAAATGCCGCCAGGCCTTCTTCACCCAGATTTCCTAACATGGGCACAAGGACCGAAAAGAACGCATACTCTTCCAGAACACCGTTTGGCTCACCGGCGTCATCGCGTTGAATCACTCCGCCCGGAGGGGCTTTTGAAGCGGCTGTGATGCCTGCCAACTCTAGAGCTTTCGAGTTTGCTACTCCCAAATGCCCGGACTGATGAACGATAACGACCGGCAAGTCCTCAGACACAATGTCCAGTTCTTGTCGCGTAGGGTGGCGCAGTTCCTTTAATTGAGCATTGTCGTAACCAAAGCCGATGATCATTTTGACCTGTTCAACGGCTTGCGCATTTTCGTCGGCCCAGTCAGTCAACGTGGCTTGCAGACTGGCGATATCAACGACTTTCCCATCAGGCGGCGCAAGAAGGTTGGCGGACAATGCCTGCAACCCCCCCATGACCACATGACCGTGGCTATCTACAAAACCCGGAAGCATCGCGCGGCCTTCCAGGTCAAACGTTTCGGTTTCTTCACCGCGATGCATCGACAAATCAGACAACGACCCCACAGCAAGAACGCGTCCGTCTTTGACTGCGACCGCTTCAGCGGACGGAGCCTTATCGTTCATCGTTAACACAGGCCCTCCGAGATAAATCCTGTCCGCGATCTGCTGTGCGGACGCTGAAGTGGATAAATAAACAAGTGCAGCAACTAGACCAACTGAACGCGCCAATAAGTGCATGCTGTGACCTCTTTCTAATTGTGATGCCTCAATATGAGAGAAGTAGCATTACAATCAGCTTAGGCAAAAACGAAAAAAGGGCGTCCCGAGGGAAGCCCTTTTCGTTGGTTCATTCGCTTGTGCGAATTATTCAGTAATCTTCGACACGACGCCGGCGCCGACGGTGCGGCCGCCTTCGCGGATGGCGAAGCGCAGGCCCTGCTCCATGGCGATCGGTGCGA
>NZ_JBQFZG010000008.1:0-154779 GCF_056542125.1 Ruegeria sp. AF1
CTGCGGCAGACCAACCCATCCCAACATCCAAACACGCTAAATAAGACCTAACCACCAAACCCGCAACCAATACCAAATACTCAAGCAATCCATAACCGCAATCGAACGGCTTATGTGCTTTGGAACACCATGCCTTTGGTCGAAACCAATACAACTGCCGCAAATGGCCAGTATCCAACACCCAGTTGGTTGCAGAAACAGGCGCTGCAACAATTACAGACGCAAACGTGACTGCTTGGAGCAGGAGTTTCGTTTCATTTCACTGCTAAATATGGCAATTCTGCCCTTGCGGGTCCGATCCGCGATTGAGAAACACAAGCAGGTCGCGATCATTCGATGAGAGCTGAGATGACTTCTGAACAAGCCGTCCGCGATGCGGTTCAGACGCATTCGAAGCGTGTCTGGCGGTTTGCGCTGGCATTATCGGGTGCCTCGGATGTAGCGGACGATTTGTTGCAGGCCACATGTTTGCGCGCGCTTGAACGACATCATCAGGTGACGTCGCATAACCGTCTGGACAGCTGGTTGATGACAATCTGCCGGTCGATCTGGCTGAATGAGCTGCGTTCGCGGTCGGTTCGGAACGCGCAGGCGCTGTCGGTGACCCCCGAAGCGGATCTGGTTGCAACGGGACCAGACACAGAAACGAATATTTTCGCGGCTGAAGTGTTTAATCAAGTGATGCAGTTGCCTGAGGCACAGCGCGAAGCGGTAATGCTCGTCTTCGTTGAGGGGTACAGTTATCGCGAAGCAGCTGCCTTGTTGGAGGTTCCAATTGGCACGATCATGAGCCGGCTTTCGAATGCCCGGCAGAAACTTAAAACCGTGATGCAGATTGATGCAGCGGACACCGCGCGACGGAGTGGCAAATGACGTTTTCCGACGAGACGCTTCTAGCGTATCTGGAAGGCAGCCTGGACGAGGCTCAGACCCGCGCTATTGAGGCTGCGGTTGAAGATGACGCTACGTTGGAACATCGTCTGATGGCGCTGGATCCGTTTGCGCTAGTTGTTCGGGGCGTTTTTGAGAACCTGCCCGCTGAAGCGCCGAAGGTGGCCCTGCCGGAAAAAACGACGCGGCCCGGCATTAACGGGTTTCTGCGTCTTGTTGCGGTGGCTGCCAGCGCGGCGTTTGCAGCCGTCGCCGTAACATTCTGGGCCACCCGGCCAGCAGGTTTAAGCTGGGCCCAGCAGGCCGCGATCTATCAATCACTTTACGTGCCGGAAACGATTGCATCGCTGGACAGTTCGGACGCGTCGCTGGCCAAGCAATTTGCAATGGCCGAAGCTGAGTTAGGACGATCGCTGAATCAGGACATACTGGAAGCACTGCCAGGGTTGGAGCTGAAGCGTGCGCAGGTTCTTTCATTCAAAGGCAAGCCCTTGATCCAAGTGGTTTTTGCTGATGATCAGGGTCGACCACTTGCCTTCTGTGTTATTCGCCAAGGACCGAATGCCCCAAGTACCGACGTCCAACTATCGGTCTTGAGCGGTTTGGCAACTGCAAAGTGGGAGCAAGGCGGTTATGGATATATGCTGTTGGGCAGTTCCCCGCATACGGATTTAAGCGCTGAACTGGAAGTGTTGACCCGTACATTCTCGGGCTGATGGAAAACCCTTGTGAACAGTTGCAAATGCCCGAAGAATGCCGGGTATGACGTCGAAGAAAACCATGCTCCTTCCAGAAGACGAGGTCGATGATCTTGGCCCAGCCAGTATCTATGACGGCGATCCGGCAGAAGAGGACGACCCTTGGTTTTTGCCCCCGGACCAGGACGTGGAGGAAGATTTCTTTCTGCCTAGTCCCCGATCAGATCAGCGCCCGTTGTTCGATCCGCGCGATTGGCATTCGGCACAATCAGAATTGTCGGCAGAGCTTGCTGATCTTGCCCTGACCTTTGGCGCTCTGGATGAGCGGCTGCGTTCGGGGCCTGAGGGGTGGACGCACCGTTTGGCACTTATGGAAACGTCCGATCTGGGGTGGTGGACAGGGGATCGGGTCAGCGTAGACCGCCTGGCTTTGTGGACGGGTCTGAGGATCGGCGCGACCCACGATGACGTGCAGGCGCTGTTTCGGGCAGGTTGGGCCGTGCGCCGTCTGAGCTCAGGCGCAGGCCCGGCTACAGGCGGGTGGGAAAGCGGGTTGACAGCGTTTCTCGACCGTCTGGCTCAGGGCTCTGGTGCGACGCCCGAAGCGATCGTTGATCTGGCCGAAGTCATGCAGAATGCTGAAAGGTTGCACCCAGTAACACAATCGGCGATCGCGTTTCATGCTTGGCGAGCTATATCGCAGGGCGTCGGACACGACACCGAGGCGGCAATCATCGCAGCGCGGCACGCGGCTTCGATGGGGCGCGGCGGCGCAACGTTCATGCCACTGGCGCTGTCTGGTCCGGGTGCGTTGCGCGGAACGGGTGGGCCGACGGAAAAGTTAGGGTCTTGGATACAGGGCGCCGGGCAAGCCGTTCTTGCGGCCTTGCTGCACCTCGACCGGATCAGTGCCTGGGAGGGCAAGGCGCGCGACGCAACGCATGATTTGAGCGGTCGCACCCCCCCGCGTCTGATTGATGCTCTGGCGGCGTGGCCCATGGTCTCGGCCCCGCTTGCGGAAGAACTTACCATTTCTTCGCGCGCGGCGGTTCAGCGGAATTTTGACCTGTTCACCCGGAGAGGTCTGGTGCGTGAAGTCACCGGCCAAGGCCGTTACCGGGTCTGGACTGCCGCACTATGATCCGTCAACCACTTGAAGATGCGTGCGGCGGGAAGCACGCTTTCAGCGCCCAACGCCGACATAGGTGTCAAATCCTGACTTCAGCGCCGTAGTTTTCGAGTAGATGTTGCGCAGGTCAACCATCCTGGCTGATTTCATTGACGCCGCAATTTCGGAAAGGTTCAGCGCGCGGAATTCATTCCATTCTGTCAGCAGCACAACAACATCCGCGCCCCGCGCGGCGATATACGGATCGTCGCACCATTCGACGCCCGGCAAGAGCGCCTCCCCTTCAGATTTTCCCTGTGGGTCAACAACACGCACCTTTGCGCCTCCGCCTATTAGGGCGGGGACGATGGACAGTGATGGTGCGTCGCGCATATCGTCTGTGTTGGGTTTGAACGTAACACCCAGAACTGCCACGGTCTTGCCGTTGAAATGATCGTCACATGCGTCACGAATTTTCTCGATCATCCGCTTCTTGATTTCGTCATTAACGCGGATGACGGTCTCGGTGATCTGCATTGGATGCGCGTGGTCCTGCCCGATCCGCGCCAATGCGGCCGTGTCTTTTGGAAAACATGAACCACCGTAGCCGGGTCCTGCATGCAGAAATTTGTTGCCGATCCGCCCGTCAAGGCCGATGCCGCGCGCAACTTCTTTAACATCCGCGCCAACTTTTTCGCACAGTCCTGCGATTTCATTGATGAAGGTGATCTTGGTCGCCAAAAACGCGTTGGCGGCGTATTTAATCATCTCGGCACTTTCCAGATCGGTGGTCAGGATCGGGAAGTCGCGCAGATACAGAGGGCGATATATTTCTGCCATCACTTCGGCAGCGCGGTCGTTTTCCACGCCGACCACGACGCGGTCCGGGCGCATGAAATCGTCGATTGCCGCGCCTTCGCGAAGAAATTCAGGGTTCGAAGCCACGTCAAATTCGGCCTGGGGGTTGGCGGCCTTGACTGTTTCCTGCACTTTTCTGTTTGTTCCGACGGGCACAGTCGATTTTGTGACGATAACGGTATACCCGGTGACAGCCTGAGCGATTTCTTCCGCCGCTGCCATCACATAGGTCAGATCCGCATGGCCGTCTCCACGCCGGGTCGGCGTTCCAACTGCAATAAAGATAGCATCCGCGCCGTCCACTGCGGCTGCAAGATCGGTTGTAAAGCTCAGACGGCCAGCCACGACGTTTCGTGCCATCAGCACGTCCAGACCCGGTTCATAAATAGGCACCTGTCCGGCTTTGAGCATATCGATCTTCTGCTCAGCCTTATCAACGCAAATCACATCATGTCCGAAGTCCGAGAAACACACACCGGACACAAGGCCCACATAACCTGTGCCGATCATTGCAATGCGCATCTGCCAAATCCTTTTTTACCAATTACTATCAACGGCGCGGGCACAATCGAAGAATCCAGGGCCGGTTTCAATGATTTACAGGTATGGCTGTTGAGTTCCCACGTTTTCTTGTTGTTTTTGAGGCAATATGTGCTGGAAAGGAGTTTCTAAAGTCCGTCGTGCAGCGCAGAAACTGTTGAATCACGGCCATTGTCAGCTGAGAAGATACAATTCTGGGCATGGATCAGTAATAAACAGCCACCAGGCGTGTGGTGTTGCGTCGCTCGCTTTTCGCCCGGAGCAAGGCGTCTGTGGCGGGTCCAATGAAATCGGTGATTGCTAAAGAAATGGGTCGACTACACAAAAAAACCGCCTGAACCACAGTTCAGGCAGCAGCTGTACTCAGAACCAGCGCCCTATGGCGATGACACTTGGTGAAAAAGCGACTGCATCCGAAGTTGAGGAGAGGGCTTTGCAGGTAACTTGAGTGTTTCCGGGCACATCAAACCCGATGAAGCGATTATTAGCTCCAGCGCTGCCACTAACGCTTGGCGCAGAGGAAAATGGCGCTGGGTAGTCCCACGTCATTGCAGCGCTTGCGAATAATGCGCCTTCAGCGGTCGTACATGCGACAGGAAGCAACACGGCGGTGCAAATCATGGTTCCATCAGCAAAACGCGTGAAATCGCCACTGGCATTACTTCCGCGCTCTATGACAGCACCGGTTGGTGTGCCGCCAACTTCTGATACCGCCCCCAGAAGGTTGCCCGGCCCATAGCCGTAGTCGGCACGCATCAGGCGACCCGGAGTGGTATCCGTCATATTACCCTGAATAGCTGCACCAGCCGCTGTTCCGGTCGTAGGGTCAAAAGTCAGAGCTTCCGTCCAGGTACCTCCGTCAGGGGACACTTTAATTGAGAACCCCGTACTTCCGGATAACCCCATTTCAGCGTGGCCGGTCCAGTTCGACTGAAACACCAGCGATGCCGTATCGCTGGCACCCGCCTTGTTGATCTTCAGCTGATGCCCGCCGCCCTCGTGGCTCAGAAGCGTGGCCGGGCTTCGGACAGACAAGCGATTCGTAACGTCCGAACTTGTCGCCACCCCGATACCATCCAGGTTCTGAGTATTGACGGGCAAGGGCAGCCAGTCAGACCCATTCCAGAACTTCAGTTCACCAGTGGCTTCGTCCCAGGCACGCCAGCCCGCATACGGGGTCAAGAAATGCCAGGCGTTGTCCAGCCATGCGGCAAGCTCTCTTGCATGTCCGGCCCAGTCCCCGGTGGGGGTGGCGCCCAGAGCATAGATATCGCCCTGCTCGGGGACTACGGGCGGGGTGCTGGCATTGGTCGTCTGTACTGAAAGTTGAACGACCAGATCAAGCTGTCGCAGTGCTTCATTGTGGATGACGTGTTTTTGGGCCTGCGAAGGTTGCAGAAAAGGCAGGTGCAGTCTGGGTGAGATCTGTGACACGGGGGGGCCTCCTGTGGCTGTCGGTCCGAAAATCGGTTGCGCGCCACCCTGCCGTAAGGCGCGTCAATCTCGTCTGACCTGGCCGACCGCACAGGAAATGATCTGTTAACCTGAGTATCTCCGGGGATAAGCCGACCCGAGTATGGCCTGTGGAGAACTATGTCGCCGCTTAATCCCGGGCATAAATGTCTTCATATCGAATGATGTCATCTTCGCCTAAATAGGTGCCGGTCTGCACTTCGATCAATACCATGGGCACCTTGCCAGGGTTCTCCATCCGGTGCACAGCACCCAGCGGGATATAGACTGACTGGTTTTCACTGACCAACCGTTCCTGATCATCGATTGTGACCTTGGCGGTGCCCTCTACCACAATCCAATGCTCGGACCGGTGGTGATGGGACTGCAGGCTGAGCGCTGCGCCCGGATGCACATGGATTCGCTTGACCTGAAATCTGTCACCGATCACGAGGCTCTCAAACCAGCCCCAGGGGCGGTGATCGACCGGAAGCGTATCTGCCTGTTTGGCCCCTTTTGCCTTTAAGGCAGCAACAGCCTGCTTGACGTCCTGGGCTTTATCCATGCTGGCAACCAGCACAGCATCTGGCATCGCAACTGCGATAACGTTCTCAAGCCCCATTGCCACCACTTCCTGCGCTGGCGATTCTGATCGTATCAGAACGTTGCGGCAGTCGATTGTGGTTACTTCCCCATGTGTCGCTATGTCATTTTCATCAGGATCTGACAATTCTTGAACAGCCGTCCAACTGCCAACATCAGACCAACCTGCGGAATAGGGAACCACGCTGAGGTTGGGAGCTTTTTCCATGACCGCATAGTCGATCGATATGTCATCGACGTCAGCCCAAGCTGAAGGATCCAATCTCAGGAACCCCAAATCTGTCTTTGCGCTGTCGACGGCCTTTTGGACAGGTGCAATAAGGGTGCTAGCGTACTTTTCATATGCGGCAACGATGTCACGTGCCGCAAACAGGAAGATGCCGGAGTTCCACAGGTAACTGCCATCTTTCACCATCGCCTGCGCCGCTTCCAGATCCGGTTTCTCCACGAACCGATCCAGGCGAACTGCACCCTCGGACGCGTCTGGGGCGTCGTTCAGCTTTAAGTAGCCATACCCGGTTTCGGGCCGAGTGGGCGTGATGCCAAATGTCACCAGATCGCCTCGTTCGGCAATTGCGCGCACGCCTATGTCGACTGCCTGATGAAAAGCCGCCTTGTTTGGAAGCACATGATCTGAAGGTGCAACCAGCATGATGGCATCCGGATCACGTAAGGCAAGGTACAACGCAGCCGCCAGTACGGCAGGGGCCGTGTTGCGCCCTTCAGGCTCAATCAGGATCGGGCCGGGGGCGATCCCCACAGCTGTCAACTGTTCAGGGACAATAAACCGAAAGGCATCGTTGGTTAGAACCAGTGGTTTGGCATAGGGCGCATGCGAGGGCCCAAGCATCCGGTCGGCACAATCTTGTAAAAGACTGGTTTTGCCGACAAGTGGGACGAATTGCTTGGGATAGCTTTTGCGCGACAGGGGCCACAAACGCGTTCCTGAACCACCACACAGGATGACTGGATAGACCGTTCTGTTCATACGCGTGCCCCTGAATTGCTGATGACCAACGATATTTTTCAGTTCTTTTTGTGGAATGAGTGATCCCTTGGCTACTGGGCCGCTTTTCCAGTTGCAACGATGTCATTCAGATACTGGCTCAGGTCATCACGCAGGTCGTCACGGGCAAGGGCAAAGGAAACGGTTGCTTGCAGAAAACCGGATTTTGAGCCGCAGTCGAAACGCTGCCCGTCGAACTTGTAGCCAAAAACGGGCACGCCGGATGCGATATCTTCGGCGATTGCATCAGTCAGTTGGATTTCACCGCCGCTTCCGGTTTTCATTGCGTTCAGGTTGTTCAACACGGAAGGTCGAAGAATATAGCGCCCGATAACGGCCAAATTGGATGGCGCTTTCGATGGTTCAGGCTTTTCAACCATGCTCTTGGCCGGAATGATCGGGCCGATACTGTCGACAACATCCAGCACGCCATACGAACTTGTCTTTTCTGGCGGAACCTCCATCGTTGCCACCATGTTGCCGCCCGTTTCCTCATAGGCTTCGACCATTTGTTGCAGACATGGTTTGTCTGCAGCAATCACATCGTCAGGCAACATAACGGCAAAAGGTTCATCGCCTATCAAGCGGCGCGCGCACCAAACGGCGTGGCCCAGACCCAAGGCTTTGTGTTGGCGGATATAGGCGATCGCGCCGCTTTCCATATTGGTCTTGTTCAGGATATCGAGAAGCTTGTTTTTCCCTTTGGCCATTAGTTCCTGTTCGAGGACGAGGTTATGGTCAAAGTAATCTTCAAGCGCGGATTTCCCGCGAGACGTCACAAAGATGAACTCTTTGATCCCAGCGGCGCGGGCTTCATCGATTGCATATTGCACCAGGGGGCGGTCCACCAACGTCATTATCTCTTTCGGAACGGACTTGGTTGCCGGCAAAAACCGGGTTCCCATTCCCGCCACTGGAAAAACTGCTTTGGTGACTTTGCGTGTCATGGTGCCTCTCAAATCAAAACTTGGCCGGTAAAACAGAAAACATCCGGAATGTCCTCTTAGTCTTCAAAACCGTGTCAATCAATCATGCCCAGTGTGCCGGCTGTTATTGACCAAATCGTGCCACCTTGGTCCAGACGAGTCAAAAGCCGACTCCGTTGTTTCCTGTATACAAGGCCCGAACGACAGTTCCCAGCGACCCTTCCCTTACAACTCTGTGCCAAAAATCTGGCGACGATTTGTCGATCACGGAAAGTTGATATTTTGGAGCAGCATCACTTGCCTTGAAAAGCCCCCGAACGGAGTTCCGCGTGCCTTTCTTTGGATGGGCATATCGCCTTGTTATGACAAGTAGTTTTGGACTGCGCGGTCAAAAAGAACTCAGATGGAAGGGATTGCTTAACTGGAATTAACACGGCTCACTTAGTCGCAAGTTGCGTCAAGTAACGTGTCTTAAGGGCACAAGTAACCCGTCGGCAAACATCCGAGCTTCTTGGAAATACATGATCTGACGCATCAAGTCCGTTTTTGAAAGAGCAACAATATGGTCGAAATCATTAAGATTGATGATAAATGCGGTCTGTTGCGACCGGCGATAAGATGCTTAAGCAAGTCGAGAGCGACCGTTCAACGCATGCTTGGTGCCTTATCGGGCCAGTTTCGTTGTCATCGAGGCTTCAGGAAAGCAGGTAGGTGCAACACCCATCGTTTCCTGCCATCTGCCTATTGATCGGCGGGTTTTGAAACCTGGCAAGCCGTCAACGCCTCCGACATCGTACCCCAAGCTTTCCAGCGCGCCCTGCATCTTTGCGATGTCAGAACGGTACAAACCGCCGACCTTGCCCCACCGCCCTGCAAAATCGTCGCTTCCAAATTGGATTCTGTCACCGACATGGCCGACGAACAAAGCATACAGATCACTTTTGTTGTATTCCTTCAGAACGTAAAAATTCGGAGTGACAAGAAAAGCAGGACCAAATCGTCCTGCTGGCATCATCAGGTAACCTACCCCCTTCATCTCGTGGGCTGGAAAAGGTTTGCCAGAGACCCGGTTTATGCCCATCGCTTCCCACTGCTGAATTGACTGCCCCTGGTCGGGTCCTTCCAATGTACATGAAACGGTTGCCGGCACAGACACTTCGAAACCCCAGTCACGCCCGGCGATCCAGCCGTGCTTTTTCAGGTAGTTGCCAATCGAAGTGATTGTATCATCGGATGACCCCCAGATATCGACCTGTCCATCGCCGTTGCCATCTGCGGCGTAATCCAAATAGCTTGATGGCATGAACTGGGGTTGCCCTAACGCGCCTGCCCAACTGCTTTTCATTTGCCGGGCTGGCAGGGGCCCCGCTTCTGCGATTTGCAGAGCTGCGATAAGCTCGGCCGTGAAGTATTCCGCGCGTGTGCTCATGAATGCCTTGGTCGACAGAACCCTGAACGCATCATGGCGGATTGGCACCTGTCCATAGCCGCTTTCTCTGCCCCAGATTGCCAGAATGATACGAGCAGGAACGCCAGTATTGCTTTCGACTTTGGCAAGAATCGCAGAGTGTTGCTTTGCCATCCTGCGCCCGACAGACGTTGCACCCTGAATTGACCCCGTATTGAAATACCGGCTGGGCGAGCCAAATTCGGCTTGTTTTTGCGCCTTGGGCGTTTTGCGTTTATGTCCGGGCGGAACCAGATCCGGCAGGTCCCAGTTCAGAGTAACACCGGAAAACGCCTGTTGCAGTGTGTTGCGTGAAACACCTTTGGCCTGCGCCTTGGGCCAGATCGTCTCCAACAGCCACGACTGAAACTGGCGTTCAATTGCTGCACGATCCTGTGCCAGTGCGGTCTGGGACAGAAGGATCAATCCTAGAGTGACAAGCAAAGTACGCATTGACGATTTTTCTGTCCCGACTGGCCTTGCAAGTCAACGGGAAGATGCCGCGCGACCCGTCGCTGTTTATACCCAAAGTTGAAAGAAAGCTGAGGATGGCAATTTGTGGTTCGGAAAACTCTTGAGAAATTTCACCCACTTGCCGATAGTTGGATGGGATCGAGATGAGGAGAGGACAGTCAGCTGTGGCACAAGTCGTTTCGTCCAATCCATCCTTGCTCAGACTTGCCGCTGTGTTCCTGTTGATCGCTTCGGCGCAACCAGCTTTGGCCAGCGACAGCTTTATGGACCCGCAAGGCCCAATAGCGGCAGTTCAGAAGACGCATTTGCTTCGCGCGACCGTATTGATCCTGCTGGCCGTTATCCCGGTATTGGTGCTGGTCCCGATAATAGCGTTTCGGTATCGCCGCCGAAGCAACCGCATTGCGCCTTACGCACCGGATTGGGATTTCTCGGCCAAGCTGGAATTTGTCATGTGGGGCTTACCTGTAATAATCGTGGCCCTGCTGTCCTTTTATCTTTGGAAGGCGACGCATCGGCTTGACCCGTATTCGGCACCGTTTGGTGAGGATCCGGCGCTGCGGGTTCAGGTTGTCGGTCTGGATTGGAAATGGCTGTTTCTGTACCCAGATCTCGGGATCGCCACAGTGGGAGAGTTTGGAATTCCGACAAAGCGGCAAATTGCATTGACGCTGACGACCGATACCGTAATGCAGTCTTTTATGATACCCGCGCTGGCTGGGCAAATTTATGCGATGCCGGGCATGACCACCCAGTTACATCTTGTCGCGGATGCGCCGGAAGTGATGCAAGGTGAAAACACTCAGTACAACGGACGGGGCTTTACCAAGCAGAAGTTCCGCACCATCGCAATGAGTGGTGAGGATTTCGCCACTTGGGTCGAAGAAGTGCGTAACAACAGCATTCAACTAGACAAGGAAACGTATCGGAAACTGGCCATGCGGACTGACAGGGATGAAGTACAGGCCGCTTTGGGAACATCTCGGATGCCGGATGATGCGCTCTACTTCTCAATAGAAGACGACCTGTTCCGGAGTATCCTGAGCCGCTACCACAGCGGTCAGCCTTTACCGATCGAGCTACAGCCTGGAACTGCATCATTTGGGCAGGAGGCGCAAAAATGACGCCGACCGAGACAGGTTTCTTCGGGCGTCTGAGTTGGGACGCTTTTCCGATTGCCGGGTTGATCCAGAACCCAAATACTAATGAGATCGTGGCCAATACAGCCGCAGCTGTTGTGATTATTGGCGTTGTTGTTGTCGTAGGATTGCTGAGCTGGTTTCGTCTGTGGACACCCCTGTGGCGCGATTGGCTGACCAGCGTCGATCACAAGAAGATCGGTGTCATGTATATCGTCTTTGCCATCGTGATGCTGGCACGCGGTGTGCTTGAAGGCGTTGTCATGCGCGCGCAGCAGGCTTCCGGGCCCGGCGACGGTTTCCTCGAAGCCGAACATTTTGCCGAGCTTTTCAGCACTCACGGCACAATCATGGTCTTCTTTGTTGCCGTTCCCTTTGTCTTTGGTGTTGCGAATTACATTGTCCCGCTGATGATCGGCGCGCGCGATGTGGCATTCCCGCGACTAAACCAGATTAGTCTGGGCCTTACGGTTTCGTCAGGCATGATGCTGATGGTGTCGCTGGTGATTGGAGAGTTTTCGACCGGCGGCTGGACAGCCTATCCACCGTATACCGGCGCGGCGTTCAATCCCGGTGTTGGACCGGATTACTGGATCTGGGCAATCGTTGTTTCGGGCATTGGCACCTCACTGACCGGTATCAATTTTGCTGTAACGATCTACAAGTTGCGCGCGCCGGGCATGACGTTCATGCGGCTGCCGATGTATTGCTGGACAATCATTTGCAGTTCGATCTTGATCGTCTTTGCTATGCCGCCTTTGAGTGTCGCCGCGCTGATGCTTGCCGCTGATCGCTATCTTGATTTCCACTTTTTCACAAACGACCTCGGTGGCAACATGATGAACTATGCCAATCTGTTTTGGCTGTTCGGCCACCCCGAGGTTTACCTGCTGGTTTTGCCTGCTTATGGCATCTATTCCGAGGTGTTTGCGACCTTCTCGGCCAAACGGCTTTATGGCTACAACTCGCTTGTCATCGCGACCATGTCGATCGCCGTGTTGTCGTTCACAGTCTGGCTGCACCACTTTTTCACCATGGGTCAAAGCGCGCTGATCAACGCGGTGTTTGGTATCGCGACCATGCTGATTGCCATCCCAACCGGCGTGAAAGTCTATGACTGGATGGCGACGTTGTGGCGGGGACGCATTCGGTTCTCGGTGCCGATGCTTTATGGGTCGTCATTTTTGATGCTGTTTGCCATCGGCGGGCTGAGCGGCGTGATCCTGGCAAATCCAACCGTAGACTACCAGGTTCACAATACGCTGTTTTTGGTAGCTCATTTCCACAACGCGTTATTGCCTGGCGTGTTGTTCGGATTGTTGGCGGCATACAATTACTGGTTCCCCAAGGCCTTTGGATTCCGACTGAACGAATTCTGGGGCCGGGTTTCTGTTTATTGCTGGACCGGGGGGTTTTTGCTGACATTCATGCCTCTCTACTTCGTCGGGCTGTTGGGCATGCCGCGCCGATCTTTCAGCTATAGCGATCCGTCTTTCCACCCTTTCATGATCGTGGCCATCATCGGAGCGATTGTTATTACTTGTGGATTGTTCTCGATCCTGATCCAGCTATGGGTCAGCATTCGTGACCGCGACCAAACCCGTGTTCCGGTTGGGGATCCCTGGGATGGTCGCACATTGGAATGGTCTATCCCTTCACCGCCTCCCGCTTATAACTTTGCGATCATCCCCAAGGTTTCGGATCGGGATGAGTTCACGGCACAGAAGGCAAAAGGAACGGCCTATCCAACACCAGACGCTTATGAAGATATCGAACTGCCCCGAAACACGGGAATTGGCTTTGTTCTGTGCGTTCTCAGTGGCATATGGATGTTTGCGCTGGTCTGGTGGATCTGGTGGCTTGCGGCGTTAATGACGGTTTTGATGATCCTTGTGGTGATCATCTGGACATTCGATGACAGTACAGAACTCACCATCCCAGCGGAAGAGATGCGAAGGGACCACGAAGCCTGGCTGGCATTGGTCCACAGCGAAGCGGCGGTTGATCGCGATTATGAAACTTCTCCGGAAAACCGCGGCCTTGCCCGCCCGGATCTGGAGGTGGCGACATGAAGCGCGCGCCCACTCACAGCTATCCCGGTATCAATCTAGGGGAACATCACGCCAGTGCCCACAAGGCAACCGAGGTTGTCACCTTTGGGTTCTGGGTCTTCTTGATGAGCGATCTGGTCTATTTTGGCCTGATGTTTGCGATTTACATAACGATGATCGATGCGCAGGCAGGTGGCCCCGGCCCGCACGAGTTGTTTGATCTGAAAAGTGTCTTTGCGCAGACCATGATACTGCTGACCAGCAGCCTGACAGTGGGTCTTGCCATGCTGGCGTTGAAGTACAATCTGCCGCGCGGTCGCATTGTCTTATGGTTTGGCGTCACTCTTGCGCTTGGGCTTGGTTTTCTGGTGCTTGAAGTGCGTGACTTCATGGCTATGGCGGATAAAGGCGGCATTCCGCAGCGCAGCGGTTTTCTGTCGGCTTTTTTCGGGTTGGTCCCACTGCATGGTCTGCACGTTGCGACTGGATGCCTTTGGTTGATCGTTTTGGGTATCCAGCTGCGCGTCAAGGGTATGACGGATGTGGTTATCTCGCGCGTGGTGCGACTGGCGTTGTTCTGGCATTTTCTCGATCTGATCTGGATTGGGATCATTACCATCGTGTATTTCGGAGGTCTGACCTATGGATAAGCGCTCTGAAATGCATCGTCGCGAGCGTCGGCGCTATGTGATCGGGTATGGTGGCTCGCTGTTGCTGACCTTGGCGATGTTTGGCGTGGCGCAGGTTTATGGGATTGAAACGGTTGGTGTTTACCTGACCATCGGGTTGCTTGGATTGGCACAGCTTGTGTTGCAGCTTGTCTACTTCCTACATATCGACCGTCGGCGCAGCAGCCGCGAAGATCTGCACCTGGTGCTGTTTTCGACATTGGTTCTGATGATCATGATCCTTGGCACCATCTGGGTTCTGGGCAGTCTGGCCACCCGAATGCACATGCACTTGATGTAGTGCGTACTTGAAACAAGCGGGGGTAGCGGATCGAGATTTTGGCATTCGGCGGGATCACCAATAACGAATACGGCCTCAGTACGTAGTCCGCATTTGATAACCCTGATGAAAGGTCATGCGCACAAAGGTGACCGGGGTTTTTCGAAACCACGTTGTCCGCTCCAACTGGAACAAAGGGGTGCCGGGCGGAACGGAAAGAAAATCCTGAAGCGGACCGGTTGCCGGAACAGCTGAGAATGCAATTTCCGCGTTCGAAAAAGGAACCTCGGCCAGCAACCATTCGTTAGGACCGGTGGTCAGAAAGTCTTCATCCATGACGTGCGGTACTGCGGCGGTATTGATCCATCGTTCCTCGTACTGGAAGGGGCGGTTGTCGGCATGGTGCATACAGCGCAAATGCAGAATTTGCGTACCCTCGGGCAGTCCGAGTTTGGCTTGCAGCCATGCCGGACAATCTATCAGCGTACGGTTGACCAACGCATATCGGTATTCGGCATTCATATCTTCAATGGTTTGCCGGACTACCGCAATAGGCAGTCGGGCTTGTTTGACCGGTGTTGTGACCACACGCGTGCCGCCTTTGCGTTTCCGTGTGACAATACCCTGATCAGCAAGTTCACGCAGAGCGCGATTGACAGTTGCACGAGCACAACCGAACTCGGCGGCAAGCTCCAGTTCGGTAGGCAGCAAGCTGCCTTGCGGCCAGATTCTGGTCTGGATGCGATTCAAAACTTCATCGCGGACATCCTGGAAGCCGACGTTTTTCTGCTCGTTCACATTGTGCTCACTATATTTTTTGAACTTATTAGTATTATGTCTAGGTTAACGGTGAGATGCAAAGAATTTGACCCAGAACCTTATCAGATTGCAGGATTGCGCGGTTACGCCATGGGCCAATGGTGGCGGTGTAACTACCGAACTTGCCGCGAAGCGGGTCGGCGAGCACGTCGCCTGGCGTATTAGTGTGGCCCGGATCGATCGGGATGGGCCATTTTCCCGATTTCCAGGGATGTCGCGCGTACACACGATCATCGAAGGGGCAGGGCTTGATTTGCTCGGCGATAGCGGCGTTTTAACGGCACGCCCTTTGCTGCCGCTTTCGTTCGACGGGGCGCTCGCGCTGAATGCGCGGCTGTTGGACGGGCCGTGTCGTGCGTTCAATGTGATCTACGATCCAAAGGACGTCGTTGTGGTAGTGAACGTTTTTGCAAATGATCAGGAATTCGAGGGGGCGGCGGGCGAGTTTATCTTTGTCGCCTCGGGAATGGCCCATATGTCAGACAAAACGCCTCTGGTGGCCGGAGACGCAATGACGCTGAACGCCGCCGTTACGGTCAGTCCGGCTGTGGGCTCTAAGATCCTTCGCGTGAGTTTCAATAAGACCCCCAGCTAAAGCGCAGCCAGAAGTTCACCTGTTGCCCGTTTGTAGTTACGCGCGACCTTGTCCCGCAGGAAGTGACGCCCGTTTTGAACCTGGTGTCGGCCTGCGGACCAAAGATCAGTTACGACACTATCTTTGGCGGCAAAGACTAGACCATCCAGCAGTTGGTGGGGCTGTAATGCGCAAAGGGCAGGGGCTTGGCTGTCAATGGCGACAAGATCAGCCAGCATTCCTTCGGCAATTTGCCCCGCATTGCGGCCTAGCGCCTGCGCGCCGCCAATAGCTGCGCCGCGGTAAAGGGTTTGTCCGACAGAACCTTCACCAACCACCAGCACGTTACGTGACAGGTCGCGCAGTCGTTGCGAATATTCGAGTGTGCGGAGCTCTTCGGTCATGGAAATCAACACGTTGGAGTCTGATCCCACGCCAAAAGCGCCGCCTGCATTCAAATAGACAGGGCCATTGAAAGGCCCATCGCCCAGGTTGGCTTCTGTCACCGGGCACAGACCGGCAACGGCATTGCTGTGGGCCATGGCGCGAGTCTCTTCGTCGGTCATATGGGTTGCGTGGATCAGGCACCAGTTGGAATCAACCGGGGCATTATCCAGCAGCCATTCGACCGGACGCGCGCCAAGGCCAGCCTGCACTTCCTCAACCTCTCTGGGTTGTTCAGCAATGTGGATATGGATCGGACCGGAATTTTGTGATGCCACCACCTGCGCTATATCGCGCGGACACGTGGCGCGCAGGGAATGTGGCGCGATGCCGACGCGACAGTCGTCGGGAAGATTGCCGAGCGCTTCCCGCGCCTGAGCGACAAGTTCGCAAAAACGGCCCACATCATTGCCAAAGCGTCGCTGCCCGGCCTCCAGCGGTTTTTCTCCAACTCCTGCATAGCTGTACAGAACGGGCAGATGGGTCAGGCCAATTCCGGTCTCGGCGGCGGCGGCCATGATCCGGTCGCTGAGTTCGCAAAGCCTGTCATAGGGCTGCCCGTCCGGTTGGTGGTGCAGATAATGGAATTCCCCGACCGACGCGTACCCGGCCTCCTGCATCTCAACATAGACTTGCGCGGCGATGGCCTGAATTTGGTCAGGGCTCAGGTGGGCTGTGAAACGATACATCAGATCGCGCCAAGTCCAGAAACTGTCACGGCCAGCCAACCGATATTCGGTCATTCCCGCCATGGCGCGCTGAAAGGCATGGCTGTGAAGGTTGCCCAAAGCGGGCAGGAGAGTGTCAACGCAGGTGTCGCCGTTTTGCGCGACCGCGTCGGTTGTCAGATGCGCGATACGACCATTCTTGATCTCGACTCGCAGGTTTTCTGCCCAGCCGGCTGCCAGAAAGGCCCGTTTTGCGAATATGACCGTCATTCCTACCTCCGGTTTTATGAATAGACATATGCCATAAAGACCTGTACCAGAAAAGAGAGAATTGCACCGAAGAGGGATTCGAATGCAAACCCACGATCATCTGTTCACAGATCTGCACGCCGCTACAATGGTTGGTGCGGATGCATACGGATTGATCGAAGACGCGGCGATTGTCGTGCGTGGCGACCGGATTTCATGGGTAGGTCCGAAGACGCAGTTACCGGAAGAATACGCGACGTTCTCTCAAACCTCGCTGGACGGGCGGCTGGTGACGCCGGCTCTGATCGATTGCCATACCCATGTGGTGCATGGCGGCGACCGCGCGGCTGAGTTCGAGATGCGCCTTAACGGTGCCAGCTATGAAGAGGTGGCCCGCGCAGGCGGAGGGATCATTTCGACCGTGAAAGCCACACGTGCGGCCAGTAAAGAGGATTTGATCGCGCAGGCTCTGCCGCGCGTGGACGCGATGATCGCCGAAGGGGTCTCGGTGATCGAAGTCAAATCGGGCTATGGGCTGGATCAAGAAACTGAGTTGACCATGCTGCGCGCCGCGCGGGCCCTGCAGGAAAGCCGCCCGGTGCGCATAGCGACCAGCTTTCTGGGCGCTCATGCTGTACCCGCCGAGTATAAAGACCGGCCCGAGGCGTACATTGCTGAGATTTGCATTCCGACGCTTCGCGCGGCTCATGCCGAGGGTTTGGTAGACGCAGTTGACGCATTTTGCGAAGGGATTGCCTTCCTGCCCGACCAACTGGTGCCACTGTTTGACGTTGCCAAGGAACTAGGACTGCCGGTCAAGTTGCATGCCGAACAACTGTCCAACCTGGGTGGCGCGAAACTTGCTGCAAGCTATGGCGCGCTTTCTGCCGACCATATCGAGTATTTGGACGAAAGCGGTGTTAAAGCCATAGAAGCGGCAGGAACGGTGGCCGTGATCCTGCCTGGGGCTTTCTACACCCTGCGCGAGACGCAACAACCGCCTGTTGACCTGTTGCGCATGTACGAAGTGCCAATGGCCCTTGCGACCGACTGCAACCCGGGTTCGGCTCCGATGACATCGCTTTTGCTTGCAATGAACATGGGGTGCACCTTGTTTCGAATGACACCTGAGGAAGCTTTGAAAGGTGTCACTGTGAATGCCGCGCGTGCACTGGGCCTGAGAGACTGCGGCAGGATCTTTCAGGGCCTGCGGGCGGATCTGGCCGTCTGGAATGTCACCCACCCGGCCGAGCTAGCCTACCGCATCGGTTTTAATCCCCTTCACGCCCGCATATTCGGAGGCGCATTTTGACCACTCTGACGTTAACTCCCGGTGCTGTATCTCTGGCGCAGCTGGAACAGGTATTCCGCCAGGAATGCGCCGTTCGGCTGGACCCGGTTTGCAGGCCTGCCATAGCCTCGGCGCACGCTCGCATTATTGAGGCGGCGACTGGCCAAGCCGCCGTTTACGGGGTTAATACGGGTTTTGGAAAACTGGCAAGCGTCAAGATCGCGGCCGAGGATACCGCGACGCTGCAACGCAACCTGATCTTGTCCCATTGCTGTGGCGTTGGACCAGCGATCCCGCGTGCTGTTGCGCGGCTCATGATGGCGCTCAAACTGCTCAGCCTCGGACGTGGCGCGTCGGGTGTGCGGTTGGAGCTGATTGACCTGCTGGAAGCGATGCTTGTCGCAGGCGTGACACCGGTGATCCCGGCACAGGGGTCTGTTGGTGCTTCGGGCGATCTGGCACCACTGTCGCACATGGCAGCCGTCATGATGGGCGAGGGTGAAGCTGAGTTTGGCGGTACAGCCATGCCTGGCGGCGACGCACTGGCAGCGGCAGGTTTGACCCCGGTCGAACTTGGCCCCAAGGAAGGGTTGGCACTGATCAACGGCACTCAGTTTTCCACGGCGTTTGCGCTGGCGGGGCTTTTCGGCGCGTGGCGGGCGGCGCAAAGCGCTTTGGTCACTTCAGCCCTGACAACGGATGCGATCATGGGGTCTACCGCGCCTTTGCAACCCGAAATTCACGCCTTGCGTGGTCACCGAGGCCAGATCGAAGCGGGCGCAACCATGCGCGCGCTACTGGCTGGGTCGGTCATTCGCGAGAGCCACCGGGACGGTGATACGCGGGTTCAGGACCCGTACTGCATCCGCTGCCAACCGCAGGTTGTTGGCGCCGCGATGGATGTGCTGCGTCAGGCTTCAGTAACCCTGGAAACCGAGGCCAACGCCGCCACCGATAACCCTCTGGTTCTGGCCGAGGCCGGGTTGATCGTATCAGGCGGAAACTTTCATGCAGAACCGGTCGGATTTGCCGCCGACATGATTGCTCTGGCAGTGGCCGAGATCGGGGCGATTGCGCAGCGGCGTATCGCGCTGATCGTCGATCCGGTACTCAGCTTTGATTTGCCTCCCTTTTTGACACCCAACCCCGGATTGAATTCTGGCCTGATGATTGCCGAAGTCACGACAGCCGCGCTGATGAGCGAAAACAAGCATCTGGCCAATCCTTGCGTCACAGATTCAACACCAACTTCGGCCAATCAGGAGGATCACGTGTCAATGGCCGCCCATGGTGCGCGGCGGCTGGGGCAAATGGTGACCAATCTGGAGCGTATCCTTGGGGTCGAGTTGCTGTGTGCAACGCAAGGGGTTGAATATCGCGCGCCGCTGCCAACCAGTGAAAGCCTTCAAGGTGTCATGGCGCGCCTGCGTTCGGTTGTACCGGCGTTAGAAGATGACAGATACATGGCAAATGACATAGAAGCAGCCTCGGCCCTTATTGCAAGCGGTGAGATTGCCGAAAGCACCGGTGTCGCCATGCCGGAGCTTGGCGCATGACTGATCCGGTCGAGGTAGTTCGGGGTGGTAGTCCAATTGTTTTGGGCCTGCCTCACACGGGCACTTATGTGCCTGCGGCGATTGATGCCAAACTGAATGCTCGGGGTCGGGCGCTGACAGATACGGATTGGCACATCCACATGCTCTACGACGGGCTTTTGCCCGGTGCTACCACGGTGCGGGCCACCTTTCATCGCTATGTGATCGATGCCAATCGTGACCCAGGCGGTACTTCTCTTTACCCTGGCCAAAACACGACGACCTTGGTGCCGCTTACGGATTTCGACGGGCAGGATATCTGGGACATCCTTCCAACTGAAAAAGATACCATTGAACGACGTGACGCATTTCATGCGCCATATCATGCCGCTTTGCTGGCCGAACTGGAGAGGGTGAAGGCGATCCACGGAATCGCTGTGCTGTATGATTGCCACTCAATCCGCAGTCACATTCCTTTTCTGTTCGACGGCGTTTTGCCCGACATGAACATTGGAACAAATAACGGGATGACCTGTGCACCGGAAATCGAAACAATTGCACATGAATTCGCCTCTTCATCCCCTTTCAGCACCGTTTTGAACGGGCGCTTCAAAGGCGGGTGGACGACACGGCACTACGGACGCCCGGATAACGGTATTCACGCGATCCAGATGGAGTTGGCGCAGTCGACCTACCTGACATCAGAAACGCCACCCTGGACTTTTGACACCGCCAAAGCCACCCGTCTCCGGCGTTGGTTGAAAGACATTCTAGACGTCCTCAATGACACAGCATTGGAGCTTGCCCGATGACCGATCCTCGCAAAAACACCCGTGACATCTTTCCACCCACCGGACCTGAACTGAACGCCAAAAGCTGGATGACCGAAGCGCCGTTGCGGATGATGATGAATAACCTGCATCCTGACGTGGCCGAAAACCCGCATGAGCTGGTGGTCTATGGCGGGATTGGCCGCGCGGCACGGACGTGGAAGGATTTTGACACCATCGTTGCCAGCCTGAAAGATCTGGAAGAGGATGAAACTCTGGTCGTCCAGTCCGGCAAGCCGGTTGCCATTGTTCGCACCCATAGCGATGCACCCCGCGTATTGATTGCAAACTCGAACCTTGTGCCGCACTGGGCCAATTGGGACCACTTCAACGAGCTCGATAAGAAAGGTCTGATGATGTACGGCCAGATGACCGCTGGCTCGTGGATCTATATTGGTACACAGGGCATCGTGCAGGGCACTTATGAAACCTTTGCCGAGGCCGGGCGTCAGCATTATGGCGGTGACCTGACAGGTAAGTGGATCCTGACCGGGGGGCTGGGTGGAATGGGCGGCGCGCAGCCTCTGGCCGCTGTCTTTGCAGGGGCTTGTTGTCTGGCCGTGGAATGCAACCCGGACAGCATCGACTTTCGCTTGCGCACTAAATATCTGGACGAGAAAGCCGAGACGCTGGATGAAGCGCTGGCATTGATTGATCGCTGGACTAAGGCGGGCGAAGCGAAATCTGTTGGTCTGTTGGGAAATGCCGCTGAAATCTTCCCGGAAATTTACGCTCGGATGCAAGCTGGCGGGATGCGCCCCGATATTGTCACGGATCAGACCAGTGCCCACGATCCGGTAAATGGCTACCTGCCGCTTGGTTGGACCATGGCGCAATGGAAAGACAAGCGCGAAAGTGACCCGAAGGCGGTCGAAAAGGCTGCACGTGCTTCGATGAAGCAGCACGTCGCTGCAATGGTGGACTTCTGGAACGCGGGCGTGCCGACGTTGGATTACGGTAACAACATCCGACAGGTTGCGCAGGATGAAGGGTTGGAGAACGCCTTTGCCTTCCCCGGCTTCGTGCCCGCCTATATTCGCCCGCTGTTTTGTCGGGGTATCGGACCCTTCCGCTGGTGTGCGTTGTCCGGTGCCCCTGAAGATATCTACAAGACCGACGCCAAGATGAAGGAACTGTTCCCCGACAATACCCATCTGCACAACTGGTTGGACATGGCGCAGGAGCGTATTGCGTTTCAGGGCTTGCCAGCGCGGATCTGCTGGATCGGGCTGGGAGATCGCCACAAGGCTGGGCTGGCGTTCAACGAGATGGTTAGAAACGGCGAATTGAAAGCTCCGGTCGTCATCGGCCGAGACCATCTCGACAGTGGCTCTGTTGCCTCACCCAACCGCGAGACCGAGGCGATGAAGGACGGTTCGGATGCTGTTTCGGACTGGCCGCTGCTGAACGCGCTTGTCAATACGGCGTCGGGTGCGACCTGGGTTTCGCTGCATCATGGTGGCGGGGTTGGTATGGGCTTCAGCCAGCATGCGGGCGTCGTCATCTGTGCAGACGGAACAGATGCCGCGGCAAAGCGATTGGAACGGGTGCTCTGGAATGATCCCGCGTCAGGTGTCTGGCGTCACGCGGACGCAGGGTACGAGGACGCGAAAGCCTGCGCGCGTGAACATGGGCTGCGATTGCCGGGCATTTTGGGCTGACTACCACGCCAACCTTTGTTTTGTCGGTTTGCCTTAGCGCTAACGTCACATTTTCCGGTTTCGAACCGGTACTGTTTCGGCTAGGGCTAAGCCGTTCAGCAGCCCCGAGGGGTTGAAGGCAACTGACAAAGGTGGCTACCCGTTGCTCGATATTGCACATGTCCGCTCGGTGATTTCGGACGTTTATGACCTTGCCCCATCGGCCTCTCTGGCCAATGAGATGAAAGACACGTTTGCCCGCATGGATCGCGTGGTCAGCCCACCAGATTGGGCGATCTACGCGCCTTACGTGCGGGCCATCAATACGCTCAAGAAAGAACGTAACGCCGTGATCCTTGGGCACAATTACATGACGCCCGAGATTTTTCACGGTGTGTCCGATTTCGTTGGGGACAGTTTGCAGCTTGCGATCAAGGCCAGTGAGGTCGAAGAAGATGTGATCGTTCAGGCCGGTGTTCATTTCATGGCCGAGACATCAAAGATCCTCAGCCCTCAGAAGACTGTTCTGATGCCCGACATGGATGCCGGTTGTTCGTTGGCAGAATCGATCACCGCTGAGGGAATCGATGAAATGCGCGCCAAGTACCCCGGCGCGCCGGTTGTGTCCTATGTAAACACCACTGCCGAGGTCAAAGCAGCTTCGGATATCTGCTGCACCTCTTCGAACGCGCTTCAGATCGTGAACGCCATGGAAAGTGATACGGTCATCATGACACCGGATCAGTATCTGGCGCAAAATGTTGCCAATCAAAGCCACAAGAACGTGGTGTATTGGCCTGGCTCTTGCATCGTGCACGAACAATACACGGCACAGGACCTGCGCGACTTCCGCGAATGGAACCCGGGAACACGGCTGATTGCGCATCCTGAATGCCCGCCGGATGTGGTGGCCGAGGCAGACTATTCCGGTTCGACCAGCGGCATCATCAAATACGTGCATGATGAAAAGCCGAAAAAGGCGATGCTGATCACCGAGTGTTCGATGGCATCCAACATTGCCGATGAATTGCCCGAGGTCGAATTTGTAGGGCCATGCAACATGTGCCCGTATATGAAGAAAATCACGCTTGAAAAGATCCTCTTCGCCCTGCACACGATGGAAGGGCAGGTCGAGGTCGCCGAAGATGTGGCTGAAAAGGCGCGCAAATCCGTTCAGGCGATGATTGATCTGTCCCGCAAGCTCGGCATTTGATCTGAAATGACCAAAGTCACCACGGATCGCGTCATTATTGTGGGGGCTGGCATCGGTGCGCTTTATGCAGCATTGAAGCTCGCGCCGCGACCAGTGGTTGTAATCTCACCGGATGCTTTGGGTGAAGGTGCAAGTTCCTCATGGGCGCAAGGCGGTGTGGCCGCAGCAATGGATTTGTCGGACAGCCCGGAAAGCCACAGCCTGGACACCGTAATGGCTGGCGCTGGCATAGTCGTTCCGGCTGTTGCCGATCTGGTCACGCGCGAGGCGCGTCAATATATCCTCGACCTGACGACATTGGGCACGCCATTCGATCGCACCAAGGATGGCAGTTATGTGTTGTCACGCGAAGCGGCGCATAGCTTCGCGCGTGTCGTACGGGTGAAAGGGGATCAGGCAGGTAGTGAAATCATGGCTGCCCTGATCGAACGGGTGCATGAAACGTCCTCGGTTCAGGTGTTGGAAGGTGTCCTTGCCACGGCGCTGGACGTATCCAACGGTCGGGTGACTGGTGTCACGGTTCAGGACGCATCAGAAACGGGGTCCGAGCCCGTTACGCTCTGCGGGCCTGCTGTGTTGCTTGCCGGGGGTGGCTCTGGCGGGTTGTATGCCTTGACGACCAACCCGGCGCGCATTCGCGGGCAGGTCATCGGGATGGCCGCGCGTGCTGGTGCACTTATTGCTGACGCCGAATTCGTTCAGTTTCATCCGACGGCAATGGATGTTGGCGAAGATCCGGCACCGCTGGCAACCGAAGCGTTGCGCGGCGAAGGGGCAACCCTGATCAACAATAAGGGTGAGCGGTTCATGTTATCCGTTCATCCGGACGCAGAACTCGCCCCGCGAGACGTCGTCGCGCGTGCAATTTTTGCCGAAGTGCAGGCAGGTAACCGACCCAAGCTGGACACCCGCACCGCATTGGGCTCGAAGATAACGGACCTGTTCCCGGCAGTTGCTGAATACTGCGCGCGCAATGGCGTCGACCCGGTCAACGAACCGATTCCGGTCGCACCGGCAGCGCATTATCACATGGGCGGTATTGCCACCGACACTGACGGTCGCGCGACACTTGACGGGCTTTGGGTCTGCGGCGAGGCATCTTCGACAGGCCTTCACGGTGCCAACCGGTTGGCCTCGAACGGGTTGCTTGAGGCGCTTGTCTTTGCACGCATCTGCGCCGAAAGTATCGGGGCATCCGTTCCGGTGGTGTCAAATGCCGACCCCGTTGCATTGCAGTTTGTTCAGGTAATGTCCCCGGACACAACAAAATCTATCCAGGAGTTGCGCGAAACCATGACGCGCGACGTGGGCGTTGTCCGGGACCGGGCGGGCCTAATCCGTGCTCTGCAAACTATAGCGCAGTTGGAGGCGCAGCACGATGCCTGCCCGTCATTTCGCAACATGTGTGCAACCGCGACCTTGATCGCTGCCGCAGCCTTGCAGCGCGAAGAAAGCCGCGGTGCGCACAAGCGATCCGACTTTCCAAAAGCCAATGATGGGCCCGGAGAGCGGTCCCGGATGTATTTGTCCGAAGCAATGAGCATTCGGGCCAAAGCCTGCGAGGAACTGTCATGACATATGCAATCCTGCCGGATCTGATTCTGGAACCCGTGGTCCGCGCTGCGCTGATGGAGGATCTGGGAAGCTACGGTGATGTGACAACCCGCGCCGTGATCTCACAGGAAACAACCTATACAGCCAGCCTGAACGCACGCGAAAACGCTGTCGTGTCGGGGATGCAAGTTGCTGCAATCGCGTTCCGGCTTGTGGATCCGTCGCTTGAGGTTGACGTGCGGCTCAAGGATGGTTCGCGTTGCGCACGCGGTGATACGCTGATGACCATCAAGGGCTCTGCCGCATCGATCCTGTCCGGCGAACGTGTCGCTCTGAACTTTGCCGGTCGCCTGACGGGTATTGCCACAATGACAGCCGCATTTGTGGAGCAGACCAACGGCACAACAGCCCGTATGACCTGTACACGCAAGACAACGCCAGGTCTGCGCATCGTGGAAAAACAGGCCGTGCTGCACGGTGGCGGTTTCAACCACCGCTATTCCTTGTCAGATGCGATCCTGATCAAGGACAACCACATTGCTGCGGCAGGCGGCATCCGTAAGGTTCTTGAAGCCGCTAAGGCAAAGGTCAGTCACATGATGGCGGTCGAGATTGAGGTTGATCGACTGGACCAGCTTGCCGAAGTGCTGGACGTTGGCGGGGCTTCGGTTGTTTTACTGGACAACATGGACAATGACATGCTGCGCGAAGCGGTTGCCATGGTGGGTGGGCGGTTGAAGACCGAAGCCAGCGGCAACGTGACCTTGGAACGGGTCGCATCGATCGCGGCGACAGGGGTGGATTACATCTCGTCCGGTGCCTTGACGCATTCTGCCCGCACCGTCGATCTGGGGCTCGATTTCTGAAGGCGCGGCATTTCCGCTTGATTTAAGATCGTTTGCGCCAACACAGTTGCGTATTAAAGTTTTATCGATAATAAATCCACAGCAACGCAAGCTGCAAAGAGTTTTATAGATAAAATGATCATCCCACACTCCGGCTGGACCCGTAAAACTGCGCAAGCTATTCACGATCTTCCGCTGATGGATCTTTTGTTTCGTGCGCAGACCGTGCATCGCGAAAACTTTGATCCGAACCAGATCCAGACCTCGAAGCTATTGTCGATCAAGACTGGTGGCTGCGCCGAGGATTGCGCCTATTGCTCGCAATCAGCCCGCAATGGATCAACCTTGCCCGCATCGAAGCTGATCGAGGTTCAGCGCGTTCTGACCGAGGCCAAGAAAGCCCGCGATGGTGGCGCGACCCGGTTCTGCATGGGGGCGGCGTGGCGCGAGCCAAAGGCGCGTGACATGGATGCGCTGGTCGCGATGGTCGAGGGCGTCAAGGAACTGGGCATGGAAACCTGCATGACGCTGGGTATGCTCGACGACACCCAGGTGGTTCAGCTGCGCGACGCCGGTTTGGACTATTACAATCACAACATTGACACCTCGGAACGCTATTACTCCGAAGTCATCACCACCCGTACTTTTGCGGATCGGATTGACACGATGAACCGGGTACAGGAAGCCGGGATCAAGGTTTGCTCGGGTGGCATTCTGGGGATGGGTGAACATACTGGCGACCGTATCGACATGTTGCTGACATTGGCCAACATGACGCCTCCACCTGACTCGGTGCCGATCAATATGTTGATGCCGCAGGCTGATACCCCGCTTGCCGACGCCGAGCCGATTGACCCGATCGACTTTGTGCGGATCATTGCAACGGCCCGCATTCTGATGCCCAAGTCCTATGTGCGGCTTTCTGCCGGGCGCAGCGACATGAGTGACGAGATGCAGGCGATGTGCTTTTTCGCCGGTGCCAACTCGATCTTTGTTGGCGAAACGCTTTTGACAGCAGAAAACCCCGAAGAAGACACCGACGCGGTCCTGTTTGCGAAACTTGGTCTTCAGGCCGAAAAAGCCGAAACGCGAAACTGCACGGAAGCTGCCGAATGAAAGCAGTCAACCGACTGGAATCGATGCTTGATGCGCTTCAAGCCCGGCACCGCCGCCGGGCCTTGATCCCGACGCAAGGGCTGGATTTCGCGTCGAATGACTATCTGGGTCTTGCCGGTTCTCAAGTGTTACAACGTGCGGCGCATGATGCGTTGTCGCGGGGTGTGCCTGTAGGTTCGGGAGGTTCGCGTCTGTTGCGGGGCAACCACCCTGAACATGAAGCGCTGGAGCGGGAAGCGGCCGCATTCTTTGGAGCTGAGGCCGCGCTGTTCATGGGAGGCGGGTTTCAGGCCAATCAGGCGATCTTCTCCACGTTGCCAGCGGCTGAGGATTTGGTCCTATACGACGCCCTGGTTCACGCGAGCGCCCATGAAGGCATGCGGTCCAGCCGTGCAGACCTGCGTGCCTTCCGCCACAATGACGTTGCGGATGCACGCAACGTATTGCGCGACTGGCAATCTACAGGCGGTTCGGGTCAGGTCTGGATTGCCGTCGAAAGCGTGTATTCCATGGAAGGTGACCTGGCGCCGCTGGAAGACCTGTCCGTACTTGCGCGCGAAGCTGATGCGGTTTTGGTTGTTGATGAGGCCCACGCAACCGGCGTTTTCGGAGAGCGAGGCAGGGGTCTCGCGCATGACCTGAACGCTGATCTGCTGACATTGCATACCTGCGGTAAAGGGCTTGGTGTCTCAGGCGGGCTGATCTGCGGTCCGCGCGTGATGATTGATACCCTGATCAACCGCGCTCGTCCCTTCATCTTTGCGACCGCTCCGTCGCCTTTGAACGCTTCTCTGGTTCGTGCTGCGCTACGGGAACTGGCCGAGGATGTCAGCCTGATTGAAGGCGCGCATGAACGTATGCGCCATGCCCATGACGCCGCACGGCAACTGGGGTTGCCCGCAGCCGCGTTGAACAGCCAGATCATCCCGGTTGTACTGGGAGATGACGAGCGCACAATGGCGATGGCGGCCACTTTGCAGCAGCAGGGTTTTGACGTTCGGGGCATCCGCCCGCCCACTGTCCCAAAAGGCACATCCCGTTTGCGCGTCTCGATTACCGGAAATGTCACCCTTCAGGATATCTCGACCCTGTTTTCAACCATCGCAATCTGTCAGTCGGAGGCCGCATGAGCGCGCTGATCGTTACCGGAACCGACACAGGTGTTGGAAAAACCGTGTTTTCGGCTGGTCTGGCGGCAGCTTTGCAGGCCCGGTACTGGAAGCCTGTTCAGTCTGGTCTTGAGGATGCTACGGACACTGAAACCGTCAGCGCGCTGAGCGGTGCCGAGGTCCTGCCCGAAGCGTACCGGCTGAACATGCCCGCTTCACCGCATCTGTCTGCCGAAGACATGGGTATTGAGATTGACCTCTCGCGTCTTGAAATTCCGAAAGTGGACGGGCCTCTTGTTGTCGAAGGCGCAGGGGGCCTTATGGTGCCGCTGAACCGCCAGTCGTTCTTTCTGGACCTGATTGCCGGATGGCAGGCTCCGGTTGTTCTTGTTGCGCGCACCGCCTTGGGAACGATCAACCACACCACATTGTCTCTGATGGCGCTTCGGGCTGTTGGCTGCGAGGTAGTCGGCGTCGCATTCGTGGGTGACCCCGTGCCGGACGTGGAGCAAACCATCGTCGAGATGTGTAAAGTGCATCATCTGGGACGCCTGCCATTTCTGAGCGACCTGACACCGCAGAGCCTGAACAGTGCATTTTCGGCAATTGATGTGGCGACCATTCGGAGGTTCCTGTGACCCCGTTGGAATTTGATGCGCGCCATCTGTGGCACCCTTATACACATGTGCTTGAACCTGGCCCGATGCACCTGATTACCGGGGCAGAAGGTGTCTGGCTGACGCGTGCTGATGGCGTCAGAATGATCGACGCAATGTCGTCCTGGTGGTGTACGGTGCATGGGCACAGGCACCCGGCCATCATCGATGCGATGCAAAAGCAGCTGAATACACTGCCGCATGTGATGTTTGGCGGTCTGACCCACGAACCCGCCGTGGAACTTGGCCGCAGGTTGGTCGACCTTCTGCCAGATGGCCTGGATCGCATTTTCTACAGCGACAGCGGCTCGGTCGCGATCGAAGTCGCGTTGAAGATGGCAGTCCAGTACCAGATTGCCAAAGACCGGGGCGAACGGTCTGAATTTGCCACGATCCGTGGTGGCTATCATGGCGACACATGGAAGGCGATGAGCGTTTGTGATCCCGTCAACGGGATGCATGGCCTGTTTCGCGGTGCGTTGTCGATCCAGCACTTTCTGCCACGCCCTCACATTCAATTTGGCGATGTGTGGCTCGACGATCCTTCCGAGAACGGGTTGGAGGCGCTGGAGGCGCTGCTGCACGACAAAGGGAACAGAATAGCCGCACTGATCCTTGAACCGGTGGTGCAGGGCGCAGGTGGGATGTATTTCTATCACCCCGCCTGGTTACGTGGGGCGCGTGGCTTGTGTGATGCGCATGACGTTTTGCTGATCTTCGATGAGATCGCGACCGGATTCGGACGCAGTGGCGAGATGTTTGCAATGGATCACTCCGGGGTGGTTCCGGATATCCTGTGTCTTGGCAAGGCGCTGACCGGTGGGCATATCACCTTGGCCGCCACTATCGCGACTGAGGCCGTCGCTCGCGGGATCGGTGAAAGTGAGGCCGGAGTTTTGATGCACGGTCCCACCTACATGGCCAACCCTCTGGCTTGTTCGGCAGGGGTGGCGAGCCTCGACCAGTTGCAACAGCGAAACTGGAAGCAGGAAGTTGCATCAATCTCGCAGCAGATGAAGGCCGAACTCGCGCCCGCACGCAATTTGCCCGGTGTTACAGATGTGCGCGTGCTCGGCGCAATTGGCGTCATCGAGATGGATGAGCGGGTCGACCCCTCCATCGCACATGGGTTGGCTACGGAAACCGGTGTGTGGTTGCGCCCGTTTGCTCGCAATATTTATTGCATGCCTCCCTATGTTATTTCACCTGACGAACTGAGCAGGGTAACGTCCGCGATGCTTGCTCTGGCTGGGGGGCAGAAATGAAAAGCCGTTGGCTGGCGCAATCAGATGACAGTACTCTGACCCTTGTGTTTGGTGGATGGGCACTGGGCGATGCTCCGTTCCGGGGTCTTACGGGGGGCGGAAATACTCTGTTGGTGGAAGGCTACATCAGTCTCGATGATCCCCTGCCTGATCTCGCCCGTTTCGATCACATTGATATGCTGGCCTTTTCCTTCGGTGTCTCGTCGGCTGCGCATTGGCTGGCGTGCTCGGGCTTTCGTCCCGACCGATTGATCGCCATCAGCGGCACTTTGCACCCTGCGTGCCCGGAACGTGGTATTGCGCCCGACATGATCAAGGCAACAGCGGCTCAGCTTTCCGAGCGCAGCTTCGCCAAGTTCTGCCGCCGTGCAGGTTTGCCAAGTGAGCCCCCGGAACTCGATATAGTCGCGGCGAAGCAAGAGCTTTTTTCCGTGATCCAGCGCGGGCCTGCCCCTGATCCGGGTTTTGACAGGGTGTGGATACCCACAAACGACCGGATCATTCCGACTACGGCCCAAGAAGCCGCATGGGCCTCAACCTCGGCCCGCGTCGAGCGTGTGGCGGCGCCGCACGTACCATTCCTACCGGAGCAAAGTTGGGCGAGTTGGGTATCATGACAGCGCAACTGGCAGACAGGGTGCAGCGGAGCTTTAGCAGAAGCTTTCAAACCTACCACGACACAGCAAGTCAACAAGCCTGGGTCGCAGGCAAGCTGGTGTCTGAACTGCGTCGTGCCGGAGCTCCGGACCGCTTTGAAACTGTCTTCGAGCTGGGATGTGGCACAGGGCATCTGACCCGTCTGATGCGACAAAGCTTTCACCTGCCAAACTTCATATTGAACGACATCGCACCACAGGCTCAGGCAACAGCGGATGCGGAAAAGGCCACGTTCATTGCCGGTGATGCGCGTGAAGTTCACTGGCCCTCCCGGATTGATCTGATCGTCTCGGCTTCGATGATCCAATGGATGGAAAGCCCGTTGCAATTGCTTCACAGAGCGATGGACGCGCTGGAGCCCGGCGGATGGTTGGCGGTTTCGGGTTTTGGCCCTCAGCAATATCGAGAGCTTAGCGCGATCGGATCAGCTGCGCGTGCACCGGGTCTTACTACTCCGGCTGCTCTTGCCGCTGCTGTCGACGGCCCGATGCAGAAATTGGCCGTTGGTGAAAGCCTGAGGCGAACCTACTTCGATACGCCTCGCGAGGTTCTTAGGTATTTGCGAAGAACAGGTGTAAACGGCAGGGCGCAAGGAACATGGACCAAGTCCACGCTGGCTCGGTTCGAAAACGTATACGCTAAGGAGTTCGGCACGGATCGCGGGGTCTCGCTGACATATCATCCCGTGTGGATCATTGCCCGGAAGTGATAGATACTTTTCTGCCGTGGCCTAACGTAATTTGTGAGCCTGCCAGGCGGTCGCAAACTCCGCAGCCACGGCCCTCGGACTTGATGCGATTGTCACCAGTTCGATTTTTCGGGTTTTTGCCGACAATCAAATCTCATGTGCCCAGGGAGGTTCTGCCCCGGCGCGTGATACTGTTACTGCGGCAACAGTTGCACCCAACGCCATGGCCGCCCGCAAGCTTTCGGAGGTCAGATTGCGCAGCCCCTGCTTTGTCAAATTCCCGGCGCGGCTGAGTTCAGTCAGAACACCAGCGTTAAACGTGTCGCCCGCGCCGATTGTGTCGACAACCTGAACAGGTTTCACAGGAACCGAAACCTTGGAACCGTCGGCCAGGTACCCATTCGCTCCGTCGCCACCCCTGGTCACGATGAGGGCTGACGGACCGGTCTGCAACAAAAGAGACGCTTTGGCGGCCTCGGGCTCGGCTCCCGGGATGATCCAGTCAAGATCTTCGTCTGAAACCTTCACAATATCGGACTGCGCAATCATGCGGTTCAGACGGGTCCGATACCGGGTCTGGTCCTTGATGAATCCCGGTCGGATATTCGGGTCCAACATCACTGCGCGATCCCCTCCGTGGCGATTCAGAAGTGAAGCATAGGCATCCGCGCAGGGTTCACACGCCAGACTGATACCCCCAAGATACAGGGCGGACACGGCTGTTAGCTGCTCCGGCATGTCCTCGGGTTGCAGCATTCGTCCGGCGGTGTTTTCATCGACAAAGCTGTAAGTGGCGTGACCGTCTTTTAGCTGTACGAAGGCAAGGGTCGTGGGGCGGTCAGAGACAATCACATGTGACGTGTCAACATGGCTTGAATTCAGCGCCTTTGTAATTTGTCGGCCAAACATGTCAGACGACACGCCGGTTAGCATTCCGACGGAAACACCCAGACGACCGACTGCGACCGCCGTGTTCAATATCGCCCCACCTGTGTGCGGTACAAATCCTTGTTCGCCCGACACTGTCGGCTCGGAAATCATGTCGATCAGGGCTTCACCACAGCACAGGATCATTTCGTAGTCCTTTTCAGAGTATTTTGTCAGGGAGACTTGTTATCGCATCAAAGCGTTCTTGCAGAAATTGTTCGCCCCGATGATGCCGAACTCTGCTTGCTCGGAGACATACAGGTTCAACGAGCGGCGCAGCTCGCTGAAACGGCCACCGCCGTTGAACGCTTCCCGGAACTCTTCGCCGAATAACCAGCGATTCTTTTCCGCGACGCCGCCAACAAGAAACACTCCGCCCGAAGGCATCAGTGTGACAGCCATGTCGCCCATCAAAGCCCCCAGATGGGTGTTGAACATCCGAGCGGCTTGTACCGCGATGGGGTCAGAACGGTCGCGGGCATCGAGCAGAATGTCTTTCGCCGAGCGCGTTGGTGTCTGTATATGGCCTGCCGCCAGCCCGATCGCCTGATATAGGATAGGCAAGCCCGTACCGCTCAGGAACATCTCAGCTTCCAGTGCGAGGCTGTCACCAAAAAAACACTCAGGCGCAATGCTGCGGGCTGCTTCAAAGATGTCAACTTCGTCGCGGTGACGCGGATACAGACCCACATGCCCACCTTCTCCGGAGACTGTGTGATAGTGGCCCTCGGAAAACAGCAACGCTCCCACGCCAAGCCCGGTGCCAGGACCCACCACCAATCGCGTGCCTGCGGGCGGTGTCGCGTGACCTTGCAAGACGGCAACATCTTTCTGGGTTACTTCTGCCACCGACCACGCGGCAGCGGTGAAATCATTGATTACAAACGTATGACTGGCGCCGGTGGCTTTTGCCAATTCGGCCTCGGACAGGTCCAGATTGGCATTTGTCAGCCGAATCGTGCCATTCCGGACAGGGCCTGCACCCGCCGCCACGACCGCCTGTGGATTTGTTCCGATTTCATCCCGAAGCGCGTGAAACGCTTCCAGCAGATCTTCCAGTGTCCCCGTTGGGCGCTTGCGCAGGGCTGTCAGCTCTCCGTTCGTAACCACGCCCAGCCGCGTGTTGGTGCCCCCTATGTCAGCAACCAGATTCCAATGCTCATGCACCGCACCGAATGGTTGCGCTAACGGCTGAGAGACGTTCTGACCCCCGGAATGGGCAGACTTTAGCGCCATGAAAGACGCTTTGGGTGTTCTCTCAAGCGTTTCAAAATTCACGTTCACCAGTCCAAACCTTTTTCCACATTCGAAGGCCCATTCGCATTTGTCGCAGTAGTGACCAAACAAAACAGCCCTTTACCGGAACATTTTTTTCAAAAGCGTCCCTTACGGCAGCCAGGTGTCGGTCGAGATAATCCATGCGATTATCATTCTGAAGACGTTCTGCGCGCGCCATACCGTTTTTGGTGATACAGATTGGTGGCTCGCTCGTATAGCCCTTCATTGTTCGGATCAGAAATCGGTTGCGGGAAATGGCTCGATTTCCCACCCCATCTGGGTTTTAGGCAAAGGCTCGGAGCCTTATTCAAAGCTGGCGTACGGATCGAATCAATACGGCGCTTGACAAGGATACAGCTCGTAATTCACCATATTTGAAACGTTTCAAAGGTGAGGGATGCGAGTTTCTGCCCAACTCTACACAGTGCGGCAATGCGGTGATCTTGCAGATCAGCTGCAATTGGTTGCGGCCTGCGGTTTTTCAGATGTCGAAACCACTGGCTTGCACGGCCTGACCCCAGCTCAGATGGCGGGCACTATTTACGGGTCAGGCCTTAATGTTCGGTCTGCACATTTTGATTGGGAAGAGTTCGAAGGGCGATTTTCGGATATCGTCGAAGTATTAAACCTAATGGAATGCCGGGTGGCTGTCATGCCTTGGCTGGCGCCCCAGGTGCGGCCCGACACTGCCGAGGGATGGAGGGTGGTGTCGGGCCAGTTGTCCAAATGGGCAAATCAGCTGACAGATCATGATATCAGCCTGGCGTATCACAATCACGATTTTGATCTTAGCGGTGAGGCTGGTGACACACCTCTTGACCTGATCCTTGCCGGCGGAGATGTCTTTTGGCAACCAGATATCGGTTGGCTGGTTGCGGCTGGTCTGGATCCGGCGGACGCGATCCGCCGCCACGCCAATCGAATCCTGTCCGTGCATGCAAAGGATATCGACCCAGCAGGCGGAACAGGTGACGCGCGCTGGCGCGATTTGGGCGAAGGCGTAGTTGACTGGAACGCAACCCTGCGTGCGCTTGCCTCGACCAACTGCACGGACCTGTTTGTCGAACATGACGAAACCGATGATCACGTGCGCACCCTGCAAACGGGTCGGTCATTTTTGACGGAACAATTGGCAGGGTTTGGGTGATGGCGCGGGCGACGATAAAATCGATTGCCAGAAGTACTGGGTATTCCGTTGGCACAGTCTCGAATGCTTTGCGGGATTCCGTATCGGTGAAACGGGAAACCCGGGAAGAGATTCAGAAAGTTGCGTCGGATCTGGGATACCGGGTGAATCTGGATGGCCTGAAGCTGCGCACCAATAAATCCTATAGAATCGGGGTCATGGTCAGTGTTTCGAACGATGCTGCGGAAGAGTGGGAAGGTGTAGAGTTTACGCGTATTCTGGCCGGAATATCCAATGCGCTAATAGGAACGCGCTATCAGTTGAGCGTATTCAGCACATGTGATGGCGAGGCTGCGGTGCAGACGTTGAAGTCCATCGTGCAGGAAGGGCAGGCTGATGGCGTGATCTTTTCCGGCACGCGTGTTCATGATGAACGCGTCGCGTATCTGCAGGGGCAGGGCTTTCCTTTTGTCACATACGGCATGAGCGACAGCCCCCAACCGCATCCTTATGTGGATCTCGACAGTCAGGCAGCGGCTTATGATGCCACCGCCAGGCTGCTTGGGCTGGGGCATCGCCGCATCGCTTTGATAAACCCGCCGGATGACCTGATCTATGCGCAGCAACGCCGCAGGGGTTATGCTGATGCGCTGTCAGAATGCGGTGTGGAGTTCGACCCGACACTGGTTCCCACCGGCCCGACCACCGCGGAATCCGGTCAGCAGAAATTTGCTACGCTTATGGAGTTGCCGAAACCGCCGAGCGCCATCATCTGCGCTAATGAGGCCATAACCCTTGGGGCGCTGTCAGCTGCCGATAAAGCCGGAGTGCAGGTTGGAAGGGACGTTGTGGTCATCTCGAACGACGACTTGAAGCTCAGCCAGTATTTTGTACCGCCACCCAGCACTTATTACTTGCCGATTGCTGAAACAAGCCGTCTGCTGGGTGAGTTCATGTTGAAAGCTTTGGACGGGGTCGATCCGTCCGAGATTCAGAAAAAGATCAGGGCCTCATTGATCGAGCGGCAACCTGACACCCCGGCGCCCGATGCGGCGCAAACCACCTGATCCAACAAAGGAGTACCTGAAAATGTTTAAAAACCTACTTGCCGCTGCAACACTCACAACACTGATGGCTCCAGCGGCCTTTGCTGCCGACCTGGAAGGTCGTGTTCTGAAAATCGGAACCGATGCGACATACCCACCGATGGAAACCGTGGATGAAACAACCGGTGAGATCGTGGGCTTTGACGTCGATGTGATGAATGCAATCTGCGCGAAGGTCAATTGCGTCCCCAATTTCGTAAACACCGCCTGGGATGGTATCTTTGCGGCCCTTCAGCAGGGTGAGTTCGATCTGGTTATCTCGGGCGTGTCGATCACACCGGAACGCGAAGAAACCATGGACTTTTCCGAGCCTTACATCGTTGTCAGCCAGGCCATTCTGTTGCAGGTCGATAATGCTGACATGACACTTGAGGATTTCAAAGCCGGTGGCCAGAAACTGGCCGCGCAAACTGCGACGACCAACGCCCAATTGGCGGAAGAGCTTGTTGGGCGCGAGAATGTCAGCCTTTACGACAACTTCTCGGCCGCCATTCTGGCGCTTCAGAACGCGGACGTGCAGGGCGTGATCATCGATGGCACATCGGCAGCGGCCTATGAACAGGAATTTGCGGGCGAGTTGACTGTTGGCATCACAGGCTTGCAATCCGATCCATTGGGTATCGTGTTTCAAGAAGGCGATCCGACGGTGGATGCGATTAACGCCGGTCTGAAAGCCATTCAGGAGGATGGAACGCTGGACGAACTGACAGCCAAATACTGGGGCACCAATTGATCCATTAGCGCCCTTCCGGTCCGGCGGCCAGCGCTGCCGGGCCTTGTCTTAGCGGAGAAGTTCCATGTTGCGCCTCAGCACGATCCGCCCGAGTAACCTGGTGTTGCTCGCAGCAGCGCCCTTTATTATCTACCTGTTCGCCACATCCTCAAAATACTTGCGGTCTCTGGTCGCAATTCTGGGGATCGGCACCGACGCGGGGCCCATCTTTGTTGGATTTCTGCTGATTGCGACCGTTGCGATCCTTGGATATCTTTGCGCACGCTACGTGCGGTTTTCACAAAACTCCCCCGGCTGGTTGCGATTCTGCGCGCTTGCCGCGTTCCCAGCTTCTGCGGCGCTTTTGGTCATCAGCTTTGTTTCTCCGCTGCTTCTGATGCCATTTGCCGAGTCGGTCTTCTTCCATGCGCTCAGCGAAAACACATCACCCCTTATCGATCGATCCAGTCAGACCTGGGTACTGTTTCCGGGCGTGATCGCCAAGGTTCAGACGGGATTACAAGTTTTCCTGGCGGTTTACGCGGCTGTCGTCGCACTATGCCTAATTTCGGCACGTTTGCAGCCGCCCTGGCGCGGGCGCGTCTTGTTGGGTTTGGAGTGTCTCACAGGCGCGGTTCTGTTTTATCTCATGTTCATGGCTCATTGGCAGTTCGCGACCGGGGTGGCCATTACATTCCGCGCGGCCATATTTGCCTATATCTTCGCGGCCATTCTTGGTTTGGTCTGGGTCGGGTTGCAATCGTTTAAACCAAAGGCGCGTACGACGGTCGTCTATGGTTCGATCAGTTTGGCATTGCTTGCAGCCTCAGCCTTTTTCTTCATGCAGCCGCAGGTCAGCTTTGTTCTGGTGGGCAGCACCGAAGGGCGTATCGCGGTTGTGCGCGGCACGCCGCAGGCGCAGGCTGACGTTATCCGGTTTGGTGAGTTCGAAGGGGCCGACGGTCAGCAATATCGCATCCGCAGCGCAACCGATGCCACTGCCGCGCTTGAACAGATCGAAACGGTCGACAGTGTCTCGGGCGCTTTTGTCCCGGCCGATGCCCATACACAAGGTTATCCGGTCCTGTGGCAAACAAGATTTCTACCCGACAAATACCGCAATCCGGCCCTGGCATTTGCCGTGTTCGGGTTTTTGTTGCTGACACTGACCATTGGCGGGGCTCAGCATAAGCTGCATCCTCTGGCGGTCGGGGCCGAGTTTTTCGTGGATACGATACGCGGCATTCCGATGCTGGTGATCATTCTTTATATCGGACTGCCACTGGCGGGCGCAGTCAAAGACGCCACCGGCGGCGGTATCGACATGACCAATATGACCCGCGGGATCATCGCGATCTCAGTTGGTTATTCCGCCTATATGGCCGAAATTTTCCGATCCGGGATCGAGGCGATACCGAAAGGCCAATTGGAGGCGGGCAGCTCTCTGGGTTTGTCGCGCTGGCATACGGCGCGGCTTATCGTTCTGCCGCAGGCCCTGCGGATTGTCACTCCACCGCTTGGCAATGAGTTTATCGCGATGATCAAGGACACGTCATTGCTGTCTATCCTGTCCGTCCGCGACATGACCCAGAGGATGCGAGAATTTCAGGCGGCTAGCTTTCTGCCCTTTGCACCCTTCAATACGGCGGCAATCCTGTATGTCGTTCTCACACTCGGCTGTGCCAGTTTCCTGAAGTGGATCGAACGACGCACAGCAAAGGACACACGATGAGCGCGCTGGAACTTGGGGTTTGTTACTACCCCGAACAGTGGGACCCTTCGCAATGGCGAGACGATGCCGCCCAAATGGCAGACATGGGGTTGGATTGGGTGCGGATTGCTGAATTCACCTGGGGTCTGATCGAACCCGCGCGCGGTCAGTTCCACTGGGACTGGCTGGATGAAGTGATCGAGATACTGGGTCAGGCTGGTCTGCGGGTCATGATGTCCACCCCAACAGCCGCCCCCCCCAAATGGTTGATCGATGAGTATCCCGAAATCCTGCCCGTTGGGCCGGATGGTCGGGTCAGAGGGTACGGTTCGCGCAGGCATTATTGTTTTTCCAGTGAGGTTTATCTGGCCGAGGCGCAAAGGATCGCAACTGAATATGCCCGCAGATATGGTCAGAATTCGTATGTCCAAGCGTGGCAGATCGACAATGAGTACAACGACCACGATACAGTTCTCAGCTATTCCGATGCCGCGCGAACAGGTTTTCAGAACTGGTTGGAGGAACGATACGGGGCAATCGATGCGTTGAATGACGCGTGGGGAACCGTTTTCTGGGGGTCGCTCTACTCTCAGTTTGGTCAGATCGAACTGCCCAACGGGCTGGTCGCCACGCCCAATCCAGCCCATGCTCTGGAATTCGCGCGCTATTCTTCCGATCGAGTTCGTCTGTTCAACAAAACGCAGGTGGATGTTCTGCGCAAATATGCGCCGGGCCGGGATATTACCCATAACTTCATGGCAGGTAGTTTCGAATTCGATCACCACGCCGTAGCGGCTGATCTGGATATTGTCGGGTTCGACAGCTACCCGCTAGGGAACTTATTGGGCTCTACCCTTTCAGATGAGGAAAAGCGCCGCTATCTGCGCACCGGCGCACCGGATTATCAGGGCTTTCATTGTGATTTGTATCGCAGTCAGGGGCGCGGTCGGATGTGGGTGCTGGAACAGCAGCCGGGCCCGGTGGATTGGGCTGACAAGAATCCGTCGCCGGCAGAGGGGATGGTTCGGCTTTGGACCTGGGCGGCCTATGCACATGGCGCGCAAGCCGTGATGTTTTTTCGCTGGCGACAGGCAAAATCTGCGCAAGAGCAATACCATACTGCGATTTTGCGGTCAGATGGCAGCCCGGATCAGGCCGCTGTTGAATTGGCTGAGATCGTGAAGGATCGCGCCATTTTGCCGCCCGAGAGACGGGCAAAATCACGGGTTGCAATGCTACTGGATTATACCTCTATCTGGGCGGCGGACATCCTGCCACATGACAACGATTTCCCCAATGCCCAGATTTTTCGCGAGTGGTACACTGCAATTCGTGGTTTTGGGGTCGATCTTGATTTTGTTGGCCCTGAAGATGAACTGAGCGGCTACGCCCTCATCATATTACCTCAAAGCATGATCGTGACCGCTGACCTTGCAGACAAGCTTGACGCTTCGGGGGCCAAGATTCTGATAGGTGCTCGTTCCGGCAGCAAGACATCCGGGATGAACACCCCGTCCAATCTGGCTCCAGGCGAACTGGCAAAGTTAACAGGTATCCGTGTCACGCGCGTCGAATCACTTCCTTCACTTGCGCATGAGGCTGTGGTTCTTCCCGATGGGCAGCAATTTGAATTCACGGGTTGGCGTGAAATTGTCGAGACCAAAGAGCGCGTTTTAGCCCGCTTCAAGAGCGCTTATTGCGATGCCAGTCCGGCGGTCATCCGTTCTGACCGCACGACCTATCTGGCAATGGTTCCGCGAAATGAGCTTTTGCAGGCGATTGTCGGGGAGGTACTGAACTGGGCTGGGATAAATGCAACGCCTTGCGACCCCGATATGCGCATAACCCAACGCGGCTCGACCTACTACGCGTTCAACTTCAGTGACGTTTCAAAGCCTTTGCCTGCTGGTCGTGCACGTCAAATTCTGCTTGGTTCAGATCCGGTCAAACCAAGGGACATCACCGTTTGGCAGGAGAATGCAGCGCCTCATAAATCAGCTTAGACGTGTCAAATCGCGAAACTGGACATAAGATTTTCGCAAACTGTCACTTTTGGACTGACGGATGGGCGCAGAAAGTCCTATGAATAGAAAACAAAAAACGAGTCCAACAACGGGAGAACACTATGGTTACCAAGTCATCACTTTCCAGACGCACTGTTTTGAAAGGAGCGGGTGCCGCAGCACTTGCCGCGCCTCTTTACAGCAAGAGCGCACTGGCTTCGTCGGGTGAAATCAACATACTGATGTGGTCGGATTATCTGCCGCCCAGCTTTATCGAAGAGTTTGAGACCCTTACTGGCATCAAGGTGAACTACACCGGGATCGGCTCAAACGAAGAAATCATCAACAAGATGAAGGCGACCAAAGGTCAGGGCTTTGACATCGTCTCGCCAACCAACAACCGCTCGTTGCAGTGGGAGCCGCTGGAGTTGTTGCAGCCCTTTGACATGAACAAGGTTCCGGTCGACCTGGTGAACCCTGCCATGGCCAAAATCGGTACGGATGCTTGGAACTTTGGCGGCGCCGGGGTTCACTGGTTGCCGCATATCTGGGGCACCGAAGGCATTGCATACCGCACCGACTTGTGGCTGCCGGCTGGGGACGCCCCATCCTATGGCGATGTTTGGTCGGAAGAAAACGCAGGCAAAACCATGGGCCGCGCGCATTCGATGATGCTTGGCGCTGGTCTTTACATGGAGCGTTCCGGCGAGATGGAGCCGGGTTCGGTCTGGGCCGCTTATGGTGACGAAGAAACCATGCGCAAGGTCTGGGGTCAGATCACTGACTGGTGCATTGCACGTAAGAATCGCATCAAGCTGATCTGGAACGATGCCGATACACAGAAGAACGGTCTTCTGAATGAAGGTGTTGTTGTCGGTCAGACCTGGGACGGCCCGCCACTGGCACTGAAATCGGCTGGTGAACCAGTGCACTATCAAGCGCCCATCGAAGGGGCGATGGCATGGGTTGACGGAATGTCGATTCCGTCTGGCGCGGCAAATATCGACCAGATCTATGCCTTCATCGACTTCGCCTATCAGGCCAAACCTGCCGGTGTTGCCATCGACAGCCATGGGTACAACTCTCCTGTTCTGGGGGCGGATCAGTATTCAGGCGACACCTACAAGAAGAACTTTGCCGAGGCCTATCCGGGCGACTCGCTGGCCAACCTCAATCCGTGGCCGGCCGAAGCCCCATGGTATGCTGAAACGCGGACCGAGTTCGTCAACAAGTTCAAGAGCGCATAAGCGATCTGAAACCATGCCCCTCGCGTTCTGCGAGGGGCCACAATCTGTGCGCCGCTCCGGCGTAACGGAAAGCTATGTGGTGTGGTGACAGTGCACACCTCAGGGAGATACCAAAAATGAGTGCAGGGGTCGGAGTCGATCTGGAAAACCTGTGGATCCGTTTCGGTGACTTCGTCGCCGTGCGCGATGCAAACGTCACAATTAACGGGGGAGATTTCTTTTCATTCCTCGGACCCTCGGGTTGCGGCAAAACAACGATCTTAAGGGCTGTTTCCGGCTTTCTCGAGCCCAGCGAAGGCAATGTTCTGATCGGCGGCAAAAACATGCGCGGGATTGGGCCCAACAAACGCCCCACAGCTCTGATCTTTCAGAACCTAGCGTTGTTTCCCTTGATGAAGGTTTGGGAAAACATCACGTTCTCGATGGAAATCAAAGGCGCCAGTGCTGCCGAGCGCCGCAAGCGCGCTGACGAGCTTTTGGACATGATCGCGCTCCCGGAGCAAGGCGACAAACTTCCCAGCGAATTGTCTGGTGGCCAACGTCAGCGAGTGGCCATCGCTCGTGCCCTTTGCGCCGAGCCGGATGTATTGCTTCTTGATGAGCCTCTGTCAGCACTTGACCTCAAACTGCGCCAGCACATGCGAACGGAACTGCGAGAGATACAACAGCGTGTGGGCATTACTTTTATCTACATTACCCATGACCAGGGCGAGGCGCTGACCATGTCAGATAATATCGCCGTCATGCGTGCAGGTGTGATTGACCAGATTGCCGATGGGAAAACCATCTACAATGATCCTAACACGGCTTTCGCGGCCTCATTTGTCGGCGAAAACAATGTATTCCGTGGCAAGATCAAACAGGTCATGGGCAACGAGGCGCTGATCTCGACCAACCGCTCGGGCGATCTGGTTGCACGGATATCGACCGCCAATCAAGGCAAAATGAAAGAAGGCGATAGTGCAATGTTGTTCATTCGCCCCGAAGCCTTCGCCATTGCGCCCGAGGGGGCTTCGGGTGACCATTTTGTTACCGCGCGGGTCAACCACGAAGAATTTGAAGGCAACGTCTTCAACATCTTTACCGAAGGTGAAGGTGGAAAAGAGATCAAAGTGTCGATCCCGAACCATGGACAATCCTTCGAGGACCACACCGGACAGAACATCACGTTGGAATACAAGACGCATAACGCCGTCATCGTTCCTGCGGGTGAACTGGCTGCAGAATAAGGGGATTAACTCATGCCCCAGTTTCTGAAAGACTTCTTCAATCGCAACGGCACCGGCATGGGAGTGGCGATCCTGGGTCTGGTTCTGTTCTGGACCATCGGCCTGATCATCCTTCCGCAGCTGTCGATGTTGGACTTCTCGTTCCGTCCGAATCTGCCACCGCCAGAGATTGGCGGACCCAAAGACATATATACGCTCGAGAACTACAAATATCTGGTCTACGGCCCCGAAGGCGGCAGTCAGGACTACAACACTGTTGATCTGAGGGTGTTTTTCCGAACTCTTGTGGCCGCGGTTTTTGTGACGGTTTTCAACCTGATCATCTGCTATCCGATTGCCTATTACCTGGGTCAGGCCGAGGGCAGCCATATTCGTATCTTCGCGATCATGCTAATCATCCCTTACTGGATCAACGAGATCCTGCGCGCCTTTGCGCTGCGCATCATCTTTGGGGAAACAGGTGTGTTGAACACGTTGTTCACGGGTCTGGGCATCTGGGATACACCGTTCGACTTCATTCGCAATGACATCGCGCTCTATGCGGGTCTGGGATACGCCTATATCCTGCTGATGATTTTCCCGATGTATAACGTGATTGAAAGTCTGGACAAAAACCAGATCGAAGCAGCACGCGACCTTGGGGCGCCTTGGTGGCGGATACATTGGCGAGTGGTCATTCCTTATGCCAAGCCGGGGATCAGTTCGGGCTGTACTATGGTCTTCATGTTGTCCGCCGGTGCGTTGGCTGCGCCGCAAATTCTGGGCGGGCCGTCCAGTCTGTGGTTCACCCAACTGATCTATCAGCAGTTCAATGACAACAACGACTGGCCACAGGGCGCCGCCTACGCAATCGTTCTGCTGGTCACTTGTATTCTGTTCGTGCTGGCCATGATGCGCCTGTTCAAAGTGAACATGGGGGATATAGGGAAATGAACAATTCCTTCCTCCGCATAAGCATCTGGGTCTATCTGGCGATCTTCTTCCTGTATCTGCTGGGCCCGCTGGTGATCATGTCCGTCACCGCGTTCAACTCGTCCGGGTTCCCCCGAATGAGCCCATGGGAATGTCTGACATTCCAATGGTTTGGCGAGCTGTTTCAGGATCAGCGTATCCTGAACGGGATCAAGAACTCGCTGATCATCGGAATCGGCACGGTCATCCTGTCCGTGGCGATGGGTTTGGCAGGCGCGCTGATGCTGACCCAGATCTGGCCGAAGCTTCGCGCGACCTACTATACGGTCATTATCGCACCGATCCTGATCCCCGGTGTGGTTCTTGGTATCTCGACGCTGGTCTTCTGGGACCGGATCAACCGGATGCTGGGGCTGGGGGCCGACAGTTTCCTGTCAAACGGCATCTTCCTGACAGTGATCGGCCAGTCCACCTTTATTGCCAGTTACTGTATGCTGGTGCTGGTGGCGCGGTTGCAGCGTTATGATGTCGCCCTGACTGAGGCGGCACTGGACCTTGGGGCCAGCCACGCTCAGGCTTTCCGCAAAATCCTGCTGCCGTTCATGCGCCCGGCGATTGCCTCGGCGGCGGTTTTGGCATTCCTCGCTTCTTTCGAGAACTACAACACCACCACTTTCACTTTTGGCGAATACCCGACGCTGACGATTGAGCTGGCTCAGAAGGTTCGCTACGGCATCACGCCCGCGATCTCGGCGCTGGCGTTTATCATCGTTGCGCTGACGGTTTTCTTCGCTCTGCTGAACGAAGCCAAGCTGAAACGTCAGGAACTGGTAGCCGCGGCGCGTAAAAACGCAACGGTCGAGGAACTGGCTGGCAAGATCAAGCTGCCGAGTTTCTTTGCCGGTAATATGGCCGCCGTGTTGCTGGTCGCATTTGCGGTTGTAACGATCACCGTTATAGGCACAGCGGCGACCTACAGTCCGGCGCAGTGCATTGCCGACGTTCGCGAGCAAAAGCAGTTGGAAGCGGAACAACGCATTCAGGAACTGCGTCAGCAGCGTGAGGAGCGCCGCAAACAGCAAGAAGCGGAAAAAGCCGGGCAGGGTGATGCCCAAACCGCGCCAAAGCCGTCAAATAACAGCGGTTTTGGTAATGTCTTCGCTCCGAACTCGCTGGATGGCAGCGAGAATGAAAGCAACGAAGGTGCTTCTCAAACCGAGGGTGAGCCATCCAACAACGGCGGTTTCGGAGGGGTGTTTGACCCCAACAGCCTAAAAAGCGACTAATCGCTGTGCCAAGCGGCAACCAACGCATCTGCCCGGATAGGATTCAAGTCTGTCCGGGCAGATTGCGCTTCAGGATCTTCACGTCACAGCCGCCGATGGTCGATCCGTTCCAGACCACCGGTTCAGCGTTATAGTTGATCAGGAACATGTGGTCGGCTGTCTCACGCAGTCGAAGTCCTGGCGGCATCGGTTTCAGGCCCAAACCGCTTTCTTCCGCAGCCAAGCCGATGACGCGATCCCATAATGCTTCGTTTGGGAAGCCGGCAAGATACCAGAACCCGTCCCTTGCCATTAGCGCAGGCGCTCCATCTTCAAAACTCAGAATTTCTTCAGCAGATCCTGAAAGGCGATCGATCCAATGCTGTGCCGCGCCGCCGCCACGGACAGCCCGGTTGACAGCAGGGGGCAGTGTTTCGACCAAATCGACGTTGCAGTCCAACCCTTTCAGGCCAGGTCGACCGGCGGCGGCGATCTGGAAATCACGGGTAATTGCGCCGCTGCGTGGGCCGAGGATTGCAAGATCCGAGTTGTCCGCTAACCTACGCTCCAAATCCGGGTCAATCGTTGCCAGTCCGGGGGCAAGGATCAGCGCATAGTGCGTGGACAGGTCATTGGGCGAAACAAAATCAATCGACAGCCCCACGCGGCGCAATGCACGATAAGCTGAGAAGACCAACCGGAAATAGTCAAAGCCTGCTCCTTGCGGTAGCGATGTCCAGGCCCAGTCCGAGGGGTAATCAAACAGTATCGCAACCTTGGATTGCACCTGATGCACCTCGCCCAATGTGGATAGCTCTTCCGCTGTCTGACGGGCCTCGTGTAATGCAGGGGCGGGGCGATTGTCCGGTGTCAGCAAACCTGCGTGCATCTGTTCCTGCGCAAAGGGGGCTTGCCGCCATCGAAAATAGCTCACAACCTCAGCACCGTGGGCGACAGCCTCAAGCGACCACAACCGCACCATTCCGGGCATGGGTGCCGGGTTATAGGGTGCCCAATTCACCGGACCGGGTTGTTGTTCCATCACCCACCATCGGCCACGGCCCACTGCCCGGTAAAGATCATGGTGAAACGCCTGCATGTCCGGATCGCCTTGCTGAAGAAAGGCGGTCTTGTGGGCTTCGTCATCTTCCAATCGGTCCGATAGAAATCCGATCGGATAACTGTCCCAAGTCGCAATATCCAGATCTGCGCCAACCTCGAAATGGTCGAAATCCAGAATACGACCCATGTAGTTATGCAACAGCGGCGCATCGGTCAAAGCTCGCAATACATCGACCTGAGCTTTGTTGAATGCCACAACCTGATCTGAGCTGAACCGACGGAATGCCAGTACATGAGCGGGGTTTGGCTCGGTCACAGTTTGATTGGGTAGTTCAATCTCATCGAAGTTGCGGTACTCCATCGACCAGAACACGTTTCCCCAGGCCTTGTTCAGTTGTTCAATTGAGCCGTATCGAACAGCCAGCCAGCGCCTGAATGCATTCAGTGCCGGGGTGCTGTAGCTGACTGTTGTGTCGTGACACCCATACTCATTGTCGATCTGCCAAGCCGCCACATACGGGTTATGACCATAGCGCTCTCCCAAGACCCGTGCGATGCGGCCACATTCATCGACATAGCCCTGGTGGCTAAAGCAGTAATGCCGCCGTGATCCGAATTTGCGCGTGTTTCCATACGTATCCACAGCCAGCATGTCCGGATGTTTGTCCAGCATCCAACGCGGTGGCGTTGCTGTCGGTGTGCCAAGCACGACTTTCACTCCCGCCTCGCCAAGTGTTTTAACCGCGCGATCCAGCCATTCAAATTGCAGGGTTCCGGGGTAAGGCTCCAGCCGGTTCCACGCGAACTCTCCAATGCGTACCCACGAGATGCCGGTGTCCACCATGCGCGCGGCGTCTTCCGCCCACGTCGCTTCGGGCCAGTGTTCAGGGTAGTAACACACACCAAGTTCCGGCTTCATAAAATGATCCTGTGTTCTGCCTGCCCTCGTCCCGCGTTTGGCATTGCAAATGTCATGCCATTGGTGGGTTGGGATTCAAAATCTGCGTTGCTCAACCCCTGCCGTGCTGAGGTGCAGAACAGCGTGCCTAAGCTGTCGCCACCAAAGGCCGGGCAGGACGTATGTGACGCTTCGAAAGAAATGGCCTTCAGGAAATGACCTTCGGGCGTGTAGGCCGCAACACGTCCAATCCCCCATTGCGCGATCCAGATGTTCCCGTCAGCATCAACCACCGCACCATCCGGGTTCAGGCCTTCTTTACGAAAGTCCAGAAATACCGTGCTTTCCCCTTCGGGCCATCCGCTTTCTGCATTCAAGCTCCAGCGCCTGACCTGCCTCGTTTTCGTGTCACAGAAATAGGCCACGGACCGATCCGGGGCAAAACAGATTGCATTGGAAATCGTCACATCCGACACGAGACACCGGAGCGTGCCTTTCCAGAACCGATAGATTGATCCGGCCCCGGCTTCAGCCTGTTTGCCCATCGTACCGATCCAGAAACCACCCCAAGGATCAGCGCGACCGTCATTCGAGCGGGTGATTGGGTTGTCTGCCTCGAGCGGCGTAACCAGCGCTCGATGCCCGGACGTCAATTCAAACTGCCAAAGACCCGTTTCCGAAGCCAAAAGCAGTGTGTCGCGATCCACCCAGCCTGCGGCGGAGACATGTTCATCGAATTCCCAGCTTATCTGATTTTCACTTTCGCGCGTCATCAGTCGTTTGTTGAGAATGTCGAACCAGAATAGCTGTTGCCGAGCAGGGTGCCAAAGCGGACCTTCGCCCAACGCGCAGGGGCGGTCGTCAAAAATCGTGCTCATCTTGCCGCCTTGTCAAAGGCTGTTACGATCTGCTTCGCGCGTGCTGCGATTTCGACTGCGTCCATGCCGGGTTTGTACAGCGCTGATCCAATCCCGAATCCATCCGCACCGGCTTTGATCCATTGCTCGAAGTTTTCAGGCCCGGCACCACCGACAGCGAAGATACGTGTTTCCTTGGGTAAAACGGGTCGAAGTGCTGCGAGCCCAACAGGGCCTGCCATGACGCCAGGAAACAGCTTTAATCCTGTGGCCCCGGCTTCGAGAGCGGCAAAGGCTTCGGTCGGCGTGTAAACGCCCGGCCAGCTTTGCATCCCCAACGCTACAGACCGTTTGATCACGTCAGCATCATAGTTGGGTGACACAATCAGCCTGCCGCCGGCATTCCGAACTGCGTCCACCTGATCAACCGTCAATACAGTACCAGCGCCTATCAGGGCGTGATCTTTGAAAGCTTCGGCCAGAATGGAAATGCTGTCGAGCGGGTCAGGCGAATTGAGTGGAACTTCGATCCGGTCGATCCCTGCATCGATGATAACTCTGCCAACGGCCTCGGCTTCCTGTGGTTGCAGACCGCGCAGAATGGCGATGATGGGGCGGCTCATGCGATTTGCCTTGTCATATTGCGCGCCAGCGCCAGCCCGGCCAGCGTTGCTTCGGTGGCGTTTGCAGTCTCAAAGAAAGCGCCCTGTTGTCTTAGCGCTGCCGCATAGACCCGCGATACGGCATCTGCACCAATGATAGCCAGTTGTTGACCCAGCCAATATGGACGGGTGGCGGCCAATTCAGCACCGATAAGCAGTCCCGACAGCCGCGCGCGCGCGATGTCTGTGTCCTGATTGTGCAGCAGGTCCGCAGCCCGCAAGCCGAACAGGCGTGCAGCCAATTGTTCGGGCTTGGACAATGTATCCGCCACAGCCTCGGCAAAGGCATCTTCATCCCATCCTTCACCTATAGAATGCCGCAGAACAGATTGCGCACTTAACAAATCAAAAAGCTCTCCGGTCATGAGCGTCCGAAAGCTCACGATTTCACCTGCGCTGACCTGAACCCATTTCGTATGGGTTCCTGGAAGACAGAGGACACCATCCCAGTTCTGGCGAGCACCCAAAAACCCTGCGATCTGTGTTTCTTCGCCCCGCATCACATCTGGTGGGCTCAGTTGCTTTAATCCGGGTATGACGAAGGCCCGGATGCGCGAGTCTGTGCTGGGAACACGGACCGGTACTTGCGGCAAGGGTTGCGACGGAACGGTAGAATAAGGTGCTTCGACCCAGCCTTGGCGTGCACCGACCATACCGCAGGCGATCACATCTATGGGGCCATCCTTCAGCCAGTTTTCAACAAGTTCCAACAGGGCGGTCTGGAACCCGTCGGCTCCGATACGTGCCATACCTTTGTCGGACTGCGCGCAGTCCAGCACCGTTGCCCCCTGCATGGCCCAGACCCGCAGGTGAGATGTGCCCCAATCAACGGCGATCCAGTCGGTATTCATTGCTTCACCCTGAAACTACGACGCCGCCATCAACCGCCATACACTGACCGGTCATCGCCCGGCTGGCGTTGGATGCCAGGAACAATGTCGGTGCAACCATGTCTTCGGGCGTCAAATGTTCTTTCAGGCATTGTCGATCCAAATGCGCGGCCAAATCTTCGGGCGTGGCCCACTTATCCAGCTGTTTTTGCGTCAAAACCCAACCGGGAGCCAGCGCATTCACACGTATGTTCTTTGGCCCCAGTTCGCGGGCCAAAGACCGCGTCATCCCTGTAATGCCCGCATTTGACGTCGTATAGATCGGATAGCCTGCATTGCCCATCATGTAGCTGATCGAGCTGAAGTTAATGATAACGCCGCCTTCCTTCATTTGCCGGGCCGCTTCCTGACAGGCGAAATAGTAGGCTTTCAGGTTTACGTCGATCATCCAGTCCCAGAACTCGGTCGTGGTTTCCTCAAGTGTATGGCGCTGGTCATTGGCCGCGTTGTTAACCAAAACGTCTAGGGGGCCGTGGGCTTCGGCGGCTTTGGCCATTGTCGTGTGAAGAAGCTGAGTGTCGGTCATATCGCCCTGCATGAACAGAGGTGCGCGGCCGTGTTTGTCGCGCATCTCTTCGACAAAACCGCTGGCGTCCGATCTGCCGATAAAAGCCACATTGGCCCCCTGAGCCAAAAACCCATCCGTTAATGCTGCGCCCACGCCCGAGCCTCCGCCGGTAATATAGACGGATGACCCGTTCAGGTCATGAAATGTCGCTGGTTGGGTCATCAGTGGCTCTCTCTGGTCACAAGGCGGGTGTCTTTGCCGACGAGGAAATCCAGGTCGGCCCCCTGATCGGCCTGCAACACGTGATCGACATAAAGTTTGGCATACCCGCGGGAATAATGTGGCTTATCTGGTTTCCATTGGGCTCGGCGCGCGTCCAGTTCTTTTTCGTCCACCAACAGCTCAAGCTTTCCAGCGCTGGCCGAGACGCGGATGCGGTCGCCGGTTTTCACCAGCGCCAGTGTGCCGCCCGCCTGTGCCTCGGGGCTGACATGCAGGATGACGGTGCCATAGGCTGTACCGGACATGCGGGCATCCGAGATACGGATCATGTCGCGAACGCCTTCCTTCACCAATCTCGCCGGAATCGGCATGTTTCCCACCTCGGGCATCCCGGGATAACCCTTGGGTCCACATCCCTTGAGCACCAGAATGCTCTTGGATGTGACGGGCAGATCAACCCGGTCGATATTGGCTTTCAGGTCTTCGATATTTTCGAAAACAAACGCCTCACCCTCGGTTTCAAGAAGGGCATCTGTTGCGGCAGAAGGTTTGACGATGGCCCCGTTGGGCGCAAGATTGCCGCGTAAAACACGAAGGCCAGCAGCGGGCTTCACCGGATCGTTGAAAGGGCGAATGACGTCGCGGTTGAAACATTCAGCACCTTCGTAGTGGGCCGAGATGTCCTTGTTCAGAACCGTTCTGGCCGGGCGCAGGAAAGGTTTGAGTTCGCTCAGCACAGCCGGCACACCGCCCGCGTAACAGAAATCTTCCATCAGGTATTTGCCTGAGGGCATGCAGTTCACCAGAAGGGGAATCTCTGATCCGATTTCAAAGTCCTTGAGCGTCAGGTCAACGCCCACGCGACCTGCGAGCGCCAGTAGATGAACAACGGCATTGGTCGATCCCCCAACGGCCGCATTGGCGAGGATTGCATTCTCGAAGGCTTCTCTGGTCAGAATGTCGGATGGTTTCAGGTCTTCGTCGACCATTTCGACAATCCGCTTGCCTGTCAAATGGGCGAGGGCCATGCGGCGGGCGTCAACGGCGGGCAGGGCGGCATTGGTGGGCAGGCTCATGCCCATCGCTTCGACCAGAGACGCCATGGTGCTGGCCGTCCCCATGGTCATGCAAACCCCGGCACTGCGGGACATCCCGGATTCCGCGTTCATAAAATCCTGAAGGGTCATCTCTCCGGCACGCACGGCCTCGGAGAACTTCCACACATCGGTTCCTGAGCCAATATCCTGACCGCGATATTTTCCATTCAGCATAGGGCCGGAGCTGACAACGATCGACGGCAGGTCGACCGAGGCCGCGCCCATGAGTTGGCCCGGCGTGGTCTTGTCGCACCCGCCCAGCAGAACCACACCGTCAATGCCATATGCGCGGATCGACTCTTCGACATCCATGGCCAGAAGGTTGCGAAACAGCATGGCTGTGGGTTTCATCTGGGTCTCGCCCAGCGACATGACCGGGAATTCGACGGGAAAGCCCCCGGCCTCCCACACACCGCGCTTTACCCCTTCGGCCAGATCGCGGAGGCCGGAATTGCAAGGGGTTAGCTCCGACCACGTGTTGCAAATTCCGATAATTGGCCGCCCATCGAAGGCGTGATCAGGAAAACCCTGATTTTTCATCCAGGATCGATGGATGAACCCATCCTTGTCGAGTTTCCCGTACCAGTGCTGTGAGCGGCGTTTTGACATTGTTCTGTGATGCTTTTTTAGGTCTGGGTGGATTTGAGTATTTGTAAAAAGGTGAAATTCAAGCAGCGCGAGATGGGCGGCACCAATCTGGCAGCCAGTCGGCATGGGCAGACAGAAGGTCGTTCACCAGATTTCGAATTTGGCGCAGGTCCAGCTCGGCGGCGGTGTGCGGGTCCATCATGGCTGCATGAAAGATATGCTCGGGGTTCTGGTCGACCAATGCCCTGACTGTGAGTTCCTGAACGTTGATCTGGCTACGCATCAGGGCGATCAGCTGCGGTGGGATGTCTGCGATGACAGAAGGTTGAATGCCATTTGCATCAACCAGACACGGTGTTTCGACAGCAGCCCCCATCGGCAGCTGAGGTATCTGGCCGGTGTTTGGCAGATTGCCATATGCCACGTAGGGGGTGTCAGAGATGATTGCGTTCATTATGTCTGCCGCAAACTCATGGCTGCGAGTGACGGCAATGTCGCGCCCGTCGGTCAGGGTTTTGGCCTGCTCTTTCCAGTTGCTCATCTGTTCCACACAGCGGGTCGGGTATTCATCGAGTGGGATTGAGAACTTCTCGATCAGGTCCGCCCGCCCGTCTTTGATGAACCATGGCACGTATTCTGCCAAATGCTCAGAACTTTCGGTGCAGAAATAGCCAAGGTGGTCCATCACTTCGTAGCGCACCTTGTTGGGGCAACGCGGCATCAGCAGCGGGGCCTTGGGCATTCTGCCGCTGACATAACCTTGCCGAAGGGCGGGGTAAAGATCATGGCCCTGATGCTCAAGCCGCAGGAAGAAGGCGACGTGATTGACGCCCGCGACCTTGTAGCGAATGTCGTCTTTTGACAGGTCCAAATCATGTGCCAGTTCCGCCACCGTGTTCTGAACCGAGTGGCACAGGCCGACCTGCTTCAATGATGGATATTTCTCGGCCAGTGCCCAGGTGTTGATGGCCATCGGATTGACGTATTGTAGCAATGTCGCATCAGGGCATAGCTGCATCATGTCATGCGCCACGTCCCACAAGACCGGCACAGTGCGTAACCCCCGCATGATGCCGCCGACGCCCAGCGTATCCGCGATGGTCTGGCGCAGCCCGTATTGCTTGGGGATTTCAAAATCTGTGACGGTACAGGGCTGGTACCCGCCAATCTGAAAGGCGGTAATAACGAAATCGGCACCATCGAGTGCGGCGCGTCGGTCTGTATGTGTGGATATTGTCGCGTTTGACCGGACCGAACGGATCATGGCGCGGGCTACAGCTTCGCTTTCTGTCAGGCGTACGGGGTCGATATCCATCAGCGCAAAGTGACTGTCCGCCAAAGCGGGGGTCAGCAGAGCATCCCCCACAATGTTCTTCATGAAAATTGTCGAACCTGCTCCGATGAAAGTTATCTTTGTCATTTTACAGCTCCGAGGGTCAGGCCCGCGATAAAGTGCTTTTGCATCAGGAAGAACATGGCAACCGGCGGCAGCGCTGCTACGATCGAGCCCGCGCTCATCAGTTGGTAGGCGGCGCGGAACTGGGCGTTGAAACTGGTTATGCCTGCTGTGACAGGCTGGCTTTCCGCGCCCTGAGTCAGGACGACCGCCCAGAAATAGTCGTTCCAGATGAAAGTGAAGATCAGCACGCTGAGTGCGGCAATTGCGGGTTTCATCAACGGCAAGACCACATACCAGAAGATGCGCCATTCGCTGATACCCTCGACCCGCGCGGCCTCGATTAATTCAAAGGGCAGGGCCCGGATAAAGTTGCGCATGAACAATGTGCAAAAGCCGGTCTGGAAGGCGATGTGGAACAAGACGAGGCCGGTTTTTGTGTTGTAGAGGCCCATATCAAGTGTCAGGTCGCGCACAGGCACCATCAGGATCTGGAATGGCACGAAGTTGCCGGCAACGAACATGAAGAAGATCCACAGGTTCGATTTGAATTTGTAGATGCCCAAAGCAAAGCCGGTCATGGAACTGAGGGCAACGGCACCGATCACCGTAGGAATGGTGATCATGAAAGAGTTCAGCAAGTATCGCGGCATGTCAGAGTTGAAGAATACCAGCCCGTAGTTGACCGCGCCCTCGAAACTGGATGGCAGGCCCCAATAGTTGGCGTTGGTGAAATCCGCCGCTGGTTTGACCGAAAACAGAGCCACCGCGAGTAGGGGGCCCAGCCACAGCAACAAGGCAAGTGGCAGCATCGCCTGATAGGTGATCTGCGCGGCGCGAGATTGTTTTTCGATGGGTTTGGGAAACATCTCAGTGCCCCCGTTCTTCGCGATACATCGACCAGAGGAAATAGGCGATGAAGCCGAGCATGATCAGGAACAGCACCACAGCGATAGCCGCGCCATACCCCATGCGGAAACCGTACTCAGATAGTGCGACCTCGAACATGTAATAGGCCAGCACTCGGGAAGATCCGAATGGCCCGCCCTGTGTCATGATCGAAATCAGGTCGAAACTGCGCAGCGCCCCGATGATTGTCACGACGAATGCAATGAAAGTGGCCGGGCGCAACTGTGGCAGAATGATGTGCCACAGCATTCTCAAGCCTTTGGCACCGTCCAGGCGTCCGGCTTCGATCTGTTCGGGGTCGACGGCATTCAGACCGGTGAGGTAGAGGATCATGCAATAGGCGGTTTGTGGCCAAAGGCCTGCGACGATGATGCCGTAGGTGACCAAACGCTCGTCGCCCAGCACGTTCAATGGACCCATTCCGAAAAAGCCGAGAAACTCATTCAGAAGACCAAATGTCGGGTCATAAAACCACGTGAATACAAGGCCAACAACAACCTGAGAGATGACAAATGGAAAGAAAAACAGCGATTTGTAAAGGCGGATACCCCAGACCGTCTGGTTCAGAAACAAAGCAATGAAAAGGCCCGCCGGAATGGCCAGAAGATACAGGATCAGCCAGATCAGGTTGTTCTTGAGCGAGATATAGAATGCGTCCCGGTCAACCCATTCCCAATACAAATCTTCATAATTGCGCATGCCGACATATTCGGCGGCACCCAACCCATCCCACTCGTACAGTGAAAGGTTGAAGGACTGGAAGACCGGAATGATCACATAGACCATGAAGAACAGCAGGCCCGGAGCAAGGAATAGCCACGGGGCGATGCGTTGTTGGTTTCTGTGGAACCAGTTCTCCTGATCAGGGGCGTCGGCGGCAGTGGTCATGGGTGTCCTGGGTTTGTTTGGGTAAGGCGGGTTGAAACCACCTTACATTCTGTGGCGAGGTAGGCCGGGCTCGAGCCCGGCCCAAGCCTGATTAGTTGTCGTAGATACGCTCTCGCGCGCGTTCCAGCTTGGCCAGAATACGGTCAGCATTGTCTGGTTTAACCATGAATTCCTGGAAACCTTCCATTGACACTTTGGCCATTTCAGCCGGTGCGTCGCGGTCCCAGAACTGAGCCACTCCGCCGGGGCTGTTGGTCGAGAGCATCGAAAAGCCCTGCTGCAGGAATTTGTCATCGTCTACTGAGGATTGCGCGTTCACCGGCAACTGACCGAGGTTCGATCCGTTGTTGATCTCGGTCTGTTCATCCGACGAGACAACAAAGCGCAGGAACTCTCGTGCGGCTTCTTTGTTCGATGCATTCGCCGGGATGTGGAACGTATCGGTCGGCGCGTCTTCAGCCAATTCGACATCAGGGTTGATTGAAACGAATTGGTAGAAATCCAGCTGATCATCGGTAAGCCCTGCTTCACGCAAAGGCGCGACTGCAAAATTTCCCATCAGATACGCAGCGGCTTCTCCGTTAACCATGAACGGCAAAGCCTCCTGCCAGCTATAGGTCTGATGGTTGTCAATGAAAGCCCCCATGTCGATCAACTGCTTCCAGTTTGCAAAGGTCTGCTTGACCCGGTCATCTTCCCAGCTGATTTCGCCGTTGGCCAGTTGATTGTGGAAGTCGAACCCGTTGGTGCGCATGTTCAGGTAGTCAAACCAACCGCCAGCGGTCCACAGGAACTTGGTCCCGATGGTATAGCAAGCACGGCCTGAATCGACGATCTTCTGGCAATTTGCCAGCTCTTCTTCCCAGGTAGTCGGTTCGCTGAGGCCCAATTCGTCAAAGATATCTTTACGATAGTAAACGCCCCACTGGTAGTAAGTGTAGGGGACGCCCCATTGTTTGCCATCGATGGTCATCGCGCCTTTGGTTGATGCCAGGTTTTCAGCAATTTCAGGTTCCGCCCAAAGATCCGAGACGTCTTCGAACAGACCGGCCTCGACATATGGTTTCATACGGTTGGCGGCGTACCAAGTGGCCACGTCAGGTGTGTCAGCCGTCAGAAAGTTGCGGATCTGGGTCTTATACGCTTCGCGGTCGATAACCGTGGTTTCGATCTCTAGGCCGGGGTGCTGCGCTGCAAACCGCTCGATCATCGCTTCCATCGTTGCGCGCGGGGCCGGGTTTGACGTGTCCAGGAATATCCGAAGCTCTCCAGTTAGGTCAGCAGCCACCGGTGCCGCCATAGCAACGCCAAGTGCCAGCGCAGCGGTTGTGCGCTTGAAAGTGGAATACATGGTTTCCTCCCTGTTGTTTCCACAAAAGTTCCAAATAATGAAACTATGTTTTATATATTGAAAACTACACATCGACTCGGTTAGTCTTGTCAAGACCCTCGTGCGAACTGCGATGGGCAAGCGGAGGAGAACGGACGCCCGTGTCAGGTGACGGAACTATTGGCAAAGCATGTGACGTGCTGGATCAGGTCGCCGCATTTCAGCGCCCTGTGCGATTTTCGGAGTTGCTGGACGGCAGCGATTTTCCGAAAGCAACATTGTATCGGTTTTTGCAATCATTAACCAATCAAGGAATGCTATGTTACGACCCCGAGCGCCAAACCTACGCGCCGGGTATGCGTTTGGTACGGCTTGCGCATGCAGCTTGGACCCAAAGCTCACTGGCCCCTATCGCACGTCCGTTCCTCGATATTCTAAGCCAGGAAACTGGAGAGACTGTGCATTTGGCGCAGCTAGATGCTGGTCAGGTTCTATACGTAGACAAACGCAACGCAGCGCAACCGATTGAGATGTATTCTCAGGCGGGTAAGGTGGGCCCGGCCTACTGCACGGGTGTCGGCAAGGCGATGCTTGCCTTTCTGAATGAAAGTGACCTTAACCGGGCAATTTCGCAGCAGAGTTTTCATCGCTTTACCGACAAGACCCTGACGTCCGACAATGACCTGCGCACGGATCTTGATCGAGTTCGCAGCAAGGGTTTTGCCGTTGATGACGAAGAACATGAACCCGGAATTATTTGCGTCGCCTGCCCTGTTCTTACAACAAACGGCCGTGTCCTGGGCGCAATCTCAGTAACTGGCTCGACTCAACGAATGGATTTTGAACAACTCGAGGCATGGGTGCCTCGTGTGCGGCGGGTGGCTGAACAAATCAGCACCGAGGCACAGGCATGGCGTTTCCCTGAAACGCGACCAGACCTCGGCAATGACAGGATGCAAGCGACATGACAGGTGTAACCCTGAACCAAGCAATAAAGCGGTACGGCCAGACGCAAGTTATTCACGGCATCGACTTGCAGATCGAAGATGGTGAGTTCTGTGTTTTCGTTGGCCCTTCGGGATGTGGCAAATCCACATTGCTACGGATGATCGCAGGTTTGGAAGAAACGTCGGAAGGCAAGATCCACATAGGAGCGCGGGACGTAACCCATATGGACCCGGCCAAACGCGGTGTGGCGATGGTCTTCCAGACTTATGCGCTTTATCCGCATATGACCGTGGCGGAAAATATGGGCTTTGGGCTGCGCATGAACGGTGTCCCAAAGGCCGAGATCACCAGAAAAGTGCAGGAAGCCTCGAACATTCTGAAACTTGACCAGTACCTCAAACGCAAACCCAAGGCCCTTTCGGGTGGTCAGCGGCAGCGGGTTGCGATTGGCCGTGCCATCGTTCGGGGCCCCGACGTTTTCCTGTTTGACGAACCCTTGTCCAATCTGGACGCCGAGTTGCGCGTGGAAATGCGTGTTGAGATTGCGCGCCTTCATCAGGAAATCGGTGCGACTATGATTTACGTAACCCATGATCAGGTCGAAGCCATGACAATGGCCGACAAGATCGTCGTGCTGCGGGATGGTCGTATCGAACAGGTCGGGGCTCCGATGGATTTGTACCGCGATCCCGACAACCGGTTTGTCGCAGGTTTCATCGGTTCGCCAGCAATGAACTTTCTGGAATGTGACTATGGGGATGGCCATGTCTCCCATCCCGCGCTAGGCAAGCCGTTGCCCGTTTCCGCAACTATCCCCTCGGGTCGGACCAAAGTGACATTGGGCATGCGGCCCGAACATATTCAGATTGACCGTTCGGCCGATACTTGCACCGTGGACCTGACCGAAGCTTTGGGCGGCGTGTCCTATTCCTATTTACGGACACCAAATGGTGATAAGCTGATCGTTGAGGAACGGGACGATCAGCGAAGCAGAACCGGGGACCGGATCGGCATCGCCCTACAGCCAGAGCGTGTGATGTTTTTTGATCCAGAGACCGGGCAACGGTTTCGTTAATCACGACCTTCCAGCCCAAGGGCAGTTCTCCCAGTCCCAAGAGTTTCACGACACATAATCTGACCCGTGGCAAAACGCGCGGGCAGATGCGATTGATTCCAAGTCGAACGTGATTTAAGGGAAGCCCTGTCAAAACAGAGTCACCCAGGGGCTGTACCGTGGTTTCGCCCCTCTCACGCCACGCAATTGTGGTTGCAACTCTTGGATCGCACGCCCCGAAAGGCTTAAAAAAGGTAAAAGAATATGGCAGATAAATCGAACTTCGACATATTGTATACCATTGTAGACGAAGCGCCAGAACTGGCCAGCGCCTCGTTCCTGCCCATCATCCGCAAGTTCGCATCTGCTGCGGGCGTTCGCGTTGGCACCAAAGATATTTCCCTTGCGGGACGCATTCTGGCAGCATTCCCCGAGAACCTTACTGACGATCAGCGGGTAAGCGACGATCTGGCTGATTTGGGCGAGCTGGTGAAGACACCTGATGCCAATGTCATCAAGCTGCCGAATATCTCTGCCTCGGTTCCACAGTTGGTTGCGGCCATCGAAGAACTGCAATCGCAGGGTTACGACATTCCGACTTACCCGGCAGAGCCTGCAACGGATGAGGAAAAGACGATCCGCGCTCGTTATGACGCGATCAAAGGTTCCGCTGTTAACCCGGTTCTGCGCGAAGGGAACAGTGACCGCCGTGCGGCGCGTGCCGTAAAAAACTATGCCCAGAACAACCCGCATTCGATGGGCGAATGGGCGTCGGACAGCAAGACCAAAGTGTCGTCCATGCCGGCCAATGATTTCTATGCAAACGAGATTTCGGCCACCATCACCGCAGCACAAGCAGGCGATGCGACAATCGAATTTGAAGGCAAGGATGGTGACGTCACCGTTCTGAAAGACGGCTGGTCGCTGGAAGAAGGGACCATCGCCGACGCGACTTTCATGTCGGTCAAGGCACTGTCTACGTTCCTTGCAGATGCCATTGAGGACACCAAGAAAGACGGGACCATGTTCTCGCTGCATATGAAAGCCACGATGATGAAGGTTTCAGACCCGATCATCTTTGGCTATGCGGTCAAAGCGTGGCTGGCCCCCGTGTTTGAAAAATTCAGCGCGGAACTGGATGCGTTGGGTGTGAACCCAAATTCAGGCCTGGGTGCATTGCTGGAGCGCGTACAGGGTCACGCCGACATCATGACGGCCATCGACGCGATCAAGGCGGACCGCCCGTCCATGTATATGGTGGATTCGGACCGCGGAATCACGAACCTGCATGTCCCATCGGATGTAATCATTGATGCCTCAATGCCTGCAGTGATCCGCGCCGGGGGTAAGGGCTGGGATGAGACGGGTGCCAAAGGTGACACCAACTGTGTGATCCCTGATCGCTGCTACGCGACCGTCTATGATGAGGCCATTAAGTTCTTCAAAGCCAATGGCGCGTTGAACCCGTCCACTGCCGGAGCCGTGGCGAACGTGGGCCTGATGGCTCAGAAAGCCGAGGAATACGGTTCGCACCCGACAACTTTCGAGGCACCGGCGGATGGTACAATCCGCATCGTTCTGGCCAATGGTGAAACGTTGCACAGCCACGGTGTTGCGGCCGGCGATATCTGGCGCGCCTGCACCGTCAAAAAGGCGCCAATTGAGAACTGGATTCAGTTGGCCATGGACCGTCAGCGTCTGACCGGTTCCGAGGCGATTTTCTGGTTGGACGCAAACCGGGCCCATGACGCAGAGCTTATCAAATATGTCAAACCGGCGCTTGAGGCTGCTGGCGTGGCCGACAAGTTCCTGATCATGGCCCCACGCGAAGCGACCCGTCAGTCGTTGGAGACGATCACAGCAGGTAATGACTCGATTGCCATCACCGGCAACGTGCTGCGGGATTATCTGACTGACCTGTTTCCAATCCTGGAACTGGGTACCTCGGCCAAGATGCTCTCCATCGTCAAACTGATGAACGGTGGCGGTTTGTTCGAAACTGGAGCTGGTGGTTCGGCGCCCAAACACGTGCAGCAGTTGGTCGAGGAAAACCATCTGCGCTGGGATTCGATGGGTGAGTTCTGTGCGTTGGGTGAATCTCTGAACTTCCTTGCCGATAGCAAAGGCAACGAAAAAGCGGGCATTCTGGGTGCAGCGGCCGAAGCGGCGACGCAGGGTATTCTGGACAACAACCGCTCACCCAGCCGCAAAGTTGGTCAGCCGGACAATCGCGACAGCCACTATTGGTTTGCACGCTACTGGGCTGAGGCTTTGGCCGCCCAGTCCGAAGATACGGAACTGGCTGCCGAGTTTGCATCGCTGGCCAAGGATCTGGCCGTCAACGAAGGGCAAATCCTGTCGGAGTTGGCCGCAGCGCAAGGTCAAGCTGCGGATTTGGGCGGTTACTATCACACCGATCCGGCCAAAACGGCAGCGGTTATGCGGCCCAGCACAACGTTGAACGCAATCATCGGCTAATCGCTAACGGCAAAACAGGTGATCCTTTGCCTGTTCAAAACACGGAAAGGGACCGGCACAGTTGTGCGGTCCCTTTTTTGTATCGTCGACACTGTCACGGAAAGTGGGCTGAGAAAAGTATTATGCATTTACAATGCTTTATAATGAATTTGTTTGTACTTACGGGATTCCCCTAATAGCACGGCAGCTCTGACTGTTTTAAACCTTGGATAACACAGAATTTCACTGGTGATGCCTCAGGGCCTTATCACTCACTCAGAGAATGACCAGCATTTGGGGTGCTGGTCATTTCATTTTGGTTCTCAGAATTTGCTGGGCAGCCAAGCAGTTCAACCATGGTTGAACACCAACACTATATCGAGTGCTCACAAAAATACTGGAGACTGGGTCTTAGCCAACGCGCCGGGGTTCTGGGTTGGCAATCGGCGTCTGTGTTCTTTTCGTTCCGTACGCTGCAACACCTTTGTGTCGCAGATAAGACAGGCGACGCGCCTCACGCCGGGCAAGTGCCAGAGATTCCAGGATCAGCGCGCACACGATTGACAGCATGGTTCCTACAAAACCGGATACCGCGACAACCAAGGACGGAATTCGGTCAACCAAGCCAGTTTCCAAAAACTCGCGGAAAACCGATACGAACACGAACAGCGAAGGTAAGAATATCAACAATGCCAAAGACAGGAAGAACGCGATTGGCTTTTCGTCTTTGATCAAAAGGCCGATCATTTTGAGAATTCGCCACCCATCTGAATATGTGGCCAGTTTGGAGTTCGAATCCGGAAGCCGTGAGACATATTTTGTCTCTACTTCTCCAATCGGCATACGCATCTGCATCGCGTGCACTGTAAGTTCAGTTTCAATTTCGAAACCGTTGGAAACCGCTGGAAAGCTTTTGACAAAGCGTCTGCTGAAAACACGATAACCGGACAGCAGGTCGTTGATTTTGCTGTTAAAGAAGAATTTCACCAGTCCGCTGAACAAGGCGTTTCCAAACTTATGACCCCTACGATAGGCTTGAATGTCCTCGTTAACACGCGCGCCATTAACCATATCAAGGTTTTGCGAGACCAGCAGATTAATCATGTCAGGTGCTGCCATACTGTCGTAGGTCGCATCCCCGTCTGCCATAACGTAGACATCCGCATCTACGTCAGCAAACATCCTACGGACAACGTTGCCTTTACCCTGATATGTTTCAGAATAGACCAGCGCGCCAGCGTCTTGCGCCATTCTGGCTGAGCCGTCCGTGGAATTGTTGTCGAATACGTAGATTACCGCCTCCGGCAGGGCGGCGCGGAACTGCTTGACAGTTTCACCAATGGCAATCGCCTCATTGTAACACGGTAAGATAACAGCAACCTCCAGCCCCGGCCATGACGCCCGTGTCAGAGATCCGTTTCTTAATTTCAAGGCAGCCTGTATCATACGTAACTCAAGCTCGCTCGGGTGTGTCATTTGAAGGAAAATTGCACTTCATTCCCAAGATGCTGCGCGCATGAGGCATTTCTGAAGCAGATAAATGGCCGAATTTTGGCATCCGATTGAAACGCCCTGATAATTCAAAAAAAATGGGCCGGTTCAAGTACCGGCCCCAAAGTTTCAGCTGAACCGAGGGATCAGTTCGAAGCTGCGTTCAACTTTGCGTTTTGCTCACGCAGGGTATCCGAGATGATCGCGTACCATTCACCGGATTGACGCATTTCGATCAGACCCTTGTTCATCATCGCGATGTATTCGCGCGCGAACGGGTTGGTGCGATGCGCAAGGAAGCTCATCGACGACAGTGTAGACACATAGGGGTTCTCAACGATATCAGCCGAAGTCAAACCCATGTCTTTCATTGTCGATGCGAACAGATCAACTTCGAATGCCGCAACATCTGCTGTTCCGGTTAATACAGCGTCAAGGCAATCACGGGCCGAGCTCGGCTGAACCACAGTCGTGTTCTCGCGGTTCAGTCCCTGTTCTTCCAGAACAACCATGCTCCAGCCTGCCATGCGGCAAATAGTCGAACCTTCTAGGTCCTTGAAGCTGGTCGCGCTTGCGTATTCGCTTTCCGGCAGTGTGAAGAAGCCACCGACGATATCGTAAACCGGGACGGAAGCTACGAATTGAGTGCAGCGAGCTTCGGTTTCCGGGGACCATTCGTATGTACGATTGGTACAATCCGGAACGGTCCATGCAATTGAAATATCGAAGGCACCAAGCGGCAACAGTGTATCCAGATGCGAACTCCAGTCGTCGACAAAGCTGACTGAATACTCACGGCTGTTTCCGGCCCGCTGAAGGCTGGTCGTTGCCAGGCGGGTCATGATGCCCCCGCCGTTCAGAGATTCGGTTGTGAACGGTTCCCATCCGTTACCCGCCACCATCTTGATCGGCGGCGCATAGACATTCGAGCGTTTGACGCTGGCTGCGCGCTTTTCTTCAGCAGCGATGATTTCCTGCGCGCTTTGGCCGTTCGGCAGGCTGCCGTCTTCACAGGGTAGGGCCAGCACCAGCCCAGGATTAAGAGACCCTGGGTTTGTGATAGCGTTCCTGTTCGCGTTGAAGATCGGCTGGTAGTTCGAGGTGCCATAGGCGGCGATGGCGATGGTTGCCAACGTGTCGCCGTCTTGCACTGTATAGTTTGTACACGCTTCCTGTGCAGCGGCAGCACCCGCGCTCAGAGCTGTGATGGCGGTTGCCGACAGCACTAGTTTCTTAATCTTCTCGTTAAACATTTCCACTTCCTCCAGACTTTTGTTTGTCAGGCCAAACATGGCCTTATCCATTTTCCATTTGATGGCGCAGGGCGGTCGAAACGATGTCGCGCCATTCGCCAGACTGCTGCATGATTGCCAGACCCTGATTCAGCGTCTCCAAGATCGCTTCCCCATCAGGATTATCTTTATGGGTCATGACATTAAGCGACTTGATCGCCGCCAGGTTGGGGTTTTCGATAATCCGGTGTTTATAGCCAAGCCGCGCGATGGCTTCCTCGGCCAGATGCGCCTCGATTGCCACGATATCGGCGGTTCCGTTCATCACAGCGTGAAAGCAGTCGTCGGGCGACGTGGGCCGCAGCAACTTGATGACGGGTTCGTAAAGGCTCACCGCGTCCATATGAGACAGCGACCAGCCTTCCGGGCGGCAGATCGTTGTTCCGGCAAAGTCTGCATATGTCAACGTTTGTTCGTACCCCGATCCGTCGCGAGCAAAGAATGTATCCACGACCTCGTAGAACGGGTTCGAGAAATTGTAGGTCTCACACCGGTTGCGGTCGCTTTCGGACAGCGCTTCTGCATCTTCGCAATTTGGGCGCGACCAGGGGAAAGTGCCATCAAAAGCAAGTGTTGGCATCAACAGATCCAGATGCGACGACCAATCGTTCACGAACTGAATTTTATACGCTTGTTCTGGCGCGGCCCGCAGCATCGCTGTCTCAACCAGTTGCGTATAAAGCCCCCGGTTGGGCAGCGCTTCGTCTGTAAACGGAGCGTAATTGCCGCCGGTGATCAACAGCAACTGACGATCACGAATTTCAGGGCGCGTTTCAGCGTTAGCATTTCTGATCAGTGCGGCGGCTTCCGAGCGGGCTGCCTCAATCTCTTCTTTTGCTGCGGCACGTGCAGCCACGACCGCATCTTCACTCGCCTTCTTTGCCTCAGCTTCTGCCGCTGCAACGCGCGCTTCCGCTTCGGCCACGGCTTTTTCCGCGCGTTCTTCGGCAGCTTTTACCAGTTCCGAGGCCATTTCCGCTGCCAGGCGTCCGGCTTCCGTGTCGGGCAGCTCAGGTGCGCGCCCGACATCTTCCAGACATGGCAGATTTAAAACGTCACCAATACGAATGATATTGGGGTTTGTGCCGATAACATCCCGGTTCGCATCGTAGATTGGCCGAAAATCTTCGGTCGCGTAAACTCGGATTGCCAATTCCCGCAGGCTGTCGCCGCGCTGAATCTCGTAGCTTGAACATGCCTCTTGCGCTGACGCCGCGCCGGTGGCGGCGGCAAGGGCAAGGCTTGATATGATAAGGTGTTTTCTCATGGGTCCTGTTGCTTTGCCTGGTTATTTTCTGGTAAGTTTCGCGACTGCGATCGACAGATTGTCTTGATCGGGATCGTCCTTGGCCTGGACAGCCAGTTGCAAGGCTTCGGCGATTTCCTGTGCCAGATCTTGCTGGTGTTCACGCAGAATTTCCTGAATCTCAGCGTCGCTGAGATACTGAAGCCCGTCACTGCCAAGGATCAGAATATCAGCGGGTGACACGATCAGCGGGTCTTCTGGGCAATCCACTTTTGGAATGGCACCCCCCATGATCACCGACGTCAGTTGGTTTCTGTCCAATCCCCGTGCTTCAGCTTCCGAAAGCTCACCCGCGACCAGTTTTGCGTCGATCACGGGGGCCATCGAGTGGTCTTCGTTCACCTGTGTCAACCTGCCTTCGCGGAACAGGTAAAGGGGGCTGTCTCCGATCGATATCCTGAACACACGCTGACCCAGAAAGAGGACACCCAACAAGGTGGAGCCCATGTTGAAACCCTGGCCCTGTGCCTCGTTATGGTCGGATATCGCTGCATTGGCTTGCATGGCTGCCAACGGCAGCGCGTCAATTGCGGCTCCTTCGTTTAAGGTATCGGCTTCTAGCTCGCTATCCAGCGCGTTCCGCCAGGCGGTAATCACCATTTCTGAAGCCACTTCGCCCGCCTCGTGGCCACCCATACCGTCAGCGATCGCAATATAGCCCGCGTCCGATGCATCGAACATGCGCGCAGCAATCGCGTCTTCCTGCGTTTCCCGCTGACCCTGGTTCAGGATCAGTGCAACATCATATGCCGGAGTCGCCAGCATCTATCAGGAATCCCGCCAATCAAAACCTTCATCGCAGAAGGCCATAAATCGGATTGAGGTTTCACTGATGCGGATCAGATCACCGCTGGAGAGCGCGATTGTGCTTAGAACGGGTTTACCATTCAGGCGAACAAGGTTGGCTTTTCCGCCATGCCCCAGATAGCATTTTCGATCTTCGGGGTCATAAGCAATAACGGCGTGGTTCGAACGTGAAATACCCGTGTCGCCGAAATCCAGTTGGATCGCCTGGTCATCGTTTCGACCGATTTGCATCAAGCCTTCGGTCAGGGTGATGCTGGCGCCCCGTCCGGGACCTGCCGTCACCACCAGCCAACCAACCGGGAATGTTTCCTGAGCGGCTTCGGTTTTTGAGACGGGTTCTGATGTTTCAATCAATTCCTGAACATGCGTGTCCGCACGCTCAAACCCAAGGAACGTTGTTTTGACCCGCGAGCGACGGTCTTCGGCCGGGGCGGCAGGCGTGGGTTGAGTCTGTACGGCAACCTCTTCTTCCAAAGCCGGTTCTTGCACGGATGGGGCTGCAACCTCAGCTTCCACCGCTTCCGGCGCGCTCATTTCCACTACATCCAGAGGCAGCGTATCTTCATCCGGTGTTTCGGCAGGTTCGTCGGCTACATGCAAAGTGATGATATGATCGTCCGAGATTTCGTCATCGTCGGGGTCGGCCATCAAGTTCTTGGTATCTTGGTCGTCCTCGTCAATTGCATCTTCAACGAAGATGGACACTTCAACCGGTTCTTCCGCGTTTTCAGCCGCAACTTCGTCGAATTCCGGCATCTTCTCTTCAGGGATAAGCTCGTCTGTTTCTTCGTAAGAGTCAGACGTCATGTTTCCACCGGCCAGTGCGGCGCGCAGCGCGTTGAAGTCCGCGATAGGCTCCTGCTTTACCGTTTCAGGCACAGCGCTGTCTGCTGCATGAGCATTTTCAGCTACATCATCTTCTTTGGATTTGCCGGCACCTTCGAGAAGCCGGCTCAGAGGGCTTTTGTATTTGAACATGGTGTCGACACCTTCGAATTGTTGGCACGGACCTTTTGTGCCATGGGGCTGCTACCTAACCCTGCGTGGAACAACGCAGAGACACTCAATTGAAAACATGGAAACTGGTACTCTCTGCGGCGGGCCGGTTCCCGCCGGGCGGCAAACTGAACGCCGCCCTCAGTAAACACACACTGGCAGATCAAAAATGAACCGGTCAGATCACTCCTGCGCTAGCTGCATGGTCGCAGCTACTTCAGCACCGTTGCGCAACACGGTCAGCTTTGCCTCTGGCTGACTGTCGGAAACCAGCGCAGCCAGCATGCCATCAATGCTTTCGGACTCATCCAATGTCATGCCGGTCTGGCTTTCGCTCAACAGAACATCGCCTTTTCGCAGGCTACCCGTCGCCTCGGCCGGAACCGAGCTCACTTTTGTTTGCCACCCTTCACTTCCCGAGTTGCTGACTGTGAACGAGTAACCGTTCTCCAATCCTACCGAGCGCAGCACAGGCAATGCCAGCAGGCCATTCTGCGCGCGGGTCTTTCCAAGCGGCCGGTAGCGGGCTGCAACCCGTGTAAAGCCATCTGGGTCGACGCTCAGCTTGTCCAGGACTTGCGCTGCGAAAGAGATGTCCTGACGAACCGGGTTGCCGTTCAGAGTAAAGATCACAACTCCGGTTTCCACCCATTCGCCGATAACGCTCATGTCCTGATTGGCGTCCACACCGGTAACCGCAATAGTTGCACCTGTTGCGGTGCGGCGGCGGGACGTCTGGAAGGGGATTTCAACATCCCAATGGTGAAAAGATACCTGTTGTTCGGCTGGAGTGCCGGAAGCAACGTCAGCATCTGGTTCGGCAACAGCCACCGCAATCTCTTGTTCTGCAGGCTGCTCCTGAACACCGGCCGTCTCGGTAGATTCGGACGCTATTTCTGTGGCGGTTGGTTCCGCAGGTTCAACTTGCGCCTGCTCGACAGGCTCTTCTGGTTCAGGTTGTTGCTCTGAAGCGACCGCGACTTCGGGTTCAGGTGTTTCCGCCACGGGTTCTTCCACCGCGGGCGGTTCTGCTTCGGCAGTTTGTGTGGTTGCTTCAGGTAGCGTCGCCGTAACCTCAGCTTGTTCTTCACCTTTGTCGCCGGACATCACGAAGAAACCGCCTGCAGCCAACGCTGCCACAAGCACTGCTGCACCAGCGATCATCTTGCCGCTGCCACCGGATCCGCTCTGAACCACGGTATCAACTGCGACCGGTGTTTCCGCTTTTGCAGAAATCTTTGCCATCTCGGGTTCATTCTTTTTTTCGTTTTCGCGAACAATGTCCGAGTTCCCGGCGAGCAGAGCCGTCACAACCGCTTCGGCATTTTCGCTTTCGGCCTTGATCCGCGCCTTTTCTTCTTCCTTGTCCATGCGATCCATGCCGACAATCACAGAAACCGGGCGATAGGCGAATGTATCGAACATCACGCCAGGTCCGCGGAACATGCGCAGCCAATCCAAGGCTGTCTGCAAACGGTCCGTTGCGTGCACTTCCATTGCCTTGTCGATTGCTTCGAGGAATCCATCGGGGTATCCGTCAAAGCGGCCCGCCAAGGGTGCATAAGGGTCGTCCTGCCCGTTGTTGAACGCATTCAGGCGGCTTTGACCGTCGACCGGGCGTTCGCCACTGATCGCATGGTAAAGGGTTGCAGCCAAAACATAGAGGTCACTGCTGGGCCCTTGTTCAGCACCACGGACGTAAAACTCATGCGGCGAATACCCGTCTTTTATGACGCGTAGGGTCAACAATGCGGCCGACTTGTTTGCGGCTTGCTCACGCGCGGCACCGAAATCGATCAGAACCGGGTTTCCGTTCTCGTCAATCAGGATGTTGTCGGGAGAAATGTCACGGTGCAGCATCCCGCTTTGGTGGATGAACGACACCGCGGACAGCATCTTTTCCGTTACCTGTACTATAAAGTCAGGGCCGCCGACGTTTTCCGGATTTTCAACATAGTCCAGCAGGTCGCAACCGCGGATCAGATCCATCGCGATATAGGCGGTATCGTTGTCTTCGAACACTTGATGCACGTCGACAATATTCGGGTGCACCAGACGTGCATGATTGCGGGCTTCCTGAATAAACAGGTCGATAATGGCGCGCAGATCGTCTTTGTAAGACGGGTCGTTCGGCTCAACCTGGTCCCCGTTGCGACGGCACAATGCACCGGGGAAGCATTCCTTGATCACGACATCGCGCTCAAGGCTGTCGCGCGCAAGATAGGTGATCCCAAATCCGCCATTGCTGAGATACCGGATAATCTCGTACTGACCGCGCAACAGCTTTGCGCCCGGTTGCAGTCCTTCAATCTTTGGTTCGTCGTGCGTTGCACCGACAGCCTGGTTGTGGCTCATTTCAATCCGCCCGTTCTACTCATTTTGCGGCTTTATTTAACAGGGCCGGCAGCCCACGAACTCACAACCAAAAAACAACCGCAGGACACTTAAGAACGGTTAGACGTTTCAAATTTGACTTTAATGGGGCCGCCTGATGGCTTCACTAAGGATCGTTTTTTTGAATATGGCATATATAGTATGTCTACTACATGCAAATACTACATATTGGCTAAAGGGGTGGGGAAAACGAAAACTGATGACCCCAAACAGGTCTGTTGGTCTACGAATTCGAAACAATAAAGGGCCGATTCTTCGGCCCTTCGAATCGCTTCAATCCTGATGGAAAGTGCTAGGTCCCGGTTTTGGATTGTGCTGCGGCAACGGTACTGCCAGCCCAGGCAAGGTTATCACCAAGCTGCACAAGTATGTTGATTGCGTCTTTCAAAGGCGCATCGCCGCTTTCAAACTGAAGCAACAATAACAAGTCAGTCGCTTTTTCAAACTCGGCCGGAATCCAGTCAGCATCCGGATCGATTTCGCCACCTTGGTCCAACCGTTCCGCGAAATCTTCGACGATTTCCTGGCAGCTTTGCAAAAAGGCCGCGGGTTCGATGGCGGCGGTGTCACGCAGATCTTCATAAATGCTGGCAATAGCTGCCAGCCAGTCTTCAAGAATGGGGTTGTTCAGTGGCGGAAGGGCAGACCCCAGCGTTGACTGCATTGACGCAGCATCGTTGACGGTCGGTTCCGGCTCTGGCCCTTTCAATGTTTCCAGGAATGGCAGAAACTCGTGCTTCAGATCCTTCCGGGCAGCGCCAAGGTCACTGCGCCGCCGGTCAGACGCCGCATCAAGGACCTTTTCCGCGAGTTCCTGGCCACCACAGTTTTCCCAAAGATCGAAATCTGGTTCCGGCTCTTGAGCCATGGCGCGCACCGCGACGGGCGTGCCAATTGGGACCACAGCGCGAAACAGTCCCTCTTTCTCTTTGTTCAATCGGGCCAGTACCCGATCCAGAGCGGCCTGCACCGGGGGCAGATCAGCATGTGTGACCGCCAGCAGGCTGTTGGCTCTTAGCTCGGGCGGCACCTGCGCCCACAAATGCCGTTCGGTTTCGCGCCATGCGCTTGTGCCATTGGTGCACCAGATGGCACAGTCGACGAATTTCAGCAGGTCCAGTGTCTGTTTGTATGTATCATCCAATGCGCCAGAGCCGGGAAGATCGAACAGCGATATCTCTTTGAGAGCGGGTGTGTTCAATCCAACCGAAATAAAATCCGGCTCATCCGCAGCGGCCTTTTCCAGCGCGATGCCAGAGTATGTCTTGGGTTCCCTGTTCCACCAGCCGACAGTCGTCTCGGGCGTATCCGCGTAGGCAACGATGACAAGTGGCAGCTTCAGATGCTGCGGCCCGGTTGGAAGGATATCCGCCCCTGCCAGCATGTTCGCAAGGCTTGACTTGCCTGCTCCGAACTCCCCGGCGAAACCGATGTTGACCGCGTTGGACAGGCGCTCGGCGTGGGCGAGGGCCCGCGTGCGCATATCCTCCAATTTCGGGTCCGACGACAATTTTTCTGTCGCTGTCAGAAAGCGCTCCAGCTGCCGCACTTCCTGTTCGGTTCCGGGAAACTCAATCATTCCGCAGCCTCTGCCTGTCGTTCGTCCACGTTGTTTGTTCCAAAGACACTTTCCAACTCGTCGGTAATACGGCGCGCCCGTTCGAACGCAGCTTGTGCTTTCGCCTGAGCATTCAACTCACCCGCCCCGGAACGGTGCTCAAGATGGCCTGCCAAAAGAGCCAAGTAATGATCCAGGACGGTTTTCAACCGGTCCAGCAGATTTTCGCGTGTTGTGTCGATCAGGTCATCGCCAATCAACTCGAATTCCTGCACGATCATGCGCTCGGCCCGCGTCACAACGCTGTTGCGTGATATCAGACGCGACAACCAGTTTACACGCAGCTCAACCGTAATGCCACGGGTTAGCGCAGTGGTGTCCGGGCGGAACCAACGTACCGCACTTGTGTTCATGCGATTGTCTACCGGCTCCTGCCACCCCGGCAGTGCCCGCAAAGCGGCGTTGCATTGCATGTCGATCGCGTAAAGTTCGCTTAGCATGCGTTGGCGAACCACTTGCGACGCGCCTTGCACCAGCTCGCGCATGTGTTCGCGCAGTGGTGAGAAATTCAACTCGGTCGCGCCGCCCTTGGCAAGCAATGGGGATTGTCCTTCAGGCCCGCGCACCACAACAAAGACAGACTCGGACACCGTGTCATCCATGACTCCACGCAGGTTTGACAGAACGTCGTCCATGTCCCTGACAATGTCCTGCGTTTTGTCCGCAATCAGTTTGCGCAGATCGCCCAGCGTCTTGTCGCTGTCCTCAGCGCTGTGCGCACCCGCGCTGCCTTCATCTTGCAGAGCACGAAGATGTACCTGGGATCGCTCCAGTTCGCCACGCGCGAAGCTGTCGAGATGCTGCCACGCCATCCGCAACTGTTCGTTTATCGGCCCCTCCGTCAACGCCTGAGTGACATGGCGTCGTAAGTCGGGCAAGCCTGACGCGATCATAGCGGCAAACCGCAAGACAGCCTCACGGCTGATGGGCCCCGGTCCTTGTTTGATCTCTGCCACACCGTTCAGGTATTGTTGCATCTGTTCCGGGTGCGCCCGCAACCACGCCAGAATATGATCGTGATTCACACCGGTTTCATCGCCGGTCAGCGCATAATGCGCCCATTGTGCGCTGCCCATCAGGACATCGATATTCGAAGTACCCAAAGCTTTTTCCAGCCCGTCTACAACATCCAGACGCACCTTTGCCGCATCTTCGGCCCCGCCGCCCAATTCATCGACACGGTTGATGAAGACAACGATCTGTCCAAGTTCCAGTGCCTGCATCAGCCGGAACAGTTTCAGGTCCGCACGCGACAACGCCTGATGCGCTGAAAGAACCACCACAAAGAAATCGGATTCTTTGAGATACTGGCGGGAAATCTCCTCACGGATAAGCAGGGGGTCATTTACTCCGGGCGTATCGGTGACTGTCAGAGGGAATGGGAAATGTCCGATGTCAAAATAGACCTCGGCCTTGCGCGTGATGTCGCTGTAAAGTCCGCGATCACTGCCGGGGTCAACTGTCCCATCTTCTGCGGGGTCGTCCCCAGCGCACACGTAACGCGCCAGATCATCGGATGTCAGTTGATCCAGATCGTGATGTTGACCCAACAGCTGTTCATAACTGTCCCCCAGTCGCCGACGCGCCCGGGTCTTCATGGCTTCGACCTGCTCTTCGATCATCTCGCGCTTGTAGCTGTCCTCGTCATCCGGGAACATGTTGCGCAACTCTTCGCCTTCGGCGATCAGTGATTGCCACTGATAGTTGTCGAAGAAATGGAACTCGGCTCCTTCGGTTCGACCGTTCGGGTGCCCGAAATGCATGTCGGTGATCACGGTCGTCCAGGGGTTCACGTCCGACGGCAGGTATTCTGCCTGACCGGTGAAGCCGTTGATCAAGCGCGACTTTCCTGCTTTGATTTGTCCTACAAAGGCAACTGACGGTTTCAGTTTCCCCAGATCACCAATTATGCGCGATATGAACTGACGTGTTTCGTCATTGCTCGTCCCGTTCATGTCTTCTGCGATGCGAATAAGCTCGCGACGATGTGTTTCACTCATTACTCTTTACCCTGACTACAAAAAAACAACGCATTGAATTAGTCGAAAATTTGAATGCTTTAGGGGTAGTCATTCCTCAACCTCCCCCAAAGATGTCCACAGATTAATGACCGCACCAAGTTTGCGGGCATCGTGGATGGCCACAGCAATCTGCTCGTTATCGCTCAGAACTGCCATGCCCGCACCCTTACCACCCGATGGCCGTATGACGATCAGATGTGGGCCTTCGAATTCGTCCCGGGTGTCGTTGTTCCAACCAGCAAGATCCGAAACAAAACGTGTCAAAATCTCTTGATTGAGGTGCATTCCCTCGGAAGGTTTGCAGGTTCCTTCGAAAGCCAGCGCAGTGTTTTCCATACTATCCACAAGGACACGACCTGTGGCAAAGCGTGCAGCCCCGTCAAAAAACTGTTGTGCCAAGGAGTTGCCCGACTCTGCTACCGGGGCAGGGCTGTTGTCTGAAGATTTTTCAACATCGGGAACGACAGACACGATGGGCTCAGAGGAAAGCTCAATTCCGGCGCAGGCATTCTCGATCTCACTCAAGGTGATACCAACATCATCAGCCTCCAGCGTCGAGGCTGGCTTTCCAGACATCAGTTCCAGTGGGGCAGGGGCGGCTGAAATGTCAGAAACCAGTTGGGCCAGTTTATCGACCAGCGCGGTACGTGTTTCTGATTCGAAATCAGGAATCTGCCCGGACGGTACTTGAAACACATCCGTGATCCGGGAGCTGTTCACTTCGATCTTCAGGCAGCTTCCGTTTGCCGCGGTCAGCTCCAGTCGCCGGGGTAATATTGTTCCGCGAATGAAACGCAGTACAGCCGCGCGACGGGCTGTTGCAGTTTCACCGGGGACAATCACCGTCGGAGACAGGCGCGCAACCGAAGACCGCCCGATATCTTCGAGCATGTCGAGAATGTCTGTGTCCATCATACCGTGACCCCCTCTGGTCCCGTTCAGACTGCGGCCGCAACCGGCTTGAGGCTGAGATGCGATTTCGTGAGTGCCAGTCCCACATTCGCGCTGTTGCGGCAGATATAGCAGACCACATGATCAGGATATTCCTGGGTCCGCAAAAAGATGTTCAATCGGTCTTTTGAAAACACCGCGATTTCCCCGAACCCGGCGTTTTCCTCATCAGTGTTTCCGGCATCGTGCAAGAGCGCTTCAAATGCAGCGACACCACGCCCCTGAAACAGATTGGCCACTGCGATTGCCAAAGTGTCCAGCGATTCAGCGCAATCGGAATCAGAGACACTGCTGCCCAAAAGCATGCCGGTCTCCATGTCGATATACCCGGCTGCGATGCAGTCGGGTATTGTTTCAATCGCGGTGTTCAATGCATCCTGAATGGACATTTAACTCTTTATCGTCCTTTTTCTCAGCGCCTTGATTAAGGCATCCTTACAAAACATGCCACTCTGCACTGCTGTTTTCTTTTGACTTTGGAATGGCTTGCAGGGCGTGTTTGGAATGTTTCGCACTATATTCAACTGCGATCTGGTCAAATTCGGCAAGAAAGGCCTTGAATACGTTCTGAAGCCCGTCTGCGTCCTTTGGCAGCTCTTCGTTGTTTGTGATTTCCCGCCACATATCCGACGCGCTAAGGGGCGACTCGATTGCGGATTCCGGAAGATTAATGCGCGGTTCGTGACTGATATTGCGGGCTTCTTCCTCGACTGAGGCCACGACTTCTATTAAACCGTTTGTCTCAGGCTCAGGTTCGTAATCCTCGGCGTTGTTCTCTGGCTGAGCCGCCATCAGCGCCGCAATGGAGGATACCGAGACTTCGATACCCCGATCATCACGCGATTCAACTTCCGGCGTGAAAACTTCAATTTCATCCGCTTCGACCGAGGCTTCCCGCAACGTCGTGTTTAAGGAGGTCAGCACGTCATCAACGGACTTGTCGCCCGTTTCAGCATCTGGAGCTTCATCCAGCAGATCGTCCGCATCATCAGCATCGTCGAATTCACCGGACAGGTCGAACTCATCCACGTCTTCTTCCAGACCGGCGACATTCTTCAATTCAAGCGGATCGTTCGCAGTATCCTTGAAGAAGGCACGCAACTCGTCGCTGGTATCGGTTTCATCGAGCATCTGCTCGGGGTCTGATACCATTTCAGCCCGCAGCCGTTCAGCGTCTTCCGGGTTGATCCGAACCCGTTCGCCTTCGTCAAGGCGTCGCTCTACACGGGCTGGCCGGATGGGGAAACTTGTTACGACATTATGATCGTCGGCTCCTGGTCGCTGTTCGTTTTCCAAAGGATTGACCAGCCGCAGAGGAGTAGCTTCGGTGACGTCCGCCAGCGCCTCTCGGTCGTCTGGTTTGCTGGCAGGGCGCAGCGGTTGAACCCTGAATGCGCCGGACTGGCTTTTGTCGATCTGATACCGCGCCAGCTGATCGGCGCGATTGTCCATGATCTGTTCTGTGATTTCCAGAAAACTGTCGATCATCTTGCCGCCACCGCTGCGCGACCACATTTCGGCGTCGCCCGTCTTGTCACGGGCATTGATCGCATCGCGGGCGGAAAACAGAATGGACCGGTTGAAGAGGTGTCCGGCTTCGCGATTGACGCGGCGCAGAACCTTTTGACGATCCTTAAGGTTTAGTGCGTCGGCCCGCGTCACCAACAGCAGCGAGTTGTGTTGCAAGCGGTCCGGCAGCGAAACCCATGTCGCGCGTTCGGTTTCGCGCCAGGCTTGGGTCGCGTGGGTGCACCAAATGACCCCGTTTGCCTGTCCGACTGCCCGCTGCCAGACATCTGTCGAGATCTTGGGGTCCGAAATTCCGGGGGTGTCAATCAGATCGACGGCTTCCAGAATATCTGCCTCAAGGAAGATACGAACGAACTGCGCGTCGTTGACGCCAACAGTCTCAAGCTGATCCAGTTCGATGGGTTCGATGCTTCCGTCATGCCGCTTGATGTATGGTGTTTCACTGCCCCAGCTAAACCAGACCGGTGGTAACTGGGTCGCGGTAACCTGCGTCGGCAAGGTTTGCGTTCGCAGTAAAAAGTTCATCAGTGTGGACTTGCCAGCGCTGAATTCACCCATCAAAGCGAAAACCGGTTTGCGACGGGACCACTGCTCAATACGTTCCCATGCTTTCGGTGAAACAAAGCGTGTTTGTGAATCTTTTGCCATTTTTCTACTTATGCCGCTTCGTTGCTTAGGTCTTTCAGGATGTCACCCAGAATTTCGTCTCGCGATTTCTGAGGTTGCAGGCCCGCCATCGCTGCCGAGGCCTGGCCGGAATTTTTGTCCGCTGATGATGAGATGCTCAGCAGCGTTTCCTTCTGTTCCCGCATGAAGTCCGCCAGAATAGCGCGGACGTTTTCCAACACTGCCGCTATCTGGTTTTCCTCGATATCCTTGGTGATCGAATTTGCCTCGGACGCGATCAGGCGTGTGTAATCGGCAGCGTATGCCTCAAAGCCTTTGCGCTTTTGCCACCAGCGTCGCCACCAGGTACTTTGCAAGTCCAGGGCAATCGTCCGGCCAATCCCCAATGGTGGTGGAACACGCGGCACGATAGGTGCTTCGATGCTGAACTCGCCCAGATGGTTGCCAAGAATTTTGTGATACAGCGCTTCGACATCTGCAGCCGCAGTTGAGTAGAGCGCCCCGGCATCCTTACGCATTGCGCGGGCAAAACTGAAATAGGCAGCTTTTTGCAGCGTCCTCAAGCCAGCCGGGTCGTATTGCCAGGTGCCTTGCTCGCCATTCATCTCAAGATGCGCGATCAGGGAATCTGTTGCGCGCTTCACAAAACTTGCCTCGGCCGAGTTCAGGCGCTCCAGTACTTTGTCGCGTAATGCGTTGGTCAGTTCGGCCGCTTTCTTTTCATATTCCGCAGAAACCTTCGCAATCGCATCTTCCGGCGAAACACCATCAAGATCACGCGCGACGCCTTCACCCTCTGACAGAGTCTTTGCCACGGCGGTGGCACGAATCTGGCTGGCAATGTTGCGGGCGCGATGGCGAACCCGGTCTATCAGTCGCGCTCCGGCACCTTCTGCAATACGCTCGTTTATCGCCAGCAGCAGGTCAGGCAATCCGGACAATGCCCAGATTTTGTCAAGCGAGGGTGCCTGATCACCGAATCCAGCAGCGAGATAAAAAGTATTAAGTGCTTCGCGGGATTCCTCGTTCAGAATCTCGGGGTTCCCGGTCAGCGCTGCCTCAGCCCACAAGGCACTGCCGAACACGACACTAGTCTTTGCGTCGATGTTGTTCTGTTTCAGAGTGTCCAGAATCCGGTCGCGGATTTCGGGGACCTGGTTAACCGGGTCTGACAACTCGTCAATCCGGTTCACAAACAGGACGATCTGACGGTTCTCAAATTGGGCGATGATCCGCATCAAGGCCATGTCCATGGTGGTCAGGGCTTGGCTTGCGGCAAGCACCACAACACAGACCTCGGACCCGCGCAGGCTGCGCAGGGTAATCTGTTCACGCACCATGAAGGTATCGTTGACACCCGGCGTATCACAGAGTTTCAGCGCAATCGGGTACTGAGGGATATCCATGTACAACTCGGCAGACTTGGTCACATCTGCAAACCGGCCGGTTTTTGGATTGATATCCGGGTCGTCTTCATCGCCCAGGCACACATATCTTTGGATCAGTTCTTCATCGAAGTGGTCGTATTGGTGGCTTTGGCCAAGTATCAGGTCAAAGTGCTTTCCAAGACGCTCTTCGGACTTTGCTTTCATCTCGCCGATCTGACGGCGAATGTCCTCCATCTCGTCATCTGCACCGGCACGGTTGGCCAACTCGCCCAACCGGCCGCCCCCGACCATCAGGTTGTCCCATTCTTCCTGCTCAAAGAAGGTGAACTTGGCCTTGGTATCGCCCGGCGGGCGCGTGTTGATGTTCAGGGTTGTGACGACCGACGTCCACGGGTTCACATCCGACGGAAGCAAAGATGGGCGCCCTGCGAGAATGTTTACAATCGATGATTTGCCCGCTTTTACCTGACCGACCATGGTGATGCTGGCGGTGAAGTTTTCCATCCGGGTCTTGAGTGTTGCCAGACGTGCCGAGGAGCGCGCATCAGCCACCTCAGTCAATTGATCAATCTGCGCCGTCAGTGATGACATTGCCGAAGTCATCGGCGCCAGAGCTTCGTTGCCTACAGACAACAGGTGATCATTGCGCGCCATGCTTAACCTCCGGTTCCCGTAGCAGCGATGCGGGGTTCAAGCGAAGGACGGCCCGTTGGAATTCCTGTCAGGGTGTCGATACGTGCGATCAGGTCCAAAGCGTTGCCCAAAATGTCAGCCTCGGCGCGCGGGCTGATGGTTTCGTAAGCCTTGGCATCAGCCAGCACCTCGATCGAGCTGAAGCGATCGCCGTTTTCAAGGCACGCAACGCGGCGTCCGGTCGGGAAACCTTCGGATTTGACCGCGGGCAATGGCATACGCGCATTGGCCAGCAGGTAGTGGTCGCCGGAATGAGTTCGGAGCGAAATCCCAAAGCCCGTGTTCGGATGGTCCCGGTTCAGGATCTTGAGTTCGCCAAGAAAGCTTTCACGAGCAAAGAAGACAGCCTCTTGCTCGGCAGTAGCGGAGGAATTCAGATCGGTCACAGCAGTAAACCTTGTACTGGAGTTGAGCAGGAAACTCGTACCGGCGCCAAAGTGGCAAAAAGGACTCATTAACTCCTGCTAAACAACAAGACCCTTCAAGGCGGTCTTATTTTGACGTGAATAAGATTTTTTGGCGTTTGAAATGTGGCAGCTTTGTGGTGGAGCGCTCTTGAGAATGCCTCAACCTGCGCGGGAATGCCTATGACGCAAGCGCCACTCGGCACCTACAGTGTGAAACCGAGCGGGGACCGGCGGAACACAATTGCTTGCACTTGACGGTACAGGTCATTCGATAATCTGTTTGGCCGTGAAGGGCACCACAGCCGAGTAAGCCATTCTTGTTATTTCAGAAACCTGAAGTCTCTCTCTGAGTTGGAAAGGGTCGCAGATGCGTTTCCTGGGGTGTTGGGGTGGGTAATCCCGCGCTTCGTCCCAAGGATTCAACTATGAGCATGTGAGGGCAGTGAAGGATGATTTCTATATTCGCTATTGGTGATCTGGCAACAGGCTGTCAGCTTGTCTTTTTGGCCTTTGGTCAACGTAAACGAGATATTTCGCAGGCTAACTTGGCCGAAATCTAAACTTCGGCAGGAATGAACAGCTCTTCCAAAATTGCGTGGTCTTTGTCCCTCAGGATATCGGGTTTCACGGCCACTGATGTTCCCATCAGTTTTCCACTGACAAGTCTCTTAGGGCTATACATTTTCATGAGGTACTGTGGTTGCTCAATATCTCATCAGAGGATCTACAAACTTGGCGATACGTGTATTTTACCTCTCGCGCTCGGAAGCAAGCTTTGTTATTGACCGCTTCATTCCAGCGCTGCGGCGCTGAGTTGCGGGTGTGGCGAAATTGGTAGACGCACCAGATTTAGGTTCTGGCGCCGCAAGGCGTGGGGGTTCAAGTCCCTCCACCCGCACCATTTTGATCAACTAAAGTTCTGAAAATATAAGTATTTATAAACTCTATTAGGCTTTAACCTCCAGTTGGCCCCCATGTTTAATCGCTGCTGGGTTCCCTGTCTTCGATCCAATCGCGCACCTCTGGCGCCCTCAAAGGTGTGCATCTTTTCCACTGGTGAATCGGGCTTTCCTTATCGGTCAATATGTCCAGAAGAGGTTAAGAATATCGCAGAGATCAAGACTGGAAGATACGAGTTGCTGCTGCCGCATATTTTGGATGTAGATTGCGACAGAGCTAAGCACATCCAGCAGACGAAGCGTTGCGGATATTGTTGCGGTCGATCTGCTAAAAAAGGCGCCCTCGGGCGCCTTGTTTTACTGGTCGGAGTGAGAGGATTCGAACCTCCGGCCCCTGCCTCCCGAAGACAGTGCTCTACCAGGCTGAGCTACACTCCGACCGTGGCGGGTGATCTATACGGGGCTTTTCCGATGCGCAAGAGGATTTTGAGAAGCGGTCTTCTGAATCTTCCGTCTTTTTACCGGTATCGGATGGGCTAGGCAGGCCACGCGACTCTCATGGCAGCGGATTCGTTTTGTACAGACGGATCTTGGTGCCTCCGTGGTCTACCACCGGACCGGGTGCCAGAAAAGGCAGACGGGTCGCCCGAGCCAGGGCCGGGGCGCTGGTGACCACCCCGACACGCCATCCGCGAAACCGGGTCATCAGAGACTTACCCAAGACGCCGTAGACAGAGCGCAGACGCTTTTCATCTCCAATTCGCGCCCCGTAGGGAGGGTTCACAATGACCAGCCCGGCGGGTCCCGCAGGGGGTTTGATGTCACTGACGGAAAGCTGTTGAAATCGAGTATTGGCGTTTACCTGCGCTCTCTCTGCATTGGCTGTCGCGGCTTCGATTGCTCCGGCGTTGCGGTCTGAGCCGCAGAATGTAAGAGAACATTCAGCGACGTTTGACTCGCTGCGCTTGTCTTGCCAGCGGTCAGGGTCGAAGCCCGCCAGATTTTCGAACGCAAAGCTGCGGGTCCGACCGGGGTGCAGCCCTAGGGCAATCTCGGCGGCTTCGATCACGAAAGTACCCGAGCCGCACATCGGGTCCAACACCGGTTCAGTGCCGCTAAACCCGCAGTCTCGTAGAAACATGGCTGCCATCGTTTCGCGCATTGGCGCTTTGGCAATTGCCTCTTTGTGGCCGCGCTTGTGCAAAAGCTCTCCCGAACTGTCGACCGATATGGTGCAGATGTCTTTTTCGATTCTCAGCAAGATCCTGATTTCGGCGTCGGAAGATATCGGAACACCCAGAGTTTCTGATATCGCATGCTCAATTCTCTGCCGCGCAGCACCGGCGTGATAAATTCTGGATTTGCGGCTGGTGGCCTCGACTTTGACCGGAACATTGGGCCGCAGGAACTCGCCCCACGGAAATTTGCGCGCGCGTTTGTCCAATTGGGCCAGATGCACGGCTGGAAAACTGCCCAGACGCACCAGGACCTTATTTGCGCCGCGCAAGGTCAGGTTGGCGCGCCAGACCTCGGTCCATGAGCCACGGCAGGTGACACCCCCAGGCATCGTTTTGACCTGAGCGAATCCGTTGGATTGCGCCTCGGCACCGAGGGGGGCTTCAAGACCCGGAGTGGCTACAAGAAAGATTTCGAAGTCTGTGTCTTTTTCCATTCCGGTTGCTTACACTGGAAGCTCAGCGAGCGCGACACGCAATTTTGGGCAGTTTTTTTAGCCAGCTTAATGGAAAAACTCCAAGATTTTGCGGTTTGAACTTAACTTTTGGCGGTAACAGGTTTGCGTTTACGGGCATCCGCGCGTAAAGGGTCCGTGATCAGAATTACGCCTGCGGAATTTGGACCCAATCTGACGCTTTTGCGATGGGCACCTGAAAAAACCGCGTTATTGCATGACCCCGTAAGGGTGTCAGCAAGGCTGGCGCAGGAAAGAGGCTTGGAAGAACGTAGCGGCATGCAAACTTTCAAACTGAAAAAAGGGTTGGACCTGCCGGTAGAAGGCGCTCCCGACCAAACCATTCATCCGGGTCCGGAATACTCGACCGTTGGCGTTCTGGGTGGGGATTACATTGGCCTGAAACCTAAGATGCTGGTGCAGGCAGGTGATAGTGTCGAGCGGGGTACACCGCTCTTTTGTCACAAAGATGCGCCTGACGCGATGATGGTCGCACCGGTGACTGGCAAGATTGTTGCCATCAACCGGGGTGCCCGCAGGGTGTTGCAGAGCGTCGTCATCGAAGTGTCCGACGCCAATGACACGGGCTTGGTTTTTTCGAGCGTGGGCGATGCGCATAGCGCCGAAGGCGTGACTGCAAAACTGTGCGCCGCTGGACTGTGGACCTCATTCCGCACGCGACCTTATTCGAAAATGCCGGAACCCGGTGCCAAACCGAACGCGATTTTCGTGACAGCTATGGACAGTGACCCTTTGGCGGCTGATGCCGCCACGATCATTGCCGAGGCACCCGAAGCCTTTGCCGCTGGAATGGCAGCGGTCAGCAAGCTGGCCGAAGGCAAGACCTATCTTTGCCAGAAACAAGGCGACACGATCCCCGGCGCGGATGTTGCTGGTGTCGAGGCCGCAGCGTTTTCCGGTCCACATCCATCGGGCCTGGCAGGAACCCATATTCACTTCCTCGAACCGATTGCAGGGGAAAAGCAGGTCTGGACCATCGGTTATCAAGACGTCATCGCGATTGGTCGCTTAATGCAGACCGGGCATCTGGACCCGAGTGTTGTGATCGCCTTGACCGGACCCGGTGCGCGTCAGCCGCGCTTGATCCGCACCGTGATGGGCGCCTCCACGGACGACTTGACACGGGATGAGGTAAATGTGGACGGAACGCCCCGCATTATCTCGGGTTCGATCCTGTCGGGTAAACATGCCGACGGACCAACCGCATATCTGGGGAGGTTTGCCCGTCAAATCTGTATCATCCGAGAGGATCACGATCAGATTCCGATGGGCTGGATCCGACCAATGCCTTCCAAGTATTCCGTCCAGCCTGTATTGGGCTCGGCCTTTTCCAGAAAACTCTATGCTTTCACGTCCAACCTGAACGGTGGCCGCCGCGCGATGGTGCCGACAGGCGTGTTCGAAGAGCTGATGCCGCAGGATTACCTGCCCACACAATTGCTTCGGGCCTTGCTGGTGATGGATACGGATACAGCTCAGGCACTGGGTGCGCTTGAACTGGACGAAGAGGATCTGGGCCTTGTGGGCTTTGCCTGTCCGGCGAAATACGAATACGGGCTGGCGCTGCGCGACTGCCTGAACAAGATTGAAAAGGAGGGCTGATCCGAATGGGATTGCGTAACTTCTTTGACCGGATCGAGCCGAACTTTACCAAGGGCGGCAAGTACGAGAAGCTTTTTCCGATCTACGAGATGGTGGAAAGCTTCATCTACACTCCGAAAACCGTAACCACTGTTGCTCCTCATGCGCGGTCTTACGTGGATATGAAGCGGATCATGACATATGTCGTGATTGCCACTATTCCTTGCATCCTGTGGGGAATGTGGAATACCGGTTACCAGGCAAATTCGGCCATTGCCGCGCTTGGCCCAGAGTCTGCGACCGGCTGGCGGATTGCAATTCTTCAGGTTTTTGGCATTTCGCTTAGTCCGGACAGCATCTTTGCCAATGTCATGCACGGGCTCATGTACTTCCTGCCGATCTATGTCGTCACGTTGGTGGCAGGCGGTATTTTCGAGGTCATTTTCGCAACGGTCCGCGGCCACGAGGTGAATGAAGGCTTTCTTGTCACTTCGATGCTTTACGCCTTGATCATGCCTGCAACCACGCCTCTGTGGCAGGTTGCCCTGGGAATTATTTTTGGTGTCGTGATCGGCAAAGAGGTTTTCGGCGGCACTGGTAAGAACTTCCTCAACCCTGCCTTGGTGGGGCGGGCGTTTTTGTATTTCGCCTATCCCGCGCAGATGTCGGGCGATGCAGTCTGGACCCCGGTTGACGGGTTTTCCGGGGCGACGGCTCTGGCTGTGTCGGCTGCCGAAGGCTATCAGGCGCTGGCCGCTGACGGTATCACCTGGTGGAGCGCGTTTTATGGCACCATCCAAGGCAGTATAGGGGAAACCTCGACGCTGGCCTGCATCATCGGTCTAGCCTTCCTGCTGATCACCAAGATCGCCAACTATCGGCTGATTGTGGGATGTCTGGCAGGCACAATTGCGTTCACCTGGCTGCTGAACCTGATCGGGTCCGAGACGAACCCGATGTTCGCTATGCCCTGGTACTGGCATGTCGTATTGGGTGGTTACGCCTTTGGTCTGGCTTTCATGGTGACCGAGCCGGTCTCGGCCAGCCACACCAATGCCGGTCGCTATGTCTATGGCGCCCTGATTGGTGTCATGGTTGTGTTAATACGTGTGATCAACCCAGCCTTTCCCGAAGGTATGATGCTGGCCATACTGTTCGGCAACGTCTTTGCACCGCTGATCGATTATTTTGTCGTTCAGGCCAACATCAAACGGAGGGCGCGTCGCCATGTCTGATACGCAATCCCCTGAACGCAAGGGCGCGATTGCCCGGTTTCTGGCGGCCTCACCAGATTCAGTTGGCAAAACGATCTTTATTGCTGTTGCGGTCTGTCTCGTTGCCTCGATGATCGTGTCGGCCGCTGCGGTCAGCCTGCGCCCGGTGCAGGAGGCCAACAAGCTGAAGGACAAGCAGGTCAATATCCTGCAGGTGGCGGGGGTGTATGAACCCGGCGTCAATGTCACCGAAGCATTTGCCGCATTCGAGCCGCATGTGCTGGACCTGGCAACGGGCGATTTTGTGGATAATCAGTTCGAACCGGCCACCTTTGACGATTTGGCCGCTGCCGGCGATCCGGACCTGAGCGTCGCGCTTGACGACGATCCCGCAGGCATTGGTCGAAAGGCAAAATATCGGGTCATCTATCTGCTGCGCGACGACAGCGGAGCGTTGGACAAGGTGATCTTGCCGCTGCATGGCTATGGGTTGTGGTCTACGCTCTACGGCTTCATCGCGCTGGAAAAGAACGGCAACGACATTTTCGGCCTGCAATTCTATCAGCATGGCGAGACGCCGGGTCTGGGTGCTGAGGTGGACAACCCGCGCTGGAAGACGTTGTGGAACGGCAAGAAGCTGCGCGACGACGCGGGAGTGTTGCAGATCACCGTCGCCAAGTCGCAGCCTGCGGCCGGGCCCGACTATTACATCGACGCCCTGGCAGGTGCGACCCTGACCACTGTCGGTGTCGACAACCTGGTGAGATTCTGGATGGGTGACGCGGGTTACGCTCCGTTCCTGGCCAAGCTGCAAGCAGGAGAGATCTGATGTCGCAGACCAAGAAAGAGCTGTTGGTCGACCCCCTTGTCGACAACAACCCGATCACCCTGCAGGTGCTGGGCATCTGTTCAGCTTTGGCGGTGACTTCGTCGTTGCAGGTGGCCTTTGTCATGGCGCTGGCGGTGACCTTTGTGACTGCGTTTTCGTCGATGTTCATTTCGATTTTGCGCAATCAGATTCCCAGTTCGATCCGAATCATCGTGCAGATGGTGATCATCGCCTCGCTAGTGATTTTGGTGGATCAGATCCTCAAGGCTTATGCCTTTCAGATTTCCAAGACCCTGTCGGTGTTTGTCGGCCTGATTATCACCAACTGTATCGTTATGGGCCGAGCCGAGGCATTCGCCATGAAAAACCCGCCGGTAGCGTCGTTCATCGACGGTTTTGGCAACGGCATGGGCTATGGCCTGATCCTGATGCTGGTGGGCATCATCCGGGAGTTGTTTGGATCGGGCAGCCTGTTTGGCGTGACAATCCTGCAAACGGTCAATAATGGCGGTTGGTACGTACCCAACGGCCTGTTGCTGCTGCCGCCGTCGGCGTTCTTTGTGATCGGCCTGCTGATCTGGGCTTTCCGCACGTGGAAGCCGAACCAGGTCGAAGAACGTGAATACAAAATCCAGCAGGTAGAGGCGCACTGATGGAAGGGCTTATCTCTCTGGCCGTGAAGGCCGTCTTTATCGAAAACCTTGCGCTCAGCTTTTTCCTTGGCATGTGTACCTTCATCGCCGTGTCGAAAAAGATTTCGACTGCCATCGGCCTGGGAATATCGGTCATGGTGGTGCAGGCCATCACCGTGCCCGCCAACAACCTGTTGCTGTCCTTCCTGCTGAAACCGGGCGCATTGGCATGGGCCGGGTTCCCGGATGTGGATTTGACCTTTCTCGGGCTGATTTCCTATATCGGCGTGATCGCAGCGATGGTTCAGATCCTCGAAATGATTCTCGATAAGTATTTCCCGCCGCTCTACAACGCGCTGGGGATCTTCCTGCCTTTGATCACTGTGAACTGTGCCATTCTAGGTGGTTCGCTGTTCATGGTCGAACGGGATTATAACTTTGCCGAGGCGACCACCTATGGCATCTCATCCGGCTTCGGTTGGGCGTTGGCGATCACCGCGATGGCGGGCGTGCGCGAAAAGCTCAAATACTCGGATGTGCCGGACGGGCTTCAGGGGCTGGGCATCACCTTTATCACTGCCGGGCTGATGGCGATGGCCTTTATGTCCTTCTCAGGCGTGAAACTGTAAGGGGGGCGAGAGAATGGAAACCTTTTCGCTCGGCGTTGTCCTGTTCACCCTGATTGTTCTGGCGCTGGTGGCCATCATTATGGCTGCTCGGTCAAAGTTGGTGTCAACCGGCAATGTCAACATCACCATCAACGGTGAAAAGACTATCTCGGTTCCGGCGGGTGGCAAACTGCTGCAAACATTGGCGGCCGAAAAACTGTTTGTTCCGTCAGCCTGCGGTGGTGGTGGTACCTGTGCCCAGTGTCGCGTGAAAGTGCATTCGGGTGGCGGTTCGATCCTGCCGACCGAAGAAAGCCATATTACAAAGCGCGAAGCCTCCTGTGGCGACCGTCTGTCCTGTCAGGTGGCGGTCAAGCAGGACATGGAAATCGAAGTTCCAGAAGAGGTCTTCGGCGTCAAGAAATGGGAATGCACCGTTCGCTCGAACGACAACGTTGCGACCTTTATCAAGGCCCTTACTCTGGACCTGCCCGAAGGAGAGGACGTGAAATTCCGTGCCGGGGGCTACATCCAGATCGAAGCGCCCGCTCATCAGTTGAAATACACCGATTTCGACGTGCAGGAAGAATACCGCGAGGATTGGGATCGCTTCAATCTGTGGCAATATGAGTCGGTTGTGACACAACCGATCGAACGCGCCTATTCGATGGCCAACTATCCGGATGAAAAGGGCATGATCATGCTTAACGTCCGGGTAGCTTCACCGCCTCCGGGCTCAGAAGGAATTCCGCCGGGCCAGATGTCGTCCTACATCTTCAACCTGAAGCCGGGCGATAAAGTTACTATTTCGGGTCCATTTGGCGAGTTTTTCGCGCGTGAAACCAAGAAGGAAATGGTCTTCATCGGTGGTGGCGCCGGCATGGCACCGATGCGCAGCCACATCTTTGACCAGCTCAAACGCCTTGAGAACCGTGACCGCAAGATCAGTTTTTGGTACGGCGCACGATCCAAGAAAGAGATGTTCTTTGTCGAGGACTTCGATCAGCTGGCGGAAGAGTTCGACAATTTCGAATGGCACGTCGCTCTGTCAGACGCCCAGCCCGAGGATGAATGGAAAGGCTATACCGGCTTCATCCACAACGTTCTGTTCGAAGAATACCTCAAGAACCACCCGGCACCTGAGGATTGCGAATACTACATGTGTGGACCGCCAATCATGAACCAGTCGGTTATCAACATGCTGCTGGATCTGGGCGTGGATCGAGAAGATATCATGCTCGACGATTTTGGCGGGTAAATAATGAAACCGGCGCTGAGTGCGCCGGTTTTTTCATTCCGGCACCAGGTCGACCTATTTTCCGTAATAGTCCCGATACCAGGCGACGAATTGGGCAATGCCGTCCTTCAAGTCGGTCTGCGGGCGATAATTCGTCAGCTGCTGCAACAGCCGATTGTCAGCCCAGGTGGCATGAACATCGCCCATCTGCATTGGCATGAAGTTTTTGACCGCTTTCTGGCCAACAGCCTCTTCGATGGCTTCTATGAAATCCATCAGACGCACCTTGTCTCCGTTGCCAATGTTGACGATGCGGTACGGTGCAACTGGCGACAAGCTGTCACCGTCTTCGATATCCGCGCGGCTGATCGGGCGAACCGGTGGAACATCGATCAGCAACCTGATCCCGCGCACAAGGTCTTCTACATGCGTGAAGTCGCGATACATATCGCCATGATTGTAGATGTCTATTGGTCTGCCATCCAGTATCGCAGCGACGAACTTGAAATAGGCCAGATCGGGGCGCCCCCAAGTGCCGTAAACGGTGAAAAACCGAAACATCGTGGTCGGCAAATCCCACAGATGGGCATAGGAATGCCCCATCGCCTCATTCGCCTTTTTGGTGGCGGAATAGATCGTCAGTTGGGTGTCGGCTTTTTCTGTTTCGATGAACGGCATGTCTTCGTTTGCACCGTAGATCGATGAGGTCGACGCCATCAAAAGATGTTCCACCTTATGCTGACGCGCAATTTCCATCACATTGAACGTGCCCACAACGTTCGACTCGATATAGCTGCGGGGATATTCAAGGCTGTGCCGCACGCCAGCCTGCGCGGCCAGATGTACGATGACATCGGGCTGAAACTCCTCAGCGACCTGCACAAGCCGATCAAAGTTTTCCAAACGGTCTTCAGTTGCCGTAAATCCTGAGGTTTGAAGCAGTATCTGATGTCGACGCTGTTTCAGGGTCACATCATAATAGTCGGTCATCCCGTCGTAGCCGTGTACCTGAAACCCTTCTGCCAAAAGCAACTTGGCCAGATGGAATCCGATGAACCCGGCAGAACCTGTAATCAATACTCGTTTCATAAAACCCTCAGAACTCACTGCAAATTCATCGCTGGCTGGAAGGCTGATCCTATCATCAGATCAACTGCTTGCGAACATCCTGCGGGCATATCGGACAATCTAAGGCTCGTGGTCAACACTTTGCCTATTCAAACAGTTGTTGATTGCGACCACCGAGCGGGGCGGGTAGGGATCAAATGCCATGATGAAAGACTGGATCAGACGGCGGTTCCAATCCGCGGCGAGGGAAAGCTCCAATGCGATGCCATGCGACGTGGCACCAGCAGAAAAAGTGACAGCTGTCGGCGATATTCACGGTCGTCTTGATCTGCTTCAGGCGGTTTTGCCACGACTCGACGATCAAAGCCCGCTGGTTTTTCTGGGCGATTACATCGACCGGGGGGCATACAGCGCGCAGGTACTGCGGCATTTGCATCACCTGAGTGAAGCGTCAGACGGGCGGGTGCAATGCCTGCTTGGCAATCACGAAGAGATGCTGCTGCAATTTGCAAACGAGCCGGAACGATACGCCAGGCTTTGGTTTCATAACGGAGGAGCGGAAACTTTGGCATCTTTCGGTCTCGAATGTCCCGACGAGTTGGACGGTGGCAAGCATCTGCCTGAACTGGCAGAGCGTCTGCGGCATAAGATGGGCGACAGCTTGCTGGACTGGCTTGCAAATCTGCCGCTGACCTGGACCAGCGGCAACGTCACCTTTGTCCACGCGGCGCTTGATCCGCGGCAATCCATTCAATCCCAGGATCGCCAAATCTGTCTATGGGGTCATCCGATGTTTCCACGGCTTGCACGCAGCGACGCGCAATGGGTTGTACACGGTCATACAATTGTAAACCAACCCCGGGTTAAAAACCGGGTTGTGTCGATTGATACCGGTGCCTTTGCCTCGGGCAGATTAACTGCCGTTGAAATAGACGGCGGTAGCATCGGGTTTCTTTCAACCGGTTGAAACTAGCCTACGATCATCTGCTTCATGCGAAGCGCTTCATACTCCAATTCCCTCAGGCGGAAATGCACTACGTCACCGATAGTGATGACACCGCACAAATTGCCATCACGCAGAACCGGCATATGGCGGAAACGTCCCTCGGTCATAGTCTTCAGCACGTCATTCAGCGTATCCTCGGGCATGCAGGCTTTTACATCCCTGGTCATCAGGTCTTCGACCGACTGTGGCAGGGTCTGTCCCGGCGTATCGGCCATGCGCCTCACGATGTCGCGTTCCGACAAAATTCCTTTCAATGCCCCGTTCTGATCGGTCACCAGAACAGCACCAATTCGCTTGTCCTTGAGCGTGTTCACCACCGAATGGATGGTATCATTAGGTCGCACCGAGAACACCGCATCCCCTTTACCCTCAAGCAGTTTGGCCACGGTCGTCTGCGAATGCGACAGGTTTGATTCCGCTGATTGGCTGTAGGTTGTCTTGTCAGCCTTGTCACCGCGCGACGGCGACTGATAAGAAGTTGGGGCCATGAGCAATCTCCTTATGGTTCTTGCAAAGTCTTTCCCTTTCACTTTAGCGCAGCTAAACGACCTGTATAGGGTGCAATTGCACGAGTTGGCCAAACGCAGGTCAGCAGAGGGAGCTTAAGCCTTTGAATGAACTCTATCTTACGCCCCCGGTTGCCGCGCTGATCTTCTTTGCGGCTGTTGTGTGCGGTCACAACTTTCGTATGGCGTGGAAGCAACAGAAGCCCGGGTGGCGGAAACGCGCGTGGTTGTTCGGAATTCCGGCTGGAACTGGTCTTCTGCTGTTGGGTTTCCTTCCATTGAAACTGTAATGCCAATTTGACTCTGGCGGGGACCGCTGTCATATGCCGGGCAAAGAATGTCCCGGAGAACGCCCAATGCGTCTTTTGCCCGTACTGGCCTTTTTCACCCTTCTTTCAGGCTGTCTTTTTGACAAGGAACCCGAAGAAGTTCGTCTGTCCGGCGAGACAATGGGCACGACCTACAATATCACCGCAATTGGCGAGGACCTTGACAAAGACGCACTGGCCGCGGCCGTCAGTGATAAGTTGGCAGCAGTGAATGCCAAGATGTCCAACTGGGATCCGAACTCGGAAGTTTCTGTTTTTTCCGCATCGACCAGCACAGATCCGATGCCTGTGTCCAACGAACTCGCGCTGGTTCTTTCGGCAGCGAACGAAGTGCACTCGAAATCCGGTGGCATTTTCGACGTAACCCTCGGCCCTCTGATTGAACTTTGGGGTTTTGGCCCACGCAAGCCCGAAGACCCGGTGCCATCAGATGCGGATATCAACGCCGCGCTGAATGGTGTAGGTCAAGAACGCCTGCTAGCGCTCGATACGGATGCTGGTACGCTTGCCAAGTCAAACGCCAGTGTAGGCATTAACCTGTCCGCGATTGCAAAAGGCTATGGAATTGACGCTGTTGCGGAAACCTTGCAGGCCGCTGGCATCGAAAACTATCTGGTTGAAATTGGCGGCGATCTTGTGGCCAAAGGTAAGAATGACAAGGGCGAAGCGTGGCTCATTGGTATCGAGAAACCTGAAACGGGTTCGCAAACCATCCAGTTGATCATTTCTTTGGATGACAGGGGCATGGCCAGTTCGGGCGATTACAGGAATTTCTTTGAAAAAGATGGTGTGCGATATTCGCATATCATCGATCCGACAACAGGCCGTCCGATCACGCACCGCACCACTTCGGTCACCGTGCTGGCCGAAAACGCGATGATGGCCGATGCCTGGGCAACAGCCATGCTGGCCTTGGGGCAGGAAAAAGGGCTAGCTCTGGCAGAGGAGCATAAACTTGCAGTGTATTTCATCTCGCGGGATGTGACAGGCGGCGAAGATGCCTATATCACTGCCCATAGCACAGCGTTCAAAGACGCGCTGGGATCGAACTGACTGTTGGAGCTGAGATGAGTACCTTTATTCTGGCCTTCATTCTTCTCGCTCTCGTCATGGTGGGCATGTCATTGGGTGTCATGCTGATGGGCAAGACCATCAAAGGCAGCTGCGGTGGTCTAAACGCGATCTCGGGCGCGGATAAATGCGTTGTTTGCCAAAAAGACATCGACCCCGACAGCCCACTGCGCGACAAGCTGCAATGCAAACGTGCCAAGAAGATGCTGGAGCAAATGGACCGCCAGGCCTGACGCAGGTTTTGCTTCGCTCTGCGGATAGAAATGGCTAACTAGGTCCTCGTGACTTGTGGGGAAGGGCGTCAACTTGGCCAAGGCAAGAAACATCCTGTTCATCATGTTCGACCAGCTGCGATGGGATTATCTGAGCTGTTACGGCCATCCGCATCTGCATACCCCAAATATCGATCGTCTGGCAGCCAAAGGCGTGCGCTTCAACCGCGCCTATATCCAATCACCGATCTGCGGCAGCTCCCGCATGTCCACTTATACCGGGCGCTATGTGCATTCTCACGGGGCGTCGTGGAACGGAATTCCGTTGAAAGTCGGTGAGATTACAATGGGCGATCACCTGCGTAAGGCGGGGATGGATTGCTGGCTGGTTGGCAAAACTCATATGCGTGCAGATGCCGAAGGGATGGCGAGGTTGGGCTTGGAGCCTGACAGCCTGATCGGGGCCCGCGTCGCCGAATGTGGGTTCGACGTGTACGAACGGGATGACGGTATGCTGCCCGAAGGTCCGGATGGGTATTATGACCCGGAAGGGGCAAAGGAATACAACAAATTCCTAAAGGCCAAAGGGTATGAGAGCGACAATCCCTGGCATGACTTTGCCAATTCCGGGCTGGATGCGAATGGCAACGTTCTGTCAGGCTGGTTTCTGAAGAATTCACCCGAAGCCGCTAATATTGCCGAGGAAGACAGCGAAACGCCCTATCTGACCGGTCGCGGGATAGAGTTCATGGAAACGCATGATGGCCCGTGGTGCTGTCATCTGAGTTTTATCAAGCCGCATTGGCCGTACATCGTACCGGACCCATACGCCTCGATGTATGGACCGGAACATGTGCTGCCTGTGGTGCGATCCGAGGCGGAACGTCAGAATGCGCATCCCGTGCTTAAAGCCTTCATGGACACAAAGATCGGCCAGACCTTTTCGCGGCAGGACGTGCGTGAGGCGGTTATCCCAGCCTATATGGGGCTGATCAAGCAAGCAGATGACCAGATGGGCCGCCTGTTGGACTGGATGGAGAGAACCGGGCGGATGGAAAACACGATGATCGTGTTGACATCAGACCATGGTGATTTTCTGGGCGATCACTGGATGGGGGAAAAGACCTTCTTCCACAACGCCTCCACCAGGGTGCCGTTGATCATCTATGACCCGTCGCCCGAGGCGGACGCGACACGCGGTACCGTCAGCGATGCGCTTGTGGAATCCATCGACCTTGCACCGACCTTTGTCGATGCGGCTGGCGGGGAAGTGGCGACGCATATTCTGGAAGGTCACTCCCTGTTGCCTATTCTCTATGGGGAGAAGGACGCATTGCCACGCGATGTGGTGATCTGCGAATATGACTACTCGGCTTCACCAATCGCAAATGTTTTGGACGTGTCGGTCCGCGATGCGGTGATGTTCATGGCCGCAAGCAAGAAATGGAAACTGATCCATTGTGAAGGTGGGTACCGGCCAATCCTGTTCGATCTGGAAAACGACCCTGATGAGTTGAACGATCTGGGTGACAGCGCGGAACATGCCGGTGTAATCGCTGAAATGTACGAGCACCTGTTCGCCTGGACGCGGCGGGCGTCACAGCGCACAACCCGGTCCGAGCAGCAATTGATTGAAATGCGAACCAAAAGTCGGGGCAGGGGTGTTGTTCTGGGCGTTTATGATGAAAACGATGCGCCGTTGGACCTGACCGTCAAATACCGCAATCGCAAGGCGCGCCCATTCCGGTGCTATCTAAAAGACTAACACACTCTGTGTCGGTTAAAATTGTTCATCATTGCAAAGGTGGTTCACCCGTTGAAGTCCAAAGGATAGAAGGTGACCCAAGAGCAGAAAACGGAGTACATCAATGGCCACCCCCAAACCTGTTGTCCTGTGCATTCTTGATGGTTGGGGCCTGTCCGAGGACACAAAAGCCAACGCACCCTATCTGGCAAACACGCCGACGTTTGACGCGATCCTGTCTGAGTGTCCGCATTCAACCCTGATCACCCACGGCCCCGATGTGGGTCTGCCAAGCGGACAGATGGGAAATTCAGAGGTCGGGCACACCAATATCGGTGCAGGGCGTGTGGTCGCCATGGATCTGGGCCAGATTGATCTTTCCATTGAAGACCGGACTTTCTTCGAAAACGAAGCGCTGCAAGCTTTCATCGCCAGCGTCAAATCCGCTGGCGGCACTGCGCATCTGATGGGGTTGATCTCGGATGGTGGGGTGCATGGTCATCTGAACCATATCGTTGCCGCAACCACTGCCATAACGGATGCCGGTGTCCCGGTTGCACTACATGCAGTGACGGACGGGCGTGATGTCGCGCCAAGGTCAGCTCTGACTTACATCGCTGAGTTGGAAGAACGCTTGCCCGAAAACGCACGCATCGTCACCGTAAGCGGGCGGTACTTTGCCATGGATCGCGACAATCGCTGGGAGCGTGTCAGTGAAGCGTATGCTGCAATGGTCAACGGGCAGGGCCGAACAGCAAGCAGTGCCCATGGCGCGGTTGATCACGCCTATAACCAGTCCGAATCTGACGAGTTCGTCACACCAACCGTATTGACGGGGTATGACGGTATTAACGATGGCGATGGTTTCTTTTGCCTGAACTTTCGCGCCGACCGTGCCCGTGAAATTCTGCGCGCCATCGGAGAGCCAGGATTTTCCGAGTTTGCGACAGGACCGCGCCCGAAGCTTTCAGCACTGCTGGGCATGGTCGAGTACTCCGATGGACATAATGCTTACATGACCACGGTTTTTCCAAAGCGCTCGATTGTGAATACGCTGGGCGAATGGGTCGCCAAGCAAGGGCTTCGGCAGTTTAGACTAGCTGAAACCGAGAAGTACCCGCATGTTACGTTCTTTCTGAATGGCGGTAAGGAGACGCCCGAACTAGGCGAGGATCGCTTTATGCCGAGCTCGCCGAAAGTGGCGACCTACGATCTACAGCCCGAAATGTCGGCCGCAGAGGTTACGGCGAAATTTATCGAAGCCATCGAAGGAGGGTATGACTTGATTGTTACAAATTATGCCAATCCCGATATGGTTGGTCATACAGGTGATTTGAATGCTGCGATCAAAGCGTGTGAAGCCGTCGATCAGGGGTTGGCGCAAGTCATTGCGGCTCTTGAAAAGGTCAAGGGAGCGATGATTATCACGGCCGATCACGGTAATTGCGAAGTCATGGTCGATCCTGTGACCGGCGGCCCGCACACGGCCCATACGCTCAATCCTGTTCCCGTGGCGCTGTTTGGCGGGCCTGAAGGTGCGAAATTGCGCCAAGGACGTTTGTCCGATCTTGCCCCGACCCTGCTTGAGCTGATGGGATTGCCGAAACCGCCGGAAATGACCGGGGAAAGCCTGCTGTCATGAAAATGGCTGCTCTGGCAGTGTGTCTGTTTTTAGCCTTGCCGGCACTGGCCCAGCCAGACGCCTCCAAGGCCGCTTTGGACGCAGCGCAGATGCTCGAACAGGCGTCCATCGCGTTATCCGAGGCCGAAAGCGCCCGGGACCGGGTCCATGCTCTTACGGAGACGATCCATGCCTATGAGGCCGGGTTGGGCGCGATGCGGGTGGGATTGCGCCAAGCGGCAACCCGCGAGGCGCAATTGAGTGCCGAATTGAGGGCGCGCGAAAAGGAAATCCGGCGATTGCTTGGTGTTCTGCAAACCATTGAAACGACCGAACCACCCGTCTTGATGTTACATCCGTCCGGCCCGTTGGGGGCGGCCCGTGCAGGTATTATACTGTCCGAGGTCACCCCTGGCCTGAACGCCAGCGCGCAGGAACTGGCGCAGGACCTGAATGAAGTGCAGACATTGCGTGTCTTGCAGAAAAAGGCCTCGGAAACTTTGACAGAGGGTCTAACGGGCGTTCAGGAGGCCCGTACCCGTCTGAGCGAGGCAATCGCCGACCGCACGGATTTGCCCCGCCGTTTCGTGGAAGACCCGGTGCGTACGGCCATTTTGATCTCGTCGACCGAAACACTGGATGGCTTTGCAAGTGGTCTGTCCGAGATCTCGGAGGGAGAGATCCTCGACAGCAATGCCAGTGTCTTGGACAGGAAAGGCCGGATATCAATGCCGGTACAGGGAATCTTGCTGCACAAGGCCGGTGAAACGGACGCCGCCGGTGTCACGCGCCCCGGCCTGATTGTGGGTACACGCCCGCGCGCCTTGGTCACCTCGCCCACCGCGGCGACAATTCGCTATCGCGGGCCGCTGCTGGACCTGGGGAACCTAATCATCCTTGAGCCTCAATCGGGTCTTTTGTTCGTATTTTCCGGTTTGCAGGAGGTCTATGGCCAGCCAGGTCAGGTGATCCCGGAGGGCACACCGGTTGGCCTGATGCCCGGTGAAATGCCGGAAATCGGCGCAATTTTGTCAACAAGCAGTGATGGCACTGGAACTGACCGCTCAGAAACGCTCTATATAGAGGTAAGAGAAGATAATCGCCCCGTGGACCCGGAATCGTGGTTTCGGACCGACAAGGATGGATAAACGCGTATGAAGAAATTTGTGGTGGCCGGTCTGGCTGGAACTGTGGCAGGTATTCTTGCAACAACTCAGATCGCAGGACCCCTGCTGGCGCAGGAGGCCGAGAACAAGGCAAGCGTCTATGAACAGCTGGATTTGTTCGGCGACATTTTTGAACGTATCCGTGCACAGTATGTCGAAGAGGTTGAGCCCGAAGAACTGATCGAGGCGGCGATTGACGGCATGTTGACATCACTTGATCCGCATTCGAGTTATCTTTCTCCTGACGATGCCGAACAAATGCGCGTGCAGACCCGGGGCGAGTTTGGTGGGTTGGGTATCGAAGTCACGCAGGAAGAAGGCTTTGTAAAAGTCGTCTCACCCATTGACGATACCCCCGCCGACGCAGCCGGAATCGAAGCCGGGGATTTCATTACCCATGTGGACGGTGAAAGCATTCTGGGCCTGACGCTGGACAAAGCGGTTGACCTGATGCGCGGCCCGGTCGGGTCCGAAATTATCATCACCGTCGTACGTGAGGGTGAACCTGATCCCTTCGACGTCACTATTATCCGTGACACAATCAAGTTGACCGCTGTGCGCGCACGGACCGAAGGCACCAGTGTCGTGCTGCGTGTAACCACGTTCAACGACCAGACCTTCCCGAACCTGAAAGAAGGCTTGCAGGAGCAGATTGCCGAAGCAGGTGGCATCGACAAGGTGAACGGCTTTGTTCTGGACCTGCGCAACAACCCAGGCGGCCTGTTGACTCAGGCGATCAAAGTGTCGGACGCGTTCCTGAACGAAGGCGAAATCGTTTCTACGCGCGGCCGCGATCCGAACGAAGGTGAGCGGTTCAATGCAACCCCCGGGGATCTGGCCGAAGGCAAGCCGATTGTGGTGCTGATCAATGGCGGCTCGGCCTCGGCGTCCGAGATTGTGGCCGGTGCGTTGCAGGATCATCGCCGCGCTATCGTCGTTGGCACCAAGAGCTTTGGTAAAGGATCCGTGCAGACGGTCATGCCACTGCGCGGTGACGGTGCCATGCGCCTGACCACATCGCGCTATTACACGCCATCAGGACGCTCGATCCAGGCCCTTGGCGTCAGTCCAGACATCATTGTTGAGCAGCCTCGCCCGGCACCTGCACAAGAAGAGGATGAGAGTAATGTGCGGACCCGGTCCGAAGCTGACCTGCGCGGCAGCCTGAACAATGACAGCCTGAGCGAGGATGAAGTTCGCCAGATTGAGGAAGATCGCGCTAGGGCCGAAGCCACGGCCGAGCTGCGGAAAGAGGATTATCAACTAGCATATGCCATAGACATCCTTAAAGGCTTGTCAGCGTTCACCCCGCACGGGCCGTCCCAATAACCAAACCAATGGGCCGCGTACAACGCGGCCCTTTTCTTTCTGGCTCGCGGGATATTATTTCATCATCCAGCAGCTCAATACGCAGGCACCGCGCTTAGTGCACATAACTGAATGGATCATCGGACTTCGCAAGCGTTTCAGCCGTCTCCTCGGCTTACCCGTCGGAAAGCGCGTTTCAGCATATCCAGCTCCGCGCGCAAAAGATCCACTTCAGCCCTGAGATCATCGGCGGCTGGTTCACCTGCAATAATGGAGAAACTCCCAAGTTTCTCAACGCCGTCTGCGTCGACTATGACGAAGCTGTGCACGCCTTCGGACAGGGCTGTCACGGGTACCGGAACATTCAGGTCCCATCCGTTGTCTGCGGGCGAAAGCTCAACTCCCTCCAGTGCTTTCCCCAGATATCGAACCTCCAATCCCGGTTGCCGCTCGGCCTCAACATAACCGTGCCAAATTCCGTTTTCGAACCGAATGAAGGTCAGGGATGTTTGTGTCATCTTTGATCGTCTCACAAGTCGGCGCGATGGAAACGGCAAAACGTAAGGTCTCGTACACTCATACGGTTCATTTCCGGTTTTTCGAAAATTAGATCCAGCCAGATCTTTTCGATCCTGCGTTCATTCAGGGGCAGGTGAGCCAAGTCAAACTCAACTGCGTTCACGGCGTCAGAAGGGTTCAGTTGCCGCAAAACCTGCTCCATATTGGGTCCGTGCTGAACATTGAGACGTGCGAACACACCCGATGGTTTTTCGCAGTCAATCAGGGTTTCTAACCGGATCAGATGCTCGCGTGTCAGGTCGCGGGCGGCCTCACGCGGCAAGTCGATCGATACCGACAGGAACGAACCCTCGAAACCAAAGACCTCGACCTCCAGACTGAACGGAGCCAGATCACTTGCCCCCCGGTTGCGGATTTGCCGCACGACGATTTCGGTCAATGGGCAGTCGTGAAACAAGCTGACCTGATCGTCCATAACCGTTCTACGGGGAACAGAGGCCATGCCGGATTGCAACAACGGCGCGCGCCAAAGTCCGGGCCGCCAGCTCCAGTCGGTGCCGACAGGCCGGTGAAACTGAGTTGATCCTATTTTCGGACGGAGCAGGCGCGCATCCGCCAGTTGGATCAGGCGATCCAGTTGCCCACGCAGACTGCGTGCCTGATCGCGTTTCAATCGCAACTCGGCTTGCGCCGAATCTGGCGCCTGCCGCACAGCCCGGCTCCAGCGGCCGAGCGTCCGGCGATGAATATAGCGATCCAGAATCCTGCGCATGGTCTCTTCGTCCGATAATGTCCTTCTTTAGTCAAAGAAATGAGTAGGAATAAACCCGCAATCACAAAAACACTACTTGAGCGCTACGTTTTCAGGTTGGTGGGTAAGCGTAAAAAAGATAGGTGCCGGATTGGGGGGCTGATGCCGTCAATTCTTGCAATACGTCGGGTCAGTGCTTACCGTCTGTTTCCTAAAAATGGGTTACCCCAGAACAGCCAAACATCAGTTCAGCTATCGATAAGGCCAGGCTATGGAGCCCACATTATTTTCTTTTATTTGGAAGTATTCGAAAAAACAGCAACTTGTCCTGTTGCTGCTAACGGTCCTGTCCTTCCCTTTTCTATATGCATCGCTGGAGCTGCCTAAACAAATCATCAATGACGCTATTGGTGCGCCGGGCGACACGGTGACAGTCTGGGGCATCACAGTGTCTCAAGTTCAGTATCTGATGATACTGTGCTTTCTATTTCTGGCCACTGTGATCGCCAGTGGTTTGATGAAGATGCGCATCAATACGATGAAAGGCATCTTGTCCGAACGTATGCTGCGCCGTCTTCGCTATACCCTGATTCAACGCTCGATGCGGTTCCCAAAGTCCTATTTCGCGACCACCAGCCAAGGAGAGCTGGTCTCGATGATCACATCCGAGGCCGAGCCGATGGGCGGCTTGATGGGGGATGCGATTGCGCAACCGGTGTTTCAGTTCGGCCAAATGATGACAATCGTCACCTTTCTGTTCATGCAAAGCCTCTGGTTTGGTCTGGCAAGCATCGCGCTGATCCCGCTTCAGGCCTGGTTGATCCCCAAGTTGCAACGCCAGATCAATTTGCTGAACAAGGACCGTATTCAGGAGGTTCGGCGCCTGAGCTCGGAAATCGGGGAAAGCGCGGCGGGCATCAGCGACCTGCGCACGAATGGCGGCTGGCGGTATCGTCTGGCACAGTTCAGCCATAGGCTGGGAACCTTGTTCGAGATCCGGTTCAAGATCTACAAAAAGAAATTCTTTATGAAGTTCCTGAACAATCTGATCACTCAGATGACGCCTTTTTTGTTTTATTCGGTGGGCGGATACCTGGCGATCACGGGCGAGGTGACAGTAGGTGCATTGGTTGCCGCGTTGGGCGCGTACAAAGACCTTAGCGGGCCCTGGAAAGACCTTCTGACCTACTACAACCAGGTACAGGATATGTCCCTGCGATGGGAAGTGGTTACTGAAAGATTTGCCCCGGACAACATGATTCCCGAAGAGCTGTTCATCGGTGAGCCGGAAACCATTCCGCATCTGACCGGTGATATCGAATTGCGCAATGTGACCGTACGCGATGGCGATGGCAAAACCATTCTAGAGGATATTGATCTGACTATCCCACGTGGCGCGCGTGTGGCGATTCAATCCACCTATGCGTCGGAACGCAGTGCATTGGGCCAGTTGCTGACCCGCGAGGTTCTGCCTGTTCAGGGCGATGTGATCATAGCTGGCCACAGGCTGGACGAATTGCACCAATCAGTTATCGCGGCCCGGATCGGTTATGCCTATTCACGCCCGTATCTGTTTGACGGGACTTTGGGCGATAACCTCATGATGTCATTGCGCACCCATCCACAGCACGAGGCAGATGCCATAAGAACCCCGTCCCGTCGTCAGATCGAGTCTGTTCGGGCCGGTAACCCACCAGACTCGCTGGAAGATGAGTGGATCGATCCGGGACTGGCCGGTCTGGACGATATTGATGGAATACGTGATTGGTGGTTCCAACTGGTGGAAGCCATGGGGATTGACGAGTTCATGTTCCGGCGCACTCTGCGCACCCAGTTTGATCCAGAGATACACCCGATACTGGCACAGGAAATAGTCAGGCTGAGAGACTCCATCGCTGAACGGCTGAAGGCAAAAGGACTGGATCGGTATGTTTATCGGTTCGATCCCAACCAGTTCAACCCGGCTGTCCCGCTTGGGGGAAACCTGTTGTTCGCGGCACCGTCGCGCGACATCTCTCCAGACATTCTGGCTGGCGACGCGCGGTTTGTACAATTGCTCAGCACCCATGATCTTGCAGATGACGCGATCAGCATATCGAATGCCGTCATGGATACTCTTGGCAAGACATTTGGGCGGGATGGGGCTGACCATCCCCTGTTTCTGCGGCTTGGCATGTCCAAGGACATGTATCATCGGCTGCTTGACATCCAGGACCGGCGCAAAGCCAAAGGGAATGCTGCGCTGAGCGATCAGGAGCGCGCCTTGCTACTGACAGTGCCTTTCCTTCTGACCGCAGAACAGATCGGTCCTGATTTCCCAGAGGAATACAAGGAAAAAATCCTTGCTATCCGCAAGACCCAGGCTGAACGGTTGCGTGGTGCAATGGACGGTTTGTTCATGTCTGTGGCGCCTGACATCTATGTGCCGCGCCTGACCGTGATGGAAAACGCGATCTATGGCCGGATATCTTTGATGGCAGGTGCCCATGCCGAAGATATCGAAGACATCGTTGCAGAGGCCATGAACGAAGCCGGTCTGCGCCGTCGAGCAGCGGCCATTATTTATGACCTTCCGTCCGGGCTGGGCGGCAACAACCTTCCAACCGTGTTTCAGGAGCGTGCCGCTTTTTCGCGCGCAGGCATCAAACGCCCCGACATTCTGATCCTGGACAAGGCGCTGGCCAGCCACGACTCGGAAAGCCGGTTGCGCACGCGCCTGAAACTGCGGGAGTTGCTGCCCGATTCCATCATGATTTTCATGGAGGATCATTTTGCGCACCCCGAAGCCTATGACTTGTTTGTAGAAATCAAGGATGGACGGATCGATGGCGTCTCGCGGAGCAGGCCAGCGCACGAGGACAGCACTTCGGACGATCTGAGCCGGAAACTCGAGATCCTGTCAGCAACGCAGCTGTTTTCTGGCCTGGATGGCAGAAACCAGCGGCTGCTGGCGTTTTCGGCGCAATGGTACGAGGCCAGCGCCGGACAAGTCATCTTTTCCCGCGGTCAGGCGCCGGATGCGGCTTATTTGTGCATTTCAGGACAGGCCAAACTGGATTGGTCCAACGAGGATGGATCGAAACGCACAATCTCGATCATAGAACCCGGACGGCTCATTGGAGACCTGTCTATCATTACAGGGGAACCAAGGCAGCTGGATCTGGTCGCAACGGAAGATAGCAGCTTTTTGCGTATCGGCGCAGAAGAGCTGCGTGCCGTTGTTGAAAGCGATGCTTCGGTCGCTATGCAGTTGCTGCAGACGGTTGCAGGCTATCTGACGACGCTCTCGAACAGGATCAGCGTGGCCCAGAACGCCGAAGACATGTTTCCGCCCGTGACAGATGAAACGGCGCAGGAAGGTATTGGAAAGAATGCCTAGAGCGTATTCGGCTCATGCGCGTTTGGTTGAAACAGCCCGCGCCAGACCCGAACTCTGGCGTCTTTTGCTGGGGCTGGCATTGATCGCCGCGCTGGTCAGCGTTTTGAACGTGGTGTTTTTTACCGTGATCGCGGGGTTGGGCCCAGCGAAGTGGTCTCAGGAACTTTTACAAGGCAACACACCTTTGGCGCTGCTTCTGATGCTGGCCAGTTTCGGGTTCATCATTCTTGGCGTGGCAGTGGCCGCGCGTCAGCTTCAGCACCGATCTTTGCGATCAATTTTTGGCCAACGGGGTCTGGTTGCGGCCCAATTTCTGAAAGTGCTGAAAGCCCTGCTTATCTTGGGCGCCGTCGGTGTCTTGCTGCCGCCCTACGGCTTGGGGGAATCTCTGTCAAAGAATCTGCCATTTTCAACTTGGCTCTTGTTGCTTCCGGTCTCGGTATTGGTTGTCCTGATTCAGACCAGCGCCGAAGAAGTTCTGTTTCGAGGGTACATTCAGCAAGCTCTTGCAGCCAGGTTTCAATCGCCCGTCATTTGGACGGGGGTTCCGTCTGTTTTGTTTGCCGCCGGCCACTACACACCGGAGATGGCAGGAGAGAATGCAATTCTGTTTGTGCTGTGGGCATTTGTTTTTGGGATGCTTGCATCCGATCTCACAGCGCGATCAGGCACATTGGGGCCAGCTATCGCCTTGCATTTCTTCAATAACATCATCGCATTATTGTTCATTTCTTTGCCAGATAACTTGAGTGGGCTGGCGCTTTTCTCGCTTCCCTTCGATGCATCTGACGCCGAACAGCTTCGTCCCTGGCTGTTGGTGGATTTGGCTGTGATGTTCGTATGCTGGCTGGCAGCGCGGCTTGCGCTCAGGCGTTGATTGCATTTCTTCCCGTGGCGTCTTATTTGACGTCAACACCGCACAAGCCAAGGTTCCGACATGAACTGGATCACAAACTACGTCCGCCCCCGGATCAACTCGATCTTCTCTCGCCGCGAAGTGCCCGAAAACCTCTGGCAGAAATGTGACGAGTGCGGAACGATGCTGTTTCATCGTGAACTTGCGGAAAATCAGAACGTCTGTACCCAATGTGACCATCACATGGCGATTACCCCACGCGAGCGGTTCAATCACCTGTTCGACGGCGGTATTTTCACCGAGGTTGCAGTGCCAGCGCCAAAAGAAGATCCGTTGCATTTCCGCGACCAGAAGAAATATCCCGAGCGTATGCGAGCGGCGCAGAAAAAGACCGGCGAAAAAGAGGCGATGCTGGTTGTCAAAGGCGAAATTGGGCGCACGCCTATCGTTGCAGCAGCGCAGGATTTTTCCTTCATGGGCGGATCAATGGGCATGTATGTGGGCAACGCGATCATCGCGGCCGCTCAAGAAGCGGTTAAGCTAAAGCGCCCACTGATCCTGTTCTCGGCAGCTGGTGGTGCGCGGATGCAGGAAGGCATACTCAGCCTGATGCAAATGCCGCGCACAACCGTAGCCGTCGAAATGCTGAAAGAAGCGAATTTGCCCTATATCGTTGTGCTGACCCATCCCACCACCGGTGGTGTGACGGCGTCATATGCGATGTTGGGCGATGTCCACATCTCTGAACCGAACGCGTTGATCTGCTTTGCCGGTCCCCGAGTTATCGAGCAGACGATTCGCGAAAAGTTGCCCGACGGCTTCCAGCGGGCCGAGTACCTGCTGGATCACGGGATGCTGGACCGTGTCACCAAACGTACCGAGATGCGCGACGAACTGATCACCATCACCCGGATGCTGATGAACCAACCGCCGGCGATCAAAGGTGATCTGCCAGCACCGATCCCGGATGAAACGGCCAAGGTCGCGCAGGCCGAAGAGACCGGAAAAAAATGAACACCAAGACATCTGACGCCATCCTCGACCGGATGATGGCGCTGCACCCCAAGATCATTGATTTGACCTTGGACCGCGTCTGGCGATTGCTGGCCGCTTTGGACAACCCGCAGCTCAAGCTGCCTCCAGTTATCCATATTGCCGGAACCAACGGTAAAGGCTCGACCCAGGCCATGATCCGGGCGGGCTTGGAAGGGGCAGGGCGTTCCGTTCATGCCTACACTTCGCCCCATCTAGCGCGATTTCACGAACGTATCCGGTTGGCGGGCGAACTGATTTCGGAACCCGGCCTGACCGCGGTTCTGGATGAGTGCTACGCGGCGAATGGCGGCGAGAACATCACGTATTTCGAGATCACAACCTGCGCCGCCTTGCTGGCCTTCTCTCGCTGCAAAGCAGATTACACTCTGCTCGAGGTCGGTCTGGGCGGACGGCTTGACGCGACAAATGTGATTGATGAACCGGCGGTGACAGTCATTACGCCGGTTTCAATCGATCATGAACAGTATCTGGGCGACACCCTGGGAAAGATTGCCGCCGAAAAGGCGGGCATTATCAAACCTGGTGTGCCATGCATCGTCGGCCCGCAAGAAGACGAGGCGCTGGAGGTGATCGAGTACACAGCCGCCCGGTTGGGCGCACCGCTGCTTGTACATGGCCAGCATTGGCACGTTCATGAAGAAAACGGGCGCTTGATCTATCAGGACGAAACCGGGCTGCGTGATCTGCCGCTACCCAACCTGCTGGGTGCACATCAGTTCCAGAATGCCGGTGCCGCCTTAGCGGTTCTGCGTCATCTTTCAATGGGTGACGCGGCCTACGAGGCTGCCGTATCCAATGCCGATTGGCCTGCGCGTATGCAACGTCTCAAAACCGGCCCGCTGACCGAGCAAGCCCCTCAGGTCGAACTGTGGCTGGATGGAGGGCATAACGCGGCCGCAGGTATCGCGCTGGCCGATGTGCTGGCGAAAATGCCGCAACGTCCCACGCATTTAATCTGCGGTATGCTCAACACGAAAGACGTGACTGGGTATCTCGCGCCACTGTCCAGACAGGTTGCAAGTCTGACTGCCGTCTCCATACCGGGCGAGGCGGCCACGCTCAGCGCCGATGAAACCGCCGCCGCCGCCGCCAAAGTTGGCTTGCCCTCTTCGGTCGCTGCAAGCGTTTCGGATGCGTTGAAGGCAATCACGGATCAAGACCCACAGGCGCGTGTCCTGATCTGCGGCTCCCTTTATCTTGCCGGAAACATCCTGCGAGAAAACGGTTAAGCTTCATCTTTTCGCAAATACTCCGGGGGAGGCGTGCGCAGCGCGACGGGGGCAGAGCCCCCTACTTCCCCCAGTTCTGGTCCTGCATTTCCCGCAGGCGCGACGCAGTACGCTCAAACTCAAAGGTGCCTTCACCTTCGACATACAACATCTCGGGCTCTGCCGCAGCCGAGCAGATCAACCGAACTTTTGCCTCGTAGAGCGCATCAATCAGGATGACAAAGCGCTTGGCTTCGTTGAAGTTATTTCTCGACAGACGGGGGATGTCCTCAAGCACCAGCACTTTAATTGCTTCTGCGATAGCCAGATAGTCTGCCGGTCCCAGCATCCGGCCGCACAGGTCATAGAACGAAGCCCGTGCAACACCATTGCGAAATGCGGGCAGTTCGACAGCGCGGCCTTTGACCTGCAATATCAACGGATCGGCAGGACCGCCTGCAAGATCTTTCCAGACATCCCGTATTTTCTGCCGCGCTTCGGGCCCGATGGGTGTAAAATAGACCGGAGCACCCTCTAGTCTGTTCTGACGGTAATCCGTGGGCGATACCAGTTCCCATACCTGCAACTGGTCTTTGATATGGGCAATAAAAGGCAAGAATAATTGCCGGTTCAACCCATCCTTATACAGCTCGTCCGGATGCCTGTTCGACGTGGTCACAACAACAACGCCACCCTCGTGCAGCAGGTCAAACAAGCGGCCAACGATCATCGCATCCGTAATGTCAGTGATCTGCATCTCGTCGAAGGCCAGCAGGCGGACGGATTTCACAACCTCTCTCGCCACAGGTGCCAGAGCATCTTCGACGTTCTCTTTTCGGGCCTTGTGCATTCCGGCATGGATTTCCTGCATGAAGGCATGAAAGTGAACGCGCCGTGCGGGGACTTCACCCAGCGTGTCGACGAACATGTCCATCAGCATCGATTTACCACGTCCGACGCCGCCCCATAGGTACAGGCCTTTGGGCGTTGGCGGAGCCTTGCGGAAAAACCCTCGTTTTACCGGCTCGGCCAGTGCCGCGCGGATGCGATCAAACTGGGGCAAAACGGCTTCTTGAGCGTCGTCGCGCGTCAGAGTTCCATCCGCAACGCGGGCTTCGTAAAGCGAAATCAGATCCGTCATGACCCAGAGCCTTACCCGTGACCCAGCGCGTTGAAAAGATGCCATTTCCCTGACGTATCAAAATTGCTTATTCGTGACCGCAAATCTGTTGAATTGACGCGATCCGTAAATGCAGTACGGTCCGTCGGACCAAACTACCCGAGGTCGCTATGCCGCAATCCACCCGCATGTTGAACCCGATCCTGATCGTTGGATGCATCATCATAACGGTCAGTTTTGCCGTGCGCGCGTCTTTCGGCGTGTTTCAGATTCCGATTGCCAGCGAATTTGGCTGGCTGCGCACGGATTTCTCATTGGCGATCGCCATCCAGAATCTGGCTTGGGGCATCGGTCAACCGATCTTTGCAGCTATCGCTGAGAAAGTAGGAGACCGAAAGGCCATTGTCATCGGTGCCTTGACCTATGCTGCCGGTCTGGTTCTGTCGGCCTGGTCCGTCACACCGCTTGGGCATCAGGTTTATGCGTGGCTGGTGGGGTTTGGCATTGCCGGAACCGGGTTCGGCGTGGTTTTGGCTGTGGTCGGTCGTGCGTCCTCTGATGAAAATCGGTCCATGTCGCTGGCCGTCGTTACAGCGGCGGGCAGTTTCGGACAGGTTTTGGGCGCGCCGGCAGCTGAGTGGTTGCTGTCATTCCTGCCCTGGCAACAGGTCTTCGTCGTTTTTGCGGCTGCGATTCTAGCGCTTGTATTGACCTTGCCCTTCATGCGGGCGCCTCAGCTAGGTTCAAAGGCAGCGTTGCAAGAAAGCATGGGCGAAATTCTGGGCAAGGCGTTCCGAGACCCCTCTTACGCTTTGATATTTATTGGATTTTTCAGCTGCGGTTACCAGCTGGGATTTATCACGGCTCACTTCCCCGCATTCGTGACCGAAATGTGCGGCCCGATCCAACCCGGCAGCGTGCTGCATTCCATCGGCATCACATCCACGTCCGCACTTGGCGCGGTATCGATTTCACTGATTGGTTTGGCCAATATCGCCGGGACCCTTTTGGCGGGCTGGGCTGGCAATCATTTTCCCAAGAAATATCTGCTGGCCTCGGTCTATGCCGGTCGGACGCTTGCTGCGGCGTTGTTCATCATTTTCCCGATAACGCCGTTGTCCGTTATTACATTCTCGCTGGTGATGGGGTCACTTTGGCTGGCCACCGTTCCGCTTACGTCGGGTCTTGTCGCGCACCTCTATGGTCTGCGTTACATGGGAACACTCTATGGCATAATCTTCTTCAGCCATCAGGTTGGCAGTTTCCTGGGCGTCTGGCTGGGGGGACGTATGTATGACCAATATGGTGACTATGCCCTTGTCTGGTGGATCGGTGTGGCAATAGGCGCTTTCAGCGCCATCGTTCATCTACCGATCCGAGAGAACCGTCTGGCAGTCCCTGCCTGAGGTGACGTTTCGCTCTCGAACTATGTGAGCGTGCCAGCGGTCATGCCGCGTGGGGTGTAAATCTAGCCGGCTCGGTCCGGAAACAATCCGGCAAGGCCTTCGGCAGAGGCGGCACAGACGCCACGCTCGGTAATAAGCCCCGTCACCAGCCGGTTTGGTGTGACATCAAAGGCAGGATTGCCACCTTCCGTCCCGTTCGGGGTGACGCGAACGTCGGCAATACCCCCTTGTCCAACCACACCCATGACATGGGTCACTTCTTTCGTATCGCGTTCTTCGATCGGTATTTCCGACACTCCATCCCGAACCGTCCAGTCAATCGTAGGTGAGGGCAGGGCGACGTAAAACGGAACCCCGTTGTCCCGCGCCGCCAAGGCTTTCAGGTAGGTACCGATTTTATTACAGACATCGCCTTGTGCCGTGGTCCGGTCTGTACCGGTGATGACCGCGTCAACCAAACCGTGTTGCATCAGGTGACCGCCTGCATTGTCCACGATGTAACGATGGGGAATGCCGTGTTCACCAAGCTCCCAGGATGTCAGCGCCCCCTGATTACGCGGTCGGGTCTCATCCACCCAGACATGAAGCGGAATGCCCGCGTCATGCGCATGATACATTGGGCTTGTCGCCGTTCCCCAATCCACCGTTGCCAGCCATCCGGCGTTGCAATGCGTCAATAGCCGCACCGGTTCACCTGCAGGCTTTCGGGCTGCAATATCTTTGATCAGTTGCAGCCCATGGCGACCTATCGATGAATTGATCTCGACATCTTCGTCTGCAACTTCCTGTGCCAGTGCCCAGGCCCGTTCAGCGCGATCACTTGGGGCAAGTGGCATCAGCGCGTCGCGGCATCTGTCTAAAGCCCATCGCAGGTTGATAGCCGTTGGCCGGGTCGCGTGCAATACGTCATATGCGGCGTCGAACGAAGCGTCAGAGCTGTCACGGGACATCTGTTCGGCAATTCCAAACGCGGCTGTTGCACCAATCAGTGGCGCACCCCTGACCCACATGTCGCGGATCGCTGTCGCAAATTCATCCAGCGTTTTCAGGGTAACCACCCGAAAGTCATGGGGCAGCCATCGCTGGTCGATAATCCGAACCTCACCTGCCGATTTGTCCCACCAAATTGACCGGTAATGAGCACCCTGTACTTTCATAATTCGGTCTCCGTTTGCGAATAGCCTGATCAGAAGTCTTTCGCAGCCTGCGTTCTTTCAGCGGGCTTGTAAACGGGCGTTTCTGGTTGCAGGCTCGCATTTTAGCTTGCCGATGATTGCACTTATCCTCGGGTCGCTGCGCGAAGTTCCCGCTCTAACGCATCCAGAAACCTTGAACGATCTGCTTTGCTGAATGGTCGGCCGCCGCCTCCGGCCCCCAGCGGATTGGCGGCCCGCAGGTCAGCCATCAAATCACGCATTGCCAATTGCTGGCCTATGTTCGCTGCCGTAAAAGCTTCGCCGTTCGGGCGCAAAACTTGGGCACCCGCTGCGACGCATTTCGCGGCCAGAGGGATATCGGAGGTAACAACTACATCCCCTGCGCCACAGCGCTCTGCAATCCATTTGTCCGCTTCATCAGCACCTTCCGAGACCACGATGACCTGTACAAGCGGGTTTGCTGACGGTCGAAGACCGCCATTCGACACCAGTGCCATAGGCACCTTGTGTCGCGTAGCAACCCGTTCGGCCTCGGCCTTTACAGGGCAGGCATCGCCATCGACATAGAGCGTTGTCACGCCTTTTTGGCCTCTTTTTTCTCCGGTTCTGCAGGTTTCTTCCGCACCTTGAATTCCTCCGGGATCGGCATCCGGTTGAAAGCATCCAGCCCGGCGATCTTGTAAGCCTCGGCCAGAGTTGGATAGTTGAACGTGTTTTGAACGAAGTAATCGACAGTGCCCTTCAGGTTCAGCACCGCCTGAGCAATGTGGATCAGTTCGGTCGCACCTTCGCCCACAATCTGCACGCCCAAGACACGGCGGGTCTTCAGCGAAAACAGCATTTTCAGCATGCCGTGTTCCAAACCCATGATATGCCCGCGTGAGGTCTCGCGGAATCGGGCAACGCCGACCTCATAGGGTATGCCGCGCTCCTGAAGTTCTTCCTCTGACATGCCGCAGGTGGAAATTTCGGGAACAGAGTAGATGCCATAGGGGTACCATGGGCTTTCCGGCAGTGTAGGTGTCTCAAGCGCATGGCAGGCAGCCACGCGCCCTTGCTGCAGTGAAGTAGAAGCCAGCGAAGGGTGGCCGATCACATCACCGGTCGCATAGATATGCGGAACAGCGGTCTGATATGTCTTGCGGTCTACCTTGATCCGGTTGCGGTGATCGGTTTCAAGTCCGACAGAATCCAGATTGAGTTTCGATGTTGCGCCCATGCGCCCGGCGGCAAACAGCAGCATTTCCGCCCGCACGTGGCGCCCGTTTTCTAGGGTCACTTCGACGTGCTCGCCCGCATCTTCAATCTTTTCGACAGCCGATCCCAACCGCAGATCAACACCGTTTTCGCGGATTTGATGGGTGAAATCATGGATCAAGCGGCTATCGATGAAATCCAGAAACGTATCCCGCGGCTCGATCAGCGTAACCCGAACGTCCAGCGCCGAGAACATCGTGGCGTATTCGACGCCAATGACCCCGGCACCGATAACAACCAGTGAACGCGGAATTTCTGCCATTTCCAGAAATTCGTCGCCATCGACCACTGTCTTGCCGTTGAACGGAACGTAATCGGGGCGATAAGTCTTGGTTCCTGTCGCAATCAAAAACTTGGCGGCTGTTATTCGGGTAGTCTCGCCAGCATCAGTGGCGACTTCCACTTCGTGCGGTCCAATGAACCTTGCCAGACCGTTCAACGTATCGACATGGTTCCGGTTGAATTGATGTTCCAGCACGTCGACCTCGTGATCAAGGGTCATGTGCAGGCGGGCTTTGAGATCTTCGGCGCGGATCTGGTCCTTGACCCGATAGGAACGGCCATAAAAGCTGCGCTCGCGCCAGCCCGACAGATTCAGAACCGTTTCACGCAATGTCTTGGATGGGATAGTTCCGGTGTGAACGGATACTCCACCAAAACGGTCTTTGCGGTCGATCACCAGAACCCGTCGCTTGAGCTTGCCAGCCTGAATGGCAGCGGAACGCCCCGAAGGCCCGGATCCGATGATGACTAGATCATAGTCGTATTTGCTCATACCTCAGTCTCCGTACAGCGCTTCGGCGTGAAAAACGATGTGGTCTTCCATGAAGGTGGATACGAAGAAGTACGAATGGTCATACCCTGGCTGGAGGCGGAAGGTTGCTTGCTGGCGACGCTCAGCGATGGCTTGGGCAAGCGTTTCGGGGCGCAGCAGGTCAATGAACTGATCATTGCTGCCCGTATCGATCAGGACGGGACCGTCGAAACCGGTTTCCTTCATTAACAGGGAAGCATCGTGTTTGGCCCAAAGGGATTTATCATCCCCCAGATACGCGCCAAGCTGTTTGCGCCCCCAGTCTGCACCCGTCGGGTTCGAGATGGGCGCAAAGGCCGAAACCGAGCGGTACCGTCCCGGAAGGTTCATGGCCAGTGTCAATGCACCATGCCCGCCCATGGAATGACCGGTTATGGCCTGTCGCTCGCTATCGATGGCAAAGTTCTCGAACAGCAAGGCGGGCAATTCGTCGGCAATGTAATCCAACATCCGAAAATGCGGTGCCCAAGGCTCCTGCGTGGCATTCACGTAAAACCCAGCGCCCTGGCCCAAATCGTAGTCGTCGTGATCCGCAACACCTTCACCGCGTGGCGAAGTGTCGGGAAACACCACTGCAATGCCCTGTTCCGCAGCCCACGCCTGTGCGCCGGCTTTTGTCATCGCGTTTTCATGAGTGCAGGTCAGACCAGACAGATACCACAATATCGGAACCGGGCCATCTTTCGCCTCGGTCGGAAGAAAAAGGCCAAACGTCATGTCGCATTGGCATGCCGACGAAGCATGGCGATACACGCCTTGCACTCCGCCGAAACAGGCATTTTCCGAAAGGGTTTCCATCAGGCATCGTCCTTATTCTAGAGTCGCAACATGGCTAACGATCCACGGACCCGGCGTAAAGTCCGAGTGCCTTTGGAGAGAGTATTTTTAAAAAAGGTGAAGGTCAGGGAGTTCCTAGAGTCGCAATAACAAGCGGTATTGTGACAATGCTGACGAGCGTCGACAGCAAAATAGCAGCCGAGGCACGCTGTGGGGCAATGCCGTAATGCGCGGCCAACATATAGACATTTCCTGCTACGGGCAGAGCGGACGCCGCAATTGCAACACTTGCCGGGAATGTTTCGACCGGGATCAGCCAGATCAGGGCGATTGCCACGAAAAGCGGGTGGAGCACCAGCTTGCAGAAACTCAACCAGGCTGCGATCTGAATTCTTTCTGCGGATTTGCCAGCCAGGGACGCGCCGATTGCAAAAAGCGCTCCGGGGGTAGCGGCACCACCGAGAATGGTCAGAAAGCTGTTCAGCGGATCGGGAACCGGGATTTGCAGGGATGACCAGACGAGCCCGGCAGAGATCGAGACAATCATCGGGTTCTTGAGCAGACCCATTCCAATCAGTTTGAAAGTGGCTGGCGTCAGCCTTCCGTCACGCCCACCGTTGATCAGGATCACGATCAGAGACGAGAATACAACCAGATCTACGGTCAGAACCAGCATGACCGGGCCAATAGCTGCTTCGGTGAACAGCACCGCGAGCATTGGCAGGCCAAGAAAGCCAACGTTTCCAATGGCAGCGCACTGTGCTTCAACCGCCGAAGTCGGCACATCAAGGCTGCGAATCCACGCTACGCAAGTGGCTATGCCATAAACAGCGGCGGTGCCTATGAGGTAACCGAAGATCAGTCTTGCGTTAAAAATCTCTGCAAAGGGCAGGGTCGCCGCAAATCGAAAAAGCATTGCCGATAGTGCGAAGAAGAATACGAACTTGGTCAGATATGCGGTTGCTTCGGCCGTAAAGAACCGTGTGCGCCCAGCCCAAAAGCCAAGGCCGATGATCGCAAAAAAGGGAAGTGTACGCAAAAAGATATCGGCCATGGGCCAAGTCCTAACACGGTTTGAAACCGTCGCAAGAGACCTGCGGCACAATTAGAGCATTGCCAGATATTAGCGAAATACGAGAATCCTTGTACCTGAACCGAACGGTTTATAAACTGTGTCAGGTATTGCTCAAGGAGATGACATGACCCAGACCGCCACCATCCTGCGCACAGGCCGAAAGTTCGATCAGGTTTTGCGCGGGGCCCGAGAGGTTTTCATGGCGGATGGATTCGAGGGCGCAAGCGTGGATGATATTGCACGCGCGGCTGGGGTGTCAAAAGCAACCTTGTACAGCTATTTCCCGGACAAGCGTCTTTTGTTCATGGAAGTTGCGCAAACGGAATGCTGTCTGATGGCTGAACGGATCATCGCGATGATTGACGAGACCAAACCCGCCCGCGAAGTGCTGATGATCGCGGCCACGCAATTGACGGCGTTTCTGGTTTCAGATTTCGCGCAGCAAGTTTTTCGGATTTGTGTTGCCGAACGGGACCGGTTTCCGGAACTTGGCCGCGCATTTTATGAAGCGGGGCCGCAAAATGGCCAGCGTCAAATGGCGGAATATCTTGAAAAAGCCGTGGCCAAAGGTGAGTTGGCGATTGAAGATGTTTATATCGCGGCTGAGCAGTTCTCCGAGCTTTGCAAGGTAAGAATCTGGACCCGGGCCGCATTTGGAATTCAGAATTCGTTCAGCAAAGAAGAAATCACCGAAGTGGCGACACAAGCCGTGGATATGTTTCTTGCCCGTTATGGGGTCTGATCCGATTAAGAAATGGCCCATGTCCGGGTCAAGGACACAGGCCATTGCTCACACACCAGAACACTCGATGCAGTTCAGCTTAATGCAATAAGTCTTTTCAAACTCTTTATTTGTCAAAGCGTTGGCGTGGCTTGGGACCCAACGTTGGTCGGAAAGAAAAGCAAATCAGTGTTCGAGTTTATTGCCCAGCTTGGTAAGCTTCAGCGCGTTAACAGCAGGCCAAGCCAGAAAGCGAACCAGCACAGAGCAAGGCTGAACAGAATATTGCCTGCTGCCAAAAACAATGTGCGTTCGCGGTGAAGCTCGAGCGATTGGTAGGCAAAGCTGGAAAAGGTTGTAAAACCGCCGCAAAACCCGAAAACAAGGCGTTTTTGGTCCTCGGCTATGTCTACAGGACCTCCCAAATACCCCACCCAGATCCCCAGCAACAAGCTGCCCAATACATTTACGAGCAAGGTTGCTAGTGGCAAGTCGTGCCGAATTTTCAGCGCCAGCCAATGGCGCATCACGGCCCCCAGACCCCCACCCAACGCGAACATGGAATGAAGATACAATTCGCTCATGACGGCGACTTTTCAGAGTGAAAATGACGACCAAGGCTTTCGCCAATCAGCGCGGCCGCAAGGCCAAATGAAACTTCCAGCCCGATTGCCAGGGACGTTACCCATAGGCCGCCTTCGGCCATACGTTCAAGATCAGCAACAAAAGATGAGAAGGTCGACAATCCGCCGCAAAATCCGACGGTGCCAAGATACAGAACATGCGCGTGCACCTTATGGCGCACGGAATACAGCCAGCCCAGAACAAAACAGGCGGTCACGTTGATGCCGAAAGTCGAAGTTAGAAAGCTGAGGCCGGGGATTTCTAGTGCAAACGCCTCACGCAACAACGACCCAAGCGCCCCACCGACGAAGACGGACAGAAACATCACGCTTTTTCGTTCACGCCAGAGGTGGGAGTGTGTGTTTGCCAAGGATCGGCCCTTTGTCGTCCGGTTAGCGTGATTTATCCGCTGGTTGCACTGGGTTCAACAGTTGGTCCGTTCGTAACATGATTTCACATTTGCGTCCCTCAGCAGACATTTTACCGCTGACACTTGAAATAAAATTTCAATCTGTTTCACGTTGAGTTCTGACAGCATGGCTCATCAGCCCGATAAAAACACAAGGAGTTTGGAACATGATTGTACGCAGAATTTTCTTTTTTCTAAGCTGTGTCTGTCTGCCAGTGGTTCTGATCCTTGGGTTCTTCTGGTCGCCTGCCCATTGGCTTCTGATCATTTTGGTGCCGTACGCGATCATCGGTCTTTATGATGTTTTGACGACCAGGCACAACGTCCTGAACAACTATCCGGTTCTTGGCCATTTCCGGTACATGTTGGAATTTGTAAGTCCGGAAATTCGCCAGTACTTCGTTGAAACCAACGAAAGTGGCCGGCCTTTCAACAGAATTGTCCGAGGGCTGGTATATTCTCGGGCCAAGGGGCAGGTGGACACACAGGCGTTCGGCACGCAATACGACATTACCGAAACCGGGTATCATCGCGCCAACCACTCACTTGCCCCCAAACATGTAGACAAAAGTGAAGAACGCATATTGCTGGGCGGTCCACAATGTACGCAACCATACAGCGCCTCGCGTCTTAATGTGTCTGCCATGAGCTTTGGCGCGCTCAGCGCCAACGCCATCCGCGCGCTGAACGGAGGAGCCAAGGATGGGGGGTTCGCGCATAACACCGGAGAGGGCGGTCTGTCACCGCATCACCTGGCTGAAGGCGGAGACATCATCTGGCAGATCGGGACGGGTTATTTCGGGTGCCGGACCCCGGCTGGTGGATTTGACAAGGACAAGTTTGCCGAAAAGGCAAGAAAGGACGTGGTCAAGGCTATTGAGATCAAGCTGTCACAAGGTGCAAAGCCCGCCCATGGCGGTGTTCTGCCTGCTGCCAAAGTTGATGCTGAGATTGCCGAGATACGTGGTGTGCCAGAACATCAGGATGTGATTTCTCCGCCCACCCACAGTGCATTCGATGGGCCCACGGGTTTGATGCATTTTGTCCAGCACCTGCGGGAAATGTCAGGTGGCAAACCTGTCGGTTTCAAACTGTGCATCGGCAGGCCGTCCGAGTTCATGGCGATCTGCAAAGCAATGCTTGAAACGGGTATCTTGCCGGATTTCATCACGATTGACGGGGCAGAAGGGGGCACAGGCGCAGCCCCGGTGGAATTTACCAACCGGTTGGGTATGCCCCTGAACGAAGCCTTGATCTTTGTCAGCAACTGTTTGCGCGGTGTCGGAGTGCGTGACAAGATTCGGATCATCTGCTCCGGCAAAGTGGCGACCGGTTATGACATGGTCGAGAAGTTGGCGCTTGGTGCAGACATGTGCAACTCGGCGCGCGCGATGATGTTTGCGGTTGGTTGCATCCAGGCATTGCATTGCAACACAAACCGTTGTCCATCAGGGGTGGCTACACAAGATCCCATCCGCGGGCGCGCCGTGAATGTGCCTCAGAAACGTCGGCGTGTTCATCGCTATCACGATGCCACGCTGGAAAGTTTCCGCGAGCTTTTGGGCGCCATGGGCAAGGAAAAAGCATCCGAGTTACATCCCCGTGATATCTTGCGCCGCACTGCGGACGAGCATGAGCGCAGCTATGCCGAACTTTATACCTATCTGGAGGACGGCGCCTTGTTAAAGGACGACATTCCCGAAGAATTTGCAGATGATTGGAACCGAGCTTCGGCCGCACAATTCTGAAAACCACATTGGGTAGAGCAATGTTTGGTCATGTGAAAGCGCGTCTGTAATTGCCCGCTTTTTCCGCCGTCTTATGCGGCTTTCGTTATCTGGGAATGGATCGCGGGTTGTTTGCCACGTGGGTATTGATCTTGCGAATGCTCCATTCTACAGAATCTCGCATCGCGCGCCCCAAAGCCAGATCAAACGCGTTGATCAGATCGGGTGTCTGATCGCTTGCCGCCACGACGTTTTCCTGGAACGAGCTGGACGCAATGATCTTGTCTTCGTATTCGTCGATCACCTTGATGTTAATACGAACTTCGACGCGAATTTTGGTTCCATTCTCGGTGTCTTCGATCACGACCCCCTGAAACTCTCGAAGGTCCGGGGCGATTACGTAATCGGCTCGCAGACCAACGGTTGAGCGTCCAACAGCTGCGACTTTGCCCGAGTTCTCAAAGCTTTCGACCAATAGGGTTTGAACGATCAAGGGCGCGCGATCCACCCAGCGGGCGCGGGGCAAATATTGAACCTGCAACGCGGTAGGTTGAATGGCAATCTGATCCGTGTTCACTGCGGCAGTTGCCGTCGGTTCCTGAACGACGATCTGCTTTTCAATCCTGGGCAGCGCTGAGGAAAAAGTGCTTTTAGGGGTCAGCAGATACAAGTCATTCGGTTTCGCCGCTTGTTTCAACGTGCCCAGACCAGCGCAGCCGCCAAACAACACGACCATCAACATTGCAAGTGCAGGCTTGATCATTGACGGAACTCCGATGCTTGGGTGCCCAGAAGAAAACGTGCCGGATCGCGTTCAACTTTGTCTACGAGGCGATCCAGACTGATAACAAGACGCTGGGATTCTTCGATAAAACGAACAAACTGAGGCAACCCGACACGTAGGAAGTCTGACACTTGTCGGCGGTTGCTCTGCACGATTTCGTCGATGGTTCCCAGCAATTCGGACGCGGAATTTGACGCGCTCAGGACGTCGTCAGAGATCTGATCAATCTTTTCCGTTATGCCCGCGACGGTTTCGGTCACCTGATTGGCCGCCTTCCGGACATCTTCCGCAACAGGTGCCACGTCTTCCTCCATGACACGATTTGCAGAGTCAAAAGCGGATTCTGCCGAAGCCAGCGCCCCCTTGGCGGACTCCATCGCCGTTGTAATCGAGCCAAGCGCCGTATTGGCGTTCAGAACGGTTTCGTTCACAATTCCAAGGGTAACGCTGCCTTCATCAGACAAAACGGTCAATCGTTCAGCCAGTTGCGAGCCTCGCTCGATGAAAGGCTTCACGTCCTGCTGCAAAATGCGGTCAGCCGTCTGAAGGGTTGTTTTAGCTTCGTCCAGCGCGGTCTTGGCGGACCCGGAAGCCGTTTTGACGGCTTCCAATGTTTCCGTACCGGTCTTGAGCGTTGTTTGAGCAGTTTCGATCAGTGGGTCCAGCCGCTTTGAAAACGCGCCAATATCCTGCGCAGCGCTGCCGATGTCATTTGCCACGGATTCAAAACTTGTCAGTGTATTGTCCAGTTTACCTGTGGCCGAAGCAAGATTGTCCAGAATACCGCTCACAGCTTCCCGGTTTTTATCATCGACGACTTTGTTCAGGTTCTCCAAAAGCGTTACGGCTTCATCCAGAACTTTTGGCGCGCCTTCGAACAGGGATTGAATTGCGCTGCGTTTGCTCTTGATAATGCTCTTTTGTGGCAATCGTTCAGCGTTAGCCGATCCGCCGGTCAGTTCAACATAACCAACACCGGTTACGCCAAGTGACTGAAGCTGTGCGATTGTCTCATTGGTTATAGGAATGTCTGCGTCCACTTCGATCCGCACCCGAACCTTTGACGGGTCATTTTCGTCCAGTTGCAAGGAAACGACCTGCCCGACAGGCAAGCCGTTGAAGTTCACGCCGCCGGCCGCCGACAAACCTGCGACATTGTCAAAAAGTACATCGTAATAAGCGTATTGGCGCGTGATCTCAAACTTGGCGAGCCACAGGAAAAAGCCGAATGCGCCCAGCAACCCTGCAAGGGTAAACGCGCCGATCAGGATATAGTTCGCCCGGGTTTCCATTGCCTTTACCTGTTTTGCCCCTTCTGTTGTGCCGCGCGGGCGCGGGGGCCTGTGAAGTATTCCTGTACCCAAGGATGGTCGACCTTGGTCATATCCTCAATCGGACCTTCAACCAGCACGCGCTTTTCTGCAAGCACTGCAACGCGGTCGCAGATCGCGTAAAGACTGTCCAGATCATGGGTGACCATGAAAACGGTCAACCCAAGTGCCTGCTGTAATTCGCCGATCAGTTCATCATACGCCGCTGCGCCGATCGGGTCCAATCCTGCGGTTGGTTCGTCCAGAAAAACGATCTCGGGGTCAAGAGCCAGCGCCCGGGCCAGCGCAGCGCGCTTGCGCATGCCACCCGACAGTTCTGACGGAAACTTGCCGCAACTCAGCTGTGGCAGTCCCACGAGGCTGATCTTCAACGCACCCAGAGACTCCATTAGTTTTTCGCTGAGACCTGTGTGTTCCCGCAACGGAGCCATCACGTTTTGCAGCACGGTCAGTGACGAAAACAAGGCCCCGTCCTGAAAGGCAACACCCCAGCGGCGTTCGATCCTGCGGCGGTCATCCTCTGGGCCATTCAGAACATCGACGCCCAGCACTTCGATTTCTCCGGCGGCGGGTTTGTTCAGCCCTACGATAGTTCTGAGTAATACGGATTTACCGGTGCCCGACCCGCCAACGATTCCCAGAACTTCTCCCTTCCAGACATCAAGATTCAGGTTTTCGTGTACCACCTGGGTACCGAACTGAGTTCGGAGCCCGCTTACACGAATGACAGCCTCACGGTCTTTAGTTGTGGCGACTGATGGCTGTGGTGTATCCCCGGTCATGTCATATTCCGATCTCTGAGAAGAAGATCGAAAACAAAGCGTCGATTGCGATCACCATGAAAATGGATTGAACAACTGATGCTGTCGTACGTTGACCGACACTTTGGGCGGACCCTTTGACCTGCATTGCCTGCCAGCAGGCAATTACGCCGATGACGAGCGCAAAGAACGGAGCTTTGATAAGACCGACCGCCAATTGCCAGACGTCGGTGTTTTCCTTCAAACGAGTAAGAAACATGCCGGGGCTTACCCCCAGGTCGATCCAGCTCATCAATGCGCCACCAAACAGACCCGCGATATCGGCGACAAAACCCAGTATGGGCAGCATGATCAACAAGGCCAAAACGCGGGGAATGACCAGAACTTCGATCGGGTCCAGACCCAGCGTTCGCATTGCGTCGATTTCTTCCTGCACTTTCATCGAACCGATAGATGCGGTGAATGCAGAACCCGAGCGCCCGGCAACAATAATTGCCGTCAACAATATGCCCAATTCACGCAGAACCGAGATCGAGATCAGTTCGACAACGAATATCTCAGCTCCAAATTGCTTCAACTGGGTTGCGCCCTGAAAGGCCAGTACGACACCGATCAGAAATCCCATAAGGGCCACGATTGGCAGTGCTTTGAACCCGGTCTCTTCCATGTGTGTGACCAGCGCTGCCTTGCGCAGTCGCCATGGCATGAGAATGGTACGAAACAGCCGATGCAGTGTCAGACCCAGAAATTCGAGGATGGAAAGCGTATCCCGCCAGGCACCAACAGTGATGTGACCCATTTGTGCGATCAAATCTAACAGACTTCGCGGTTTATCAAGTTCACCGGGTTCGTCGGGTATGCTGCGGGTTACAGTATCTATCAGAGTGGCATGTGCCGGTTTCACCCCTTGAAATTCAAGTGTTGCACCTTGCGACGTGAAGCGTTTGCCAAGGTCCGCGATCAGCCAGGCACCGCCGGTATCCAGGGCTTCGACCTCGGACAGATCGAGAACAAGCCTGTCTCCGGTTGGGCGGACAGAGGCAAAACCTTGTTCAACGGTTTGCAGCGATTGCGTGAGCAGCTCTCCGGATATGCGTACACGAGTACCGCTGGAATCGTGTTCTGAGATTATCGAAGGCTGCGTCATGAGGTCATGTGAAGTGAAACATTCAATGACCGCAATGGCTTTGTGCTATTGAACATCTTTTTGCCGCGCCGGATGGCCTTGACGTCACGCCGACCGTCGCATTGGAGCTATGCTGAACAGGTGCTTACCAGAAGTTATCGCACAGCAACTTTGTCGGGATAATACGCCTTTGTCCGACCGACAAATCGGTTGCGCTATGGCGGGAAGCAATACACATTCCGCGTTGTTTATTACGGCGCGGAATCGGAGAAGTCGGTATGCATCAGACCAAGAACGTCTTGTTTGTCATCATCGATCAACTCAGAGCGGATTGCCTGTCGGGGGCCTTGGCAGACCATGTGAACCTTCCGAATTTGCGGGCTTTTATGGATGAGGCCGTGACCTTTACCCGCCATTTCTCGGTCACCAATCCCTGCGGTCCCTCGCGTGCATCGATTCTGACCGGCCAATATGCGATGAATCATCGGTCGGTTAGAAACGGAACGCCGTTGCGACACGATACCCCGAACATTGCCACGGAAATGCGCAAAGCTGGTTACTTGCCAATGTTGTTTGGGTACACAGATACCTCCGCCGATCCGCGCGTCCATGATCCCAATGACCCTGACCTCAAGTCTTACGAACAGTCGATGACCGGGTTCGTTGAAGTTGTCGAAATGCGCCTTGAAGAATCATATCCATGGCAAGCCCATCTGATGAAAAAGGGGTATCAGTTCGAAAAGTACTGGGACGTCTACAAGCCCGTTTCGCCCGATGGTGGACACCCGCAGCTGAATGATCCCGCGCTGTACCGGGCAGAAGACAGCGATACAGCCTTTCTGACCGATGCCTTTCTGGACGGAATCGCGCCTCATCGTGGAAAGGGTTGGTTCGCCCATTTGACCTATATCCGCCCGCATCCGCCGTTGGTCGCACCGGCCCCCTACAATGACATGTATGACCCGGCGGACATCCCTCTGCCGCACTGCTTGCCGAGCGCAGCAGCAGAAAAAGCGCTGCATCCGTTCTTCGGACCAAAGCTGGATACCTATAGCGCGAAAAAATTCGTTCACGGTTTTGATGACGTTGAACCTACGGACGAAAACAATCGCACTTTGCGTGCTATATATCTTGGCCTGGCAACAGAGGTTGATCACCACATCGGTCGTGTTGTCCAATACCTGAAGGACAGCGGGCAATACGACGATACACTGCTGGTTATCACCGCCGATCATGGTGAAATGCTGGGGGATCGACACAGCTGGGGCAAGATGACGGTCTACGATGCGGCGTATCACACACCGCTGATGATCCGTTTGCCCGGGAATGAAGCTATGGCGGGAAGCAAGATCACCGTTCCAACCGAGTCTGTGGATGTCACACCAACCATATTGGACTGGATTGGACAGGCTGTTCCGAACGCTATGGATGGACGGTCCTTGCTGCCATTGTTGCGGGGTAATATCCCAGACGATTGGCGCGACTATTCTTTCAGCGAACTTGATTTCTCAGAACCTGAAAACCCGACGTTATGGCAGCAAGAATTGGGGACCGGTAACAGCGACTCGTGTTTGGGAATATTGCGGGATGAACGGTTCACCCTGGTCGAGTTCGCTGCCGACCTGCCCCCGATCCTGTTCGACCATCAAGGTAAGGGCGAATTCGAGAATGTCGCGGAGAATCCGGATTTTGCAACAGATCTCGCACGGTTAGGCCGACAGATGTTGCGCCACCGGATGAAAAATATGGACCACACATTGTCCTTGCACTCGATCACAACTGAAGGCGCAAAATCCTGTCCCAGATACACATCTTAGAACGCGGTTTATTGTCAACGTTCATCTATTCTGGCTGTACCGGACGCTCGGTCACGGGCGGGTTTGTCGAAGTATTTTGCTTTGTGCACTCCCGGATTGCAAAAAGCAATTGAACGAAGACAGGGTCCGAAACGCCTCCCCTCAATTCCACTACCCGTGCATGGTTTCAGATGCTAGGCATGAGCCGAGGAGAAGACGAAGTTGGACATAACGGAAAAGCGTATCAAGGCGATGACGACCGCCGGGCTGAACCTGATAGGTCAGGCGCTTTCCATTTATGACAGCAAATTGCAACTTGTGCTCAGCAATCGCCGTTTCCAGGAAATGTTCGGTTTGCCGGACGAGCTTGTTCAAAGGGGTGCTTTGTTTCGGGATACGATCCACTTTCTTGCCAGCCGCGGTGAGTATGGCGACGATGAAAGTGTCGAGGAAATGGTCAATCTGCGCGTCCAGCAAGCCTTGGCGTTTGAGCCTCACTACATGGAGCGCGTGCGTCCCAATGGGCAGGTTGTTTCAATTGAAGGCGCACCGCTGCCACAAGGCGGGTGGGTCGCGGTCTACACCGATATCACCGGAACGCGGCGGGCGGAAAACCTGTTGCGCGCGCGGTCTGAGGAACTGTCGGAACAGTTGCTGAGCCACGCGGAAGAACTGTCCGCAACCAACCGCAAACTTGCGGCCACGATCGCGGCGCTGGAAGAGGCCAAGCGGGAATTGACCGAAATCGAAGCTCGCACACGTATGGTGACCGAGATGATGCCGGCTCATATTGCGCATTTGGACAGCGACGGCCGATACGATTACTCGAACCGTCGCCTGAGCGCCGTCATGCCTGGGCGTCCGTCCGATATTCTGGGGCTTCACATTTCTGAAGCGCTGGGTGCGACCGCCTTTGAACGGGTTAAGGCCCAATTGTTTAAGGCCTATAGCGGAGAGCCGTCGGTTTTCGAGTTCACCGAAGATCAGGATTCCCGACGCATCCGGGTTTCGTTTACGCCGGATGGGGCAGGGGGTGTGTACGTGATGTCGGTGGACATCACCGAAGAGACACAGGCACGCGTTGCATTACAGCAAACCCGCCGCCGGGCGATGGCAGCCCAGATGACCAGCGGGCTTGCCCATGACTTTTCCAATCTGCTCACTATCATCCTGGGGATGCAGTCCCGCCTCGACAAGATGGATTTGCCGGATGGCGCTCAGGAACTTGTGGCCGCAACTCAACAAACCGCGCGCCGGGGCGGGCAGCTGCTGAACCGGATCGCCGACATGACTGGAAACCGAACGCCGCAACCGCAGGCAACGGACATCGGGGGATTGTTGGAAGACCTGAGGATTCTGGCGACACCCTCACTGCCTCGCGGTGTGGGCCTGTCCGTCGTAAACACCTTGCCAAAACAAACATTGATGCTTGATCCGGGTATGGTTCAGGATGCGCTTTTGAATTTGGTCCTGAATGCCCGGGATGCCTGCGGGAGCACGGGTCAAATCACAATCAGTGCACATGCCATAGGTGAGATCTGGATCGAAGTCACGGTTTCCGACACCGGGCCGGGGTTTTCACCCGAGGCGCTAGAAAAGGCACTGAACCCGTTTTTCACAACAAAAGGGAGCGACGGGTCAGGACTGGGGCTGCCGATGGTTTATGATACGGTCAAGCTTGCCGGTGGCGATCTGAATCTAAGAAATACACCATCTGGGGCCTCAGTTGTCATGCGTTTGCCTTTTCGGCCCGCTCCTCCGGCTCAGGGTGGATTGGTACTGTTGGTTGAAGACAGCGAAGACCTGCGCGGGCAGTTTAGGGACATGCTGGTGGATTTGGGCTTTACTGTCATTGAAGCAAATTCAGTTGATGAAGCACTGGCCTTGATATCGAGTGTGAAGGACATTTCGCTGGTCTTGTCGGATATCCGTCTGGAAGGACACGGTACAGGCTTGGACATCCTTGAACAGTTGAAACCGGGGTTGCCGCTTATCCTTATGACATCTCTGCCAAATTCAGATCCGCTGCATCAACGGGCGCTTGCCCTGGCACCTGTTTTGCGTAAACCGTTCTCACAGGCTCAATTGTCTGCTCTGATCCAAACCGAGGCCGCCTGATGTCGCAACCACTGGTGACCATTCTCGACGACGAACCCGAGATACGGCGCATTCTGACGGATGCACTGGAGGATGCCGGTTTCCGGACGCAGAGTTTTTCCCGTGCCAGAGAGTTTGAAGCAGCCCTTAATCGAGTAACCCCTGATGTTTGCCTTGTGGACCTGTCTTTACCAGATACCGACGGGCTGGCGCTAGTTCATCGCTTGGCGCTGGAACAGGGTGCAGCAGTGATCATTATTTCCGGCCGGGCACAGGTTCAGGACCGTGTGACAGGGCTGGAGTTGGGCGCGGATGACTATATTACCAAGCCGTTTGACCCGACAGAAGTCGTTGCCCGGGTGCGGGCCAGGTTGCGCGCGCCGCGCGGTCGGACATCACAATCGGACAGGGCGGAATTCAACGGCTGGATTGCGCATTTTGATCGGTATGTTCTGGAAGACGGGTCAGGGACTGAAACACCTTTCAGCCATGCTGAAGGCGAGGTTTTGCGTCTGTTTCTGGAAAGCCCCAAGCGGCTGATCAGCAGGGGGCAGATGCAGGAGTCCTTGGGCGGTGCGGCCGGCGACAGTTTTGATCGTGCTATGGATGTCAGAATCTCCAGGTTGCGTACGAAACTTGGTGAAGATCCAAAGAATCCGCGCCTGATCAAAACGATTTACGGTGCCGGGTATATTTTCCTGGGGGATGTCGACTGGAAATAGTGACCCCCTGGTGGGCAGATTGCGAACCTGAATTTCTTTCCGCCCTCTGCGTCAGGCGATGTTGATAGAAAAACACTGTAAGCGTCGGAAAAACAACTATTTTGCACTTACTCACGCAAAGCTTGATCTTTTATCTTCACGACAGGTTCCAGCAGATACTCCAATACGGATTTTCGACCTGACAAAATGTCAACCTCTGCGATCATGCCGGGTATGATTTCCACCGCGACACCATTTCCATCGAGCATTGTGTCGCTCGTGCGAATTTCCACAACGAACACCTCTTCGTCGTTCCGCTCTGAACGTTTGACGGTATCGGCGCCAATCCGTAGGATTTCACCATCCAGCGCCCCGTATCGCGCAAAATCATAAGCCGTGATCTTTACCTTTACGGGCTGTCCAGCACGTAAAAATGCAATATCTTCGGGCTTTACGTAAGCCTCGACCAATAGTGTGTCGTCCAGGGGAACAATCTCGACAAGGTCTTCGCCACTTCGCGCCAAACCTCCAATGGTGGTTCGGTGGATGCGGTTGACGATACCGCGAACCGGAGAGCGAACCTGCGCTCGTGCAGCCCGGTCGCGTAGGGCTGGCAAGGCGGGTTGCAAAGCCGCCAGTTCCGCAGTTGCAATAGCCAATTCAGTAAGTGCAGCGCTTCGAAATCGGCTATGAGCAGCTTGAATCCGATCGTCGATTTCATCCAAACCAGTTTGCAACCTGTTGGTCACGGCTTCGGCCCGGACCTTGCGACCGCGCCACTCAGCCTCGCTGCGCCGCAACGCCAGCAATGTTGTCGCAGGTTCCATTTGCCGCTCAACAAGCGGAGCAATGATTGCACGCTCCTCCCCAAGTACATTTAGGGTTTCTTCTGCCGTCACCTGATCCACTACACCTTCTTCGTGTTCTCGCTGCTTTTGTTCACGCTGACGTTCCAAAATTGCGATTTCTGCCGCCAGCTCTGCTTGTCGACCCTGATACAATGCAGTTTCCGAACGCACGACACTGGGTGCACCTTCGATCAGCTGCGCATCGAAACTTAATTGTGTTCCATCAATTTCTGCCTGCAAACGTTGTGCACGGGCTTGCAGCCCGAAAGCGCGCTGTTGTTCCTGGCTAAGTTGGCTGTCGATTTGTGTGGCGTCCAGTTCCATCAACAATGCCCCTTTGTCGACCAACTGGCCTTCGCGCACATGAAGCGACCGCAGCACGCCGGGCTCGGCGGCGTCGATCTCCTGTATGTCTCCCGAAGGCACGATCCGCCCATCGACGCGCGTTACGTCATCCAACTCGGTCAAATGTGCCCACAACCCGGCCGAGACAATACAGGACAGGATCAACAGCAAGAGCAATGAACCACGAACGGGAGAGCGCCCCTGCATTTCGCGCGCCAACTTCGCCAGATCAGGATGCTGCGACATTCAAGTGCCTCCCTTTCTGGCGCATGTGCTGCGTCAGTAAGCTCTTGGGTCCATCAGCTGCGATTTTTCCGTTTTCCAGAACGATAACCCTGTCCACAAGCTCCAGCAGGCTGGTTCTGTGCGTTACAATGACCAGGGTTGATCCGGAGGTTGACGTACTCAGGCGTTGAACCAGTTGGGCTTCGGTTTTGACGTCCATCGCACTGGTTGGCTCATCAAAAAGCAAAACCGGAGGACGCCCGACAAGTGCCCTTGCAAGGGCGATTGCTTGCCGTTGACCCCCGGAAAGCCCCTCACCGCGTTCCGCGAGTTGAAGGTCATAGCCCGACGGATGGCTGTTCACGAATTCTTCGACACCGGCAATACGACCGGCTTCGACTATATCGCAATCTCTGGGTCGGACTGCACCGCTGGCGATATTCTCCCGGACAGACCCCGAAAAAAGCCAGACATCCTGCAGGACAGATCCAATATTGCGCCGCAAGTCACCTGGGTCGATCTGACGTATGTCGAGCCCATCGATCATGACCGAGCCTACTCGTGGCGTGTAAAGCCCCAATAGCAGGCGCGCAATCGTGCTTTTCCCGCATCCGATTTGACCTAGAATTGCGACTTTCTCACCAGGCATTATAGTGAAAGACACGCCTCGCAGGGTATCTTCGCTTTGGTCAGAATACGAAAAACACACGTTATTAAAGGCAATTGCCCCTTTGAAATCAGATCGGGTCAGCCATGTGCGCCCCTCCGGGCGTTCGCTTTCTGCGTGCATTAGCGCATTGAGGTTGCGATAGGCGCATCTGGCCTGGTTTGCGCGCGTCAAAGTCTGCGCCAGTTGACCCAGAGGGGCCAACGCCCGTCCAGTCAACATTACCGAAGCGACCAGGGCACCCATGCTGGCCTGCCCGTCAGTGATCAGAAAAACACCAAGAAATACAACAAGCACTTGCGCGGCCTGTTGGGTGAAACCGGTCAGGTTCAGGGCAAATTGCGTGACAGTCCGGCTTCGCGCACCATGCGCTGATTGCTGTTCGATGGCCTGTTCCCATCGTGCGCGCATTTTTCGGCCTGCTGCCGTTGTTTTAATGGTTTCAAGTCCCGAGACAGCCTCAACCAGAACTGATTGCTTGGACTGCCCGTCGGACAGGCTTCGTTCCGCCATCCTTGATAAAACTGGTTGCACCGCCAAACCTGTCAGGAGCACCACCGGTACGGCCAGTGCAGGGATCAAAGCCAGTTGTCCGCCCACCAGAAAGATCGCCAGGATAAACAATCCAATGAACGGCAGGTCGACAACGGCCACCAGCGTCGCGGATGTAAAGAACTCTCGCAGAGTTTCAAATTCGCGAATGGTGCTGGTCATGGCACCGGTAGACCCCGTGCGCGATTTCATCTGGATGTTCAGCAACTGGTCGAAAATGCGCCGGCCCATCAACAAGTCGGCTTTCTGCCCGGCCTTGTCGATAAACCCCGCCCGCAGCAACTTGAGGGTAAAGTCAAAACACAGTGCCAACGCCACACCCACGGTCAAAGCGATCAGCGACTCCGTTGCTTCGTTGGGCAATACCCGGTCATAGACCACCATGATGAATACGGACGTGGACAAACCAAGAAGATTTGCCAGCGCCGCTGCTAGCGCGACCTGAATGTATGACCACCGGTTTGCGGTTAGTGCGTTCCAGAACCAGTGACCGCCATGTGAACCGGACACCCCCAATGCTTCGCCGTCGTGATGGCGCCGGAACAGGATTGCGTAACCGGTATAACAGGCTGCCAGCCTGTCTTCAGAAATCTCACCGACACCTTCGCCTACATCTGGGTCGAAGACCAATAAAGTACCCTTCTGCCTTCGTCCGTGAAAGACAACGGCTTTACCCTCTGCCAACAGCAACAGGGTGGGTGTCAGATTGTTATCCAAATCGGAAAGGCGCTTTGCCCCATACCCCGCCTGCATACCCGCCTTTTGCGCGAGGGTGAGAATGTCCCGTATTGTCAGATCCCCGTCTGCGCCACTTTGCGCCGCGTGCAGCGCCGCGAGACTCAATGGCCGTTCAAGTGCCGACGAGATATTCAACAGACAGGCTTCAAACGGTGTAAGCAGCGAAGCATTGGGGGCAGGGTCGGATGCGTTCATTGCGTATTGCCCCAGTCGCCCAATGAAACCCCGAGCAGGTCGAGTATGTCCCCGGTCAGGCTTAGGGCTGCATAATTGGTCAGAAAGTAGCTATGTTCCGCAAGGATCAAACGTTCCTGAGCATTAACGTAGTCCCGCTGTGCATCCAGAATTTCAATGAGGCTACGACGACCGATCGAAAATTGTTCGCGGGAAGCTACGACATTTTCCGCGTTAGCCTCCACGGCAATCCGGGCTTCTCGTAACCGATCGGCACCCGCTTTTTGATCCGAACGGATAAAACCCAATTCTCGCGTTATTTCGCGGATAAGCTGCTCGCGCGCAAACTCGGTCTCTTTGACCAGCGATTCCGCCGCTGCTATTGCAGCGCGGCGCTGGCCGGTGCTGTCCAGCTCGTAATTGAAAGAAAGATCCACTCCAAAGTTCGCGTCACGATTGTTATTCTGGTTCGCGAATGCGGCGACCCTGACATCAGGGCTGCGACGCGCATGCGCTGCGGACCATTCTGCCTTGGCAGCAAGTAGGCTTGCATCGGACCGCCAAACCTGAGGGCTGTTCATTATGATCTGCATGTCACTTCTTTCCAGTCCAGGTGCCGGAACTGGTGCAGAAAGAGCGCCGGGCTCATCCCCGAAAACCTCGCGGAATCGCGCTTCGGCGCGGTCTGTTCGCGCATGCGCATCAGCCAGCTTTGTGCGCGCATCGGACATGCGCGACCGGGCTGCCAGAACGTCGGCACTCGAACCGACACCGTTTTCTGTTCGGTCGGTTATCTGGCGAACAAGCTCTTCATGTGTTAGAACATTCTGTGCTGCGATGCTTCGAATCTTTCGTTGATCGAGGACAAGTACATAGGTCTCGATAGCTGCGAGAGCAGTGGATGAGGCTGTTTGAATCTGATCGCCTCTGCTTTCCAAGACACGTGCCCGCGCAGCGGTCAGATCCCCTGAGGACGCCCCTCCGTCATAGACCAATTGTGAAACCCTCACATACGGCGATACATCCGCTACATCTGAGGCAATCCTTTCAGATCGTGCGTTTAGCCCCAGCGAAATCTCCGGGAGAAAAGCGCCTTCAGCTGCGTCTTGTTTGGCTTTCGCGATGCCCATTCTGGATTTGACTTGCGCCAGGTTGGGGCTGTTCTCGACCGCCTTTTTCACCCGCTGCCCGAAGGCGCTGTGGCTGAGTGTTTTTGATGGTTTTGTTGCCCTGGCACCGGCTGTTTGGGCTGCAAAGGACATCGCAACTGGCGTCAAATCGGGCGGGCGGGTGCAGGCGGAAATCGAGACCAAAAGCAGACTGAGCGTGACAAGATGCAGTGAATACTCATTAAATCGCATACTGACCCTCCTGCCACCGATGGTCCAGTAGGCTTTCTTTTTGTTGGGCGGCGGCCAGCGCTTCTAGAAAATCTGAAGCATCAGATCGTACGCTTGGCGACGACCCGTTGACCAATTGTTCGGCGCGCAATTGAGCGGTCGATAGCCACGAAAAATGGGTCAAGGAAACTTGGTGGGCATATATGAGGCGCAGGCCACCGTTCATGGCGAGCAATGACAGATGCGCTGAAGGAACTTGCTGCAAGGCAACCACGTTGACACCAAAGTAACCGTCGAGGCTTTCGTCCGTTTGTGCGCAGGCGAGTGGAGAAAAAAGCCCCATACCGGCTATCGTACGGCACAATTGATATGTGTTCTCCAGTGATGCTGTGAGAGTGTGAAAGAACGCTTGGACTTTTTGCAGTTCCGGCCCCAACTCTCCGGTTTTGTCAAAGAACGGCTCATCTTCGGGGTTGTCGGTAACCAAGTCCAAGCTTTCGTTGACAAGCAAGTCAAACTCCCCCTCACCGATTTTATCGTGAAGTTCAGGTGGCAGGAATTGAAACGGTGCACATCGCAGTGCAGAAGGAACATAGCTTGCACGCCAATCCCCTTCCGCTGACACGAATGGCGTCGGTTTGTCTGGTGTCATCGATAAGATTGCGACAGGGTAAAATCCCCGGTCGGATTTCAAAAATGCGATTGGAAAAGTGGCTGCTGCCTGAAGAATCTCTGCCTCTGCCACCGGGCAGTCGACTATATCGTGCGCGAATTCGAACGACGTGTAACGTTTCCAGAACCGATGACCATGTCGTAATCGTGTGATCGGGGTTAAGCCATTCTTTGCCATAACTGCCTCATGAAAATGATGGGCGCCAATTTGTTTCGAAGCCGCGTCAGGCGGTCGCGCCGGTTGGGTCGGTGTGTATGATGTTGTCCGCGGTCAAGCCGCTGAGATCGCCCAAACCATGGAAAGTGGCGAGGGTTTCGACGTTGGCGTCGCCTGGTGTCACGAAATCAACTTTGATCAGAACACTGTCCGTTCCGTCCGTTGCCATCACATAGAGCTCATCACCTGTAGATGCCCCGGCAAGGCTTTCTACAGCCGTTTCGAGTGTAACGGCATTGAGGTCCGCAAGAACGGTATCGAGGCCTACAAATCCAGTATCTATGCCCAATGTGCCACCGACAGAAAGCAGTTCGAAACCCGTACCATCACCGCGGAGCGTGGCGACATTCAGTCCGCTGAACATTAGGGCGTCGGTTACATCTGCTGCAGACCCAATTGTGAAACCGGTTATGCTGTCTACGCCATTGTTATTAGGGTCGGCTTCAAAGACAACGACGTCCCGCCCAGCTTCGGTGATGTCAATACTATCATCGCCACCACCGCCACGAATGATTGTATCCGTGTTTGCCGCGGTTAGGATGTCATTGCCATTGGTGCCAAACTGAATTGCAACAGGGCCACCTTCAGGTGATTTTATCGCTAACTCAATGGGTTGAGCAGCGTCCTGTACTGTCATCGTGAAGGTGACAAGAGGTTGGGACAAATCAGAAAAAACAGTCGCCGCCCCAGCGAAGTTGATGATGTCACCTGTGCCTGGGTTTGCCAGGAACAAATCAAACGCGCTGTGTTCCGTGTCTGATCCAATGTCGAATGTGGCAACGGCTGAGTCGAACTCAAGCTCCGCTGTAAAAGCCAGGCCACCAGAGATGTCACGATTTGCATCGGCATAAATGGCAAACGTTACGGTTGACCCACTGCGCCCGACTTCAGAGATCACGTAGGCAGCTGGCTCATGAGCAACCGCCTGATCCGATACAGGAAAGGGATCTGGTCCTCCTGCAACAGTTGCCTGGGCAGAGAAAATAAGATCATCCCCAGCCTCTATGGCGGCGAAATCTGACGACGCGACAGCCAGTGTCCAGGATCCGTCCGCGGTTACTGTCGCGCTACCGACGGAACTGCCGTTCAGCAAGACATCCACGACCTGGCCGTTTGAAAGCCCGGCAGAGGAACCGCTGACAGTAATGCCTGACAGCTTGGCGTCGGCAAGGGCCACTGCGTTGTTTACGCCGATATCGTCCAGCATCAGAACAGGCCGAAAGTCCGTCGTTACCGAACTGCTTGCCGCAACCGAGCTGTTGCCGGCAATATCGTCAACTGTTGCGGAGATGGTGTGGTTTGTTCCGTCGGACAGCGCGCCTAGGTCGCTGGCTGGCACAGTGATCGCCCAGGTTCCGCCCGATGCAATACCGGTATAGGTTTGCCCGCCAAACGTGACAGACACTGTTTGGCCATCTTCGGAGGTCGTCGTGCCTGAAATTGTCAGGTCTGTAGCTTGTTCCGTTACATCCAATACGGAGCCAACCGGCAAACTGTCGATCGTGATTGCTGGCGCCGTAAAATCGGTTGTAAAACTTGTCGAGGTTTGGTTGCCATTCCCAGCCGCGTCGGAAACAGAAGCCGTGACGTGGTAGGTGCTCGCATCCTGAAGCCCTGATAGCTCCGCCGATGTGGCTGTGTAGGTCCAGACACCACCGGTTACCGTTGCGGTACCGCTTATATCTACTGTTCCGTCTGCGCGCGCGACCTCCACGGTAATGACCGTTCCATCCTGAGCGTCTGAGGTTCCCGAGACAATCAGGTCGGTACCTTGCTCAGCAGCGTTCATAACAGTGCCGTCAGAAATACCGGTTATTCCCAGGGTAGGGGGTGTGAAATCGGTCGTGAAACTGTTGCTGGCCTGTGACGCCGGATTTCCTGCGGCATCCGAAACGTCAGCCGTGACCGTCACGGTGGCGGCATCAGAGAGGGCCGCAAGGTCAGCAACAGGGACAACTGAGCTCCAAGACCCTCCGGCTGCTGTAGCACTGTAAGATTGACCGTTCAAAGTGACGGTCACGACTTGACCGTCTTCGGCCGACGTTGCGCCCGATATTGTCAGGTCCACCGCCTTTTCGGCAGCATTCATGAATGCGCCGGTCGAGAATGTGTCGATGCTGAGGGTTGGTGCTGTGACGTCTTTCAATAGTGTCACATCAGCCTGAGGGGCTGTCAGCCCGTTTGCGTCGCTGACGTCTGCGGTAATCTGAAAGCTGCCTCCGTCGGCCAAAGATGCCAGATCACCCGCTGGGACTGTTACAGTCCATGTTCCGCCCGTCACTGTTGAGGTATATGTTTGACCATCCAGAGTGACAGTGACTTGCTGACCATCTTCGACATTGGCGGTTGTCCCGCTTATAGCCAAGCTTGCCGCGGCTTCAGCAGCATTGAGAACTGCGCCGACGGAAAGCGGAGATATCGAAATTGAGGGGCCGGTCAGGTCCACAGGTACAGTAACAAGAATCGGCGCGGCCGGGTTGCCCGCGATGTCCTCGACCGCCACAACAATTGCAGCAGGTGTTCCGGTGGATAGACTACCGAGGTCGGAATTGGGGATCGTGACAGTCCAGTTTCCGCCTGTCGCAGCACCACTGTACACCTGACCGTCGAACGTGACGATGATGGTTTGCCCGTCTTCGGCCGTGGTGGAACCCGTTAAGGTTAAGTCACCAGCCACATCAATCAGGTCAATTGATCCACCCGCAACTGGATCCAGAGAAACACTTGGCGCGGTGAAATCCGTATCAAAGCTTCCGCTGGCCTGTGCGGCCGGGTTTCCAGCCGCGTCAGTCACGTCTGCCGTTACATTTACGATTGCGCCGTCAGGCAAGGCGCTAAGGTCAGCCGCCGGGACGGTTACGCTCCACTGTCCACCGGAAACCGTACCGGAATAGCTTTGCCCGTTCAGTGAAACCGTTACGATTTGCCCGTCTTCAGCATCAGTTACACCGGTGACCGTCAGGTCGGTGGCCTGTTCGGCCAGGTTGAGTACCGGCCCGTCAGAAAATCCGGTGATTGACAGGCTTGGCGGGACCGTATCGATGTCAAACTGAACGGATTGTGTCGACAGCTCAGCCCCCGACCCATCCAGGTTCCTGATGGTCACCGTCGACACCCCCTGTGGAAGCGCGCTGGCCTCGGCGGCTGTCAGAGAGATGCTCCAGCTGCCATCGGGGTTGGGTGTCACGGTTTTGACCAGTGACCCTATTGTGACTTCGATAGTCGCAGTCCCTTCGGGAGCGATGGCGTTGGTGCTGCCATTGTTCAGTGCAGTGGATTGCAGCTCTGCGAGGTTGAGGCTTGTGTATGTCGGCATGGGTTCGGATACGACGGGGCTGTCTTCACCGCCACCGCCGCCACCTCCTGCGGCCGCAGCCGCCCCGGCCAGACCCAATCCGCCCAACGCCGCGCCGGCCCCACTGATGCCGCCTGCGGACGCGCCTGCTTCCACAGCGCTGAACTGGGCAATCTCCTGAACCACATTCTCAGCGATCATGATGGCACCGCTGTCCAGGATCTGGACGTTTTCAGCCGCCACAATCATTGTGCGGCCATCGGCCATTTTTAGAAGAACATCGCCATTCTTCAACAACTTGACAGAGCGAACGCCTGGAATGGTTTCCGCGAATTGAAAAGCATACAGTTCTTCAATTGTGACTTGTGATAACGCGGGCAAGGCCATCAAAGTTGAAATCAACCCACCGGCAGCGCCGCGCCCTGCCCAGCGACCAAGTTTTCCATCGATCCACTGACGAATGTGTTGCTTGCGGTCCGTTTCCGAAGGTTCAGCCGCCGGACGGTTGTTGAACTCTGGTGCTTTGGTCATCTTACCCTCACATGTGGTTTCCGCGATCACCGAAAAGGAAGACATGTCGCGCTGATAACGGCTGGCTCATCTGTCTTTCCCGCTGGTTACTGTTGCGATCGAAAGTGAAAAATTGAGTTAATCTGAAACCGAACTTCTCGTTTTCACCACAATTCCGCTTTTGTTTCGGTCCGTGCATCAGGTCATCTTTTGGTCAAGGCCAGGGGTGGCGCAGGAGGTGTGGCTGTGATGCTTCAATTCGAAGGTGTGGTGGCAACGGGGAGCGCGGCGCTCGATTCAGGTATCGGCGATACGGCTTTAAAAACGCTTAACGGAACCACGTATCTTTATACCGTCGCCGGACCGGGCGGCGGCGTCGCGGTCTGGAGGCTGGTCGAGGGCGCGATGCCTCAACTGGTCGACACGGAATATTACAGCGGCACAATCACGTTTCACGTTGGTCGCAGTGGTACACCAATAACGCTGGCGGGAACCGAACAACTTGTACTGGATGTGAATATGGCGGTCGGGTTGGTCGGATATGACCTAAACCCGGATGGCACCCTGGACACCCTTACTGAAACCGGATCTCTGACGGGAGGCGGAGATATCTCGGCCATTGTTCAAGTGTCGATCGGGCCCATGGATGTTCTAGCAATGGCTCATGAAGAAACGGGTCAAATCGGGACATATCTTGTTAATCAGGACGGAACGCTGAGCCTTGCTGGCCTTGTTGCTGGCTCTAGTGGCGCGATGCAGACGTTGCGCGCAGGAACAGACCATTTCCTGATCTCAAGTGATGCGGTCAGCAATACAGTCTCAACTTTTCGGGTCGACAGCATTTCCGGTCAGTTGACCGAGATTGACAACAGTTCAGCCCTCGGAACCCTTGGAATCTCGACTCCGACAGCCATCGAAACGATCGAGGCCTACGGCAAGCCCTGGGTAATCGTGGCGGGTGCAGGCAGCAACTCGCTCAGTGTGCTTCAATTGAACGCTGACGGCAGCCTGAGCGCCACAGACCATATTCTGGATTCGCTCACGACCCGCTTTGAATCAGTGCAGGACCTTGAGGTCGTGGACATCAACGGGCGCGTATTCGTCGTGGCGGGTGGCGGTGACGATGGGCTTACATTGTTCACGCTGACTCCGGAAGGCCAGCTGGTTTATCTGGACAGTTTCGCCGACACTTTGACTAGTGGATTGCAGAATGTTGAATCGCTGAGCATTGCACATGTCGGCAATGAGTTGCAGATTCTGGTTACGTCGCAACAAGACGCTGGATTCACTGTAATTTCGGTTCCTGTCGATGATCTGGGGATCGTGGACAAAGGGTTTGGAACAGTGTCGGGGACGACCTCAGACGACATGCTGAGCGGCAGTATTCTGGATACCACCCTGATTGGCGGAGATGGCGATGACATACTGATAGCCGGAACAGGTGCTACGACTATGTCAGGTGGGGCAGGGGCCGACATTTTCGTGATGCAGTCGGGCAGCGGTCTGACCACGATCACGGATTTTCAACCGGGTGTGGACCGTCTGGACATGTTCGACTATTTGCTGTTGCGGTCCCCTCAGCAACTGACCTTTACCAGCACCACTCAAGGGGCGCGGATAGAGTATCGGGGCGAGGTGGTGCAGGTTCAGTCTGCTTCGGGTGGATCGCTGACCAGTACCGATATTTTCGGGGCCGGGTTTGAAGGCCCCGATCACATTCCGGTTGATTTTGGTGATTTCGGCGGTTTGACGCCCGACAGTTCGGATGGCGTGCTTGGGCCAATCACTGTGGACAGCCAATCTGCAAATCCCGGATTGTCGGATGCAGAGATCAAGTTCACTCCTGACGGTGGTGGCACGGTATCTGTCACGGCTGACGATCAGGGGCAATTTGATTTGGACCTTCCGGATGGCACTTTCCCCGGAAGACTGGACGTCGTCAAACATTATTCAACGGCGAGCAAAGAGATCGACGCCCTGGATGCCTTGCAAGTGTTACGCATTTCGGTTGGCCTCGATCCGACATGGGGACCTGCCGATGCGGAGAACTTGATCGCGGCGGATATCAATCAAGATGGAACCATCAATGCCCTGGATGCACTGGCGATCTTGCAGGTGGCCGTTGGGCAAACCACTGCGCATGAACCTCAATGGGTCTTTTTGGATTCAGATGCGGACTTGTCGGGAATTACAAAAAGCAACGTTGATTATCAGACTGGAATGGATGTTGTTGCCATAGACGGGGTGATAACCGCCGATATGACGTCCATATTGCTCGGCAACCTCGAAGCGGCATGAATTGAATTGAACGGTGCTGCAACTCAGTCATTGCAAGCCTTCCGCTTGGACCGCAATGTTGGCCCTAGATACACAAACACAAAAGGACAGGCCATGAATCGTCTTTCGGAACGCAGAGATTTTGCCATCGCGGTCTGTGAAGAAGCTGGGGTGATTGCAGAGAAATACTTCTTGGACAGGAGTAATCTGGTCATCGATCAAAAAGGTGCTCAGGACTGGGTGAGTGAGGCGGACAAAAACGTCGAAACTTTCATTCGCCAAAAGATCATGGATGCCTGGCCGCAAGACGGGATATTTGGCGAAGAACACGGCGCTGCCACCGGTGAGAGCGGGTTTGACTGGGTGATTGATCCAATTGATGGAACTACGAATTTCGTCAATGGCATACCGGTATGGACGATTGTTCTGGCCGGTGTCACCGAAGGGCGCACTGCGGTCGGTGTGATCCGGGATCCGAATATGGACGAAACCTTTGTGGCAACACGTGGAGAGGGCGCGACACTGAACGGTTCACCGATACACGTGGCCTCTGGGGTTGCTCTTCAGGACGGGACGGTTTCTGTGGGGTATTCGAACCGGATCGAAACTCGCCACGTCGTGCCGGTGGTCGCAGCGCTGATCGAGCGCGGTTCCATGTTTCACAGAAACGCCAGTGGTGCATTGTCATTGGCCTATGTCGCAGCCGGGCGACTTCTGGGTTATGTGGAAGAACACATGAACGCTTGGGATTGTCTGGCTGGGCAATTGTTGGTTACGGAAGCGGGTGGTGTTGTCGAAGATCAAGACGCCGACGCGATGATCCGCGACGGTGGGCGTGTGATCGTCGGAACGCCAGATGTATTTGAAAGCTTGCTGGAAATCGCAGAGAACGCTTGGGGTGCTTAACGTCTAGGCCATTGATAACCAAGTGGAATAAGGTCGTAGATTTGTCAGGCTTGCCTGCCAATAATGGCCTTGTGACGGTTGATCGTACTGGCGGTTAATCGGATTTCCAGAAAGTTCACACCACAACAATGTACCGACCGCGCCATGTGTAACGATTGCGAGGTCTCCGGCTCCATGGGCACGAATGATCTCCGACACTGCACGACGAATGCGCCTCTGAGCATCGGCCGCAGTTTCCCAACCGCGAAAGCTAATGTCCGGCTGGGCAAAGAATGCGTCGGCGGCCGCCTCGAACTTTTCCCGTGGCAGGAAACCTGTGGCACTCCGATCATTCTCGCCAAGATCCGGGTGGAAATATAAGGGCAACCCCAAGGGCGCAGCCAGAATCTCACCAGTGTCGCGAGCCTTTCGTTCGCTGCTGGCCCAGATATGGCTGACATTGGCCATAGCTTCACTGGCGGCAAAGGATGCGGCGCGCCAGCAACCTGTCGTGCTCAGACCCCATTCCGTAATGGGGGTATCCGGATCAATAACGACCTCGGGGTGAGTGATGATCAGTAAATTCGGCATCTAGTCAGGCAGAAGTACCGGTCCTTTGCCCGCAAACCCCATCCTGATTTCGGTACCCGGTGCAAGCGGTGCATCAACATCATCGTGGACCGCAAAAACCTGACCAAATGCGCCGGTCAGCGTGTATTCCATCCGCACGCCAACATAGGTTGCCTTGGCCACTGTAGCGGCGATGCCGTCATCAGAACCAATCACAAGGCGCGAGGGTCGTACAGCGATGGTCGCGGCCCCATTGGTCAAACCCCGACGCGGCAGAGTGTGACGGTATCCTTCGATCTCGATCGTTGCAATATCTCCGTCAGTTGCAATGATTTGACAGTTGAGCAGGTTTGCCTCGCCTATGAAATCGGCAACAAACCGGTCATTCGGGGCATCATAAAGCTCGCGAGGTGTACCCATCTGAGCGATCGCGGCGTTCCGCATCACAACAATCTCGTCCGAGACGGCCAGGGCCTCTTCCTGATCGTGGGTGACATAGACAACCGTCAATCCAAGGTCTTGCTGAATGGCCCGGATATCCTCGCGCACCTGGCGTCGCAGCTTGGCATCAAGGTTGGATAGCGGCTCGTCAAACAGCAGAACCTGTGGTTCAAGAACCAGCGCTCGCGCGACGGCGACACGTTGTTGCTGACCACCCGAGAGTTCGGAGGGAAGGCGATTGTCGAACCCCTTGAGCCCTACCAATTGCAAGCCATGCAAGGCGCGGCTGCGAGCCTCATCCTTGGCAAAGCCCGAGAATGTGAGGCCGTACATCACGTTCTCCAGCACGCTCATGTGGGGAAACAGCGCGTATGATTGAAACACCATTGATACGTCGCGATCTGTTGCGGGCAGTTTGGTGACGTCCCGGTCGCCAATCATAATCTTGCCAGAGCTTGCCATTTCTAACCCGGCGATCATGCGCAACGTCGTTGTTTTCCCACAGCCTGACGGACCAAGCAGCGTGACCAGTTTTCCCGCTTCGACATGAAGGTTAATGTTATCAACAGCCACAACGTTTTTGCCGAACACTTTCGACACGTTCTCGAACCGTACCGGCGCGGCCTTGGATTGCAGGCTCATGTCAAAATCTCCTAAACATTGGTGCGTGACTGCGTCATTCGACGCCCGATCTGAGTGCGACCAACGATCAGCTGCATCAACGCAACAACTGCCAGCATCACGAAGATAAGCGTCGTCGAATACGCAATGGCTAGACCATAGTCGTTATTCTCGACCCGCCCGATAATATAGCTGGTTGCCATGTCGTATTCGGCACTGACCAGAAAGATCACAGCCGAGATCGCCGTCATCGCACGGACAAAACTGTAAACAAGTGCGGCCAGTATCGCGGGGCGTAGCAGCGGCAGAATGATACGACGAAATGTCTGCCACGAGTTTGCACCAAGGGTCAGCGACGATTCATCAAGACTGCGGTCAAGTTGCGACATGCTGGCGATGCCCGCACGGACCCCAACCGGCATGTTGCGGAATATGAAGCTGATAACAAGGATAACGCCTGTGCCGGTTATTTCGATTGGCGGAACGTTGAAGGCAAGAATATAGCTGACACCAATCACCGTACCGGGGATAGCAAAGGACAGCATGGTTCCAAACTCGAAAGTGTTCTTTCCTGCAAAGCTCTGCCGGGTCAACAGGTAAGCCGTTACCAGCCCAACCGCCGCCGTCAGAGGTGCAGCAATTGCCGCAATGGTTATGGTGGTCCAGAAGCTGTCCCAAGCAGCGCCGGTCCAACGAATGCCCTCTTCTTCAAATCGAACAGAGAATGCAGTGACGTAGTGCTTTAGGGTCAGGGAGTTATTGACACCCCAAAGCTCGACCACACTGCCGTAGATGATCATTGCATAGACAATGATCGTGAACACCGCCCAGCCAAGGGCGAATACCAGCACGGGAACAGAAAGGCCTGTCGGCATCAAAGGGTGCACGCCTGCGTCGCCTTTGCCTGTTACGGTTGTATAGCTTTTCTTACCCAGCCAAACACGCTGTGCGTAAAAGGCCGAAAGGGTGAAAAACAGCAATACCATGGCCAGAACGGCGGCCCGTCCTTGGTCGTATTGCGCCCCTACGATGGCAAAGAAAATCTCGGTCGATAGAACGTCGAAATTCCCACCCAGAACAAGTGGGTTTCCGAAGTCGGCCATACTTTCGATGAAGCCCAAAAGAAATGCATTGGCAAGTCCGGGGCGCATCAGAGGCAGGGACACTGTCTTGAACGTTTGCCACCTGCTGGCGCGGAGAGTCTGTGCCGCTTCCTCCATAGATGGCGAGACGCCTTCCACCACGCCGATTAGAACGAGGAATGCAATGGGTGTGAACGCAAGGGCCTGTGCGATGAATATGCCTGGCATTCCGTACAGCCAGCGCGTTGGCTGCGTGCCGAACAGATCGGCGACGAACCGTGTGACTGAGCCTGACAGGCCAAAAAGCAGGATCAGCGCGAGCCCAATCACAAATGGCGGGGTGATGATCGGAAGAACAGTCAAAGCCCGCAGCATGCGCTTGTAGCGGAAACCCGAGCGGGTCACGACCAGTGCAAAGCACAAACCCAGGGCCGTCGTGACGAAGCCAACCAGGATGGCGAGAAACAGCGAGTTCCATGCCGCGCCGCACCTGGCGCCATAAAAACACCCCAACCCCCAAAGCCGGCCATCAAAGAACTTTGAGAAGAAGACAGCAATCGAATATGCGCCATCTTCAGTGACGAAAGCAGCGAACAGCATCTTGGCGATCGGAAAAAAGACAAAGACGGTGACGATAGTAATCACACCGCCAATCGCACTGACAACAAAGACGTCACCGTTGATGGCACCTCTTGCCGCAATGCCTTGGGTCAACAGGAACAGAAAGCTTGATGCGCAAATCATTGCACCATAGCCCATGCCGAACTGGCGATCGCCAAGTTCACCAAAATAGGCTACCAACCAATTGAAATTGAAACCCCTGATGCCAATCCCGAAGCCCTGTGCGATCAACCAGCCGAAGCCGAGTGCACCGGAAAGGATCAGAACACGGGCATAGAGCGGGTCAGATTTCGCTCGTTTCAACACCAGAAGGGGTAAGGTCAGGGCGATCAACAGCGGGGCAAGCCAAAGCTTCTCACCCTGTGCGATCAGGAATGCAGCGGGGGCATAATCTTCGTCAAACGGGTAGCCGTCAAAAAGCCATTCGAATGACCACAGGCCGCCGTCGACCATATACCACGGCAGCAGGCAAAACCCGACCCACCCGGCGATGACCCAAAAGATCAGAACCGGGCGGGTCTTTTTTGAAGTCTGGTCAGTCATTTACTGCGGCAGAACCGAAACCTCTTCGTCCCATTTCTGCAACAGACGTTTCCGTTCGTCTGAGGAACCATACTTTTTGAAGTCATAGTCAATCAGCTTGATCTGGCTCATGTCAGGCGCGCTTTCCGATGTTTCCGCGCTCTTGTTCGATGGCACCTGAAACGCGCTGACCTGAAGAGCAAGGTTCTGCGCCTCGGGCGACAGTGCCCAGTCATAGAACTTCTTCGCCTCTTCCTCGTTGCGGGCGCCTTCAATTATGGACATCGAGCCAATTTCGTATCCCGTACCCTCGCACGGCGCGACGACCTTGATCGGGAAACCCGATACGGCCTGCTTTACCGCATCATGCATGAAGACGATGCCAATCGTGTTCTCGCCACGACCGGCTGCTTTGATTGGTGCCGATCCGGATTTGGTATACTGGTTGATATTCGAATGCAGGCCTTTCATGAACTCAAAACCTTCATCCTCGCCAAAGATCTGCACCATCGAGGCCAGCGTCGTATAGGCCGTACCAGACGAGTTCGGGTTGGCCATCTGAACGTGGCCCTTGTATTCAGGCTTTAGCAGGTCTTTCCAACAGGCGGGTTCAGGCAGGTTGTTGGCCGCCAGCAAGTCTGCGTTATAGCCATACCCAAGTGCGCCGGAATAGATACCTATCGTTCTGTTTCCGGCACTCTCGGCCTGGGAAATCGCCCAATCATGAAGCTGGTCGCGCATTGGCGACATGTATTCCATTGTCAGGCCCTCTTCAGCGGCCTGCAAATGCGGGTCACCCGTGCCGCCCCACCACACGTCTCCTTTCGGGTTTGAGCTTTCGGCACGGATTTGAGCAAAAGTTTCACCTGACGACTTACGCGTCATGTTGACGTCGATGCCCGTCGCATCTTCGAAGCTACGCGCCATGAGTTGGCACCAGTCTTCCTGCGCGGAGCAATAGAGTGTCAGCTTGTCCGCCTGCGCTGCCGACATAGATGCGGCTATTGCAATCAGCGACCCGACGGCCGTGGATGTAAGTTTTTTCATTATCATTCCTCCCTTTGGTTATTTTGCGCCCAGTATTTTTTGTTTTGTCAGGCGCTTTCTCATCCAGCTTTTCGAAGCTTGTTAATGACAGACTGGGCGTTCTGATTGCCCGTCAGATTTTTCAGAATACTTGAGAGATCTCTTTCTTCCACCAGCTTTGCCGCTTTCCCCGGTGAAAACCAGTGACGTGTCCGTTCGTCCCGTTCTTTCCAACGCCGTTTCAGTTTTTCAACTACCATGGGATAGAGGGTTACGCGGCAACGAACGCTATTCGCGCCCTCAAAGCGTTTGTCATAGAAAAAATGACCAACTGGCTGTTTCGAGATTGCCCCGACTGCACCTGCTTCTTCCAGTGCTTCAATTTCGGCGGCATGCCAGGGTTTCTTTCCTTCCATCAACCAACCTTTTGGGATGACCCACCGTCCTGTATCGCGCGAAGTCACCATCAGAACACGCAGCTTTCCATCCCTGTCCCAGCGCATCGGAAGCGCTGCAATCTGGTCTGTTATGTTGCCGTCGCTCATGCTGCCCTCAATGACACGGTATCAAAAGCGCAACCAGAATAACCTTCAGTCGTTAATGGTGGTCCTTGGGTTTTCACTTTGAAACGGTTCAATTCACACATTCTTGCCTTGCGCTTTAGACTCTTCCGAATTGTCACAACCTACTGAGGGTTATGCAACAAAAATTATTGCATTATGCCCGAAATCCCACAAAGGTGGGGCTTGAAACCTGATTGGGTTGTTGGATGTCCAAAACGAAAATACGTGCCAAAACGATTGAAAAGGGTCGGGGTAGGGTAAAGAAATCCGACCGGCGCCAGCAAATACTGCTGGAGTTGAAGCTTCGCCCGCACGTTCGCATCAATGAATTGGCCCAGCGTTTCAACGTCTCTAACGAGACGGTGCGCAGGGATTTTGACGCCCTGTCGAATGACGGCCTGATCGCACGCGCGCACGGAGGGGCATCTGCCCCGGCACAAGGGCATTATCCAGGTCTGGACGAGCGAGCCAACGCGCGGATTGAGGAACGCGAACGCATAGGTATCAGCGCGGCGGGGTTGGTACGCGATGGTGAAACGGTCATGATCGATTCCGGTTCGACCACAATCGAAATGGCCCGTGCATTGGCCTATCTCGGCACTCCTTGCACAGTGATTACGAATTCTATTCCGGTGGCAATGACCCTCGGCCATGGGGCTGCCGAGGTTTTGCTTTGTCCAGGAGAATATCTGGCAACCGAATCTGCGACGATCGGAACCGAAACGCTGGAATTCCTGTCTCGGTTCAATGTCGACAGATGCATGATCGGCTCGTCAGGTTTTTCGGTCGAAGGCCCTTCAGAAACCGTGCGCGGCTTTGCGGCTGTCAAAAGAATGATGCTGACGCGCGCAGCAAATCGACATCTTTTAATCGATTCAGGGAAATTTGGCCGTAAAGGCCTGTCTCAGGTCGGAGACCTGACCAACCTGGATTCCATAGTTTCCGACACGAAACCAACAGGAGAGTTGCTTAACGCGATCAACGGAGCCGAGGTTGATGTTCTCGTCGCCCCGTAAACACTGAAATGAATGACGAACAGCGGACTGCAAAATGACCGCGCATGACTGGGAGGAAAACATGAAGATAGACATCAGATTATTGGTTGGGGCATCGGCAATTGCGCTTATGTCGCTTTCCGGGACAGCTTCGGCGCAAGATTGCCCGAGGGGTGATCTGGACGAGCGGTTTTGCGACGTCGATGGGGATTTGATTGCGGATATACCCACAGATTCTTCCCAGCTAATTGATCCTGACACCCTGATTTTTGCCTATACACCGGTCGAAGACCCAGCCGTATACAAAACCGCATGGTCTGACTTTCTAGAGCATCTGAAGGCTGAGACAGGCAAGGACGTGGTCTTTTTTCCGGTCCAAAACAACGCCGCCCAGATCGAGGCGATGCGGTCGGGACGCCTGCATATTGCGGGCTTCAACACCGGGTCCAACCCACTGGCAGTAAACTGTGCCGGGTTCCGACCGTTTACGATTATGGCCTCAAAAGACGGTAACTTCGGCTATGAAATGGAGATCATCACCTACCCAGGCTCGGGCATCGAAAAGGTTGAGGATATCAAAGGTAAGCAACTTGCCTTTACGTCACCCACGTCCAACTCGGGTTTCAAAGCACCGTCGGCGATCCTGAAAAGTGACTTCGATCTTCTGCCCGATCGCGACTTCGAACCCGTCTATTCGGGAAAGCACGACAACTCGATCCTTGGTGTGGCGAACAAGGATTATCCAGCGGCATCGATTGCAAATTCGGTAAAGGCACGGATGATTTTGCGGGATGTGATCAAGGAGGAAGATGTTGTTACGATTTACAAATCGCAGACCTTCCCAACCACCGGATTTGGCACTGTCTACAACCTGACGCCCGAATTGCAGGAGAAAATCCGCAATGCTTTCTTCAACTTCGAGTGGGAAGGGACAACGCTTGAAGCAGAGTTTTCCAAGTCGAACGAAGGCCAATTTCTTGAGATGACTTACCAGGAATTCTGGGACGTCATTCGGAAAATTGACGCGGCAAACGGCGTCTCCTACGCCTGCCAATAAGCCTTGCTTAATCAGGCGGGCCTGAGAAGGCCCGCTATCCACCCTAATCGGGGGCATTTTATGCTGCGTCTTCAAAAGCTGACGAAAACCTACAAGACCGGAGATCAGGCACTGAAGGCCATCGATCTTGAGGTACCCAAAGGGCAGGTGCTTGCACTGATTGGACCCTCGGGCGCGGGAAAATCGACCATGATCCGTTGCATCAACCGTTTGGTTGAGCCTACAAGCGGCGGTGTTCTTCTGGATGACATGGACCTGACCAAACTCGGCTCGGGTGCGTTGCGGAAAGCACGCCGCGAAATGGGTATGATCTTTCAGGAATATGCCCTAGTCGAACGCCTCACCGTGATGGAAAACGTATTGTCCGGTCGGTTGGGGTATGTCGGTTTCTGGCGCAGCTTTCTGCGGCGGTATCCGCAGTCCGATGTGGACGAGGCTTTCCGCCTTCTGGACCGCGTGGGACTGTTGCATATGGCTGACAAACGCGCGGACGAGTTGTCGGGTGGTCAACGCCAAAGGGTCGGTATCTGCCGCGCCCTGATCCAGAACCCAAAGTTGTTGCTGGTCGATGAACCGACCGCGTCGCTGGATCCGAAAACCAGTCGTCAGATCATGCGGCTGATCACCGAGCTGTGTCAGGAGCGTGGGCTGGCGGCCATTATCAACATCCATGACGTGGCACTAGCCCAGATGTTTGTTCCCCGTGTCGTAGGCCTCCGCTTTGGCGAAATCGTTTTTGATGGTCTCCCAACAGGGCTCACCCCGGAAAAGCTGACCGAGATTTACGGCGAGGAAGACTGGGAAGCGACCATCGAAAAAGTGGATGAGGACGAAGATGTCGAGGCCGCAGAATGAGCCATCGAGAACTTGACGACATGCTGGGAAAAGGTTGGCGCAAACCGGCCTTTATCAAGAACACGTTGCTGCGCAGGGCATTGATACTTGGGTTCTTCGCTTACCTGATCGCGGCTTTCATGACCATCGATGTTGATTGGGGAAGGGTCTATGAGGGACTGGACAGGGGATGGGCGTTCGTCCTTGCCTTTACCAGCCCGGATTTCATTTCACGGTGGTCGGATATCTGGGCCGGTCTTCTGGAAAGCATTGTGATGACCGTGGCCGCTTCGGTTGTCGGTATCCTGATTTCGATCCCGATAGGATTGGGGGCTGCACGTAATATCGCCCCGTTGCCAATTTACATAATGTGCCGCGGCATTGTCGCGTTAAGCCGGGCATTGCAGGAAATTATCGTTGCCATTTTGCTTGTGGCCATCTTTGGCTTTGGCCCGCTGGCAGGATTTTTGACGCTGTCTTTCGCAACCATTGGGTTTCTTTCCAAGCTTTTGGCCGAAGATATCGAGGCGATGGACAAAGTTCAGGCTGAGGCGATTCAGGCCTCTGGTGCACGATGGCTGCAATGGATCAACTACGGGGTTCAGCCTCAGATCATGCCTAGGCTTGTGGGTCTTTCCATGTACCGGATCGACATCAATTTCCGGGAAAGCGCTATTCTGGGGCTGGTGGGGGCAGGCGGCATTGGCGCGACACTCAACACCGCGTTTGATCGATATGAATATGATACGGCTGCCGCCATTCTGATCCTTATCATCGGGATCGTCATGGCCCTCGAATACCTTTCCGGAATAATCCGAGCGAGGGTTCAGTAATGCCGGTTCTTGAACGCGACGATACACAAATCTGGCGCAGGCGGACGACCGGCCAAAGCCTGGTTCGCTGGTTTGGATGGCTTCTGGGAGTAGCGGTTTTTGTCTACTGTTGGCAGCTCATTTCGGAATCGACAACCTGGTTTTTCGTCTGGGACGCACCCCGTATCGCCAACGATATCTGGACCCGCGCAACACCTCCGAAATGGGATTATATTACCCAGCTGGGTCGCCCGATCTGGGATACACTGAACATCGCTACACTGGGGACGATCATCGCTCTGTGCATGGCCGTGCCGGTTGCCTTTTTGGCGGCCCGCAACACTACTCCGTCGGCGTTGTTCATCCGCCCCATTGCCTTGTTGGTCATTGTCTCGACCCGCTCAATCAACTCGCTGATATGGGCGCTGCTATTGATCGCTATCATCGGACCGGGTGTGTTCGCAGGTGTCATAGCAATCGCCATCCGTTCAATCGGGTTCTGCGCTAAACTTCTTTACGAAGCGATTGAAGAGATTGATCACGGTCAGGTCGAGGCGATCACAGCCACCGGTGCTTCGCGGTGGCAAGTCATGGCGTATGGGATCGTTCCGCAAATCCTGCCAGCATTTGCCGGAATTGCAGTCTTTCGTTGGGATATCAACATTCGCGAGTCCACAGTGCTTGGGCTGGTTGGCGCCGGTGGCATCGGGTTGCAGCTTTCGGCCTCGCTTAACGTTCTGGCGTGGCCGCAAGTGAGCCTGATCCTAATTGTAATTCTTTTTGCGGTCATGATCAGCGAGTGGGTTTCGGCAAAAGTACGAGGAGCGATCATTTGACCGGATTCTCAGCGCAAGAGGCTTTCAAGGCTTACGAAGCCGTCCGGCACCGCCTTCCAGATATTGAACCGAACGACGTGAGCTATCGTCGTATCGAGACTCTTTCCGAAATTAAGGATGAGTTTGACGTGTTTCTTCTGGATGCGTTCGGGGTTCTTAATATAGGCGACACGGCGATCCCCGAAACGCCCGAACGGATCAAGTCACTGAAGGCTGCGGGCAAACGTGTCTTGGTGGTGTCGAATGCCGCTGGGTTTCCCCACGCCACGCTGTTGGAGAAATACACCAGACTGGGATATGACTTCGCGCCGCAGGATGTGATCACCAGTCGGGCTACGTTGCTGTCCGGGCTGAATGGCCAACGTGGGCTGCATTGGGGTTTGATGGCGACACCCAGCGCCGGTCTTCGCGACTTGGAAGGTTTGAAATTAACCTATCTGGAGGATGACCCGCAGCCCTACGAATCTGTTGATGGTTTTCTGATGATCGGGTCAGCCGCCTGGACCGAAGCCCGGCAGGCGATGTTGGAGGCGGCATTGCTAAGCCGCCCCCGCCCGGTATTGGTGGGCAACCCGGATATCGTTGCCCCGCGCGAGTACGGCTTTTCCAAAGAACCAGGTCTTTTCGCACACCGTTTGGCCGACCGGACAGGTGTAGCCCCGCAATTTTATGGAAAGCCATTCGGCAATATCTATGATCTTGCTTTTCAGCGACTTGGGCCTGTCAACAAATCCCGCGTTCTGATGGTGGGTGACAGTTTGCATACTGACATTCTGGGCGCGCGTCATGCCGGAGTGGCTTCGGCACTTGTCTCGGATTTTGGTTTCTTCGCCGGGCATGATGTCGAGGAAGCGATCAAACAGGCAGCGATCGTGCCGGATTTTGTTGTGACCCGACCTTGAGATTTTGAAGTAATGCGAATTGTAGGAGGAGCGTCCGGGCAGTGTTGGGTTAATTCACCTTTGATTTGCAGGAAGCTCGCGTAATGATGATTATGTTACTTTTACGGAGACGCATCCAGTCGGCGAATTTTACCTAACCGAGGTAATACTCACAGTCACGGAAACTCGAAACTGGTTTTTCCGCATCCTAACAATCTAGAACTCAATGCTAAGGGTCACTTTCGAGAACTCAAACCATCTCAGGCTGGAAACACCGCTGTTTTCTTGACTGTTCCATAAACAAAGCTGGTGTCGATCGAAGCTATCCCGCCGATCGGGTGAATTCGGTTTCGAATAAAGTCTTCGTATGCTTCGAGGTCCGATACCAATACCCGCAACTGGTAATCCATTGCGCCGGTCAGCACGTGGCATTCTAGAACTTCATCGATCATCCGAACGCGTTTTTCGAATTTCTGCACATCTGTTTCATTGTGCCGCTCAAGCCGGATGCGGACAAAGACGGTTATCGCCATCCCGTATGCAGCAGCGTCCACATCGGCACTGTATCCCTTGATGACACCGCTGGCCTCAAGGTTTTTGACCCGCCGCAAACACGGTGAAGGAGACAGATTGACCTCATCAGCAAGATCCTGGTTCGTCATACGCCCGTCCCGCTGCAACGCTCGAATGATCTGCCTGTCTTTGGCGTCCATCTTCTCTCCATTTTTTAGCATAATATGCCAATGTAGGCCCTCAACTTGGCATTATTCGCAACCCATTGCTCAAAGTAAAGGCGCAAAGTGATAGCGACTTAGATCAGGAGCCCACCGTGACCCACACAACCGGATTTGCCACTCGCGCCATTCATCATGCCTACAACCCATTTGAAAATGATGGTGCGCTGACACCGCCCCTCCACTTGACCTCAACCTTCTCCTTCGAAACCGCAGAGGCAGGCGGTGAGATGTTTGCCGGCGAGCGCGCAGGTCATATCTATAGCCGGATATCGAACCCTACATGTGACCTTCTTGAAAAGCGCATTGCAGTTCTGGAAGGTGCCGAGGCTGGGCTCGCGCTTTCCAGCGGGATGGGCGCAATTACCGCCGTATTTTGGACCCTGTTGTCGCCAGGTGACGAAGTCATTGTCGACAAAACACTCTATGGCTGCACATTCGCTTTCATGCGCCACGGTCTGGCAAAATGGGGTGTCACTATTACCCATGTTGACATGACGGACCCCGCGAACCTGAAAGCCGCTGTTTCCGAAAAAACCCGTGTCGTCTACTTCGAAACCCCAGCCAATCCAAACATGCGCTTGGTGGATATCGCCGCCAGTTCAGAGATCGCACATTCTGTCGGTGCGCAGGTTGTGGTCGACAATACATATGCCAGCCCCTATCTGACCCGCCCGATTGAGCACGGCGCGGACATCGTCCTTCACTCCGCCACCAAATATCTGGGCGGGCATGGCGATGTGGTCGCGGGTCTTGTGGTCGGAACCGCCGAGCAGATTTCTGAGATCCGGCTTGTCGGCATGAAGGACATGACAGGCGCAGTGATGGCACCATTCAACGCAATGCTGATCCTGCGTGGGCTGAAGACACTGAACCTGCGACTGGATCGCCACTGTGCGTCCGCCAAGGTTGTTGCCGATTACCTTCAGGCACACACTGCCGTCAGTGAGGTGTATTTCCCGGGGCTTGAGAGTTTTGCCCAGCACGATGTCGCACGACGCCAGATGTCGCAGCCGGGGGCCATGATCGCCTTTGAAATCAAGTCTGGCCTGTCCGGTGGCATCAAGTTCATGAACCGCCTGAACATGATCCAGCGCGCCGTGTCCTTGGGGGACGCAGAAACCCTAATCCAGCACCCGGCATCCATGACCCATTCGACGTATACTGCGGAAGAACGAGCAGAACATGGAATCAGCGATGGCCTGATCCGACTTTCCGTCGGGTTGGAAGACGTTGAAGATATCCTTGCAGATTTAGAGCAAGCTTTGCCCTACCCTGCCCGCAGTGCCGCCTGAGTCCCGGAGACCACCATGCCGTATGATCCCAACCAGTTGAAAATCGTTGAACAGCGTCTGCTGTGGCTGTCGCATTGGATGATCCACCATGCCAACCATATCCGGCCCAAGGTTGATGGGATAAAGGTCGGTGGTCATCAAGCGTCGTCTGCGTCGATGGTTTCGATCATGACTGCGCTCTACTTTTCGGCTTTACGGCCCGAAGATCGGGTTGCGATAAAACCGCATGCGTCACCGATTTTCCACGCGATGCAGTACCTCATGGGCAACCAGACCCGCGAGAAGATGGAAAACTTTCGCGGGTTTGGTGGCGTGCAAAGCTATCCCAGCCGGACAAAGGACATCGATGATGTCGACTTCGCGACAGGTTCGGTAGGTTTGGGTGTCGCGATCACCTCGTTTGCTTCGATCATTCAGGACTACGTCAAGGCCAAAAACTGGGGGGCAGATGCCCCGATGGGGCGAATGGTGGCGCTTGTAGGCGACGCTGAACTGGATGAAGGCAACGTATACGAGGCATTGCAGGAAGGCTGGAAAAATGGCCTGCGCAACACGTGGTGGATTATCGACTACAACCGGCAGTCACTTGATGGCATCGTTCGTGAAGGGTTGTTCGAACGGATCGAGAAAATCTTTGATGCCTTCGGATGGGATGTTGTGCGCGTGAAGCACGGCGTGTTGCAGCGTGCGGCCTTCAAAGAACCTGGCGGCGATCGGCTGCGAGACTGGATTGATGCCTGCTCGAACCAGGAATACTCGGCCCTGACGTTCATGGGCGGCGAGGTTTGGCGAAAGCGCCTCATGGACGATCTTGGGGATCAGGGGGATGTGACGGCGCTGATCGAGCGGCGCACAGATGCCGAACTCGCTGCATTGATGGAAAACCTCGGCGGCAACTGCGTTGAGACCATGGCCCAAACCTTTGCTGCCATCGAACATGACCGCCCTACTTGTTTCTTGGCCTACACGATCAAGGGATGGGGTACGCCAATTGCGGGCCACAAGGACAACCACGGTGGGCTGATGAACAACAGCCAGTTCGTCGCGTGGCAAGAACACATGGGCGTGCCTGCCGGTGAGGAATGGGAGCCACTTGCGGCAGTGCAGGACCCGGAAGCGCTGAAAGACTTTCTGTCGAAAGTTTCCTTCTTTGCCAAAGGTCCGCGACGCTATTTCGATGACAAGCTGGATGTTCCATCTATTGACATCGACACAAGCCGCGAAATCTCGACCCAAATGGCTTTCGGCAAGATTTTGGATGACTTGTCGAAGGGCGACAGTCAATTGGCCGAGCGTATCCTGACGACATCCCCTGATGTCACAGGGACAACAAACCTTGGCCCCTGGGTAAACCGGCGCAAACTGTTTGCCAGATCCGAGCAAGCCGACGCTTTTATTGAACACCGTATCCCTTCGACGGCAAAATGGGAATTTACTCCTGAAGGGCAACATATCGAGCTTGGTATTGCCGAGATGAACCTCATGTTGCTTCTCGGTGCCGCGGGCCTTTCGCATTCCCTGTTCGGCAAGCGGCTTATCCCGATCGGTACTGTGTATGACCCCTTTGTCAGCCGCGGCCTCGATGCGCTCAATTATGCTTGTTATCAGGATGCGCGCTTTATGCTCGTCGGCACGCCTTCGGGCATTACGCTGGCCCCAGAAGGCGGCGCGCATCAATCCATTGGCACACCGTTGATCGGGATGAGCCAGGACGGTCTGGCGGCCTTTGAGCCAGCCTTTGCCGATGAACTGGCCGTGATCATGGAATGGGCCTTTGATTATCTTCAGCGCGACGGCGAAGGGCAGCCGGACGAACGCACCTGGCTGCGTGACGAAACAGGCGGTTCGGTTTATCTGCGCTTGACGACAAACCCGATTGAACAGCCTGGCAAACGCGTGGACGATGAGTTCCGTCAAGGTGCCATTGATGGTGCATACTGGTTGCGGAGGCCGGGCCCGAATTGCGAGGTCGTAATCGCTTATCAAGGGGCCGTTGCACCCGAAGCGATCAAAGCCACTGGCGTGATGGGCGAAGGACGCAAAGACATCGGAGTGCTGGCGGTGACTTCAGCAGATCGGCTAAACGCCGGGTGGACGGCAGCGCAACGGGCGCGTTCGCGCGGCAATCAGACGGCTCGGTCCCACATCGAAACTTTGATGTCCGGTCTGCCGCGCCACTGCAAGCTGGTTACCGTGATTGACGGACACCCCGCGACATTGTCTTGGCTGGGTGCCGTACAGGGACATCAGACCATCCCATTAGGGGTCGAACATTTTGGCCAGACAGGGACAATCGGCGACCTCTATCGGCACCATAGCATTGACGCGGACTCCATCCTGGAGAAGGTGAACGGTCTGACCCATGGCAAGGCTTTGCTTCGCACATGAGCGGCGGTAATGGGCGTCGCAGCTAGGGGCCCTTACCCTCCGGGTATTTGGGCCCTTTGTGCTGGCGCGCCCGTGGGTTCGAAACCCGGAACGAAAGGCACCTTGTTCGAGCCAAACTTTTGGGATCTGAGAAGAATTGCCGTTCGGGACTAAAGAAGAAATCCGCACGCCTTTGCTTCTGTCACTACAGGTGCTCAAAACTGTCGCAGGTATGGACCGCCATGAAAATCAATTTTGCGTGCATTAAGTCGGCCTATGTGCGCTATCCGGCCGGTTTATTGGCAATAATCTTTTTCATGTATGCGCTTAATAAAAATGCGTCTGGCCTTCGAGAAGGTAACTCTTGAATTGCCGTTAATATTGTAGTTTGCAGGAGGCACTCCGGTACGCGTTTGCCCCAAAAAGAACACTTTGTTCGAACAGTTTCAGCGCAATCAATAACACCTAATTTCTAAGACAGAATAATGGCCACTGTTACAACAATCCCCAGACCTTCCGTAAGTTCTCCGCTCAGCTCTATCCAGGGTACCTATGCATATGGTGACGGGAATCCGTCGACCACGACAGTGATTTCCTACAGTTTCGGGCATTTCTCCGATACACTCGCTTGGTCATCGGAGTATAAGGCGGAGTTTCGTGCGGCGCTGGCCGCAATAGAAGCCGTTGCAAACATTAATTTTGTCGAAGTCACCTCCGGTTTCGCCGACTTGGTTGAGGTTATTGCGCCTTCTTCATTCTTTGATAACCCGCGAACTCTCGGATTTCATTATTCGCCATCGAACGGGACGTCCTATGGTGCGTTCAACACGTCATACTGGACTGCTTCTTTCAACGGAAACGGTGATCCGGGCGGGTATTTCTTTACCACTTTGGTCCATGAATTAGGTCACGCCCTCGGGTTGGGCCATCCTCATGACACCGGATTGGGAACAACCGTGTTGAACGGTGTAACGTCGCCATTCGACTCGTTTGGCGCAGCGAACCTCAATCAGGGCGTCTATACTGTGATGTCGTATAACGATGGATGGACTTCACAAAACGGGGCGCTGTACTTTAACGCAACGTACGGTGGTTCAACGGGGCTTGGGGCTTTGGATATTGCCGCGTTGCAGGCCATGTATGGGGCGAATACATCGCACAATTCCGGGGGCAACACCTACACGCTTCCCTCTGCAAACGTCGCAGGAACAGGGTACCAAGCCATTTGGGATACTGGTGGAATTGACACGATCCAGCATGTAGGCAGTTCGAACGCACAGATCGACCTAAGGGCTGCCACCTTGGATTATTCCGTCACGGGCGGTGGGGCGGTTTCCTTTGCCGCTGGGGTAAAAGGTGGTTTCACAATCGCGCACGGCGTTGTGATTGAAAACGCGTCGGGCGGGTCGGGCGCTGATATCATTATCGGAAACACTGCGCAGAACGTCTTGCGTGGGAACGACGGAAACGACACCATTCACTCGCTGTCCAACGGAAGCAACAACAACACCATCTATGGCGGCCAAGGCAACGATATCATTTTTGTGGCCCAAGGTACCGGCGCTGACCAAGTCTTTGGGGACCAAGGCAATGATCTGGCTGTCGTGCGAAGCAACGCAGGCACGTTTACAGGTGGAACCGGCACAGACACTGTCAGATTTGTCAGCGCGATAAGTAACTATTTATTCTTTGAAAACGGCGTCTTATACGAGTTTTTGGACGTCATCACGCGAACAACCTTCACGATTGCAGACGACGTAGAGTTGGTCCAGTTTCTTGACGGGCTACAGCAGTATTCCCGGTCGAATATCAAGTCTGCGATGCAGCTTTCAGATATCGATACTCAGGGAACAACGTTACAACATGCCAGCCAAGGGCTTTATGTGCTGGATGGCGGCAGTTCGAACATTGCTTTGATTTACGGTGGTCAGTCTATTGGGCAAAACTCGCTTGCAGGCTGGCAGGCACTTCAGGCCGAAGCATCGGGCGGTGGCTACAAGGTGCTGTGGCAAAATGCGAACGGATCATATGCCGAATGGACCACGGATACTTCGGGCCAATATGTTAGCGGGACCGGCATCGCCAATGTCGTGGATGTCGAGGCCTTTTATGGTGTTGATCTGAACAATGACGGCCAGACCGGCCACGTCACAACCAATATCGAGACCAGCGGGTCGACAGCATTCGCGTCATCAACTCGTGGTGAATATCTGATCAACGGTACCATCGGCCTGTCGTACAATGGCAATGCAATTGGGCCAGACAGCCTGCCGGGTTGGCAGGCACTTCAGGCCGAAGCGTCGGGTGGCGGTTACAAGGTGCTGTGGCAAAATGCGAACGGATCATATGCCGAATGGACTACGGATGCTTCGGGACAATATGTTAGCGGGACCGGCATCGCCAATGTCGTGGATGTCGAGGCCTTTTATGGTGTTGATCTGAACAATGACGGCCAGACCGGCCACGTCACAACCAATATCGAGACC
>NZ_JBQFZG010000009.1:0-150515 GCF_056542125.1 Ruegeria sp. AF1
GACGCTTGCGCTTCCTGTCTCGATCCCATCATGGCTGATCCCTCCCTTTAGGAAGAATTGAATCAGCAACTTACCAACCGATCAAGCCCGAGTTTTTCAACAAAATAGGCCGCTCACAAACTTCTCGATCTAGATGTGGAATATTGAGATATTCCCTGCCAAATCGACCTGAAGACGTCGAAGCACACAATCAGCATGTCGCATTACATAGCCTCCAACGTGTGGGTGAGGCCGTTTCGGATGTGATCTTCCAACAGTTTCTTGGCCGTGTCAGCGTCTCTGGCCAGCGCGGCATCGAACATGCCCTTGTGTTCCTTGACGGCCTCTTCGCCGCGATATGTCAGCACCAGCATCTGATACCGCAGATACTTGTCGTAGATGATCGAGTGCAGAGACAGAAGGTTCTTGGAGTTGCAGGCCGCGATCATCGCTTGGTGAAACTCCCAATCATATCGTTTCCAGGTTTCTTTCTCGGACTCGTCGCCCTTGAGAAGCTGCTGTTCCATCAGGTGCAGTTTGTGGTGTGCGGCAACGAGGTTGCCTTCCCAGTCCGTGTCGCCATTCGCAATGGACAACTCTAACGCGTGGCATTCCAACAGAACGCGCAGCTCTGAAATCTCGGTCAGGTCTTCTCGTGAAACTGGCGTGACCAGAAAACCCCGTTGCTCGGGAGCTTCGACAAATCCATCGCTGGCGAGCCGGTTCAGCGTTTCACGAAGTGTCGAAAGGCTTGCCGAGTAGCGTTCCTTCAGGGCGTCCAGCTTCAGTTTGGAGCCGGGCTGCAACTCCCCGAAGATGATGTCCCGCTTGATGCGCTGATAGGTACTTGCACCTATCGTAGACGGCTGTTTCGCCATGCGTTTCACCCGATATTATCAGTTTCCTCGTTCAATTAGCATTTTTCAGAGACATCAGCAATCCAAACTGATGTATGGTAAAAATAAAAATATCATACATTATTGCGGAATCACGAAAACCCCAATACGGTCGTGGCCAAGTTGGGCAAAGCAGCCCGATCGCAATCATCGGTTTCGGGATTTTCCGGACCCTCCGGAAGGAAGCAAAGTGTCTAAGAACTTTCGCATTGCCATTGTCGGCATTGGCCTTGTTGGACGCCGCCACGCAGACGCTATACGAGCGTTGCGCCATGTTGATCTCGTCGCGGTGGTCGACCCCAGCGATGAAGGCCGTGCTTACGCCGTTGAGCACGGGGTCGCATGTTACGAAACCCTCGAGGAAATGTTTGCAATTCAGACGCCGGACGGAGCTGTTCTTGCGACCCCGACCACGCTTCATGTTGAACAAGGCCTCACGTGTGTTCGACATGGTTGTCCCGTTCTTGTCGAAAAACCGATCGCCGTGGAAGCCACCACTGCACTGGAGCTTGTCCAAGCAGCGGAGAAGGCCAATGTGCCAATGATGGTCGGACATCATCGCAGACACAATCCTCTGATCAGGGCGGCTAAGGAAGCCATTGTCGATGGGAAGATTGGAGATGTGCGCGCTGTCCATGCGAATTGCTGGTTTTATAAGCCAGACGAATATTTTGATGCTGCGCCCTGGCGAAAGAAACCCGGCGCAGGGCCCATCTCGGTCAATCTTGTCCACGATGTGGATCTGCTGCGGTACCTGGCCGGAGAAGTCATGACCGTACAGGCGCGGTCGGCTGCATCGCAGCGGGGTTACGACAACGAAGATGTTGCCGGTGCTCTGTTGACGTTCGAAAGCGGAGCGATAGGAACCATAAGTGTGTCCGACAGCATCGTTGCTCCATGGAGCTGGGAGATGACGTCTCAGGAATATCCAATCTATCCTTCGACCACTGAGAGTAGCTACATGATAGGTGGCTCTCACGGGTCGTTGTCCGTTCCCGATCTTCGACTGTGGAGTTACCAGAGCGAGCAAAGGGATTGGTGGACGCCAATCTCATCAACCGCGCTGAAGAAGGGTGCATCCGACCCCTTGGTCAATCAACTCAGGCACTTTGTTGAAGTCGCTCGGCGCGAAGCAGATCCGATTGTGTCTGGATGGGAAGGTTTTAAAACACTCCAAGTTATTGAAGCTATACAGAATTCCTGCAGGACTGGCGAGACTGTCAGGATAAGAAACCTTCGGGAAACGCAACAACAGAGATTGCAGGTAATTAAAAATATCTGATATTTTGTAAAAAATCTTGCAAAATGTCCAAAATAGGTCAAAACTCAGAATCGGAAAATGCATCATGATGTCTCAGGGAGGAGCAAAGTGATTACCAAACTTACCCGCCGGGCTGCTGTATCAGCCCTGGTTGCAACCGGTGTTCTGTTTAGCGCAACAAGCGGTGCGTTGGCGGAAGACAAAGTGCAACTTCGCCTCGCAACATCAGGATCGGAGACCGACCAGCGCTCGGTCGCTATGGCCGAGGTTTTTGCGCCCATGGTCGCTGATTTCGCAAGCTACGAGCCCAGCTATAATGGAACCATCTTTGCCCAAGGCACCGAGTTGGACGCCATCAGCCGGGGTAACCTGGAAATGTCGATCACCTCGGCGCAGGAACTGGCACAGTTCTTCCCCGAGTTTTCGATCTTTACCGCAGGCTATGTCCACCAGGACGCCGCGCATCAGGTAGCTGTCTTCAACGATCCCTTGATGGATGCCTTTAAGCAGAAGGCCGAAGAAGAACTAGGCGTCAAACTGCTGTCGGTCATGTATCTGGGCCGTCGTCAGGTGAACCTGCGCCAGCCCAAGGATGAGCTGACAGTCACGACGCCCGCAGACTTGGAAGGCGTGAATCTGCGGATGCCGGGCACCGACGCATGGCAGTTCCTTGGCAAGGCGCTGGGTGCCGCGCCGACACCGATGGCCTTCTCCGAAGTCTATACCGCGCTGTCGACCGGTGCCGTTGACGGGCAGGATAACCCGTTGCCGACCGTCGTTGACGCCAAGTTCTATGAAGTGACCAATCAGATCGTCCTGACATCGCATCTGGTCGACCTGAACTATATAGCCATCGGCAAAGAAGTTTGGGACGGGCTGACACCGGAACAGCAAGCTAAGGTTCAGGAAGCTGCGGACGCAGCAGCTGAATCAGGCCGCCAGAAGCAGCTTCAGAAAGAAGAGGATCTTGTCAGCTTCCTGAAAGAGCAGGGCATGGAGATTTACGAACCCGATCTCGCTGCGTTCCGCGATCAGGTACAGTCTATGTATCTGGACAGCGAATTCGCTGGCTCATGGCCCGAAGGCGTTCTGGATCAGATCAACGCTCTGGGCAACTGAACCCAGTAAGACAGGGGAGGGAGAACCATAATGAAGGCCATTATGAAGGGGTTCTCCCGACTGACCGAAGCGATTGCCGGCGGGATGCTGGCGGCAATCTTCCTTATCTTCCTTCTCCAAATTCTACTACGGTACTTCTTCACCCCAGCAGGCTGGACGCTGGAATTGATCGGCATTCTTTGGGTCTGGGTGATTTTCTTCAGCTGCGCTTTCATCGTGCGCGAACGGGATCACGTGAAGTTCGACATCATCTATCTTTCGGTGCCGATGCGCGTACGGCAGGTCTTTGCGATGCTGGCGGCCGCAGCGATCGTAGTCGGTATGCTCTACAGCTTCCTTCCGACGTGGGACTACATCGACTGGATGAAAATCCGCAAGACATCGACTGTCCGCAATCCGTTCTCCGGTGAGAAGATACCGCTGCGCACAGTATTCTCGATTTACGCGGTATTCATGCTGGTCGTCGCAGCGCGCTACGCGTGGCTATTCTTCGACGTCATGCGCAATGGCCCACCAAAGACAGAGTTGGAACTGGTCGTTGGGTACAACGTGGTTGACGATCATCCCCGTGTCGACGTCGAAAAGGATGAGGAAGTTAAAAAATGAGTTTTGAACTTCTTTCCTGCCTGCTCGCTCTCTTTCTTCTGGCAGGCATCGGGACACCTATCGGCTATTCCATCCTCCTGGCCTCATTAGTGTACCTGGGCACGGCCGGACTGGACGTCGCCCTCGCGGGCGAGAAGATCCTGCAAGGCTTTTACAAAAGCACGATCCTGCTTGCCGTGCCTTTGTTCATCGTCGCCGCGAATATCATGAACGCTGGATCGATCACGGACCGTCTTTTGAACTTCTGCGTCGCTGCTGTCGGTCGTTTCAAGGGCGGCCTCGGGCACGTAAACGTGGTAGCGTCACTGATCTTTTCGGGTATGTCCGGCTCGGCCGTCGCGGATGCTGCGGGGATCGGGAAGATCATCATTGAAATGATGACCAAGGATGGCCGCTACAGCCGAGGCTACGCAGCTGCAATCACGGCAGCGTCGGCAACGATCGGCCCTATTATTCCGCCCTCTATCCCGATGGTTTTGTACGCGCTCGTTTCCAAGGCCTCCATCGGGTCGCTGTTTCTCGCCGGTATTCTGCCGGGCCTGATCATGGGCGTCGTCCTCATGGCGATGAACTATTATCTGGCCGGAAAGCGGAACTTTGCATTGGAAGAACCTGTTCCACTGCGCGAGTTGCCGGCTAAAACCGCCAACGCATTTCCGGCACTGCTGATGCCCGCAATCCTGCTATACGGCATATATGGGGGCGTCACCACTCCGACCGAAGCTGCCGCCGTAGCTGCATTCTACGCCCTGCTACTGGCAGCGTTGTTCTACCGAGCGCTGACCTTTCGCGGCCTTTATCAGGTGTTCGTCGACAGTGCGCGCTCTTCCGCAGCCGTCGGGGTTGTCATTGGTGGCGCGTTCATTCTGAACTTCATCGTCATTCAGGAGCAAATTCCTCAGTCTATCTCGGCGCTGCTGGAGGGTTCCGATGTTAGCCCGATTGTGTTCCTGATCCTCGTAAACCTGCTGATCCTCGCGCTGGGATGCGTGTTAGACGCAACAACGATCATCCTGGTGATTGTGCCCCTGTTCATTCCAACCTGCGAAGCGCTTGGGATTGATCTGGTGCATTTCGGGGTGCTGGTCGTCGTGAACTCGATGATCGGTCTGATCACGCCGCCCTATGGCATTCTGCTCTTTGTGATCAACGCCGTGACGGACATTCCGCTACGCGAAATCATCTCGGAAATCTGGGCCTTCCTCGCGGTTCTCATCTTCGCCCTGGTGATCATGATACTGATGCCTGATTTGGTCCTGTGGTTGCCGCGTATGTTTGGATATCAGGGATAATGTGCCTCTCGGTTTCGACAACGTCGATCCCCGGTGATCTGGCCGAAAAGCTGAGTGCTATCGCTGACGCGGGATTCGGGGGTGTCGAATTACACGAACCGGACTTGACCGCTTTTGACGGGCCGCCATCGCAAATTCGGAACATAGCATCAGATCTCGGCCTGAAGATTTGCCTGCTGCAACCTTTCCATAACCTTGAAGGCCAGTCTGGCGGCGGACGGGAGCGCGCCTTTGATCGACTGAAGCGCAAACTCGACCTGATGAGCGAGTTGGGTACGGATCTGCTGCTAATTGGGTCCGCATTCGAGGTCGATGCCGCTGCGACCGAAGAACAGGTAATCGCAGATCTTGGCGAGGCGGCCGAAATAGCAAAGGCAATGGGGTTGCGTCTGGCCTATATGGGCTTGCCATGGTCGGATCTTATTCACTCGGATGAACAGGCGTTAGGCGTCGTTGAAGCTATCGACAGCCCTTATTTGGGGTTGGCCTTGAATTCCTTCTTCTCGCTTGCCGACGGGTCCAAACCAGCCCGCCTTCGGGACATTCCTGGAGATCGGCTGTTCCATGTGCAGCTATCCGATGCACCCCGACTTGAGATGGATATTCGCAGGCTCAAACGGCACTTTGGGCTTCTGCCGGGGCTTGGGTCACTGAACCTTGCGGGCTTTGTGCGGGTGTTGTCCCGCGCTGGGTACAAGGGGCCTTGGTCCATTGCGCGTGTCAATGAAGCAGCTCCTCAACCCGGTGGCCTGACACTGGCCCGAGACAGCTACAGGTCGCTGGTGAACCTGTTAGATGAGGTTTCCCGGACCGAACCGGGAACAGATTTCGGCATCCCGGACCTGCCGGAACGCGTCTATGCGTCAGGCTTCGAATTCGTCGAATTTACAGCCGACGAAACAAGCGGCGCGCAGCTGGCAGATATGCTGTCAGCAATGTGTTTTCGAATGGAGCGAAAACACGTAACCAAGTCCGTCGAGCTGTGGCGGCAGGGCGCGATAAACATCGTTGTGAATACCGAAAAGGAAGGTTTCGCCCATTCGGCGTTCCTGGGTCACGGCCCCTCCGTGTGTGACATGGGGTTGCGTGTCAAAGATGCGGATCAGACGGTTCAGCGAGCGACCGCGTTGGGCGCGCCGAATTTCTCACAACCGGTAGGGACTGGGGAACTGGACATCCCGGCCATTCGAGGTGTTGGTGGCAATGTTGTCCATTTCATAGATGAGAAATCCGATCTGCATCGGGTTTGGGACATCGAGTTCGAGCCAGTCGCCAAGACCAAAGCGATCCAGCCTGCCGGTCTGCGCCGCATCGACCATCTGGCGCAGACGATGCGTAACGATGAGATGCAAAGCTGGCTGCTCTATTACATTTCGACTTTTGAGATGGCAAAGTCCCCGATCGTAAACGTTGCCGACCCATCAGGTGTTGTGCAAAGCCAAGCCATCGAGAGCCCCGAGGGCGAAGTGCGTTTAAACCTGAATGGTGCAGTTGGGCGTCGAACACTGGCGGCTTCATTCCTTGAAGACGGTTTTGGTGCCGGTGTTCAGCACATAGCCTTCCAGTCGGACGACATATTTGAAACCTCAGCCCAATTGCGGAAGTCCGGCTTTCCCAGCCTGCCCATCCCAGAAAACTACTACGCTGATCTGCAAGCGACATTCGGGTTAAGTGAAGACCTGATCGCCCAAATGCGCAGGGATAACATTCTCTACGACCGCGCAGCGGGTTCCGAGTATTTTCAGATCTACAGCCGACCTATCTTTAACGGCTTCTTCTTTGAAATTGTTGAGCGCCGATCTGGCTACTCCGGCTACGGCGCGCGCAATGCTGCGTTCCGATTGGCGGCCCAAGCGCGACACCACATGGCGGAAGGAACAACCTGATATGAAGGCGGCACTAATCGGCCAAGGTATTGCTGGCTCCATGACGCCTGAGATGCACGAGGCAGAAGGTCGGGCGCAGGGTATCGATCTGAGCTACGGTAGGATCGACACTGCAAAAGAGCCATTTCGTGGAATGTCGGTCGCTGATTTACTGCATTATTCCGTTGAATTAGGCTGCGCGGCGGTCAACGTGACGCATCCCTACAAAGCATCAGTCATTGATCATCTTGATGAGCTTTCCAAGACTGCTGAGGAGCTTCAAGCTGTCAACGCGGTGGTTTTTTGTGACGACCGAATGGTTGGCCACAACACCGACTACATAGGTTTCCACAGTGCCTTCGGAGATTTTTTGGGATCATCGAAGACTGAAACGGTTCTCATGTTTGGAGCTGGTGGCGCGGGCAGTGCAGTCTCTTTGGCTTTGCTTGATTCAGGTGTTCGAGACCTGGAGATAATCGATCCTGACTTCCACCGAGCGCAGGCGCTGGTCAGTCGACTAGAGGTCTTGCGCCCTTATGCAAAGATTCAGGGTTCCCCTTCGATTTCGTTGGATCGGATCGAACTTGTGGACGGAGTGGTCAACGCAACACCACTTGGAATGGACAAGTACCCCGGAACAGTCATTGAACCATCCCTGTTGCGGCCCGATGCATGGGTGGCAGACATCGTATATTTCCCGCTTGAGACACACCTACTGAGCAGGGCCCGCGCAACTGGGTTGAAAGTGATGAATGGTGCTGGAATGGCGGTTCATCAGGCTGCAGCGTCTTTTGAAATCTTCACCGGCTGCACCGCCTCAATCAGTCGCCTTCAAAACGTTTTCGATTCACTTCGTCAGCAGCGCATGCGCGAGTTTAGAGGTGCAACGGTATGACAAACGACGAACAAGCAATCCGCCAATGGTGGCGCACATCCATCATTGACATGAAACCCGGTAAGATCGCGTTTCGTGGCAACGCAATAGAGGATCTGATCGGGAACGTTTCTTTTCCGCAAATGATCTGGCTGATGGTGCGGGGTGATCTGCCCAGCGACGCACAAGCGCGTCTGTTCGAAGCCGCTTTGGTCGCAGGCGTGGATCACGGCCCACAGGCCCCCTCAATCGCGGCGGCGCGCATGGCTGCCACCTGCGGGGTAGGTCTCAATAATGCGATGGCGACTGCGGTGAACATGCTGGGCGATGTGCATGGCGGGGCAGGGGAGCAATGCGCCGAGCTGTATTATGATATCTCGGAACGCATGAATGCTGGGGCATCGCTGATTAATGCTGTTCAGGACGGTCTGGACAGCTGGCGCGAGACGTACGGCAAGATCGTCTCGGGCTTTGGCCACCGTTTTCACAAGCCCGTCGACCCGCGCGCGCCCAGGCTGATGCAACTTGTTCGTGATGCAGCGACAGAAGGTACAGTTTCTGGCCGCTTTGCCGATATCGGAGAAAAGGTTCAGTCCGAACTCGGTCGTCAACGCGGCGGTCGGCCGATTGCCATGAATATCGATGGTGCAACAGCCGTGATCTTCTGCGAACTTGGCTTTCCTGCGCCCTTGTCGCGAGGGCTGTTCTGCCTGTCCCGCTCGGTCGGAATACTTGCCCATGCGTGGGAGCAGATGGGTCAGGGCGGTCGGAACAAAGGGCCCATGCCCCCGAATTACTTACCCCACTACGAAGACAGGAATGATGACACGTGAGACATCGAAATCCTTCCGGGTCGGCCTTATCGGCTGTGGTCGTATCAGCGATATTTATCTAAAAACACTCTCCAATTTCTCAAACGTCGAGGTCGTCGCCTGCGCCAGCCTCGATCCTTTGGAAAGCCGCGCCAAGGCGGATCAATACGGCATCTCCAAGGCCTGCACACCGGATGAGGTGTTCGATGACCCGACGATTGACTGCGTTCTGAACCTGACGATCCCGGCAGCCCATGCCGACATCAGCCTGCGCGCCTTGGAGGCGGGCAAGCACGTCTATTCGGAAAAACCACTGGTCATGAACCGGACGGATGGCAAGGCGATTCTGTACGCGGCCGCCGAAAAGGGGCTGCTGGTCGGTTGCGCGCCCGACACGTTTCTGGGCGGTCGCTGGCAAACCGTTCGGCGCTTGATAGACGAAGGCGCAATCGGGAAACCAACTGGGGTATTTGCCCATGTCGGAACCCACGGGACGGAACGCCATCATCCCAATCCGGATTTCTACTATCAGGCGGGTGGTGGGCCATTGCTGGACCTTGGGCCTTACTACCTGACCGCCATGATCTGCTGTCTTGGTCCCGTTGATCGGGTCGCCGGAATGGCACGACGCACATTCGACAAGCGGATGATCGAGAATGGTCCCCGAAACGGGGAATGGATGGATGTCGAGGTCGACACGCATTCGCTTAGCCTGTTGCAGTTCTCATCCGGCGCCATCGGGTCGATGACAATGAGTTTCGACGTCTGGGACAGCGAAACCCCGCGCTTCGAGATCTATGGTGAAAACGGAACCATCAGCATTCCGGATCCTGACCCGGTGCATGGTGCCAATATCTTTCAAGGCGATGTTTGGCTGAAGACGCGCGAAACCTCGCGCTGGTCACATCAGCCCCGTCCAACAGGTCGCGAAGACTGGCCGGTGGTCGAGAACAAACACGGGTTCAACGAAGACAGCCGCGGCTTAGGCCTTTTGGACCTTGCTCTGGCCACACAGGAAGGGCGTCAGCCCCGTGCCAGTGGCGCGCTTGCCTACCATGTGTTCGAGGTCATGGACGCGATTGAACGGGCACCGAAATTCGGAGCCTATCAGACCATAGAAAGCCGGTGCGAGGCACCGAAGCCTCTGCCGGTCAATTTCCTGCAAGATGAGCGGAAGGAGCTGGCTCATGCCGGTTAAAAAACTCGACTTTGCGCTGCCTTTCTTTGACGTCCAGCACATCACTGATGAACAGATTTCCGTCGAGGGCCGTGCAATCGTTCTTAACCTTGGCGAACGGGGCCTCTTGATCGAGGATCAAGCCGTTGCGCCACTTTCGTCCGTGATTGTACAAAATAGCGTTTTGCACGGTGTGGAGCGCGCGGTGATCGTCCATGGCTTTGATGCCCACGGCGATGACGGCCAGCTGTTTGCAAAGGTGAAAAACACGTGGCCGTCTGCTTTTGACGTCCGGCAAGAGGAGCGTTTGCGCGGTGTCAGCCATTACATGTCGCCAAAGGTCTTCGTCGGTAACGTCGGGCTGACCATGTATCACTCGGGTTCGGTTCCGCTGAATGTCGGATTGCACATGGATCATCCGTTCTGCCCCGTACCGGGGTTTCGCGAAGTGCATACGCAAATCGTTGGCTTTGGCAAAATGCAGCAATGCCGGGAACGGGACGTTGAAACCCTTTATCTCGAAGAGTTCATGGCCCCGGGCACGACGCACAAGCCGATGTATGACACCGAAGGCAACTATCCCTGGCATCAATACGAGACGATTACCCCCAGCATCTTCATGGCGGTGGAAATCCTGCCCGAGGGCGCACGGGTCCCGGAAATGGAGGTTCAGAATGGCTGAGAGACTTCTGCCCGAAAACCTGAATTTTGACGGTCCTTTCCCCCGGTTGTCGCGCCGTTTGCGCCTGGGCGTTGTTGGCGGAGGGCGGATATCTGTCACGCAAACAACGGCCGCGCGGATGACCGACCGGTGGGAGGTCGCCGCAGGTGCGCTCAGTTCTGACGCCGCGCGCAGCAAGGCGCGCGGGGCCGAGTGGTTTCTGCCGGCAGACCGGTGCTATGCGTCGTTCGAGGAGATGGCGCAGGCTGAGGCAGCGCGTCCGGATGGCGTGGATGCCGTGATGATCACCACTCCGAACCACGTTCATTTCGACGCGGCCAAAGCATTTCTGGAGGCGGGCATTGACGTGCTGTGCGACAAGCCCCTGACCAATGAAGTCGCCGAGGCCGAGGGGCTTGAGGAGATCACCGCGCGCACCGGGCAGGTCTTTGCCGTCGGCTATGCGATGTCGTGCTTTCCGGTAATCCGGCAGGCGAAACAGATCGTGGCCGATGGCGGTATCGGCAAGATCAACCAGATCCATGTTGAGTTCATGCAAGACTGGATGACGCCCGAAGATGTGGCCGATGCGCCTCATGTAAAGTGGCGGCTGGATCCCAAGATTTCAGGCCCGACCAGTTGTGTCGTCGATATCGGCACCCATGCCGCGCATCTCGCCAGTTTTGTCTCGGGCCTGCCGATGACCGACCTGCGGGCCGAGTTCCACGTCTGCGGCGCGTCAAAGCCTTTGGAAGACACGGTATTCATGTTCACCAGCTATCAAAACGAGGTTCCGGGAACCCTGATGGCAACGCGCCTTGCCCCCGGAAACCGGGGCGGGTTGCGGTTGCGCATATTCGGGAGCGAAGGAGGTCTCGAGTGGGATTTGGAGAAGTCCGAGCAGCTGAAGTTCAATCGGTTTGGTGAACCGGATCGTATTATCAGCCGAGGTCACGGGCATGGCATCGGCCCCGGTGCAGAACGACTGATCCGTACCGCACGGGGTTTTCCGGAGGGGATTATCGAAGCCTGGGCCAACTTATATACGGAATTTGCCATGGGGGTGGCTGCCCGCCGGGATGGTGTCCCGGTTCCGGCTGATTGGCTTACTTATCCCAGTGTCGATCAAGGTGCAGACGGCGTGCGTTTCATTGGTGCCTCGGTCCGGTCACACCAATCCGGCGGTGATTGGGTCACAGTTTAAAACATAAATCCGAGCAGTTGGAAAACGCCCGTGGCATCGCCCGGGCGTTTCTATTTTCAGAGCAGTATTCAGAGTTGATATTTTAAAAAATATCAGATATTTTTTACTACGTGTGATGAATTTGAGATTCGCAGACACGTGGAGCTGTCGTTCATGGTGAAACCCGATGAGGCTGGCGCAAGCCCCTCTCTTTATTCCTTGGCGCATCTGACGCTGATCGGCTGCACGCCGCCCGAGTTGGTTTATATCGCCGCCCGGGCCGGTTACGATGCCGTCAGCCCGCGGTTCATTCCGATGCACGTGCCCGGTGAATTTACTCAGTCTCCAATCGACAAGGCGCAGGTGCAGGCCACCAAAACGGCTCTCTCTACCACCGGGGTGAAAGTCCTCGATGTCGAGCTTGCGCGCATCACGGAAGATGTCGATCCGCGCAGTTTTGAGCCCTCGTTGGAGATCGGAGGGGAACTCGGCGCCAAACGCATGATCATGAGCGCATGGACCAACGCCCGCGATGATCGTGACTTTCTGATCGACGTCTATTCCGAAACCTGCGAACTGGCAGCGCCCTACGGGTTAACGGTGGACTTGGAGTTTCCGAGCTTCTCCCGCTTGCGCACGCTGGATGAAGCACTGGACATTGTCCGCGCCTCTGATCAGCCCAACGGCGGTATTCTGGTTGATACGCTCTACCTGCACCTCAGCCGCGTAGATCTTGGTGAGCTGTTGCACGTTCCCTCGGACCTGTTTCACTTCCTGCATATCTCTGATTGCCTGCCCGGCATCGCCGATACGCGTGAGGGCATGATCCAACTGGCCCGCGATGCGCGGCTATATCCCGGTGAGGGATGGATCGATTTCACCGGCATCATCGAACGGATGCCACCCGTCGACTATTCCATCGAACTGCCCAACCAAAGCCGCGTGGCCGAGTTGGGATATGAAGAACACGCGCGTCGCTGTCTCAGCCACGCCAAGCGAACATTCGGCGAGGCGCGGTCACAGCGTCGTATGCACGATGCAGCAATTCCAAAACACCAAGAGGATCACCATGGGCAAAGAGCTCACTGAAAACGATCGCAACATGGCGGCCGATATGCTGGAACGCGCCCGCGCCGCCATGGCCGAGATTGAGGATTGGGATCAGGACAGGCTGAACCGCCTGTCCCAAGCAATCGCGTGGTATGCGGGGAACGAGAAAACTTTCACGCGCCTGGCCCAGCAAGGCGTGGACGAAAGCGGCATCGGAGATCGCGAAGGGCGTCCAGCGAAACGGTTCAAAATCCACATGGTACTGCGTGATGTCTTGCGCACGCCCTCGACGGGGATCGTCGAAGTCGACGAAGAAAAGGGGCTCGTGAAATACGCCAAACCTGCCGGTGTGATCGCGTCTCTGATCCCCATGACCAATCCAGCAATGACACCGCCAGTGACCGGCGTGTCCGCCGCAAATGCCCGGAATGCGGTCATCTTCAGCCCGCACCCGCGAACCGCTCACACGACCTTTGAAATGGTCGAAGTCATGCGTGCAGCTTGTCGTGCTGCCGGTGCTCCCGAGGACTTGTTTCAGTCCATTCGCAAACCGTCGATACCATTGACGCAACATCTGATGGAGATCTGCGACCTGACTTTGGCGACGGGAGGCAAGCCCATGGTCAAAGCAGCGTACAGTTCAGGGCGTCCAGCCTATGGTGTCGGCGCGGGCAATTCATCCATCGTCATCGATGAGACAGCCGACTTGGACATCGCCGCTCAGAACACCCGAATTTCCAAGACGTCTGACTTTGGTTCGGGTTGTTCGGCCGACGGTAACATCATCATCCAGCGCTCGGTTTACGACGATATGGTCAAGGCGCTTGAGGCCGAAGGTGGATACCTGTGTTCGGACGAAGAGAAGGCCATGCTCGAAGAGGCCATGTGGGACGAAAAGGGCAACCGCACGTTTCCGACCATCGCCTGTCCGCCTCAGCAAACGGCCAAGGTCGCCGGGTTCTCGATCCCAGAAGATCGCAAATTCCTGATGGTTGAAAATCAGGGGCAAATCGGGCCGCAGCACAAGTTTTCGAAGGAAAAACTGACAACGCTGATGGCGCTATATCACTTCGACACATTCGATGACGCGCTGGAAACGGTTAGCCAGATTTACAACACCGGGGGCAAGGGCCATTCCTGCGGCATCTACAGCCACAATGACGATCACATCGATCGGTTGGCGCGCCTGGCTCCGGTCAGCCGTATGATGGTGCGACAGCCTCAGTCCAAGGCCAACGCGGGTGCCTGGACCAATGGCATGCCAATGACCAGCAGCCTTGGTTGCGGCATCTGGGGCGGAAACATCACGAATGAAAATGTCACCATGAAACACATGATGAACTACACCTGGGTCAGCCGTCCGATCCCCGAGGATCGCCCCTCGGAGCCGGACCTGTTCGGTGAGTTCTACGGACAGGAGGTCGCGTGATGGACGGAGCGAAACTGGACGGCAAAACCGTTGCCGAGCACATCGTAGACTTTCTCGAACGCCGTGAGGTCAAGCATGTGTTCGGGCTTTGTGGCCATACGAATATCGCGGTTCTGGCCGCTCTGGCCGAAAGCCCGATTGATTTCGTTACCGTGCGGCACGAACAAATCGCCAGTCACGCGGCGGACGCTTATGCCCGCGTGACGGGCAAGGCCTCGGTGGTGTTGTCCCATCTCTCCCCGGGGCTTACCAATTGCGCCACCGGGGTCGCCAACGCGGCACTGGACTGTATCCCGATGGTGGTGATCGCAGGCGATATTCCCACGCATTACTACGGCAAACATCCGCATCAAGAGGTGAACCTGCACGCGGACGCCGCCCAGTGGGAAATCTATCGCCCCTTTGTCAAACGTGCATGGCGGGTAGATCGGGCTGACCTGATGGCCGAGATCCTGGAAAAGGCGTTTCATCTGGCCGAAAGCGGACAGCCCGGCCCGGTGCTGGTCAACGTGCCGATGGACATCTTCTCGGAAGTCATCCCCTCAGACAGCTTCGACCGTATTCTCGACAACACGCGCGCGCTCAAGAAACCGTCGATTGACGATGAAACGGCACGCGAGATTGTCGAAGCCTTGGCAAGGGCCGAAAACCCGGTCGCTTATGTCGGCGGTGGTATCCTTCTGGCTCAGGCCAGCGAGGAGTTGCGCGACTTCGTTGAACATATGGGCCTGCCGGTCGCGCATTCCCTGATGGGCAAGGGCGCATTGCGGGACGACCATCCGCTGGTGTTGGGCATGACCGGGTTTTGGGGCACCGAGCTGGTCAACCAGTCCTGCCTGATTGCGGATTACATCTTTGCCGTCGGCACTCGGTTCAAAGAGGCCGATTGCTCCAGCTGGTATCCCGGCTACACGTTTAACATCCCCGGTTCCAAGGTCATTCATATCGACATCGAACCGCAAGAGATTGGACGGAACTATCCCACCGAGATCGGAGTCGTTGCTGACGCCAAGGCCGCTTTGCGAGTCGTCAACCGGGTTGCCCGCGAGATGTATCCTGAGGGCTTCAAACGCCCCGCGCTGGAACAGAAGATCACCGACTTCCGAACGAACTTCAAAGCGCGCAACGTGGACATGGCGACCTCGTCGTCCTTTCCGATGATGCCCGAACGTATTTTGGCAGATACCCGCAAGGCACTGCCCGAGGATGCCATTATCACTACGGACGTGGGATGGAACAAGAACGGCGTCGGACAACAATTCGATATCCTGGCACCCGGTTCAATCCTGACCCCGGGTGGATTCGCGACGATGGGCTTTGGCCCTCCGGGAGCGATCGGCGCAAAACTGGCAGCCCCTGACCGTGTGGTGATAAGTCTTGTCGGCGATGGGGGGTTCGGTCAGAACCCGTCGATGCTGGCAACCGCGGTCGAGCTTGATCTGGGCATCATCTGGCTGGTTATGAACAACAACGCCTTCGGCACTATCGCGGGCCTTCAAAAGGCGCATTACGGTCTGACATACGGGACCACGTTCCCTGGATCAGCCGCAGCTCCAGCAAACGGACCGGGTTATGCAGATATTGCAAGAGCTTATGGTGCAGAAGGGCACAGGCTCAGTGCTGCTGATGAATTGTTGCCCGCATTGGAAGCGGCAATCGCCAGCGGCAAACCAACCGTTCTTGATGTCCCAATGATCAACAACCCAACACCAACGACCGGACATTGGAACATCTTGGACATATACTCACCGGACAAAGAGGTATCTCACGTCGCGACTTGACGAAACTGGGCGCGTTCAGACGCGCCCAGTTTCTTGTGTCAATGCTCATCCGTGTTCGAGCAAATATCAACAGCTCCGTCGCGGCGCGGTCATCGTTGTTGTGTGTCTGAACTTTTTTGTTGGTTAGTTATTCTCAACGAAGCACGTGAGATAATGTCAAATTGCAATAACGCTGAAGTATGTGCGTTCTTAGCGTCCAAGTTTTCTCTCTCGCAGCGAATGGCAGATTCGACGGGATGCGTCGCAGCATCACCAACAGGCGGCCAACGGCATCTGTGGGTGGCTCCTGCATTGCAAGAATTTTTTGGCGATTTCTGCGGTCGATTTCGTCAGTACTGTCGTCTGTCCGGCCTGTTCGTGCGGTGGTGTTCCGCTGGCCCTGATGAATTCCGCGAGCGAGGTTCCAATCGGCTTATCGGCCTCGGAAGAGGGCCGCTGCCATTCCCGGAGTGTCCTTGCTCTTGGTTGACTTACTTCCGCATCATCACTTCAACGTCTTGCATCTCGTGGGCAGTCGGTGTGGTTAGAACGCCGGCTGCCGGTATTCCTGTTTCTTCGTGAGCATCGCCCAGATGGCCCGCGCTGCCTTGTTTGCCATGGCGACTGTTGCCAGCCGGAACGGCTTGTCAGCGATGATCTTGGCAGTCCAGAGATCGACCTTCTCGGGTGAGCGTTTCGCCATGACCGCGCGCGATGTCATGCTCACGACCAAAAGTTTGCGAATGTAACGATCGCCTTGCTTTGTGATCTTGCCCAGCTTCTCCTTGCCGCCGCTCGACTTGTTGAGCGGGGTGAGGCCCAGCCATGCGGCCAGATCTCTTCCTGTCCGAAACTGATGCGCGTCACCGATTGTGGCGACAATTGCTGACGCTGTGATCGGCCCGATGCCAGGCATGCGCATCAATCGGCGTGCATCTGCACCCAGCAATGCATGTTGCTCGATCATCTTCGAATAGCCGTCGATGCGTTCATTCAGGCCGATGAACTGATAGCACTGTATGCCAAGCATGCCGTTCGCGATTTCAGGCATGTCGGGATGATCGCCGCTCAGATGGCGCTTCGCAAAAGCCGTCACCGCTTCGATCCCGATGGGCAATATTTGCCCAAACTCGCGCAATAGGCTGCGGATCATGTTGGCCAACTGTGTGCGCTGTCGGACGGCCAGGTCGCGCGTTCTGTGAATGGATAATATGGCCTGCTGGTCTTCCGTCTTGAAATCTACGAAACGCATTGTCGGACGGCGGACCGCCTCGCAAATCGCTTCTGCGTCGACAGCATCGTTTTTTCCGCGCTTAACATATGGTTTGACATATCCGGCAGGCATGAGCTTCACATCATGCCCGAGCTTGCGCAGCTGACGACCCCAATGATGGGATGAACCGCAGGCTTCCATGCCAACCGTGCACGGTGGCAGTGTCTCAAAAAACGCCAGCAGCTTCGCGCGTTTGATCGCCTTGTTGAAGATGACGCGGCCGCTCTCCGAAATGCCGTGTACTTGAAAAACATCCTTGGCCAGATCGAGGCCGACGGTCTTTACTGTCATTGGGTGGCTCCTTTCCTAGCAGTCTTTGACAACTGCACTTTGGCACATTCGATGCCGGTGGAGCAGGAGCCACCCACCTCATCCGGTTTGGGCCGTCCTCATCGGAGCCAGCCAGCCGGGCGATCAGATGCTGCGTTTGCTCCGAGGTCGGCAGTGATCCCATAGGAGAAGTGTCCAAATCCTGCTGCGTGCGCACGCAGCGCGGATTATTCTGCGGTTGCTGAGCTTTAGTTGTCGCAACGCGGGAAGAAAACCGGCCATTCGATCAGAGCGCGACGAAATTTGTTACTCGAACCAATAGATCGCGGACGAAACTGCCATTCGTCCTTGTGCTCACATCACCCGAATTTGGACCGAACTTCAGTTATGGCCCTATGATTGGAGGAGGCTTCCGGCGTTCTCCTGACATAGCGTTTCCGACAATCGCGGCAAGCAGGATTGCGCAGGAGGACAAAGCCCACGATCGCCGACATCGCGGCCGAAATCAGTTGCAGCCAGAAATCCGGAGTCTTGCTTCTACCTATCAGTGTAACGGCTTGAACGATGCTGCTGAAGAGCAGCTTCCACCCGAGAAATACCGCAAGCGCGACGTTGGTCGTCAGAGGGTAAATGAGAGCGAGAACGCAGGCGAGAACGAGCAAAATGCCCTGTAGTAAGAACAGCCTCGAACTGCGGCTGCATCAAGTGTCATCGGTACAGCCATATATCCGGCTCCCTCCGTTTTGGGCGCGGCATCCCTGTCTCGTTTTGCGAATCAGAAGTGGGCACGCACGCGCAACCCGAGAACCACCATGTTTTCGGTCGTGGGGTCGTTCGCAGGGTTGGTAACAAGCTGCACACTTGGTGTGATCTGGAAGAAATCCGTCACGTCCCACCGGTAGAATGCCTCCATTGTGAACTGGTTTCGTGAGTTACCAGGTGCCCGTCCCCAGTTCACCCCGACTCCAGCAAGATCCTTGCCGTCGCGGGCGTCGTACCCGGTTCCAACGCTGATCGATCGGTCGAGAAGCGTTCCGCCATCTTTGGCATAGCCTGCACGGAAGAACGGCCTCCACGCGTCCTGGCGACCGCTCGCCAGAAAAGAAACGCCGTAACCGCCGGGCACACCAGCCTGCATTCTCTGATCAATCTGCCAGAAAGTCAGCTGAACTGACTGGTCGTATCGATTGTCCCAATCAGGCGCCCAACCTATGCCGAAGTGTTTGAAGGTCTCGCCGGTGTCGAAAAGAGTTCTGGCGCTACCGACCGGGTCTGCCGGGTCTGCGTTGGCATCTGCAAAGCCAGCGAGGATCGCCCAACTGTCGCTTAGTCTCCACTGCAGCGCGGCTCCCAATCCCTGAGAGGGCGCTGGAACAGTTGGTAGTTGCTCAAAGGCGAGGTTTGTGAAGGCAGTCCATGGGTTGGCGAGGTTGTTGACGTCAATGTAGTCGGTGACATCAACCTGACCGATGACGAAGCTGCCCCGACCATCGGCAAACACTTGACGCCAGTAGAGGTTGGTCAACAACCACCCCGCATCGCTAAAGGTCGACGAAAAAAGCCCCGCATATCCTAGGGATGGCCCGAGCGCCTGGGGCGAGAGATGGCTTCCGAAGGCGCTCCGATTCTCGATCTTGAAGACCAAAGCGCCAGCGTAGGGAGTGCCGCGTCCGGACGCTGTCCAAGTGCCGAATAACCGAAACACGTTGCTTGCCGCATCGGACGGCGTCAGGTCTGAGTCGGTACCGAGATACTGGGCCATCTCCTCGAGACCGAATGTCAGCCCCACGCGGTTCTCAAACCCATTTTTCCAGTCCCGGTACGCCTGCACCCCCCCCAGATCCTGCTGATCGGACGTGGCTGCCAGCGTTCCGAGAACGCTTTTTGGAGATGAAAACCCATCACGGCTTAGGCCTTCAGGTCGGACTTCCGCGGGAAATATGGTGGCGAGTAGCGCGCAGACGACCGTCAGGGTATATCGCAACCATCGGCACCAAACATAACGCCGCATCGCGACACAGACGCAATGAGGGTCAAATGCGCCTTGCATGCTCTGCTCATCAGGTGCCTGTGACATAGTTTATCAACTCCAATTGCAGGTAATTGAGGGGACAAACGCCTCGCAGGCCAACTATATGTTATGAGCTCGCTTAGCTCGTCCCGAGGACCGATGTTTGCTGCGGTCGATCCGCGCCTGGCGGCTGAGCCAAGGTCATGGCGAATAAGGTGCTCCCGATAGCTAGCACGCAGGCCGCGCCTGCGAGCCGTGAACGGGCTTCAAATCTCAGGCGTCTCTGGGGGGTGCTCCCGAGGCGCGCCTCGGCCCAGTTGCGACCCAGGATCGCCGCTATGCCGAGGGCCGACATGGCGAGCGCCATACCCGCCGAAATCGCGATCACCATCATGACCGCGGGAACCACAAGGTCGTTCGCGAGGCCAAACAGCATGACGATAAGCGCGCCGGTGCAAGGCACCACACCTACCGCGGCTGCAATCCAGCCGCCGCCTTGCGATTCGGTGTTTGCAGCGGAGCAGGCCGCACATCCGGCGTGGGCGTGGCCGCCGTGGTGATCGTCATGAGCTGCTCGTATGTTCGCGATGGCATGCCACAACATCACCGCACCTATTGCCATGATCAGCGCGTAGCTTCCGAGCCGGATCAACCTGTAATCCGAGGGCGCCGCTCCCGTCGCTTGTCGTACGGCGAAGTCGAGCAGGAAGACGACGACTACCGCCGACAGCACGTGCATAACGGCGATCCGGCCGCCCATGACGACGCCACGTCTGAGACTGCCACCGGTTCCGATGAAGTAGGAGACGACGACGGCCTTGCCGTGTCCCGGGCCAAGCGTGTGCAGCGTACCGTAGGCGAACGCGATCAACAGCGCGAGCCCGACTCCGCCGGCAGACCGGCCTTGCTCCATGTCCGACATCGCTGTGGTGAAGATATTGGTGATCTTGGCCTGCGCGCGCGCCAAATAAGAAAGGTCCCCGAACGCCGAGTCGGCTGCAACGATTTCCCCTGGCGTCCCGCCAACCACAACCTGCTCCATCGCGTACGACGTCGGAATGCTGCGCGAACCGTCTACAAGGAACAGAGTGTGACTTGCCGGCCGATGCGTCAGGCGCCCCGCAAGCCGTACCGGCGTGAACATACCAATGGAATCGACCCCCTCGGGATAATCGACATGAATGATCTGGTTCGGTGGAGGCGCAGGGGCGTGTATGCATGCTCCTATCCACGGCACCAGAAGAAACTCAACGACGCGCCCTTTTTCCCGGCGCAGCGGCAAGACATACCCGTCAATGGATACCTGAGATTCCAGCAAGCCCGATGCGACCTCAAACGCCGTTTCGTCCCAGTCTTGGACCGCGATGCCGTCAGACGAAAGCGGATCGAAGAGGTCGTCCGGCGGCAGAACCGTTTGCGGGCCGCTCAAGGATGACTGACCCGCATACGTTCCATCATCCGCTTTATCGTCTTTCTGGGCCTCGAGGCTCATACCCAGGTCGTTCCATGTGATGACTGTGGTCGGTCGATCTTTCGCATGGGTCGAACCAGCAGCAGCCAGGAGGAAAATTGACACCACGAAACAAATGCTAAGTACAAACCGATGTGGCGTGCGCTCGTCTGTTTCTTTGAGGCTATGTGACGCGTCCTGCGCGCACTTGTAATGACCAAGCATCCTGATTGGGGTTGAGAGCCAAATCATCAATTCGAAGCCTCAATTATTGCCGGTTTGTTGATCTTCCCCGGTGGGCGTGGAGTGGGAGACGTTCCTGATCTGCGACGCGGTGCGCAAAGGGGTTCGAGGCGTATTCACCGCCAGCGTGACTTGGGTTGCTTCGAGGTTCCACATACTCGCCATCCGCGCTTCGCCGTCGAGGACGAAGATGGTTTCGTTGCTCTCCTGAGGCGCAAGCAGCCCCGTCACTGTCACCGGGGTGTAGAGCGACCTAGCGGGAGAGCCTGCGTCGAACGTCACCCGGATCAGCTGATTTGGAGGTGGCGGAGGAATGTGGCTACACATGCCCACCTCCGGAACAAGATAGCCGACGGTGAAACCGTCCTCGTTTGTGCCAGCTGGAATGAGAAATCCGGTGATGGTTACCGTCGCCTGGTGGAGGTTTGGATTGGTTGAAAAGAACGCACGCTTGCGGGCCTTGGCTACAACCCATCGCTGTGCCAAAAGTCCCTCAATGTCATGGCCGGCAAGCCTTAGCGCGCCGCGTGCCGTCTCAAGCCGCGCCTCGAGCCGCGGTCGCGCCTCCTCCGGAACCTCCCCGTTCGCAAGCCGCTGCTCAAGACGGACAAAAGTTCGAAGTTCCCCCATCATCTCGAACCCCATGTCGCGAAAAGGGTCGTCGAACTGCAGCGCAACCGGGTCCGGCAAGTCGCGAAACGAGATTGCGACCTGCTCGGCGAACGCGCCTGTGGCTGTCAGAAAGACGGCGATGAGGCTCCGCAGCAGTCGCGTGCGCAGCTTGGCTGCCAATGTCTGCATCGCTCAATTCCCTCCCTGCGGAGGAACGCCCGGCGCCACATCCGGCATGCCGGTGGAAAACTCCCGGTTCCAAGCGTCTTCCGACACCGACTCGAACCGCGGTTTGTCTTCCGGCTCGAAGCGGATCGGCTGGCCGGCAAAGACCTCCAGCAGTTCGTCGTCACGCACGGTCACCTCGCCATGCACAATAACCGCCTTGAACCCGGTCGAGGGGATTGATCCCTGATCATAGGTCGCATTGTCGGCAACGGTTTCGGGGTCGAACACCACGATATCGGCGATCATGCCCTCCTGAACCCGGCCCCGCTCCTGCATGGCCTTCAGCCCCGTACGGCCCAGATGGTGCGCCGCGTTGTAGCTGAGGATCGACAAAAGCTGCATCATCGGGATGTCGTTTTCGCGCCCAAGGCGCAGTGTTGCAGCGCGCGCCCCGGCGCCGCGCGGATGCATGTTTCCCAACTTCTCAAATGGAGTATTCCAAGGCGCCATAAGAGGCTCCGCGAACATCGCATCGCTGGCCATTGTTGTCCCCCTGAGAGTCAACCATTTGACTGAGTCCTCTGGCGGAGTCTTGAACAACAGAATTTCTTGGGTCGGATTATCCTTCAGGACCTGATCGTATTTTTCCTGCGTATAGAAATCACCTGTAATCGGATCCTGCATCGTGTCTTCGTAGCGATGCCCCTGTCTTTCAACCCAGTTTTCGGGTTTGAGGAAGACTGCGTTCACCGTGGTCGATCCGGCGGAATAGGGGTAGATCTCTCCCCAGATATTATGTCCGTTCTCCTGAAGCCGGGCGATGAGTTCATGCGTGAGTCGCCAGCCGGGATTGTTGAAGTGCTGCAGTATTGCGGGCGCGTTCAGAGCCAATGCATTGGCAATGACTTCTTGCGCACCGACGTTTTCCAACACGTCGCCATCGGGTGTGAAACGCGTATGAACGGCAGTCTGGCGACCATATCGCGCGCCAATCTTCTGCACCTCGAACAACTCACGCGTGGTGACACCATCGCGCATGTATCCCAATGTCGATCCGATACCGAGCGCGCCAGCCTGAAGGCCTTCGTCGATGATCTGCAGAATCTTGTTACCAGTGTCGTAATCCGCCTTGTCCAAACTCCAACCCGATCCCTTGCGGGAGGTAAGCGCCGCCGCCGGCCCCAGCAGAAGGGTTTCCTCGTCGTCGAAACCGTCGAGCACGATGGCGCGGGCTTGTTCGTGGCTGGAGGCGCACCCGAAATTCGCCTGGTTCTTGCCTTCGCGTTCCTCATACCACCGCGCGATGAATGTTCCTGCGCAGCCCTCCTCGAGGTCCATGCTCGAAGTCAGTCCGTCACGCAGGCCAAGCGCATAGCCCATCGGTTGTTGCCAGTGGAAATGGGTGTCAATGAATCCAGGCGCCACGATGTGACCTGTTGCATCGATTTCCTCGGCACCGCTCAGCGCCTCCTTGGAGATCGCCACGATACGGCCGTCCGAAATGCCGACATTTGCGATGCTGTCGTATAGCGTCTCCGGATCCATGACCCGGCCGTTCGAGATGACGAGATCGTAATCCTGCGCCTGAGCGATGCCGACACAGAAGAACGCAGATGCGAGCGTGGTTATCGCGAGGGTCGAGAGCGGCTTCATGAGCAAGGTGCTCCTTTCAAATTTTGTTGGAGGCCCGGTGTTTACTGCGTCTGCGTCCTGCGGATCGGCTGGCCATGCGGCGCGTCGAGGACAAGCGCGCCATCCTGGACAACGAATCCGCCGTTTACCAGCACGGTCTGCACGCCCACGGCAGGCTGGTTCGCGTTCTCGTAGTTGGCTCTGTCAGAGACCGTCTCAGGGTCGAACACCACGATGTCGGCATCCATGCCCACCTGCAGACGTCCCTTGCGGCGCATCTGCGGCACGAAGTCTTCCAGCGTCTGCGCTGGCATCAGCGACATCTTGCGGATCGCCTCGCTCATCGAAAGCACACCACGCTCGCGTACATAGCTGCGCAGGACCTTCGAAAAGGTTCCGGCAGATCGCGGATGGGCGAACACGTTGTCAGGAAGTGGCCATTCATCGCCGGTGTAAGTCTGAATGTTCCCCTTGTCGTCGAAGTACGACCAGAAAGTTGCGTCCGAGGCGATCAGCGTCGCAGGATGAGTCACCGACAGGTCGAGCTTAGCCAAATCTTCTGCCTTGCTCTCATCGAGGAAGTGCCAGGTGATGAAAGTGCCCGGCTTGTTCTCCTGATAGTCGTCGAGTTGGTCTTCGGTCATGCGATCCTGGCCGAGCTGAAAATTCTCGGCTGTCGATTGCATCCGGTCCCGCCAGTCGGGCCCAGTAAACATGGCCGCGCCGACGACGGTGCTCGCCGCGCCGTAGGGATAGGCTTCCACGGTGATGTTGATACCCTTGTCCATCGCCTCTTCGACAAGGGCGAGTGTGGCCTCGATATCAGCCATCGACGTGCTGTTGATATGGCAGATGTGCATGTGCGCGCCGGTGATGGCGGCGTTCGAGATCAATTCCTTGAGCGCCTCGAATGAACTCTGCGGCTCGATGTTGCTGGCGTAACGAACATGGGTGAAGGTCGCCACGCCGTATTCGTTGGCCAGTTCGGCCAGCGCAAAATACTCCTTTTGCCCGTATCCCGGCGCGTAGCCCGCGTTTACCCCAATACCAAGGCCCCCCTCCTTGAGTCCCTGTTCGACCAGCGACAGAATCCGCTCGGACTGATCTTGGTCGGCGATGTCCATCTTCCAGTCGTTTTCGGCCTGGGCCGCTTGGAAGAACTCAACGGTTGCCAGCGGGTCGGTGTTGTCGAAGGTGGCGATCCGGCCATAGGTCCAGCCCGCCGCCGCACCGTAATTGATTGGCAGGTTTTTGGCAGCCTGACTGTCATACCAGTCGGCGATGGGCAAAACGCCAGATTCTAGCTCTAGCGCCGTTGTCACCCCCTGCATCGCCTGCATCCGATAGTCACCAATACTCTGCCCGTGAGCGTGCAGGTCGATGAACCCCGGCGAGACGACGTGCCCCTTAGCATCGATCACCGTGTCACCTTCAAGCGAGAACTCGCTGATCGCCGAGATACGGCCGTCCTCCACGCCAACGTTGCGGATCGCATCGAGGCCCGTCTCCGGGTCGATCACGCGCCCATTTAAGATCACGATATCGTTGGCAAACGCTGTCGTTGCGGTCGCGACCAAAACCGCCAAGGTGCCGATTGCGGACAAAGTTCTTTCTGGTTTCATAGGCGATGTACCTTTACCTTCGACCACCTTCTGGAAACGTGGTCTTTCGCAAAAAGGATACTAAACGCTAATCAAAACAAAACTGTATGCCCTCACGCGACAGGTAGTGTAGAAACTTGTCCTTGAAAGTGCGTTCTGGGAGTATTCGTAGTGAACGGCATGTACATCGTCGTGTAGAACTAACAACGGACGACAGACAAATGGTCTCTGAGCGAATCGCGTTCAACCGCGCTCTGCAGCTTCGCCCCTTCCTTGATCTGTTCGAGAAGCGCGGCGGCAAGGCTGGCCCTGTTCTCAAGGCGGCTGGGCTTGACCAGGTCGATCTCACCGACCCGGCTGCGATGATCACCGGCAATGCACTCTACAAGGCCGTCGAGAAAATGGCCGATGTGCTCAACGACCCGTATTTCTCGGCGCGCGCAGCTGAGACATTCGTCGAGGCGGGCCCCGTCTTTGTCCGGGAGAGCTATGCGATATCCCACACCCTCGCAGAGTTCCTACCGCTGGCTATTCTCGAACTCGACCGGCAGATCAACAACGTTCGATACTCCCTCCAAATCAATGCAAATGTCACCGTGATCCGAGCTGAGAGGACTTTCTTACCGGCAGCACCCGTCGTTCAGGCAGATGCCGCCACTGCGAGCCTGTGGTTGACCCTCCTGCGGTTAGTGACCGAAGACGATTTCAATCCGTCTCGCATAACAGTTACGGCGCAGGAAAACGCAGGTATTCCGCTGGATCTGCTTCCGAAGTCTTCTTTCTTGAAACGAAAGTGCAACAGTGTTCAGATCGGGTTTCCCTCTGAGTGGCTGCAACGGCCACTAGCCCTGAACTGGAAAATCCCGCCCACCTCGCGTGGAGAGTTCCGCGATACTTCCCCGCGCGATGCGATCCTGAAATGGGTCGAAAAGGTCTGCTTCCAAAAGATTGGTGAGCGAACCTTCGGCCTCGAGGAACTCGCGCGTAACCTCGGCGTCCATCCAAAGAGCCTACAGCGCACGATGTCTGAATTGGGCACCTCGTTCCAAGAGATCCGCGACAAGGGGCGTAGAGAGAGGGCCCTAGAAATCATTGACAGCGATAGATCCGCACCGAACGAGGAGATCGCCGAGTTGCTTGGTTTCTCCGGTGCAACAAGTTTTTCCAGAGCGTTCAAAAGGTGGACTGGTGTCACACCGAACGAATATCGGCGAAATCAGTGACTCGTTCCCTGCTCCCTTGAGCCAAAAGAAAACTTGGAAGATGAGGTCCTCGTTGGATCAGTTTGGAGAAGTTGTAGTGCGACGTTAATAAATTAGCCGACGGCATTAATTGGTGGGTTGCCAAAATCGATGCAATCTCTGCAACTGGCAGTTTTGTTGTATATTTCGGAGTTAGCAATGCATGGTCGTGAATGTCCGGTTTGCGCTGCCGGTTCAACCGATGGCCGCAACACGCTCCTCGAACTTCTCCGCGAGTGAGAAGTAATTCAAGGTTATTCTCGGCCGCTCGTTGAGCTCCCGGGCGACGGCGTCGAGGTGTTCTCCGCGACGGGATGCGAGTTCGATCGCGAAGTTCGCCGCATCTGCATCAGGCTGCTAAGTCCTGTGTGGATGGCGTCTGCTTTGCAAGGACAAAATGCTCTGATTGCGCGGCTGGTCAGTACAGTCCTGTGTCCGGCCTTTGATTGCGGCATTTGCTTGAGCCGCTGGCCTTGATGGGTTCCGTGAACCTGGTCCCAATCGGCAAAGCGAACCTGAGAGTTCAGGACGAAGCTCGGGTTTTCCGGGTTCTCGGATGACCGCACGTGCTATCATGGCATTCGTCTTGCAATTCTTTTTTGTTCAGTGCCTCCGGTTATGCCGCTGATTGCCGGTAGTATGTTTCTTTGGTGAGGATCGCCCAGATGATCCGTGCGGCTTTGTTTGCCATCGCGATCGTGGCAAGTCGGACGGGTTTGCGCTCGAGGAGTTGCATGATCCAAGGATGCACGCGTTCTGGATAGCCGCGGGCGCGCTGTACTTGTGAGGTCATACCGATCACCAGAAGCCTTCTTATGTAACGGTCACCCTTCTTGCTAATCCGGCCGAGGCGTTCCTTGCCACCACTCGATCTGTTCAATGGGGTGAGACCAAGCCAAGCAGCAAACTCGCGCCCGTTCTTGAACTGTTTGCCGTCGCCGATGGTGGCGACGATGGCAGAGGCGGTGATTGGACCAACACTAGGGACGGTTCTGATCCGCTTGGCCCGTTCATCGATCCGCGAATGATACTCGATCAGTTTGTCGTAGAACACCACGCGCTCGTCGAGTGCAACAACCTGCTCGCAGAGGGTTTTGAGCATGCTCTTCGCAACGTCTGGCATGTCCGGGCAATCGTTGGTTTTGAACCCTTTGACGAAGCGCATCGCCGCCACCGGCCCGTTCCCGATCACATGACCAAACTCTCGAAGAAGACCCCGGATCACGTTCAGCATCTGGGTTTTCTGGCGCACGACAAGCTGGCGCACGCGATGCATTGTAAGAAGGGCTTGTTGTTCCTTCGATTTCACAGCGACGAACCGCATGGTCGGTCGCGTGACGGCCTCGCAGATTGCCTCGGCATCAACCGCATCCGTCTTTCCACGCTTCACGTAGGGCTTTACGTAAGTCGCCGGCATGAGGCGCACGTCATGGCCGATTTCAGTCAGCTCACGCGCCCAGTGATGTGCCGACCCACACGCCTCAATTCCGACGAGGCAGCTCGGCAGGGTCTCAAAGAACTTCAGCAATTGTCTGCGGCGGATCGAACGATTGAAGACAACCGTACCGTCATCAGCGATCCCGTGGACCTGAAAGACGTCTTTACCGAGATCCAATCCTATTGTCGTGACTTCCATGGTGGGGCTCCTTTCCTTGCAGAAGATGTCTTCTGCAGTTTGCCGCAAAGCGCGACGGTTGGCTGCAGACGCCATCCACCCCATCCGCATATGAGACGCTCGAAATCGACGCGGAGAAGGTCCGGTTTGGATTTCGGCCATTTTGACTATTTTGAACGGCCGCTTTCCGGAAATCGCGCTGTGGTGCGGCGATCAGCTACGAAATTCGGCCGTCGCGCGGAGGCCGATTTTGCCGCATCTGCGACCGGCGGAAATGTCCGCTCACCTACCATTTGCCGCCTAGTTCTAAACGTCCGGAATGTGCGGTAGGCTACGTGCCGCACATGCGAAAGACCAAAGCTCGGTCGACGGCAGCTGTGGGCTCTGACCGCCATTCGGTGCGAACCGCAGAGAATGGCGGCGGCGAGCCCAGAGTGCAAATTGCTGCGGTCGGCCCAAATACGTGCGAAGCGTGCGTCGCTGCCGTTGGTCCTACAATGGACGGCCCATTCCGGACGTTGACCGCCACTCGAAGTGCCGCAACGCAGAGTTCTTCACAATCATATTTGATCCTATTGCATGTTCTTTCTGCTCACTCAGACGCGACGGGCTGTTAACGGACCATGGACGCATCTCTTTTTCGTTGTGCGTCTCGGACCAGCGCCGCAAGCCGATAGAAGCCGTGTGCCATTTTTGTGTAGGGCGTCAGCAGGAAGAAGGTCAGGACCGATCCGAGGTGGATGGCCAGCAGTGCGGGCATCAGAGGTGTTGAACCGAGGGCGTAAAGAACCGGCCCGCTGAGCCCCACAAACCCGAGCAACAGGATGAAGCCGATATCCCCGCCCCAGGCCGACGGATCGCCGAGGTCTCGGTCTGACTTTAGCTTGAGCAGCGCCATCGCACCGCACCCCACCGTCAGCAGAAGCCCCCCGGAAATCCCGAACAGTTTCGGCAACGACCAGAACCCGTAAGGCGCGTACATTCCGAAGACATAGTGCATGATCGTCGCCACCGAGGTCGACGCAAAGCACAGCAGAAAACCATACATAACAGCGTGGTGGATGTGACGTCGGCCCTGACTGAACCGGTCTTCGTCCTCGAAGTTACAACCCTCGCCATGGCCTGCGGCCAGATCCTGCATCTTGCCCGCGCGTTTGAGCGCAACCGTCAGATCAGACATCTGGATCGGTTTGCCACCAACCTCTGCCCAATAGCGCCTCAGGCTGAAGGCGATACTGAACAGAGGAAGCAGGAATGCAGGCGCAAAGATCGCGACCATCGCGTTGTGGGACAGGACGGCATAAAACCCTTCGCCTCCACTGGAACCGATGGCGCGGGTCGCCCAGAACAACAGGGCAAATCCGACCACCAACGCCAGGGCGATGGCTCCGCCATGGGTGTGGAACCGGCGTGCCAGCGGCTGCGGCCAGGCGAAGCTTTCCCAACTGTCGCGCCGCACTTCAGCCAGCGCCTTGGGCAGGTTCAGGTCAAACGCGTGCGGGGCGGTGTACTGACAGGCGTAGTAACAGCCCCGGCAGTTGTGGCACAGGTTGGCCAATTGCGTGATGTCCCCATCCGAGAACGCGCGCGCTGCGTGCAGCGACGGGAAGACCGAGCAATAACCCTCGCAATAGCGGCAGGCGTTGCAGATCTCGGCCTGGCGGCGGGCTTCCTGAATAAGATCAGTTTGCATAAGCGGCGGCCTCTCGTCCTGCGATGCGTCCAAAGACAGTTCCGATGGTCATGCCAAAGCCCGCCAGATAGCCTTGCCCAAGGATGGACCCGGCCATCGTTTCCCCGGCCGCCCAAAGGTTTTTGATCTTGCCGCTTGGGGTCGAGCACCGGGCTGTCTCGTCAACCTTCAACCCAAGATAGGTAAAGGTCACGCCGGTCCGCATCGAGTAGCCGTAAAACGGCGGTTCGGTAATTGGGCGCGCCCAGTTGGTCTTGGGCGGGATCAGGCCCGAGGTCGCCACCCCGTCCAGTTCGGTCGGATGAAACCCGCTGGTGTCACCGCAGGCGGCGTTGAATGCGCTGACGGTTGCTTTCAGTTTCTCCGCGGGCAGGTCCATCATCCCGGCCAATTCGTCCAACGTGTCCGCCTTTAGCGGAGGGAACACGGACGGCATGAACAGGTTCAGCGATTTGGCGTCGATGATGGCATATCCCACCTGATCCGGCTGCGCCGCCACCAAACGGCCCCAGATCGCGTAGCGTTTGGGCCAGACGTCTTCGCCCTCGTCATAGAACCGCTCGGCATGTTTGTTCACGACGATGGAAAACGGAACGCAGTCCAGACGGGTGACGATGCCGCCGTCGAATTTCGGCGCGCGCCCGTCGATGGCAACGGCGTGGCATTGGGTCGGGTCGCCAACGCTTTCTACTCCTTGGTCCAGCAGATCAGACAGGACAACGCCTCGGTTGTAAGGCGTTCCCCGGATCAGGAAGTTCTTGGCAGGTTCACCCCAGGCTCGGGTGAGCCAATCCGTGTCGGCCTGAAAGCCGCCGGAGGCAACGATGACCGCCTTGGGCGCGATGCGATGAGACTGGCCTTCATAGCTATAGTCGACCCACTCGATCCGATCACCATTCAGTTCCAAATGCGTGACGGCGGCTTCGTACAGCACATCTACACCCAAACCTGCCGCCGTGCGGTAATAGGCATTCACCAGAGATTTGCCGCCCCCCATGAAAAACGCATTGGTCTGTGCCAATGACAATGTGCCGGAAAGCGACGGCTGAAACCGGACCCCGTGTTCTTGCATCCAGGGAAGGCATTCTTCCGACGTGCGGATCGCCAACCGGGCAAGATGTTCATCGGTTTTTCCACCGGTGACTTTCAGCAGATCCGAGAGGTATTCGTCTTCGCTATACGCCTCGACGAGCGGACCCAACGGGCCCGAATGCATGCAGCGAAAATTGCGCGTATGGCGTGAGTTTCCGCCGCGATAAGGTTTTGGCGCCGTTTCAAGGATCAGAACACGGGCGCCTGCCTCGGCTGCAGTCATCGCAGCGCAGAGAGCCGCATTGCCGCCACCGATCACAGCGATATCGTAAGCTTCCTTTGGGGTGGCCATATCCTGTCTACCTACTGGCTTTCGTCGATTGAGCGGTCGCGGTCCTGCAACGCGCGGATGCGCATCCGCTGCGCAGCCTGAATATGCGCGCGCATCTCTGTCTCGGCCGCTGCGCCATCGCGGGCCTTCAAAGCCGCCATGATGCGCCGATGCTCGGCCACTGCGGCCTCGGCGCGGTCGCTATCCAGCAATTGCGAGGGACCCAGGATCAACAGCGCCTTTTGCAAGGACAACATGGATTTTGCCAGAAATCGGTTCTTGGCCGCATCCAGAAGTGTTTCGTGAAAGATCTTGTTGATTTGGGCCGCATCGGGGCCAGTACCCGCCTCGGCCAGCCGGTCGTTCAGAACTTCAAGCTCGTCCAGTTCGACATCAGACGCCGCGCGGGCTGCCAGACGGGCCGCTGTCCCTTCAAGCACGGCGCGCATCTCATAGAGTTCCATGACCTCGGCGTAATCCAGACTGCGCACGGTGGCACCTTGCCGTGGCACATGCGTGACCAGCCCGTCGGCCTCCAACTGCCTTATCGCCTCGCGTACCGGGGTACGGCTGACGCCCAACCGTTCAGACAGCTCAATCTCACGCAGCCGGTCGCCGGGCAAAAGAGTGCCCTCGCGAATCTCGCCCAGCAGGCGCTGATACGCAGAATTGCCTTGTGGGCCAGGTTGTAACGGGTCGTCCTGAAGGGTCATCGCAGGCTCTCTTGTCATCTTGCGTCCAGTTGTATACACATGTATACATTATAAGTCAACGAAGCTGGAACGCTTACCTTGCACAGCCAAACTGATACCCCCTCTCTTCTGACGAAACGGGCCGTCACGCTCGGCCTGGCGGTGTTGGGCACAGGAGTATTTTGGGCGCTAAACCTGCCGCTACCTTTTCTGTTCGGGCCAATGAGCGCATGTTTGATTGCAGCTCTTGCGCACGCACCGATGGAAGGCTTTGGACAGGTCTCGGTTGCCGCCCGCACTATACTGGGCGTGGCGGTAGGGGCATCGATTACGCCGGCTCTGTTTGCTGAATTGCCAAAAATGGCCGCGTCAATTGCGCTGATCCCGTTCTTCATCCTGCTAATCGCGCTGGTAGGTGTGCCATTCTTTCGCAAATTCTGGGGCTTTGACTCCACAACGGCTTTCTACGCAGCCATGCCGGGCGGTTTGCAAGACATGATCATCTTTGGCACTGAGGCGGGGGCCAATCCGCGTACCTTGTCCTTGATCCACGGTACGCGCGTGCTGATCATCGTGACGTTGGCCCCCTTGTTCCTCACCGTGTTCTATGATGCCCAACTCACCAATCCGATTGGCGAGCCCGCGCACAACCTGCCAATACATGAATTGGCGCTGATGGTTCTGGCCGCCATTATCGGCTGGAAAGGCGGGGAGCGGATCGGCCTGTTCGGGGCGTCAATCCTGGGGCCAATGATCCTTACAGCCGCCTTGTCACTGGGCGACTTAATTCATACCCGACCGCCTCGCGAGGCCATCCTTGCAGCGCAGTTTTTCATTGGCTGCGGAATTGGTGTGAAATTCGTAGGTGTCACATGGGTCGAACTACGCCGGGTAGTGGCAGCGGGCTTCGCCTATGTCATTGTCCTTGCCGTCCTGGCAGCCACTTTCACCGCCGTTGTCACCACCTTGGGACTGGGCCAACCTGTCGAGGCGTTTCTGGCCTTCGCGCCCGGTGGGCAGGCAGAGATGACGGTGCTGGCCATCGTCTCGGGCGCGGATTTGGGCTTTGTGATCACCCACCATCTGACAAGGATCGTGCTGGTGATCATCGGTGCGCCCATCGCCGCGAATCTTATTCTGCGTTGGTCCAAACCTCGGGGTTGATCATGTGGATCGGAGCGCCTTCGGCATAGGCGTTCACCTGATCGAAAATATCCGCGAATTGCAGGTCGAACTCGTCTTCAGTGACAAAGCCGATATGTGGGGTCGCGATCAGGTTGGGATGTGACAAAAGCGGGTCGGTCGGATCAATCAGTGGCTCGGAATCAAACACATCAATCGCCGCTTTGCCGGGGCGACCGACGTTCAGCGCCTCAAGCAAAGCACCAGGTGCGATCAGCCCGGCTCGCGAGGTGTTCACAAACAGCGCCTCCGGCTGCATCTGTGCGAAATCCGATGCGGTGATGATCCCGCGCGTATCCGGTTTCAAGCGCACATGGACCGAGACAACATCGCTGCTGCCAAAGAACGCTTCACGGCTGGGCGCGACCTGTGCGCCATCCGCCTGCGCACGCGCCCGGCCTTCTACGGATGACCACCAGACCACATTCATCCCAAAGGCCTCGGCATAACTTGCAATGGCGCGAGCAATGCGGCCATAGCCATAGAGCCCCAACTGACGCCCCCGCAGCGTCTTGCCCACGCCCGCCTGCCAGTGCCCTGCTTTGACCGAGGCCATTTGTGCGGGCAAATCCCGCATCCCGACCATGATTAGCGCCCAAGTAAGTTCAGCTGCAGCATAAGACGGCGTTCCGCCGTGCATGTTTGAGCACAGCAGCACGTCTTGATCTGTACAGGCTTCGACATCGACATGCGGATAAACGCTGCGCTGGCTGATAAGTTTCAGGTTTGGTAATTTCTCCAGCAAGGCGCGGGTGACTTTGGTACGTTCGCGGAACAGGACAAGCACCTCCGCGTCATGCAGTCGTTCGGCCAGAGTGTCAGTTTCTTCGACATGATCCGTCCATAACGTCACCTCATGACCGGTGAGTTTCTCAAAACAAGGCAGGCCACGCAGCGTGTCAAACCAGTCATCAAGAATGTGGACCTTCATCGGCTTTCTATACCCTGCTCGGTGTTCAGTTTTCTTGGCGTCGGCACAAAATGACATGTGTTGAGAGCGGAAAGTGCTTTGCGGACCCGTTCGCTTTGATCCAGCAGATGGTTGAACTGCTCATCGCAGCCAGCAATCGGTGTCGGGTAGTCCGCGATGTCCCGCCGTAGGGCCGACTGCGCCAACATGAGTTCCTGACGCGCGATATCGAGGCATTCCGAGTAGTTGTCCATCGTGTCCCTCCCACTATGTATACAATAGTATACTATTTGGGTTGCACTTGATCAACTCCCGTTCCAAACAGACTCAGGCACATAAACATGCCCGTCCGCCAACTTGCGCGCGGTCCGCACCAAACCCGCCGCGTTCACTGTGAACCCGTCGGTGGTGGAAAAATCCACTAACACGTCGATATTGCCCGAGGCGTGTTCCAGAACGACTTCAGCCGGGCTGTTCGTGGGGCGATCCAGCAAACCGTCGGCGACGGTTCCGGGAGTCAAAGCGCAAGACGCCATGCATTGCGCGCCGGTGACCGCCATGGTCGGGTGGGTTTTCCACGGCATGAAATACCGCACTGCGAGCGTTCCGCCTTCTCTGGCCGGAGCAACAAGGCCGAACTTAGGGGTGACCGATTTGGACACATCCCCCATACCCATCCGCTGCCCTGCTTCGATCCTAACGGCCTCCATCCGGTCAAAGAACGCGCGGTTTGCGTCCAGCTCATTGGCGCTCTCATAGCCCGTCAATCCGAAGTCTGTGGCGCGGGCGATAGCCATCGGCATAGCGACATCCATGCAGGTCAGTTCGACGCCCTGAACTGCATCGCGCAGGTTGCCCGTAGGCAGGAACGCTCCGGTGGCCGAGCCCACCACGCCCATGAAACTCAACTGCACCGGCGCTGAATGACCGGGAACGCCGGCGATCTCCGCATCACCCTCATAGGTCAATTCGCCCCCGGGTGTATTCACCTTGGCCACGATCCGAGCCCCAGTGTTGACGGCCCGAATGCGAACTTCAGTTTCATCACCCTGCGGTTTGAACAAGCCCATCTCGATGGCAGCAGGGGCAACGCCAGACAGGATATTGCCGCAAGTGGGTTTGAAATCGACCAGCTTGTCCTCGACCGAGACCTGCGCGAAGAAATAGTCGATATCGGCCCAGTCATCCGCGCCGACCGACAGCATCGCGACCTTTGTGGTCACCGCCGCGCCGCCGCCGATGCCGTCGATGTTCAGCGACTGCCCGGACCCAAGAGCGGCGATCAGCACCTCGGCCAGCGCGTCCAGATCCTCAGGCAAATCCGAGCGGCGGAAATACGGGCCTTTCGACGTGCCGCCACGCATCAAGATATAAGGGATTGCGGTTTGAGTCATTTTGAACCCCTCACTTCAACGGCCAGGGCAGGCTGACCATGTCCTGCAACAGACCTGGCGGGAAATCGCGGTTCAGAGCGCCCGCCATCAGGCACATGAACCCGATGCCGCAGGCGGTCAGGATCAGAGTCATCTGCCAGCTGGACCCGGCGCGGATACGGAGAAAGGCGATCAGGAACCCTATCAGGGCGAGGATGAAGCCCACCACCCACGTGGCCGCGATCAAACTGGCGAACCACGCCAGAGTGGACCACAGACCGTGGGGTGCGCTGGCGTCTTCACCGGCGATTTCCTTGTCGGAAAAGATCACGTCGCCTTCGGGACGTCGCATCATCTGGATCAGAAGGATCACGCAACAGAATAGCGAGACGCTGCCGATAACCAGCGGGATGATCTTGTCGGTCATATTGTAGTCGGGGATCATGTTGGCGTTGACCAATGCGACGATCAGATAGGCCATGATCACCAGCAGAAAGATAAGCGGCGCGCGTTTGGTACCGGCCTGAACATCACCCTCGGCCATGATCATCTTGGCCTGCCGGATACCCAGAATGACCGAAACAACCGTGACCACGATCAGCACGATGACGATAGGGCTGAAGACATATTCCATCCCCTCGCCAAAGCTTTTGCGGAACCGGAATGAGGCGATCTGGAACGCCTGATTGGTGAACTTCTCAACCGGGTTCGACAGAACGAAACCGATCAGGAAGGCCGGGCGCGACCAGTCGAAACGGCGTAAAAAGATGCCGATCAGGCCGATCACGAACAGGGCCAGCAAGTCTTCGAAGTTTTGGCCGGATTGGAACGCCGCAAAGCTGATCAACATGAACAGGAACGGCGCCAGATAGGTGAAGCGGATCGTGGTCAGCTTGGCGATCCCGCCCGATGCCGCGATGCACAGGATGGTCCCGACGACGTTGGCCAACGCCAGCAGCCAGACGATCGAATAGGTGATGTCGAGATTGTCCTTGAGCATGCTCGGACCGACCTCGATATCGCCTGACCCCAGCAAAGCCACCGCGCCGATGAAGATCGCCATCGAGCCTGAACCAGGGATGCCAAACAGCAGAGTTGGCACCAGCCCTCCACCCTCTTTGGCGTTGTTCGAGCTTTCCGGGCCGATGACGCCGCGCACTTCGCCTTTGCCGAAATTGCTCTTGTCCTTGGTGGATTGCACCGAGTGACCGTAGGCGATCCAGTCGACAACCGAGCCGCCGAGGCCGGGAATGACTCCAACAATCACGCCAATGATCGAACAACGCACCGACAGCCATATATTTGCGAACCAGTCTTTGACGCCGTCCAGCCAACCGGCGCCCAGTGAGGCCCCCTTGGCAATCGACCGATCTTGACGCAGCAGCGATACGATCTCGGGCACCGCAAAGATACCCAGGCCAACGATGACCAGCTTCAAACCGTCCGTCAGATAAGGAATGTCGTAAGTTGCCATGCGCAGCGAACCGCCTGCATCCGCCTCACCAATCGTGCCGACCATCAGGCCCAGACCGGCGGCGGCGACTCCTTTCAGCGGGATCCGCCCGGCCAAAATGGCGACCATCGACAGGCCGAGAATTGTGATCATCAACATCTCGGGCAGGCCGAAGGCCAGAACGATGGGTCGCGCGATAAGTATGAACATGGTCAGGAAGGTCGCGCCGACGAGCCCTCCGAATAGGGACGAGGAAAAGGCTGCTGACAAGGCCCGTGCAGCCTCGCCCTTTTTCGCCATCGGAAAGCCGTCCAGCACGGTGGCCTGCGAAGCAGAACTGCCGGGGATGCCCATCAAGACGGACGCAAACGTGTCCGAGGTCGGCACCACCGCGACCATCCCGATCATCAGCGCCAGACCAAGGATCGGGTCCATTCCGAACATGAAAGGCAACAGCAGGGACAGACCGGCAATACCGCCAAGCCCCGGAAAGACGCCCACAGCCAGCCCCATGACGACGCCGAGAATGAGATACCCCAGAACGATGGGTTGCAGGATCAAACCCCACGCGTCACCAAGCGCAGGTAGAGCGGTGGCGAAAACCTCCATAGCGGCCGCCTTTCATAAACTGTTTTGTATGTAGAGAAACGCGCGCCCTTCGTTGGGCGCGACGACGTGTCAGCTTAGTTCAGCTCGACGCCGTAGGCCTCTTTCAGCCAGTTCAGGACGTATTGCTTGGCATTGTCATCCACATTGGTCGCCGTCTGCAGAGCAGATTTCGAGCCGTCGCCGACGAACACCGGATACTTGCCGACGTGCTTCGAGGAGATATCAGCAAAATCACCCCGCTCGGTCACTGCTTGAAACGCTGCGGTATAGGCGTCGACGACCTCTTGCGGCGTGTCACCGGGCAGGAAGGCCAGCTTTTGAACCGGGAAACCTGCCACGAAGAAGGCTTTCCATGCGTCCCATGCCTCACCACTGGTTTCGCAGCCATCGGTGGCCTCGCAGACCTCCTTGAAAGTCGGAATGTCCGGGAAGGTCGGGTCACGAACGATATTGCCATCAGCATCCAATGCGCCCCAAGTCATCATGGGAACGGCCTGACCGGCTTCGACCAGCGGGACCGAACCACCCAGATAGCCCGAGGACGTCTGGTAATCTATATTGGCTTCACCACGTTCAAACATCAGCCGACCATCCCCGCGGCCTTTGATCCCAAATACCGGTTCCACATTCATACCCAACATCTGCCAGGCCAGCAGAGGCACAAGGTCCAAACGGGTTGCACCCTGCGAGCCGTAGATGAAATTGGTGTCCTTCAGCGCATTGGCAGAGCCGTCAAACTTGGCTCCGTCCTCGGCGTTCAGATACGCAACACCACCCGTTCCAGATGCCATTACCGGAATCCAATCGTTGTATTCATAGCGTACGCGGGGATCGCTCAGCAGATACGGGAACTGAGTAGACCCGGACGTGCCAAACAACAGGGTACCGTCATCATGGCTTTTTTCCTGAAACCAGTTCGCGCCTTTGGTTGATCCCGCGCCCGGCATGAACTTGACCACCACAGTCGGCTGACCGGGCAACGCCTCGGATAATAGTGGCGCGAAGAAGTTGGCCCATTTAGCCGACCCGCCCGTTTCCGAGAACGGAATGACCCATTCGATGGTCTTGCCCGAGAAATCGACCTCGGCAGCGGCAGGTGCAGCGAATCCGGCAGCGGCGATCAGCCCCACGACGGCACGACGAGTGAAGTTGGAAATGGCCATTGGTTCCTCCCTGTTGACCAGACAACCACGTCGGCGCCCTCCGCGCCACCGTGATTGCAATTAGAACTGCGGGGTTGATTCCCCCTCCCATCTGGCAATCATGGGGCGCCAACCTTGCGCGAAACTTGCGGGAGACCTGATGCGGATCGTCATCGTCGAGGATAATGAGACCCTTGCCAACGCCATTGCCTATCGCCTGCGGGATCGGGGCCATGCCGCTGACGTGCTGACAGATGGCGGCGCGGCCGATTTGTATCTGGAGCAAGAAGGCGCAGATCTGATCGTTCTGGACATCAACCTGCCGGGTCGGTCTGGGCTTGAGATTTTGCGGTCCCTTCGCAACCGGGGTGACAGCGCGCCCGTCATCCTGCTGACCGCGCGCACCGAGACCAGCGACCGCGTTTCGGGTCTGGATATGGGCGCCGACGATTACTTAGTGAAACCCTTCGAGATGGATGAACTCGAGGCCCGCATCCGTGCCCTGTCCCGCCGCAAACAACTGGATTACGGTGCGCGCGAAACGATCGGAGACCTGGAATTCGACCGCACCGCCCGGCAGGTGAGCGCAAAGGGCCAAGTTCTCGATGTGCCGCGTCGGGAAATGGCTGTGCTTGAATGCCTGCTGGAACGTCGCGGCAGGATCGTCCCCAAAAGTCAGTTGATCGACTACGTCTACGGCGTGGGAGCCGATGTCGACGATTCGGCCGTCGAGCCGCATGTGTCACGACTGCGAAAACGCCTTCAGAACCTTGGCATCCGGATCAAGACCGCCCGTGGCCTTGGATATCTGCTAGAGGTGCAGAAGTGATCCGGCACGGCTCACTCAGGCTCAGGCTTTTCATTCTGATCCTGACGCCATTGGTGCTGCTCGCAATCCTGCTTGGATACTGGCGCTACACGGTTGCTCAACAAACGGCACAGGAGCTTTTTGACGACAGCCTATTGTCCGCCGGTCTGGCCATTTCTCGCGATGTGGCGGTGTCAGAAGGCGATGCCCTGTCGCCCACCACGCGCAGCTTGATCCGCGACGCATCGGGCGGAGAGATTTTTTATCACGTGACCGGACCCGGTGGCATCTACGTCACAGGGTATGCATACCCTCCGGCCGCTGCAAACCCGTCTGAGCAAGACGCGTACCAGCCGAGGTTTTTCGAGGCGATATATCGGGATGAGCCGGTGCGCGTACTGAAAATGACCGAGCGCGTCACACTTGATAACCTGGTGGGCGATGCGACAGTAACAGCTTGGCAACGCGTTGCCGATCGCAACGCCTTTGCCAACGAACTGTCGATCCGCGCGGCGATCCTGATGGGTATCTTGCTGGCCACCCTTGCTGTTGTCGTGTGGTTCGGGGTCGCACGCGGGTTGCGGCCCTTGCTGGATTTGCAGGATGCGATCGACCTACGCTCACCTGACGACCTGAGCGAAATCAAACGCCCGGTCCCGGTCGAGGTTTATGGTATTGTTCAGACCCTGAACCGGCTGTTTGGACAGGTCGAGCACAGCATCAACGCCCATCAGGTGTTTATCTCAGAAGCCGCGCACCAGCTGCGAAATCCGGCGGCAGCGGTCCAGTCCATGGCCGAGGCGTTGCGGGACGCAAGATCGGATGAGGACAAGGACAAACGGATTATCGAGCTTGTGTCGGCAGCGAAAAACTCCGCCACGGTGGCCGAGCAGCTATTGTCGTTGGAGCGGTTGCGGCAACCTACGCATCAGGATCAGATGGACAAGATTGATTTCCGTGCGGTTGTGGAAGAAGCCTGCGCTGACATGGGTGTACAGATCCTCGCAAAAGGGATCGAGTTTGATGTTACGATGCCGGACTCGACAATTCCGGTTTCAGGAGATCAGGTTTTTTTAACTGAGGCCATCAAAAACCTGCTGGACAACGCAGTTAAGCACGGTGGGACTAAGTTGAGCCAAATTTCAGTCGCGCTGCGCTCTGATGGCGAGAACGTAAAGCTTACCGTATCCGATGACGGAACCGGCCTTTCACCCGAACAAAGCGAAGCCGTTTTCAGTCGATTTTCGCAGCTGGAATATTCCGAAGGCAGCGGTTTAGGGTTGTCGATTGTCTCAGCTGTAGCGAAGCGCCACGGAGGAGTGGCCGCGATCAACCAAGTCGAAAAAGGAGCAAGCGTCACGCTTCAGCTTCCCATAGCCCTGTAGTTTGTTTCAATTTCTGCTCGGAACCCGAAACCTGTCACAATCAAAGAGAGTTTTTCGATTACAGCGAATGACCGGTTTCCACCCCAGGTGCCGGGCACGGTGGTCTTGATACGTCTTCACCGGACTTTGAAGCCTTTTGCAGCGAAATGGCGCTTGGTCCCGCGTTGCGGTCACTGATCGTTCGCATATCAACCCAATCCGCTCGCGTTGTGCGCGGCGAGTTGAAGGCCAAGACTGCGATGTTGACCGGTCTGCGTAAGCCTTTTCTTATTCGTGCCTGTCAGGATGCAGTATCACCAAGCGCCGCTTTCGGTACGCTCCACATTCAAACAGTATGCCACACAAGCGCTTCCGTCGCGGCTATGTTGAAACCTTCTGAGGTGGGAACTCTTCGACACCGCAGAACTCAATCACAACGTGGACCAGTACTGTAATTCCCTCCAGAGCGTGGGTTGTAACTTTACGCAGGATCAACGCGTTTACTTGATCCGTGTCAAAGTGAGCTTTGACGGTTTCTGAACTAATCAGTTCAAGAGAAACCAAGGAGTTGCTACCATGCTGAACAAATCTCTTGCTGCGCTGATGATGATATCAGCCATGCTGCTGAGTGCCTGCGAAAACAAGGGCGAGACTTATCCTGTAACCGGCGAACAATGCGGACCGAACGATCCGGTCAAGACCCTGGATGCCGAAGATTGCTATATCCCACCCGCGGGTGTCTGACGCGGAACTGCATTTCCGTTGGTTTAGGGGGCCAACCGGCATCTAAACCTTTCTGGCAAAACATGTTACTCTGGCCTGACCCCAGCTGAATGGATGAATGAGGCGGCCATGCGTCTGATCTTGATCGCGCTGCTTTTGCCAGCCACCGCAACCGCCGACCCGGCGTTGGAATGTTCCGACGCCGGATCACAAGTCGAAATCGGATCCTGCGTCGGAGAGATGGAAGCACGGGTCTCGCGCGCTCTGCAGGTGAGTTTTGACTTGGCGGTACAATCTGCCAAGGAGCTGGACGAGGTCACCGGGCGGATAGTGGCTGAACCTGCCCTCATAGCGGCGCAACAAGCCTGGGAAACCTATCGCGATACGCATTGCACCGCCGTCGGCGCGTCGTTTGGTGGCGGATCGGGTACAGGTATCGCAATCACATCATGCCGGGTGAATTTAGGGCGGGCACGCGTTGAAGAACTGTTGAGTTTTGCCAACTGACTGAAACGATTCCTTTTGATCTTTGCACAGGTTCCTATATAGAGGCGCATCCCAAGCCAGAATCCTTGAAGATACGCCTCAGCAGGTACCACAATGTCGCCCAAAGCGCCGATCACTCAAGACGTCATGACCCTCCCTCGCAAATTGCCCGAGGGGAAGGTGAACCTTGTCGGTCTCACCCGCGACCGTTTGCGCGAGGTCCTGATCGAACATGGTACGCCCGAAAAGCAGGCAAAGATGCGCACCGGTCAGATCTGGCAGTGGATCTATCAATGGGGCGTGCGCGATTTTTCCCAGATGACGAATCTTGCCAAAGCCTACCGTGCGCAACTGGCCGACAACTTTGTGGTCGAGATACCCGAGGTGGTGACCCGACAGGTGTCCGAGGACGGCACCCGCAAATATCTGTGCCGGATCGCGGGCGGGCACGAGGTCGAGGTGGTCTACATCCCCGAAGAAGATCGCGGTACGCTGTGCATATCGTCTCAGGTCGGATGTACGTTGACATGTTCGTTTTGTCATACCGGCACCCAGAAGCTTGTACGTAATTTAACATCTGCCGAAATTGTCGGGCAGATCATGATGGCGCGCGACGATCTTGACGAATGGCCGACCCCCGGTGCGCCAAAGGATGAAACGCGCCTTCTGTCGAACATCGTTCTGATGGGAATGGGTGAGCCGCTATACAATTTCGAAAACGTTCGCGATGCGATGAAGATCGCGATGGACCCCGAGGGGATTTCCCTGTCGCGCCGCCGCATTACGCTGTCAACCAGCGGGGTGGTACCCGAAATTGCGCGCACGGCTGAGGAAATCGGCTGTTTGCTGGCGATCTCGTTCCATGCAACCACGGATGAAACCCGCGACGTTCTGGTTCCGATCAATAAACGCTGGAATATCGAGGAGTTGTTGCAGGCGCTGGCCAGCTATCCCAATGTCTCGAACTCCGAGCGGATCACGTTCGAATACGTGATGCTGGACGGTGTGAATGACAGCGACGCGGATGCCCATCGTTTGATCGACCACATCAAGCGTCACAAAATTCCGGCCAAGATCAACCTGATCCCGTTTAACGAATGGCCCGGCGCGCCGTACAAGCGCAGCTCGAACAACCGCATCCGCGCTTTTGCCAACATCATCTATCAGGCAGGCTACGCCTCTCCCATTCGCAAGACACGGGGCGAGGATATCATGGCGGCGTGCGGCCAGTTGAAATCGGCAACCGAACGTGCCCGCAAATCGCGCAAACAGATTGAGTCCGAAGCCGGTTTAACCCGGTAGTTTTTCTGTCGGGTTCATCATGGATTGGGTGGTCGTGCTTTGATTGTCCAAAATGACCGCCTGCACGCATGAAGTGTGCCTGTAAACTTAATGTTTCAGATACTGATTCAATATGCATAATTTGCTATATTTTAAAGATTCAATGCCGCAGGATGCAGGTTCAAATCGAAGCACAAGGCGGTGAGATTCTGGGACCTGAGCTGGTAAGAGATCCCAGAGCCGCTAGAATAAGAACTCTGTCGTCACGTGGCGCTCAGGCGAACTGATTTTCAGGTGGGTCGTAATAATGGACTCCTATCTACGAATAATTCTCCAGCACAAAGCCATTGCGTGCGCGATACTTCTGATTTCTTCAGGACTGGCAACGGCGGATGGTCACAACGCTCATATCGCGATCGAAAATCCGGCAGAGCTGAGCAAGGATGAGGCCGCGGCCCACTACCATTCACTAAGCCGTCGCATGGCACGGGGGTATGCCGCGGCGCAACTGGATCTGATCCTCAACTACCAAAGCTGGCCGCTTTTTAACGACGCGCCTTATATCTCGGCCACGCACGGGCAGCGTTACGTAAACTCGTATGCCAACCGAATGGCACATAACTACGGGACATTGCAGCAAGGCGAAAAACTTCCCATGGGATCGGTGCTTGCCAAGGACAGCATGACGGTGACCGATGAAGGTCACATACATCCAGGCGCCATGTTCATAATGGAAAAATTGCCAGACGGTACCAGCCCGATCACCGCTGACTGGCGTTATATAATGGTGCTGCCGGACGGGTCGGTGTTCGGGGATACTATGGGGGACCGCGCCAGTGAGGTCGCGTACTGCCATGTCTGTCACGAGCAAGTGGCGGATCGCGACTATACGTTCTTTATCCCCGAAGAATATCGGGTGGGAAACTAAGCCGGTTCACCCGGCAGCTTGAGTTCTGTCGCCTCACGGCGGCTGAGCTGTTCGCCTTGTTTTCGTTTGGACAGTACCTCGCGGGCCAACGCGTATTTGTCATCCTGCCAGAAGATCAGGCATCCGTTGCAGCCCTTGCCGCAGCATCCTTCCGTGCCGATGCGGTTTGTCTTGAACCGGCGTTCGTTACCGTCTTCGCCAATCTTTTCAACCAGATCATCGCGACGGCGTGCATAAGCTGTTGAATTGTCGCGACCGGAGGTTTCCAATCCCTGCACGAGCTTGTCAAAGCGAATGCGGCTCCAGTGTTCGTCGGTCAGGGCGCGTTCCTTGCGCAGCACTGAATAGACCGGAAAACGGGCGCGCAGATCGTCGATATCCTCGTGATCAAACAGGGTGAAAGGCAACCGGATGATGGTTTTTGTGCTGCCATGAACCACGTCCAACCGTGCGCCATCATGGGCGCGTTCGAAATCATAGACCCGCAGCAGAACCGTGTCGCGTGCGACTGGCGAGACGAAATCCAGCACATCACCCGGTTCCAGCTTGTTCTTCACCTCAACCAGAAAGGCATCCTCGGTCACTTCGGTGACGATCCCGGCATATTCCCATTGCGAGATCGAGGCCGTGTGTTCGTAATCATGTGCATAGTTTGTCAGCCGACCCTCGTGAAAGGCCAGCGTATAGCCGCGATTTCCGACGGTTTCGAGCTCGCGCATGTAAGGCTTGGGGTCCCAGTTTTCGGGATCCGCGAAATAGTCATCGATGGCCATACGATAGGCCCGCGCGACGATCGCGGCGTAGTATTCCGATTTGCCGCGCCCTTCGACCTTGAGGCTGTCGACACCGATTTTCAGGTACTCGTCCAGCTTCGGCATGATGCAGAGGTCGCGTGAGTTTAGGATGTACGAGCCGCGATCATCCTCTTCGACGGGCATCAGGTCACCGGGGCGACAGCCTTCTTCCAGCAGGAATTCGAACAGGTCGGCGTTTTCTTTGGTGATACGCAATTCCTGATGCGTACCATCCTTGAGGCGCAGTTTCAGACCGTAGTTCCAGCGGCAGGAATTGGCGCAGTTGCCCTGGTTGGCCCCGCGTTCGGCCATGAAATTCGACAGCAGGCAGCGGCCCGAATAGGTCATGCACATAGCGCCGTGCACGAAGGCTTCTAACTTGATATCAGGGCATTTCTCACGGATCTCGACCAGTTCGGGATAGGAAACCTCACGCGCCAGAACCACCAGCTCGGCCCCCTGATCCTGCCAGAACTTCACCGACAGCCACGAACAGATATTGGCCTGGGTCGAGATATGCAGCGGCAGTTCGGGCGCGCGCTCGCGGACGTATTGGAATACGCCCGGATCGGCGATGATCAACCCGTCGGGCTGCACCTTGCGCACCGTGTCGATGTATTCGTCCAGTTTCGGGATGTCTTTGTTATGCGAGAACAGGTTCAGTGTCAGGTAGGCGCGCCGGCCATGGTTGTGGCAGAACTCGACCCCTTCAATTACCTCGTCCAGCGAAAACTCGGACTTGGTGCGCAGCGACATATCCGGCGTGCCCAAATACACGGCGTCTGCCCCATAGAGGATGGCGAGCTTAAGTTTGCGCAAATTGCCCGCAGGCATCAGCAATTCGGATCTGGGCTGGGTCATGGAAGCTACCTGACAAAGGATCAAGGCGGCCTTCTACGCCAAAATCATTGCGCCCAAAACCCTGTTATCTGCGACGGAACCGCGCTGTGCCAATGACCTCGATCAGTTGTTTGCGCACCGGCTCGGGTTGCGCCTCGACTGCGTTCAGAACCTCACGCAGTTCAGCGCGCAGCCCATGCATCTGATCGATCAATGAGATCATCATCGACAGCGCATCGGCCTCCATGTCGTATTGCTCGTGCAACTCGCAAGCCAGTTCCAGCCGGGCAACGTCGATACTGTGATAGACCAGCCCCTGCTCCGATTGTTCAGGGATCACGATTTCGGCCGCAAGATACTCGGTCAGGCGGTCCGAGGTCAGGCGCGAGACGGTTTCGATCAGTTCCTTTTCGGTCAGGGTCATGACGGCATTCCTTTCCGCGGATCGTAGCGGTGCGTTTCGCGCCATGTCTCCATGAACTGCCTGAGATCATCATCGATCTTGTCGGGCATCGAGACAGTCAATTCGATCAGTTGGTCGCCGCGCAGGGACGAGCCGCGTTTCTTCACCCCCTTGCCGCGCAGGCGAAGGGTTTTGCCGCTGCTTGTGCCCGCCGGAACATTGACGTTCACACCGCCATCGATGGTGGGGGCGGCGACTTTCCCGCCCAGAATGGCCTCATCGATACTGATCGGCAGGGTGATATGGATGTCGTCGCCTTGACGGTCAAACACCGGATGTTTGGCGACCGTGACGGTCACCAACGCATCCCCCGGAGGGCCTTCGCCATAACCCGGAGCACCCTTGCCGCGCAGACGGATGGTCTGACCTTCTGTTATGCCGGCGGGGATCTTGACCTCGATCCGGTTGCCGTCTGGTAGCGTCAGTTTCTGACTGGCGCCAAACACGGCATCCAGAAAGCTGATTTGCAGGGAATAATTCAGGTTATGCCCTGGCGCATGAAACTCATGTCTTTGCTGGCCGCCAAATCCACCGCGGCCGCGCATGAATTCGGCAAAGATGTCCGACATGTCGTCCGGGTCCGCCTGACGCCCGCGATAGGGGTTTCCAGCGGCCTCGGCATAGTCCCGGTAATAGTGATGTTGCTGGCGTTCCTGACCCGATGCGTCGATTTCGCCATTGTCGAAGCGGGCGCGGGTTTCAGGATCTTTCAGCAAGTCATACGCGGCAGCGGCGGCCTTGAATTTGGCCTCGGCCTTGGCATCGCCGGGTTTCAGGTCCGGGTGGCACTCCTTAGCAATACGCCTGTAGGCTTTCTTGATTTCGTCGGCGCTGGCGTCTTTCGGTACGCCAAGGACGGAATAGGGATCGTCGCTCATCTCACACTCGCGGGTCAGGGCAGGTCTGATCTTGATGAATGTGTTCTATCACGTGTTTTCAACGGGTCAAAAGGAAGAGGCAATTGAATTGTCTCGAAAAAACTCAGAAGCCTGCTAATATCTTCATATTTCTGATTGTAGATAGACGGAGGCCATCCCATGTCGCGCAGAATCAAATCCGCTTTGGCCCTGCTGGCCGGCAATGCCATCGGGCTGTTGTTGGCTTCGCTGATACTGTCCGGTTTCGCGATCAAACCGATCTCTTTTATCGTGGTTGTGATCGTTTTCACTGTCGTTCAGGTGATCGCCGAGCCCTTGATACTGAAGCTTGGCGAAAAGAAAGCGCCCGCATTGAAAGGCGGGATAGCCCTGGTCGTGACATTTGTGGGCCTGCTGGTGACCGACCTCATCGCGTCGGGGCTGACCGTTGGTGGTATCTCGAACCTGCTGGCGGCGACGCTGCTTGTCTGGCTGGGGGCGCTGATCGCCAGCGTGGTGCTGCCGATCTACGTTTTCAAGGATCTGCGTGCCGCGAAGAAGTAATCACAGCGCGTTCAGGCTGACCTCGATCGCCTGCCACAGTTCGTCCACCGGTTCGCATCCAACGGACAGGCGGATGAAGGCCGGGTCGACGCTATCGCCCCAGCGCGCGCGGCGTTCGGCCGAGCTGTGAACACCTCCGAAGGATGTGGCGGGGCGCAAAAGCGGGCAAGTGTTGATGAAGGCTTCGGCCTTATCTTCGCTTTCCAAAGTCAAGGATAGCAGAAATCCGAACCGGGCCGTTTGTGCCTGCGCCAGTGCGTGTGATGGATCATTGGCTAGCCCGGGATAGCGGACCTGTTTGACCGCTGGGTGACCTGCCAACCGTTCTGCTATTACCTGAGCCGAGTTGCACATCCGGTCGAACCGGACATCCAGCGTTTCCAACCCGCGATGCAGCAGCCATGCCTCATGCGGTCCGGGGATCGAGCCTGAGATTTTCCGCCATTCCTCGACCCGTTCCATGATGTCACTGTTGCGGCTGGCCACATGGCCCATCAGCATGTCGGAATGCCCGCCCATCGCCTTGGTGTCGGACGACACGACCACGTCGATGCCCAAATCCAACGGGCGCTGACCCAGCGGTGTCATCGTCGTATTGTCGGCAATCGTCACCCCGCCAACAGACCGCACCTGTTCGGCTATAACTTTCAGGTCAATCATGTCCAGACCGGGGTTCGAAGGGCTTTCGGCGAACACAACGTCAAACCCGTCAAAACCACCTGCGGCAAACGCAGTGGTCGGGCGCTCTTCAATTGTCACGCCAAGACGCGAAAGGAACCGGTCGGCCAGCAGACGGGTGACATAGTACCCGTCCGAAGGAATCAGAAGGCGCGACCCGGCTTGCACCGTTGCAAAAAGAGCCGCAGAAATTGCGGCCATCCCTGAAGGAAAACTGAGGCAAGGCGCGTCTTCCAGATGGGACAAAACATGCTCAAGATGTACCCAGGTGGGGTTATCGACACGGCCATAGGTCGGGTGACCGTCCGGCACGCCCGGCAGATGGAACATGCTGCTTTGCGTCAGTGGAAGGGCGACGGGTTCGCCTTTTGACAACGCGTTGCCACGTAGGTGGAGCATTTCGCCTGTCTTTGGGGGTTTCATCGCTCAGCGCCCCGGAATTTCGTCGCGGGGCGGGGCGGGTTCCCAGTTCTCGATGATCTCGGCCGCCTCCTGCGCGGTATCGACAAAGCGGAACAGGTCCAAATCCTCCTCCGAGATCGTACCGGCATCCGCCAGTGCGTCCCAGTTGATAACCTTCTCCCAGAACGCGCGGCCAAACAGCAGGAATGGCACGCGATCCATTCTGCCGGTCTGGATCAGGGTCAGGGATTCGAACAGTTCATCCAGCGTCCCAAACCCACCGGGAAAGATGGTGATGGCGCGGGCGCGCATCAGGAAGTGCATTTTGCGGATCGCAAAATAGTGGAAATTAAAGCTGAGCTCTGGCGTCACGAAACTGTTTGGCGCCTGTTCGTGCGGAAGCACGATGTTCAGCCCGATCGAGCACCCGCCCGCTTCGTGTGCACCGCGATTGCCAGCTTCCATCACACCGGGGCCGCCGCCAGTGACGATCACATTCTCGCGGCAGCCGGTTTCTTTTGATTTTACGGTCATCAGCCGGGCAAACTCGCGCGCCTCATCATAATATTTCGACAGGCTGGCCAGAGTCTCTGTCCGCGCGGTGTGCTTTTGCGAGGGTTCGGGAATGCGGGCGCCGCCGAACATTACGATGGTCGACGCGATCTCACGCTCGGTCATGATCATTTCGGGTTTCAGCAACTCAAGCTGCAAGCGTACAGGGCGCAGCTCGTCCCGGCACAGAAACTCGTCATCCGCGAAAGCCAGACGGTAGGCCGGAGAGCGTGTTTGCGGTGTGTCCGGAACCTCTTTCGCGGTCGAGCGGTCGGTCTGCGCATCGCGAAACGGACTGTGACGGTCTTCTCTCATCGGTGATCGATCCCTGCTTGCGTGTTTGACAAACAGCTATAGGGTTCGCGGGCAGAGTGCCAGTCACGGAAAGACGAGAATGAATTGGAAAAGTGAAATATCGGCAGCACGGGACCGCATCGCGGGATATGCGCAAGTGACCCCGGTTATGGAAAGCAACATTCCCGGCTATCCGGTTGAGCTGAAACTCGAGCACATGCAGCATACTGGCAGTTTCAAGGCGCGGGGTGCGTTCAATACGCTGCTCAGCTCGGATGTGCCGCCCGCGGGTGTGGTCGCCGCATCCGGTGGCAATCATGGTGCGGCGGCGGCTTATGCAGCGCAGACGCTGGGTTATCCTGCAAAGATATTTGTGCCGGAACTGGCAGGCCCTTCCAAGATCGCACTGATCCGGCAAACCGGCGCCGACCTGAGCGTTGTTTCCGGTGAATACGCGAACGCGCTGACCGCAGCGCAGGAGCATGAGGCGACGACGGGGGCAATGCAGATCCATGCTTATGACGCCCCGGCCACGGTGGCTGGGCAAGGAACCTGTTTTGCGGAATGGGACGCCCAGGGCTTGCAGGCGGATACGGTACTGGTCGCTGTTGGTGGCGGCGGGCTGATCGCCGGGGCGCTGGCCTGGTTCGGTGGCGCGCGCAAGGTTGTGGCGGTCGAGCCGGAAACGTCCTGCGCGTTGAATGCAGCGTTGCGCGCTGGTGAGCCGGTTGATGTTTCCGTGTCGGGCATCGCCGCAAACGCGCTGGGCGCGCGGCGGATCGGCGAAATTTGTTTTGAATTGGCACAGGGTATGAGTTCGGTTCTGGTGTCAGACGATGCCATCGCGGCGGCACAGCAAGCGCTTTGGCGCGCGCATCGCATTCTGGTAGAGCCTGCGGGCGCGACCGCATTGGCCGCCTTGACCTCGGGTGCGTATCGACCTGAACCGGGTGAGCGCGTGGCCGTTCTGGTTTGTGGTGCAAATATCGCGCCGGACCCGTTCGCTGAGTGAATTATCGGGTTGTGGATGTGGATGGTGGATTTTATCTATAATCCATGACTGCAATGATCTCCGACACGATTTACCAAAGCCTTAGCCAGCGGATCATCACCGGAGAGCTGGCGGCCGGTGAAAAGCTGCGGCAGGACCATATTGCCCGAACCTTCGATACCAGCCATGTTCCGGTGCGCGAAGCCTTGTTGCGGCTTGAGGCGCATGGGTTGGCCCGGCATGAACCGCGCAAGGGAATGCGTGTTACAGCGTTAGACCCGGCAGAGGTTCGGGAGGTGATCGAAATGCGTGTGGCCTTAGAAACGCTGGCGTTGCAGCAATCGATACAAAACATGTCTCCGGTCGCGTTGGAAAAGATCGAGAACGCACGCATCGCCTGTGACGAGGCGCAGTCGATGCCGCAATGGGAGGCCCTCAACAGAACGTTCCATCGCGCCATCCTGACACCTTGCGGGCTGCCTCGGCTTTTGCACGCAATTGACGATCTGCATATCGCAAGCGCACGCCATCTGTTCGCGCAATGGCGGTTGAAATGGGTGCAGCGGGCTGACACGGATCATGCGGCCATTGCGCGAGCGTTGAAGCGCAAGGAAATGGCCACAGCAACGGCGATCCTGACCCGCCATATCCGGCGCGCAAGCTGATGACCCTGAGCCTCAGACGCAATTGGGCTCGTCTACGTCGCATTGCGCCATGGGTCGGGCTTGCGTATAGGCCAAATCAACGTGAACAGATTCTGTAGGGAGACACCCCATGTCCAACGCGCAACTGGAAGCCGCCATCGAAACCGCCTGGGAGGCACGCGAGACCATCACGCCCGCCACCACAGGCGAGCAGCGCGAGGCGATCGAGGATACGCTGAATGCGCTGGACAGTGGCTCGTTGCGCGTGGCGGAAAAGCTGGAATCCGGTGACTGGCACGTAAACCAATGGGCCAAAAAGGCGGTTCTGCTGGGCTTCCGTATCAAGGACATGGAAATCCAGCCGGGCGGTCCGCAGGACGGCGGCTGGTGGGACAAGGTGGACAGCAAGTTCGCCGGTTGGGGTGAAAACCAGTGGCGGTCTGCCGGGTTCCGCGCGGTTCCAAACTGCGTTGTCCGCAAATCCGCTTACATCGCACCGGGCGTGGTGCTTATGCCGTCTTTCGTGAACCTTGGGGCCTATGTTGACGAAGGCACGATGGTTGATACCTGGGCCACCGTCGGATCCTGCGCACAGATCGGCAAGAATGTGCACCTGTCGGGCGGCGTTGGTATTGGCGGAGTGCTTGAGCCGATGCAGGCTGGCCCGACCATCATTGAAGACAATTGCTTTATCGGCGCGCGCTCGGAAGTGGTGGAGGGATGTATCGTCCGCGAAGGCTCGGTTCTGGGGATGGGCGTGTTCATTGGTAAGTCCACCAAGATCGTGGATCGCGAAACCGGAGAAGTCATGTATGGCGAGGTTCCGCCCTATTCGGTTGTGGTCGCGGGTTCCATGCCGTCGAAGAACAACGTCAGCCTCTATTGCGCTGTGATCGTGAAGCGGGTTGACGAAAAGACCCGCTCGAAAACGGGCATCAACGAATTGCTGCGGGACTGATCGTTCTGATTAACGCGCAAGGCCGGGGCATAACTGCTCCGGCCTATTTGTTTTTTGGGTCAAGCCGACTGAACCAGATACGAAGTTCTTGGCCGCGATCAGCTTTGAAGTGCTGCTTAGCGGTTCTCACCCTGCATGGCTTCGACTTCAGTGCTTCCTGTGTTTACTTCCGCACTTTCGGTTTCGCTGCCGCCTTCGGATTCACCGTTGCCTTCGGTTTCACCATCGCCGCCGGATTCAACTCTACAGCTTTTCGGGCCGGAGGCCTTCAATCAATGAGGGAGGCCGAGACTCGCGTTCACTGAGTCTCTCACCCAGCTTATCCCTTGATCGGATACCGGTCCGGTTCCTCGAAAACATCGATAACCCGTGTGCCTGCCTTGATTTTGCCGCCATGTTCCACGCCTGACGGGATCGAATAACTGTCGCCAGAGCGGTAGGTCCGGGTCTGCCCGTCGATGGTCAATTCAACCTCACCCTCGACCACTGTGCCCCATTGGGCTTTGTGAGAATGTAAGGGCAATTCGAAATCCTGAAGAAACGTAAAGAACGCCACCACCCCTGCATCCGACCGGATCACGGCCGTTTGCACCACGTCGTCGGGGAACGGTACGTCGAGGCTGGGAAATCTCGTTATGAAATCTGGGTAGGGCATGAAGGCGTCCTTTGGTATCCGGGATCGGTTTATTCTGGGTACTATGGGCGCAAGGCGGGGCTCCTGCAATTGTTGGCTGCTTGACCGCGAACCGGCGCGGGGCTATGGCCCGGTGCATGGAGAAGCAAAAGAAACCCTCACGTCAGCAAGTCTATACCCTTCTGGTCCAGATTGGCCGCAAGGAGGGCGACGGCCTGCCTGATGGGGCGACCGGCGCGGCACTGATGTGTTATGCCAGCGGCGTGGACGAGGCCGAGGCCGTGCGTGAGACGGTTGCGATCCTGAAGCAGGCAGACACCGCACCGCTGGATGTTACCGGATATGGCACATTGGCCGAGCGTGAAGCGCAAGGCCACGATATCGAGCCGGACGAACGTGCGCTGATGCAAAGAGCATTGGATGAAAACGCAGTGATCGTCGCGCAGATGACACCGTTTTTCGAAGACGAAGCACAAGCCTAGTTTCGCGACCCGAACCACTTGCGATAGATTTCGTCATAGGTTCCGTCTTCGCGCAGGCCGAGCAATGCCTGGTTAACATCCTCGACCAGCGGTGATCCGGTCGGAAATGCGATGCCGTAATTCTCGCGCAGGAAGACGCCACCTGTCATCGATGCAATCCGCCGCCCTTCATGAGCTGCGAAGTAGGACAGGATCGGCGCGTCGAACACGACGGCATTCAGTTCTTCGGCTTTGAAGGCGTCCAGCATCTCGTTTAGTCCGGGGTAGCCGGTGAATTCGATCTCGCGCCGGTTCAGAAAGCTCGCCGCTGTAGACCCCGAGATTGTCCCGACATTCTTGCCGTAAAGGTCGTTCACCGAATTCACGCTGCCGGTAATCGCGTCCACCGTCATGACCGAGGTGATGCGGGCGGTAAACACCGACACGATGAACAAGGATGACACCACCAGGGTAACCCCCAGCATACGACCGAACGGTGTTCGCGGCATTCGTTCTTCGAACCCGCCATTCACAACCAAATTCAGTGCCCACCAGAACGATGGGAACCACGCCTCGTTAAGGTTGCGGTCGAAATAGGGTTGGGCACGGCGTTCAAAGCTCCACATCAGCATGCCGCCACCGAGGAGAATGGCAAAGGCAAGCCCGATAGCGATGAAAAGTTCTTTCGATAGCAGAGCCTGCAAAATCGAAGGTTTTCGTACCGCGTCCGAGGGCACCATGATCTGAAGACCCGCTTCAAAGATCGGCTGAGAAAAGTCCATTTGCGTTTCGCGCAGGGCGGTGATCGAGATATTGGCGATGGCAAGGTCTGCAGATCCGCTCTGCACGGCACCCAACATGTCAGAAAACGCGTCGACGCGGTTGACCGTGTAGTCCCAGTTCAGAGCCTCGGCCAGGGCCGCCAGCAAATCCATAGAGAAACCGGTTTCGTCGCCATCCTCGACATAGGAAAATGGCGGGCGGGTCACGGTTGTGACCGAAAGGGACTGTGCCAGGCTTTGCTGTGCGATGACGGCGAAAGTCAGGCAGATCAGTGCGAAGAAGGCGCGCTTCATATTCAATTCACCTGTTTCGCGGCCCTGTAACGCGAATTTGTGGCGGGCGGCAAGGTGGTCGCAGGGTAAAGTTCCATGTTTTATTGGGGTGCCGCTTTGACATCTACATATTCGGATGACCGTTTTTTTACGGATTGGGGTTGGAAAACCGGCCAAATCGTTGAATCTGTGCGCGAACCCGCGTCAGACACAGTTTCAGAGGTCCCTGCATGACTGATCCCGTCCAATTGACAGCCGAACTGATCCGTTGCCCTTCGGTCACACCTTCAGAGGGCGGAGCACTTGTTTTGCTTGAGACAGTGCTGTCGGAGGCAGGTTTCGAATGCACGCGCGTCGATCGCGGCGGCATCAGTAACCTGTTCGCGCGTTGGGGGCAGAAAGGTCATGCGCGTAGTTTCGGATTTAACGGTCACACAGACGTCGTCCCTGTCGGCGACGAGGCTGCCTGGACTGCGCCGCCCTTCGGGGCCGAAGTGCGGGATGGTGTGATGTATGGGCGCGGTACTACCGATATGAAATCCGGTGTTGCGGCTTTTGCGGCTGCCGCAATGGATTTCGTGCGTGACACCCCGCCGGATGGGGCAATTGTTCTGGCGATTACTGGTGATGAGGAAGGCGATGCGTTGGACGGCACCACTGCGCTTCTCGATTACATGGAAGGCGCGGGTGAGCGTATGTCGGTCTGTCTGGTGGGTGAGCCAACATGCCCGAACAAAATGGGTGAGATGATCAAGATCGGTCGCCGGGGCTCAATGACTGCGTGGTTTAAGATTACAGGTGTGCAGGGACATTCGGCTTATCCCCATCGGGCCAAAAACCCTCTGCCCGCCATGGCGCGGCTGATGGATCGGCTTGCCAGCCATGAACTGGATCAGGGCACGGACCATTTCGACGCCTCAACACTGGCTGTTGTCACCATCGACACCGGAAACGCCGCAACCAACGTGATCCCGTCGCAATGCAGCGGCGCGGTCAATATCCGCTTTAACGATCTGCATTCCGGGGCCAGCCTGAGTGACTGGTTGCAATCAGAGGCGGATCAGGTGGCAGCCCAATACGGTGTCGACATCGGTGTCACGATCAGCATATCGGGTGAAAGTTTTCTGACCCCACCAGGGCTTTTGTCGGATCTGGTGGCCAAAGCGGTCGAAGCCGAAACCGGCGTTACGCCTGAACTGTCGACAACCGGCGGCACCTCGGATGCGCGCTTTGTCAAAGACCATTGTCCGGTGGTGGAGTTCGGCTTGGTCGGGCGCACGATGCATCAGGTGGACGAGTGCGTTGAGGTTGCGCAGATCGAGCAACTCAAATCGATCTATACCCGTATCCTGACGGATTATTTCGCCTGATCCATGCAGCGCACATTGGTGATCATGGTCAAGGAACCTCGACCGGGCCGTGTCAAGACGCGGCTGGGGCGTGATATCGGCATGGTTGGTGCCGCGTGGTGGTTTCGGCACCAGACCCGCGCTTTGATCCGAAAGCTGCGTGACCCTCGCTGGCAGATCGTGCTGGCCGTGTCGCCCGATGCAGAAGGTCTTGCAAGCCGTATCTGGCCCGTTGATCTGCCGCGCGCGCCGCAGGGGTCCGGCGATCTGGGGGACCGGATGAGACGGATGTTGCGCGGAATGCCCAAGGGGCCGGTTTGCCTGATCGGAGCGGATATTCCGGGTATTTCGCGTGCACATATTGCCCGCGCTTTTGGTGCGCTAAGGCGAACCCAGATGGTGTTCGGCCCCGCGCCGGATGGCGGCTTTTGGCTGGTCGGTGCGCAGCGCTATGGCGCGCTGCCCGCAGGTCTGTTCCACGATGTGCGCTGGTCCACAGAACATGCTTTGGCCGACACACTTGCCTCAATCCCAAACTGCCGTGTGACCCTGCTGGACCAGCTGCGCGATGTGGATACGGTCGCTGATCTGAAACCCTGAGGTTTTTTGGTCATGACGCGGTCGCAAACGCGTGCTACGCCGGAAGCATGACTCGCATCCCTACCAAGCAGGAGGTCCTTGACTGGATCTCGGCGAACCCCACCCTGACCTCGAAGCGCGATATCGCCAAAGCCTTTGGCATCAAGGGCGCGGATCGTATTGACCTCAAGCGCATCCTCAAAGAGCTTGAGGCCGAAGGGCATCTTGAAAAACGCAAACGCAGCTATCGCGATCCGGACCGTCTTCCACCTGTCAGTGTCTTGCAGGTGAAAGAGCCGAATGCCGATGGTGATCTGTTCGCCCGACCACTGGAATGGCATGGCGAAGGGGTCGAGCCCATCGTTCTGATAATCGCGCGGGCCAGCGACCCGGCCTTGGGCGAGGGTGACCGTATTCTGGCCCGCCTGACCGTCGTGCACGAGGAAGATCACAATTACGAAGCGCGTCTGATCCGCCGGATCGGAACCAACCCGCGCAAGATCGTGGGCATATTCCGTAAAGGGGCCGAAGGGGGAAGAATCGTCCCTATCGACAAGGCGGGCCAGACCGAATGGCTGGTTGCCGATGGCGCGGTGCATGGTGCCAAAGACGGCGAATTGGTCGAGGCCGAACAGGCCGGGCCGAAAAACCGCATGGGCCTGCCGCGCGCGCGCATCGTTGAACGGCTGGGTGATCCGACCGCGCCCAAGGCTGTTTCGCTGATCGCGATCCATCAGCACGGTATCCCGGATGACTTTCCCGACAAGGTCATAGCCGAAGCAGACAATGCCAAACCCGTTGGCCTGAAGGGCCGCGAGGACCTGCGGGACATGCCGCTGCTGACCATCGACCCCTCGGATGCGCGTGATCGTGATGATGCCTGCTACGCGCACGCGGATGAAGACCCCAAGAACCCTGGTGGACATGTGATCTGGGTCGCTATCGCCGATGTTGCTGCTTATGTGCTGCCCGGCTCGGCCCTGGACCGCGAGGCGCGCAAGCGGGGCAATTCAAGTTATTTCCCTGACCGAGTGGTCCCGATGCTGCCTGATCGGCTGTCGGGTGATCTGTGTTCCCTGCATGAAGGCGTCCCGCGTGCCTGTATCGCTGTGCGGATGCAGATTGACGCGGACGGTAACAAGATTGGTCATCGTTTCGTGCGGGGGTTGATGCGTTCGGTCGCGTCGCTGAACTATGCCGAAGTGCAGGAGGCCATCGACGGCAACCCGAACGACCGCACCGGGCCATTGGTGGAGACGGTCTTGAAATCGCTTTATGCCGCCTATACCGCGCTGAAGAAAGCGCGGGCTGTGCGACAGCCGCTGGAACTGGACCTGCCCGAGCGTAAGATCGTGCTCAGCGAAACGGGTCATGTTGAAAGCGTGGCGTTCCGTGACCGGTTGGATGCGCATCGGTTGATCGAAGAGTTCATGATCCTCGCCAATGTCTCGGCTGCGGAGACACTGATCGCCAAGCGCCGTCCGCTGCTGTTCCGCGTGCACGAGGAACCCGCGCCCGAGAAACTGGAAAGCCTGCGGGAAACGGCGCAGGCTGCCGGATTGAACCTCGCCAAGGGGCAGGTGCTGCAAACCCGCCACCTGAATGCGCTGCTGAACGCCGCCGCCGGGACCGAGGATGCGGAACTGATCAACCTGACCACCCTGCGGTCAATGGCACAGGCATATTACAACCCTGAGAACTTCGGCCATTTCGGGCTGGCGCTGCGGAACTACGCGCATTTCACCTCTCCTATCCGGCGCTATGCCGATCTGGTCGTGCATCGGGCGCTGATCTCAGCTCACGGTTGGGGCACGGACGGTTTGACCGAAGACGAGATTACCCGGCTCGAAGAAACGGCCACTCATATCTCGGATACTGAACGCCGATCCATGATGGCTGAACGGGACACGACTGACCGCTATCTGGCCGCGTATCTGAGCGAGCGGGTCGGCAATGAATTCACAGGGCGGATCAGCGGCATTGCCCGGTTTGGTGCTTTTGTCAAAATGGATGAAACCGGTGCGGATGGCTTGGTTCCGGTGCGATCACTTGGGCGCGAGTTTTTCCATTTCGACCGCGAGGCCGGGACACTTATGGGGGCGGACACGGGGCTGACTATCGCCATTGGTCAACGTGTCACCGTTCGACTGACCGAAGCGACACCAGTGACCGGGGGGTTGGAGCTGGAGCTGCTGTCCATTGACGACCAGGCCCTGCCGCGCGGACAGGGGCCAAAAGGGCGATCATCCCGGCGCAAAGCGATCAGCACCAAGCGCAAGAAAGACAAGATCAAGCGCAAGGTCGAACGCAAACGCCGTCAGAGGTGATAGGTCAACGCCCGGGCAATCAGCCATCCGTGGCGTGTTGGATCGATTTGTGTAGTGTCATCAAACAGAACGGCACGGTTCCCATCTATCTGATCCTCGCCCGGAAAGGCGGATGTGAAATCGCTTATCAACCGGGTTTGGCAGTGCACAAACAAGGCGAAACTTGCCGACTTGTGCGCGCCCAGCCGGATCGTTGACCCCTTGGGCGCAAGATAGGCGGGCTGACCCCACCGCAGCTCCTCTTGCACCGTGGGGGCGGCAGGCAGAGAGGCTGCCGTGTCAAACACAAGCGCCCGCAAGGCCAGAGCCCCCGCACGGGTTTGCGGGGGCAGGGCTTCAAAGGCCGAAGCGACCAAAGGGTTTTCAAAGGGTTTCATGCAATTGGTATCGCCTGTTCCAACCGATCCACGTAGCTGTTTAGCAGGTTATCCTGTTTGATCCGGCGGGTCAGGGGGGTGTCCGCAGGTGTGGCGCGCATTGCGGCAAGCATTGGACCAACGCTCATGTCCGCAGATGTCGGCCGGTCCCCAAGCAGGAAAGAGGATTGCCACAGATAGGCCGAGATCGCCTCGAGGTCACGTTCGATCCGGTCCAGCCGTTCGGACAGCGAAAACCGCCCGATTCCCTGCGACGTGATCCCCTTCAGAACGGATTTCCGGATCGCATTGGATGCGGGTTTTCGGATCAACGCCGGAATTCCGGTAAAGAACGTATCTCGCAAGATCGGCCAGACTTGGTCATTGCCCCAGCGATCCAGAACGATGTGAAAATACAGATGCTCTTCGGCCATGCGCACCAGGGCGCGGGACTGCGCCTTTTCGACATCCGTCAACCCTTTGTCGAAATCCGCGCCCTGCTGTTCCAACCAATCGCGGATCAGGTCGCTGTCCGGGACTAGGCGTTCCGGCGTCCGCAAAACGGGCAGCTTCTGGTGGGGCATCTTGCGGGGGTCAAGCATGTCCGAGCGCTGCCAGGTCTGGCCGGACTGCTGAAGCATCAATGCTGTCTTGACACAGAAGGGGCTGGCACTGAACAGGCCGAAGGCAGAGGGGAAGGTGAGAAGGGTCAGCATTATAAGGCTCCGTGTTATGGGGTGCTGACTGAGTATCGGGACCTAATGACAGTTTCTGTCATTAGGGATAAGCTATAATACATCATGTCCCGCACCGCCCGTTTGTTCCAACTGATGCAAGCCCTGCGTTCTGGCCCTTCGCCCAGAACATCCGAACAGTTGGCGCAGGATTTGGGTGTTTCGGCCCGAACAATTCATCGGGATATTGATGCATTGCGCGGACTGGGTGCCGTGATCGATGGCGAAGCGGGGTTTGGCTTTACGCTGATCGAGGACGCAACCCTGCCCCCATTGGGGTTCACTGATGATGAGCTTGAAGCGTTGGTTCTGGGCCTGCGCGAAGTTCAGGTGATTGGCGATCCGGCTTTGTCGGGCGCAGCGGGCACGGCCCTGCGGAAACTTCAGGGACGCTTGCCGCAACGCCAGTCCCACCGGCTCAGCCATGCGGTTCTGGCTGCTACGCGGTTCAACCGCCCGCCTGAACCCACGATTGACGTGGCCACTCTGCGGCAGGCGACGTGGGATGAGCGCGCGGTTGAGTTTTTCTATACGGACGCGAAAGGCGATGCTACGCACAGGCGCGTCAACCCGTTGAGCATCGTCTATCTGGATCACTCGAACGTGTTGTTGGGCTGGTGCCACCTGCGACAGGATTTTCGCGTTTTCCGGTTGGATCGCTTGCAGGACATGTCAGTGACGGAACAAAGTTTCAGGCCGAACCGCGTGCCCCTGCTGCGCGAAGCATTGGAACGCATTCGGGCAGAGCGTGCCGCGCAGGAGCGTGAGGCGAACGTCTGAGCTCTTTGTGAATTTCCGATTTTGCGCTACCCTGTGGCCGAGCAGTAATCAGGAAAAACGGAATGCGAAAATGCGTAGGCGGCGTCATGACCGTCGCATTGTGGGCATCCATAGTGCAGGCGGAAACAACAGAGAACACCAGATGGGCAGACAGCGGGATATCGCGCGATGCGTTGCAACTGGCTTCGGCGGATGTGACCGTTTCGATCCGTCCGGTCCCGCGCCCGTTGACTGAGGCCTTGCCCGTGGCTTCTGCGACAACGGCACGGTTTCAGACCTGGCTTGGCGCGTTTCAGGGCCGCGCGCGGCGGCAGGGCATTTCGCAGGGAACACTGGCTCAGGTGTTTTCGGGCATGAGCTATGACGCAGATGTCCTGGAACGGGATCGCAATCAGGCGGAGTTTTCGAAACCCATCTGGGAGTATCTTGAGACCGCAGTTTCGGAAACGCGCTTGTCGAATGGGCGCGCCGCCCTGCAGCGGCATCGGCAGGTGTTGAACCGGATCGAGGCTGAATACGGCGTTGAAAAAGAGGTGGTCACAGCCATCTGGGGACTTGAAACCTCTTTCGGGTCTTATCGCGGCAGCAGTCCAACGCTTCGTTCATTGGCGACGTTAGCCTTTGATGCGCGGCGGGCACAATTCTTTGAAACGCAGTTGGTCGCTGCCCTGCGGATTGTGCAGGCTGGTGATATCAGTGCCGGCAACATGCTTGGCAGTTGGGCGGGCGCAATGGGGCATACGCAATTCATGCCCACGTCATATCTGGATCACGCGGTAGACTTCGACGGTGATGGCAGGCGCGACATCTGGTCGGATGACCCTACGGATGCGCTGGCTTCGGCGGCGTCTTATCTGGCGCGGCATGGTTGGACGAAGGGTCAGCCGTGGGGCGTGGAGGTGCGTCTGCCCACGGATTTCGATTACGCCTCAGCCCGTCGTGATTTTACGCTGATGCCGTCCGAATGGGCTGCAAGGGGTGTCGTGGCGCGGGATGGCACCGTCGTGCCGGATCATGGGAAGGCCGCGATCCTGCTTCCGGCTGGAAGTCAGGGCGTCGCGCTGATGATTTTTGACAATTTCAACGTGATCGAGGCGTATAACGGGGCCGATGCCTATGTGATCGGCATCGGGTATCTGTCCGACCGGCTTGCGGGGGGCGCACCGTTTCAATCTGACTGGCCGCGCGGCGATCGGGTGCTGAGCTTTGCCGAGAAAAAGGAACTTCAGACACGTCTGACGGATGCGGGCTTTGACACAAAGGGTGTCGACGGGCGCACTGGGCCAAATACTATCAACGCGGTTCGAGCGTATCAACTGGCGCAAGGGTTGGTCCCGGACGGATACCCCACGCCAAACCTGCTGGAGCGGTTGCGATGACAAAAAAAGGCGGCCCATATGGACCGCCTTTTAAGATGCATAAATCGCTGAGTTAGGATGCGGCTTTCATCAGCCCCTGCGCAATGATCTCGGCCTGTGCTTCGTCCAGCGACTTGTAGATCCGCACGAACATCTCGTCGATATCCGCAGGCGTCAGGATCAGCGGGGGTGAGATGATCATCCGGTCGCCGACATGGCGCATGATCAGGTTATTGGCAAAGCACCGATCACGGCAGATATAGCCGACCGTGCCGGGTTCGGATGCGAATTTGGCGCGGTTTGCTTTGTCCGGGGTCAGCGCGATAGACGCCATCATGCCAACGATCTTAGCCTCACCCACCAGCGGATGATCTGCCAGTGCTTCCCATTTCTCTTTCAGATAGGGGGCGGCAACGTCGCGCACATGCTCAACGATCTTCTCTTCTTCGAGGATGCGCAGGTTCTCCAATGCCACGGCAGCCGCGACCGGGTGGCCGGAATAGGTATAGCCATGGTTGAATTCGGTACCGCCGATTACTTCGGCGATTTCGTCGTTCACGATGGACCCGCCGATGGGCGCATAGCCCGAGCTAAGGCCCTTGGCGATGGTCATGATATGCGGTTTGATGCCAACGGTTTCAGAGCCGAACCAGTTGCCTGTCCGGCCAAATCCGCAGATGACCTCGTCAGCTATCAGCAAGATATCGTACTTGTCGCAGATACGCTGAATTTCCGGCCAGTATGTATCGGGCGCGACAATCACACCGCCTGCACCCTGAACCGGCTCGGCGATAAAGGCGGCTACCCGGTCTTCGCCCAACTCCTCAATCGCCTCTTCCAGCTCGCGCGCGCGGGCCAGACCGAATTCTTCGGGCGACATGTCGCCGCCTTCGGCCCACCAGTTGGGTTGGTTGATGTGGTGGATGTTCGGGATCGGAATGCCACCCTGTGCGTGCATCCCGGCCATACCACCCAGCGAGGCCGAGCCCACGGATGAGCCGTGATAGGCGTTCTTTCGGCTGATGATAATGTTCTTGTCAGGCTGGCCCTTCTGGGCCCAGTAGGTGCGCACGAGGCGGATATTGGTATCGTTTGCCTCGGACCCGCCTGCTGCGAAAAAGACATGGTTCAGGTCGCCCGGAGCCAGTTCGGCAATCTTGGCAGCCAAAGCAATCGCCGGGACGTGGGTCGTTTTGAAGAAGGTGTTGTAATAGGGCAGCTCGCGCATCTGGCGCGCGGCAACATCAGCCAGCTCATCACGCCCGTACCCGATATTGACGCACCACAGGCCCGCCATCGCGTCCAGAATTTCTTCGCCTTCGCTGTCAGTCAGATAAACGCCAGTGGCACGTGTGATCACGCGCGCTCCTTCCTTCCCCAGCGCACCATTGGCCGAGAAGGGGTGAATGTGATGCGCCGCATCCAGCGCCTGCAATTCGGCGGTCGGCATATGGTTGGTGATGGTAGACATCGGAGAATCTCCTTCAAGAACGCAGTTGGCGAACACAATATGATCAAATTTTTTCGTGTCAATCGAATCAGGCTGAATCAGACGGACGTCAATGCTTCCGCCATCAGGTCCATGCCTTGTTCGATGTCCTGGGCGGTTGCCTTTGCGGTCATTTCAGCGTCACCGACGCGCAATGCGGCAATAATGTCCTTGTGCCGATCCGGAAGGCTCTGTGTGCCGAAGCGCCCGCAGACAACACGCAATGAGGGGCCAAACCGCAACCAAAGTCTTTCAGCCAGGTCACTGAGGATCGGCGCGTTTGCGTAAGAATACAGCGTTTCGTGAAAAGCCTGGTTCAAACGCAGATAGCCACCGACATCTCCATCGGCGATCATGCGATCCAAATGCCTGTCCAGGCGTTCCAAGTGATCAATGTCCTGCGTTTTCAGGTTGGCGGTTGCACGTCTGGAAAGCTCTGATTCTATTGAAATTCTGGCGAAGATCATCTCTTCAATATCGTTGGAGTTCAGCAACGGTACACTGACGCGCCGATTGCCCTGGAAAACCAACCCTCCATCCGAGATCAACCGGCGAATCGCTTCGCGGACCGGAGTCATCCCAACACCCAGCGAATCAGTCAGACCCTGGATTGTGACGGGCTGACCTGGGACCAGTTCACCGAACAGAATCTGTGATCTGAGTGTTTGGTAAACCTGCTCATGCGCGGGTTGTTTGCCCCCTTCGGTCGACGGCGCATATGCCTTATTTTTGATCAAATCCAATTGGTTCTTCCTATTTCGACTAAGCCTGACTTGTCAGGTGACTGGCCACGTGAAACCATACGCTGGATCGAGGGAAAACGCAAAACTTGATCAAATCCAAAAAAACGGGAAAATACCCGTACACTTGCAGGGAGAAGAATATGACAATCAAAACGCTGACCATGACAGCGGTCATCGCATTGGGGACTTCGGCGGCATTTGCCGAAGAGGTGCGTGTTTACAACTGGTCCGACTACATCGACGAAGAACTGCTGAGCAAGTTCGAAGCAGAAACAGGTCTGACCCTGATCTATGACGTGTTCGACAGCAACGAGGTTCTGGAAACCAAGATGCTGGCCGGTGGCTCGGGCTATGATGTGGTTGTACCGTCAGGTACATTCCTTCAGCGCCAGATCCAGGCCGGCGCGTTTCAGCAGCTGGACCAAAGCAAGCTTTCGAACGCCGGAAACCTTTGGGATGTAATCGAAGAGCGAACTGCCGGTTATGACCCGGACAACGCGTATTCGATCAACTATATGTGGGGAACAACCGGGATCGGCGTGAATGTCGGTAAGGTCAAAGAGGTTCTGGGCGACGACATTGCCCTGAACAGCATGGACTTGGTCCTGAAACCCGAGAACATGGAAAAGCTGGCCACTTGCGGTGTGCATTTCCTGGATGCCCCGGCCGAGATCATTCCCATGGTACTGCAATACCTTGGAGAAAACCCTGACAGCCACGACGCGGACGTGATCGGAAAGACCGAAGCGGTTCTGACAGCGGTCCGCCCGCATATCCAGAAATTCCACAGCTCGGAATATATCAATGCGCTGGCAAATGGCGACATCTGCGTTGCTGTTGGCTGGTCGGGTGACATCCTTCAGGCACGCGACCGTGCCGCAGAGGCAGATAACGGGGTGGAGATCGAGTATCACCCCTTCGCCGAAGGGTCACTGATGTGGTTCGACCAGATGGCAATTCCTGTCGATGCTCCAAATCCCGAAGGCGCACACACGTTCCTTAACTTCATTCTGGACGCCAACAACATGGCGGCGGCATCGAACTATGTGTATTACGCCAACGGCAACAAAGCGTCTCAGGAATTTCTGGAAGAGGACGTGATCGGCGATCCGGCCATCTACCCGGATGATGCCACGATGCAGAACCTGTACATCACGACACCTTATCCGGCGAAAACGCAGCGGGTCGTGACGCGTCTGTGGACCAAGGTCAAATCGGGCACCTGATCCGAATTGCACCGGCAGGGCGGCGCCGCCGCCTTGCCTCTCTTTTCAGCTATTCGAACGAGGGCCGTAGTGAATTCTGACGTCTTTGCGCCATGGGATGACCCGCAGGCGAAACCCTTGATCCAGTTCCGAAACGTGACCAAGCGTTTTGGTGAATTTACTGCCATCGACAACCTGTCTCTGGATATCTTCGAGCGAGAGTTCTTTGCCCTGCTTGGTCCGTCTGGATGTGGCAAAACGACGATGATGCGGATGCTGGCCGGGTTCGAAACACCTACCGAAGGCCAAATCCTGCTTGGAGGGAAGGATATCGACCCAATCCCGCCCAATAAGCGTGCCGTAAACATGATGTTCCAGTCCTATGCCCTTTTTCCGCATCTTAGCGTCTGGGAAAACATCGCCTTTGGCCTGCGCCGGGACAGAATGCCCAAACATGATCTGGAAGACCGGGTCGAAGAAATGCTGCGCCTGACCCGGCTTGAACAGTTCGCCCGCCGTAAACCGCATCAGATTTCGGGTGGGCAGAGGCAGCGTGTGGCGCTGGCGCGCTCGCTTGCCAAGGCACCCAAGCTTTTGCTGCTGGATGAACCGCTGGGCGCACTGGACAAGAAATTGCGCCAGGATACCCAATTCGAACTGATGGATATTCAGGAAAAAACCGGCACCACATTCGTGATCGTTACGCACGATCAGGAAGAGGCCATGACAGTCGCCAGCCGTGTGGCGGTGATGGATCAGGGTCAGCTTATGCAGGTTGCCACTCCGGACCGGATTTACGAAAATCCTGCCTCGGTCTATGTCGCTGATTTCATCGGGGACGTGAACATCATAGAAGGGCGCGCGACATCTGTCGGAGAGGATACCTATCAGGTAGACTGGGCTGAAGGGCAAGCGCCGCTGACCGCAGCGTCAGCGAAGAACTTTGAAAACAGTCAGTTGTGCCATCTGGCGATCCGCCCGGAAAAAGTGACAATCTCGGCTGAGCGTCCGGCGGATGCAGTGAATGCGGTGCAAGGCAAGGTTCATGACATCGCGTATCTGGGCAATCTGTCCACTTATCACGTTGAACTTGCAAACGGCACAATCATCAAGGCGCAGACGGCCAATACCCGCCGCATCTCGCGCCGTTCATTCACCTGGGAAGACCCGGTCTGGCTGTCCTGGACGGCCACCGCTGCGGTTCTGCTGGTCGACTGATGCGCCGTGCTGTTCTGATCGCCATACCTTATGTCTGGCTGTTGGCGCTGTTCATGGTGCCATTCTTCATCGTTCTGAAGATTTCGCTGTCGGATACCGCGCTTGCGATCCCGCCCTATACACCGACACTGGATTTTTCAGCTGGTTGGTCGGGGATCAAAGAGTTCTTCAGCCAGCTTGATCTTGAAAACTTCATCTGGCTGACCGAGGACGACCTGTACTGGAAAGCGTATCTGTCCAGCGTCAAGATCGCTTTGATCTCAACCTTCCTGACTTTGCTGGTTGGTTACCCCATCGCCTATGGCATGGCCCGTGCGCCCGAGGAATGGCGCCCAACGCTGATGATGCTGGTGATCCTGCCTTTCTGGACGTCATTCCTGATCCGGGTTTATGCTTGGATGGGCATTCTGTCGAATGAAGGGTACCTTAATCAACTGCTTCTGTGGACGGGTATCATTTCGACGCCTTTGACGATCCTGAACACCTCGACTGCCGTCTATATCGGTATTGTTTACACCTATCTCCCGTTCATGATCCTACCGATTTATTCGTCATTGGAACGTATGGATGGTTCGCTGATCGAGGCGGCCGAGGATTTGGGCTGCTCGAGGGCACAAGCCTTCTGGCTGGTCACCGTTCCACTGTCCAGACCGGGCATCATCGCAGGTTGTTTTCTGGTGATGATCCCCGTGATCGGCGAGTTTGTGATCCCGTCACTACTGGGAGGGTCCGGTACGCTGATGATCGGCAAGGTGTTGTGGGAAGAGTTTTTCTCGAACCGAGACTGGCCCGTGGCAAGTGCTGTCGCGATCGTGCTGTTGCTTATTCTGGTCGTTCCCATCGTGCTGTTCCAGCGCAACCAGCAGAAACAGGCGGAGGCTGACGGATGAACAGATTAAGCTGGTTCAATACGGTTTCGCTGACGCTGGGTTTTGCGTTCCTGTATATTCCGATGATCATCCTGATCATCTTCAGCTTTAACGAAAGCAAGCTGGTCACGGTTTGGGCCGGGTTTTCGACCAAATGGTATGGCGAACTGGTTCAGAACGAGGCATTTCTGGATGCCGCATGGGTCACGGTCCGGGTTGCGGTGTTTTCTTCGACATTGGCAACCATTCTGGGGACTGCGGCCGCTTATGTGCTTGTCAGGGGCAAGCGGTTCTTTGGTCGGACACTGTTTTCCGGCATGATCTACGCACCGCTTGTGATGCCCGAGGTGATCACCGGCCTGTCGCTGCTGTTGCTCTTTATCGGGATCGGGCTGGACCGGGGTATCCTGACCATCGTTCTGGCTCACACAACATTTTCGATGTGTTTTGTGTCGGTTGTCGTCTCGTCACGGCTTGTGACATTCGACAAATCGCTGGAAGAAGCCGCTCTGGATCTGGGTTGTTCACCCGCGCAGGCCTTTGGTCTGGTCACCTTACCGATTATCGCGCCCGCGGTAATCTCGGGCTGGCTGCTGGCTTTCACATTGTCGCTGGATGATCTGGTTATAGCGTCGTTCACATCGGGCCCGTCGGCGACGACCCTGCCGATCAAGATCTTTTCGGCCGTGCGGCTGGGCGTCAGCCCCGAGATAAACGCGCTGTCGACGATCATGATTGCGGTCGTGACGGTTGGGGTGATAACGGCCTCACTTGTGACCAAGCGCGCCATGATGCGTCAACGGCAGGACGAGCAGGCCGCTGCGCGCACCGAATGAAACGGATATTTCCCGAATACACCTATGGTGCGGGTCCTCGTGATGGTTGCTGGTGGGACGAGACCATTGCAAACCCGAACTGGCCAGAGTTTCAGGGCGATCTGAACGTTGATGTCGCCATCGTCGGTGGCGGCTTTACAGGGGTCTCAGCGGCTTTGCATCTGGCTGAAAACGCGACCTCGGTTGCTGTGCTCGAGGCAGGCCCACCGGGGTGGGGCGCATCAGGTCGCAATGGCGGTTTCTGCTGTCTTGGCGGATCGAAGCTAGGGCAAAAGTCCATGGTGCGCCGCTATGGCCGCGAAGCGGCGCAGGCCTATGAGACGGCTGAACAGGACGCGGTCCAGCTGGTTGCCGATCTGCTGGCGCGGCATCGGATAGATGCGGATACGCATTCCAATGGTGAGACCCAACTGGCCCATTCGCGACATGCGATGGATGTCCTGCGCCGACACGCGGACGAGACCGGCATTCTGCACCAAGCTGCTGATTTGCCAGCGCTTGGTATGTGTGGTGCATTCTTCGGAGGGTATACTCTGCCGGTCGGCTTTGGGCTCAATCCCCGGAAATACCTGTTCGGGTTGGCAAGCGCTGCGGCGGCTTCGGGTGTGAATTTCTTTCAGAACAGCCCCGTTCTGAACATTGAAAAAACAACGTCCGGCTTCAGACTGCAAACAAGCGCAGGGCAGGTTAACGCTCAGGTCGTGCTGATTTGTACCAACGGGTATTCTAGCGAAGACATCCCCGATTGGATGTCCGGACGCTACTTGCCCGCGCAATCGACCGTGATGGTAACGCGCCCGCTTAGCCAGGCTGAACTATCGGCGCAGGGCTGGAACTCGGACCAGATATGTTACGACACGCGTAATCTTCTGCACTATTTTCGCCTGATGCCGGATGGGCGCTTTTTGTTCGGAATGAGAGGCGGCTTGTTATCGTCGCCCCGGTCCGAGGCCGCGATCCGGGCAAAGGTTCAACAGGATTTCAAACGCGTGTTCCCGGCCTGGGCGGCGGTTGAGGCGACTCATATCTGGTCAGGTATGGTGTGCCTCTCGCGAAGCCTGATGCCTTTTGTTGGTGCCGTGCCCATGCAGCCAGGCATGTTTGCCGGATTTGCGTATCATGGCAACGGCGTCGCTATGGGCACATACAGCGGACGCGCATTGGCACGGCTGGCTTTGGGCAAGGATGCCCGTTTGCCTGCCCCGATGAGGCAAACTCCTGAACGGTTTCCGTTGGGCCGCTGGCGTCGCGCATTGATGCCACCGGCATACGCCTTGTTTGCGCTTTCGGACCTCAGGTGAATTCGTTCGGTTTCAGGGTTTCGATTTCCAGTTTCAAGCCTTCGGAATAGTCGGGTGCACCGTTTTCCGCGCGCCACAGGCAATAAGCGGCCATGCGCCAAGCATACCATGGCTTGAGCCGTTGATAACGGGAAACAATCTCAGGTCTGCGATAGGCGGACAGAAACTGAACTTCTTCCGCGTCCGACAAAGGTGAGCCCCGGTAAAGCCTTTGCATCGCCGGGGACAGAAACATCGCAAGGTCTTCGCACGGGTCGCCAAAGGCAGGGCATTGCCAGTCGATCAAGGTCAGGCCGCGGGATGCAACCAGAATATTCCCAGCGACCGGGTCGCCATGGATCAGGCAAGTCTTGGTCGTGGAAGGGACAGATATCGAGGGTTGCAATACTGCCAGTTCGTTTCTGGTTTCTGACCTGCACCCTTGCAGAATTCTGTACCCATGGGCCATCAGATCCGCGCTGCCGTTGCACCCGGCAGGCGCTGGAATGGTGTTGGGCAGCGAATGCAGCCTGCGCAGCAGTTCACCAACCTTGTCCGAGCCATTCCGCCAGGGTGTTCCGGGTGCGTGGTCGTAAAACACCCAATGCGCGTCCTTGTGCTGTCCTGCGGCGCGCAGCCTTGGCACAAAACCGGTCGGACCAAGCGCCTTAAGGCAGAGGGTTTCCAGCTTTGCATCATTTCGAAACAAGGGGTTGCGCAGGGTCGGGCTGTAAAGCTTCAGCACTTTGTCGCCGTCGTCCCCCAGCACTTTCCAAACCCTGTTGGTCCGACCGCCATACAGGATTTCGAACTGCGCATACATGTTGACCAGCCCAAGAGAGCTGAGGTGTTCAACCAGATCATGAGGGGGGGCAGGCAGGTTGGGCAGAGGTCTTTTCACTTCTTCTGGCGAGTCAAGTTGCCAACCTTTGGCCCGTCCAGCCCAACAGATCAAGCGCCCGTTCGAACAGCCGTGACCAGATCTGCGGGAATCACCTGACCGCCTTGCAGGGTCAGCAGAACAGCATCTTCTCCCACCTGCGCCTCGACGACCCGGTTATAGGCAGCGACGGGTTTCTCGGAAATCAGCCGGTCATTCTTGTAGCTTTCAAGCGTCGCGGTGTAGTTGCCAGCAGCCATCGGATCACCTGAGGAACTTACACCTGCCCAAGCAAACTCCGTCGCCGTTGTAGGAACAGAAACCGTGTCGACGACTGTGCCTTCATGATCACGGATCACCAGTTTGGTTGCGTCCGCGTCAGAATCCGCGCGCGAAAACAGGGTCACTGGCTGGCCGTTGAAATGAAAACCCGAGGCAGATCTGACGTCCATTCCGACCCAGCTTGCAAGGTCGTTCAGATTGACACTGCCAAGCGTGCTGGTCAGGGCGGAAAGCAGGTCATTGGTTTGAACCTGTTGTTCAACCATCGAAAACTGCGCAAGTTGCGATGCGTATTCGGTTGAGTCCATCGGCTCCAGCGGGTCCTGATTCTGGGCTTGCGCGGTCAGCATCAACAGAAACGTTTCGAAATCCGAAGTGATCGCAGAACTTCGGGACGGACCGGCAGTTTGCTGAGATGTGGCAGCCTGTGTGGCAGTGACGGGTGTGATCATCTTTCAATATCTCATATCGATGCCCCTGACCGGAGCAGGAGTTTGTGGATGTGGCGTGGCTTGCGCGAGGTGTACGTTCCGAACCAGTTCGGATTCCGGTGTGGCCTGAGCGTCGAATTCATTTGCCGGTTGATCCCGTGCACCTGAATCCGACGGAGTCCCCAGATCGATGTTCAGGTTTCCATAGCCCAGTTTCTGAAACTCCTCCGTAAGAACGGACAGGTGGCGGCGTATAAGTTCCATCGTGTCCGGGCGTTCGGTGGCGATTGTCATCTGGAGCCCGTCATCCCTACCGTTCAGCACAATGGATACACGCCCCAGTTCTTCGGGGCTTAGCGAGATTTCCATGATGCCGGTTCCCGGTCGGGTCTGAATCGTTGCCGCCAATTGCCCGGCTATAGCACGAGCAATTTCAGCACGGGCGGACGGAGAGGGCATCGCCGTGTGTTGTGCCACCTCGCGGGGGGCTTGCTGAACGGGTTCGTCTAAGGCGATGGACCCCGCGTCAACCTCCTGCGCCGGTGCCGCCTGTTCCGCTTCGATTGAGTTGAGGATCAGTTGAAGCTGCGCAACGGGTGTCGCGCGGTTTGGATTTGTCGGCTTGGGCGTGGCAGCGATTTCTGCTGTCTCGGGCGCCGCCTTTGTGCTTTCAAGGAGCGGTTCGGTTTTCACCCCGGTTGTCTGGTCCTTAGATTGGGGTGGCTGGCCCAAAACAGGCAAAGCCTCTGTGGGTTTTTGGGCAGGCACGACCTGGGTCGAAGCGGCGTGAACCTGCCTTTCGGTTGGTTGTCCGTGCACAAAGGGTTGAATGTCGGTCTGACGGGGTAAACCCGTTGACGCAACGGTTTGTTCCGGTTCTGTCGTGCCCGTTGCGGGGATATCCGCCCTAGCAGGTATAAACGGCGCGGGATGCACCGTATTCGCCGTAGGCGTTTCAAACGTTCCGACAATTTCGGTCTGCGGTGAAATGTTATCTGCCAACTCTGGTGCCCGAGGTGAAATCGCCACGACACATGCCTCAGCCGTGTTTGGCAGAATGGCCTCCACCTCAATCTCGGCAGTTTCGTCGGTGGTTTCGATAGAAGCGTCCAAAACCGTATTGTCAGTGGCGGGACTTGTTTCGTTTCCCTGTTCAAGGATGTCCTCGAAACTGCCCACCCCGGCAGCACGACCCGGTTCTTTTGCGGGCGAATTGGGTTTCGCAGTTGCTGTTGGCGCTGCGGTCGCCAGCGTTAGTGGGTTGGGCATTTTGCTCTGGCTCCGTGTGACTGATCAGAACTCTGCCCGCAGGAAGTTACGTTTATTTTAACCGCTTTCACCTTTGATCGAGAAAGTTCGAAGCATTTTCGGAGAATACCATGCAGGTTTCGACATTTCCCCAGGCGGTTCAAACGCCCTTGACCCAGACCCGACTAAAAGAAGCGGCCATCGAATTGGAGGCCGCATTCCTCAGCGAAATGATGAAGTCCGCCGGATTGGGCAAAACGCGCCAGTCCTTTGGTGGCGGGGCCGGTGAAGACCAGTTCTCTTCGTTTCTAGTTCAGCATCAGGCCCGGCAACTGGCCCGGGCTGGCGGAGTGGGCTTATCAGAAATTCTGCTGAAATCTTTGATGGAGAAAACCGATGACGTCTGAGGTCGACATGGCACTGATCAAATCTCTGGAAGAAGTTCTGGATCTGGAGCGTGCGGCGCTTGTCCAGGGTGATCTGGATCGTCTGACGCATATGGTGCCGGAAAAAGAAAAACTGATTGGCGCGATCAACGACCTTCAGGTGCTGAACAGCGATGCACTCATGCGGGTGCAGCAGAAAGTCGAACGCAATCAGGCATTGCTGAACAGTGCCGCCGACGGGATTCGGGCCGTGGCCAGCCGCATGGCCGAACTGCGGTGGGTTCGGCAGGAATTCAGCACTTACGGCGCGGATGGGCAACGAAGTGAATTTCCCGTTCGTAACACGGCAAAGCTGGAAAAGCGCGCATAGGCCTGGGTTTGATTCAAATCTGAAACTTCTGGTTCGGGCGTTTTAGCACTCCGTTAGGGGATCGGGCTCAAAAGTGATGCTGCACCTGGAAGCATCAGGTGGCGCGAACAGCCACGCGGCGCGTCGCACAAGTCAGAAAGACACCAATGCCCGCAGATACTGTGGGGTGAACATGGGCGAAAATGGCCCGAAGGCAAAAGGATAAAAGCTATGTCCAGCATTCTGACAAACAATGGCGCGATGGTTGCGCTGCAAACTCTCAAGTCGGTCAACAAGAACCTGGCAATGACCCAGAACGCGATTTCGACCGGTAAGGACGTCGCGACAGCCAAGGACAACTCGGCGGTTTGGGCGATCTCGAAAGTGATGGAATCCGACGTCAAGGGCTTCAACGCGATCAAAGACAGCCTCGCGCTGGGCGAATCGACAGTAGCTGTTGCGCGAAATGCGTCTGAAACCGTCACCGACCTGTTGACTCAGATGAAAAGCAAGATCGTCGCGGCGCAGGAAGACAACGTTGATCGCGGTAAGATCAATGACGATGTGACCGCACTGAAGGATCAGATCGCATCGGTTGTCAGCGCTGCCCAGTTCAACGGTCTGAACCTTGTTGACGGCTCGACCGGCTCTGCCTCGATCCTTGCATCGCTGGATCGTGACAACACCGGGGCGGTGACTGCGTCGTCAATCTCGGTCTCGGGGCAGAACCTGTCGACCGGTGGGTATGTCACCAAACAGGTTTTCGACGGCTCTACCGGTGCATCGACCGGCAACGACCGCGTGGGGGCAACCATTGACAATGGTGCAACGGCTGCGACGGCGTTGGTTACCGATGAATCCAGTGGCGCTTTCGCTGCCGGAGATAAGGTTGTCGTCGCCATTAACGATCAGGTTGTGTCCTATACCGTTTCTGCGGAAGATGCTGCCGCGACAACGACCGGTGACCTTGTTGCCGTCGGATTGAAATCGAAGATCGAAGAGCTTGGAATTACCGGTCTGACCGTCGATTACGACTCCGGAACTGCGGGTACGTTGTCGGTTACAAACGGCACAGGATCTGACATTTCGTTCTCGGCTCAGTTCGTGAATGCGGGTGCCGGTGGTTTGGGCGCGCTGGCAGGTATTGATGTGTCGACAGGTGCGGGGGCAACCGCTGCGTTGGCGGCCGTCGAATCGCTTATAGATACGTCGATTGATGCTTCGGCCGCCTTTGGCTCGGCGCAGGGGCGTATCGAGACCCAGAAAGAGTTCATTTCGAATCTCTCTGACTCGTTCAAATCCGGTATCGGCGCGCTGGTCGACGCTGACATGGAAGAAACCTCGGCGCGTTTGCAGGCCCTTCAGGTACAGCAGCAGCTGGCAACACAGTCGCTCTCGATTGCCAACCAGGCTCCGCAGTCGATCCTGTCGCTGTTCCGCTAATACGCAACGCGGTCCGGGGCGCGATTATCGCACCCCGGTCGTGACCACCTGACGACGGCTTTTTGGAAGGAATTCAAGTGACCCCGCAAACCCTCGCTCAATACACTTATGCGCAAGCCGCCGCGCCGACGCGAACGCCCCGTGACACTGAATATGAGGCAATTTCCAGGATTACGCGGCGTCTCAAGGCGGCTACCGCACGCAAGGCAACGGATTTCTCAGCGTTTGTTCAAGCCGTTCACGAGAACCGCCGGTTATGGGGCGTGATGGCAACAGGTGTCGCGGATTCGGCAAACGCGTTGCCAAACGATATTCGCGCCAGGATCTTCTACCTTGCCGAGTTTACGGAACTGCACAGCAGCCGCATTTTAGCGGACGGCGCATCCATCGAACCATTGCTTGAAATAAACACGGCGATTTTGCGCGGATTGCGCCAGATGAGCGCAACGTGATGAGCGGGCTGGTTCTGAAACTCGCCCCGAAGGAAAGGGTGTTGATCAATGGTGTTGTGATTGAAAACGGCGACCGCCGTGGCCGGTTTTCGATCATGACGCCGCAGGCCAATGTCCTGCGGCTGCGCGATGCGATACATCCGGATGAAGTAAATACTCCGGTGCGCCGTGTCTGCTATGCCGCACAGCTTGTTCTGTCCGGAGACATGGATCCGGCTCGGGCGCGTCAACACCTGTTGCGCAGCGTGGAAGAGCTGAGCCAGGTTTTTACAGATACAGACAGCCGTCGTGTATTGTCCGAGGCGACAGACGCGCTGGTGGCCGAGCAATACTATAAATGCCTCAAGTCACTTCGCTCGCTTCTTCCGCGCGAAGAACGGTTGATGGCCTATCAGCAATGAGCTTTCAACCGGTCATCCCCACTGGCGGGATCGTCGGCTGGCGGTTTCTGCAACGTAGTTATCAAGGTCAGTTTCAAAGTTTCTCGTCTTCGGCAGTGAATGAGAGGGAGACGAAGTATTTCCTGGACAACATTGGGAAAGTGAAGACCGCCGAACAGTTGGTTTCGAACCGCAGATTGTTGCAGGTCGCTTTGGGTGCCTTTGGGTTGGAGGCGGATGTGGACAACCGGTTCTTTATCCGGAAAATTCTGGAGGATGGAACACAGGCGGAGGACGCTTTGTCCAATCGTTTGGCGGATAAACGGTACCGGGAATTTTCGGATGCTTTCGGGTTTGGCCCGGGGGCTGTTCGAAAAACGGTGCTGGTTACCAATATGGAAAAGATAGCCCAGGCCAATCTGTCTGCGCGGTTTGAGGTTGCGGTCGGACAGTCGGATGAGACGATGCGCATTTCGCTCTATGCCCAGCGCGAGCTGTCTGATCTGGCGAAAAGCGGAAGCAGTACAGATACGAAATGGTTCGATCTTATGGGATTGCCACCACTGCGCAAAATGATGGAAACGGCGCTTGGGCTGCCACAGTCATTCGCCCAACTGGATATCGACAAACAATTGGTCGAGTTCAAAAGCCGGCTATTCCATCTGACTGGATCGGATGATCTGGCACAGTTTTCGGACCAGAAAGCAGTTGAGAAACTGACCGACACCTATCTGGCCAGAAGTCAAATCGCGGGTTTTCAGAGTACGATCTCGCCAGCGCAGACCGCTTTGATCTTGCTTGGGGCTGTGTGATCAGAAGACGCGGGGCAAAAGCCCGGGCCGCAATCAAGTATCCGACGTCTCTCGTTTAACCTGCACAAACCACATGTTAACCGTTCATAATCTCGTCGGCCGTGGTGTGCAAAGCGTAGCATACAACGGGTCGAGACACGTTGTGCAGGTTGACCGCGCCCAATGGCAAGGCGTTGGAACAGGCAGGCTCGATATCTTCGGAAACGACTATGCGATGCCCTTCGGTTTTCCCATATTCGCCCAACCGCGCGGCTATGTTGGCCGCTTGTCCAATAACCGTAAAATCAAGACGTTCACGAGAGCCCACATTGCCATAGGTGACGCGCCCATAAGCCACGCCAATCGAACAGTCGCAATGTATGCCGGTACCTGCTTTGCGCAACTCACCGAATGTTTCGACGATCTTGATTGCCGAGTGCTGTGCGTTGGCACGGGCCGCGTTGGCGTTTTCATCGGCTGCAGGGAATACCGCCAGAACAGCGTCACCAATGAATTTCAAAACTTCGCCTTCGTTTTCGTGAACGATACCCGAGACGGTTTCAAAGAACTCGTTCAAAACACTGATATACGTGCCCCGCCCCAGTTTCTCTTCGAGGCTCGTCGAGTTGCGGAGGTCACAGAACATGATTGCCGCGTCGATCTCATCCCCGTCACCGCGCCGGATCTCGCCCCCCAGAACGCGTGCGCCAGTGCGTTTTCCAACATATGTTTCCAGCAAAACCTGCGCATTCTCGCGTTGCATGAACACTTCGTAAAAGCGGGCGATCACCGAGGAGCATTCGAACACAAGGCCAAGATTCTCGGTGGTGAAGCCGTTGGGGTGGTCACAGGTCAGGGTCAGAACGTTGGTTCGCCCGTCAGAAAAGGGCAACGGCATCGCGACATAGTCGGTGGCACCCTTGGCCCGCAACTCCTCCATGATCGGGAAGCTGTTATGCGGGTTATCGTCGTTCAGCCTTTGCCGTACGCCGCCTAACCCGTTCGAGACATGGCGCAACGGGCTGTTGATGAAAGCCGGGTGATCATAGATTTCGTAGGTCGGGGCGCGGGTCAGAATCTCGTCCTGATCCTTTTCCCAGATATAGTGTTTGCCCGCGATCAGGGGGTGCAAGGACCATGCCAGAATGCTCAGCCGCTGGATGGCAATGCCGTGCTCCAGCATCTTCTCGGCCAATGCCTTGGTAAAGCTTTCGGGCGTAGTCGCGGCCGAAGCACCGCGCATCAGCCAGTCGATCAGAGGTCCGCTGATATTGCCGTCGTCCGGCTCGCGCAGGCGATTGTCGCCCAGGTCAATCCGGGTGTAGGCGCCGGACACAAACCCGATACATCCCCGGATATCCGCGCTTTCCGGCAGGGCTTGTTCATAAGCCCAGACGGAATTGGTCAAAGGCCCCGAGGCCAGTTGGATGTCGTGGTAAGTGGCGGTGCCTTTGAACGGGCAGAATGTTTGCAGGTCTGTTTCTTCGCTCAGATCCACACATACATCTGCACGGGGAACGTAAATCGTTGGCGGCAAACGCGTTTCATACATCACCTTTGCGTTTGTGCTTTCAGCCAAAAGAATGTCGTTCCGGTAAATGGCAATCCTGCCATCCAGCGGCTCAACCGAGATTCCATATCCATTCATCTGTGGCGCGGCGTGGACGTTCATAAGCGACCTCCTCTGCCTGGGGTTTGTTTAGAATGGGGTTTTCCATCTGACATTCCAAGAGGCTGCAACGGGAATTTACCGGGTGCGAGCGACGCGTCAAAACATCAGACCATTTGAATGACGTCCTTCTCGATCGACAGCATGTACCCCTTCTTGGCAATATTCTTGACCAGCAGTTCGCTAACCATCTGGTTGCCAAGCGCATCGCGCAACCGTTTGATCCGTGTTGCGCCAGCGGCTTCGTCACAATCGGCAGCATCGCGACCGGAAATCATGGCCTCGATCTGGGCGCCGGACAACACCTCGTCATCCAACCGGGATTCCGCCAGAATCGACAGGGTTTCCATGGCGGCGGGTGTCAGTTTGAAATCCATGTTGTTAAGGTAAACAGTGTTTTCTTCGCGACTGATCAGCAGAGACGTCACCTGAATGCCGGTACGTTCGATCTGCGCCATGCGCCGGTTCAACAAGACCAGCATCACCAGAAAGACCAACGCCGAGATCATCATCGCGCTGGCAAAAACCAGCAACACATAGATCACCATCCGGTAACTGGACAGGGTGTCAGCAAACGCGGTGCCCGATTGGGCCAGAATTTCAAGCAGGCGAATCTCGGTCTGTGACGTCAGATCGGCCTCGACAAACAGCCGTTCGACACGAGCGTTGAACGCATTTGCGTCCGGCAAGGTCCAGAACAGGAAAACGGCAGCGGTGATCAGAATGACGACAATGGCCGCGATGCCCAGCACAACCAGGCGGACACCCGACCGGCGTGCATCAGAAACGGAGATAGAATTGTCCGGCATTGCCTTTCCTCTGATCCAACCCTTCCGGCCCGAAAACGGACTGCACTTCAAGCAAGGTCCAACCTGATGCGCCCAGGCGCTGGGCGATTTCTGCCCGGGCCTGCCCCTTGTCGCAGTTTGTGACCTGCATGACGCCGTAATGCAAACGCAGCGGGTTGTCCTTCTTGGCTTTGTAGTCCGCATAACAATCTGCCGCTGTCGCAGCAGAACCAAGCGATAACAGGGCCGCAAAGGTCAGAGAAGAGAGGATCTGTTTCATAGGCCGCATCCTGCGCATGAGTTGTCGCGATATTCAATAACCCAAGGGGTTTGCGGCCCCTGATATCCGATAACACCGGGCCGTTATTGCTTGTCTGGGGCAGGTGTCCCCACTTTCAGGGCAATCAGCACGCGGTCCGTCATACGGTCGCACGAACATCCGAAAGGACAGGCATCATGCATAAGAAATTCATCGCTTTGATCATTGCAACCGCAGTTGCGATTACCGGTGTTTCAGCTTCTCAGGCGAAGGCGGCCGACGCAAAGGACATTCTTGGGGGGCTGGCGGCCATCGCAATTATCGGTGCCGGTGTTCATTACTATAACAAGGAAAAGAAAAAGGACCGGGCAACGCGTCAACAGACCTATTCCCATACACCATATGTGGCGCAGCCAGTGCGCCCGTTGCCGCCGCATGTGGCGCGTTACGACCTGCCCCAGCGCTGCCTGCGCACCTATGATGGGTATTCGCAGGATCATCCGCTGCTTGGGCCGAAATGCCTTGAAAAACACTACAAACATGCCAATAGCCTGCCGCAAGAGTGCAAGGTCGGTTTCTGGAATGGCAAAAAGGTCAGGCAGGCCTATGAACCTGCATGCCTGCGCCAGAAGGGATACCGCGTCGTTTATCAGTAGTTTGGGTTGAGCAGGAACGGTGCCACAGAAGTGCCGTGAGAGAGAGGGTGGTGTGGGCCGCCCTCTCTTTTTTTCTTGCGGTACTGCGCGAAACGCGGTTTTCCAAGGGCATGACAATGCCGACTTTCGAACTTGAGCAGGCGCTGCTGGACATGGGCCACATCCGTATCGCAGGTGTGGATGAGGTCGGGCGCGGCCCATTGGCCGGGCCGGTTGTGGCTGCCGCCGTGATTCTGAACCCGCAGCACTTTCCTGATGGCCTGAATGACTCAAAAAAGCTGACCGCAAAACGCCGGGCTGCGCTGGACGCTGAGATTCGAAACACTGCTGAGTTCGCGGTAGCCGAAGCTTCTGTCGCCGAAATTGATGAGGTCAATATTCTGAGGGCGTCGCACTTGGCGATGATGCGCGCGGTGGAGGCGTTGACCTCGGCACCTGATTTTGTGCTGATTGATGGCAACCTGATACCGCAGGGTCTGAGAATTCCGTCACAGGCCGTTGTGAAGGGCGATGCACGATCGGTGTCGATCGCGGCTGCTTCGATCCTGGCGAAAAACTGGCGCGATCAGGTGATGGTGGATTTAGCGCAACAGCATCCGGGTTATGGGTGGGAAACCAACGCGGGCTATCCGTCAAAACAACACAAGGAAGCGCTGCGAAATCTTGGCGTGACCCCACACCATAGGCGTTCGTTCAAACCGGTGCACAATATCTTGTATCAAGAGTAAATCGTAAGTTGCTGATTCAAAAAAGAATTTGACGGCGAATCGACTTTGACTCATCCTTGTCTCAACCAAATGAGCGCAAAAGCGCCGTGGACACTTGAGGCAGTGATATGACAACAACCACCAAAAAGGGCGCAAAAGCGCTCCCTTTAAACACGATTCTCTCCGGGGACTGCATCGATGTGATGAACAGTCTACCCGAGGCATCTGTGGATCTGATTTTTGCGGACCCGCCGTATAACCTGCAATTGAAAGGTCAGTTGCATCGTCCGGATAATTCGCAGGTCGATGCGGTGGATGATCACTGGGATCAGTTCGCAAGTTTTGGAGCGTATGACCAGTTTACGCGCGAATGGCTGAAGGCGGCGCATCGTCTGCTGAAACCCAATGGTGCGATCTGGGTGATCGGGTCTTATCACAACATTTTCCGCGTGGGGTCAGCGCTGCAGGACGCCGGATACTGGATCCTGAACGATGTCGTGTGGCGCAAGTCGAACCCGATGCCGAATTTTCGCGGCAAGCGGTTCACCAATGCGCATGAAACGATGATCTGGGCGTCCAAGCGCGAAGGCGCGAAATACACCTTCAACTATGAGGCGCTTAAAGCTCTGAACGAAGGTGTGCAGATGCGCAGCGACTGGGTACTGCCGATTTGCACCGGGCATGAGCGCCTGAAGGACGAAAACGGCGACAAGGCGCATCCGACGCAAAAACCGGAATCGCTGTTGCACCGCGTGCTGGTCGGCTCGACCAACCCCGGCGATGTGGTGCTGGACCCGTTCTTTGGTACCGGAACCACCGGGGCCGTCGCCAAGATGTTGGGGCGCGAGTTCATTGGTATCGAGCGAGAGGAAAGCTATCGCAAGGTGGCTGAAAAACGCATCGCCAAGGTCCGCAAGTTTGATCGCGAAGCTCTGGAAGTCAGCGCCAGCAAACGTGCCGAGCCACGCGTGCCATTCGGTCAGCTGGTCGAGCGCGGAATGTTGCGCCCGGGTGAAGAGCTCTATTCCATGAACCAACGTCACAAGGCGAAGGTGCGTGCGGACGGAACGCTGGTGGGTGACAATGTCAAAGGGTCAATCCATCAGGTCGGCGCGCATCTGGAAAACGCACCGTCCTGCAACGGCTGGACATACTGGTGCTTCAAACGGGACGGCAAGACCGTACCGATTGACATCCTGCGGCAACAGATCCGCGCAGAAATGCACAATTGAATTCACGAACACCGCCGGTGCCTGTGGCCTGACACATGGCACTATGCCTTGCCCCGCCGATCAATCGGCGGGGTCTTTTGTTTTGCCTTCAACAGTGATTGCATAAGACTGCCAAGCCTCCGCAAGAAAGACCACGGCCATGACCGAGACGACCGCACAGCCCCGCCGAAGCCTGTTTTTCACCCAGCCCGATGCGTTTGATCTGGACAACAAATATACCGAGGCTGCGTTGGAACGGCACAAGCGCGAGGGTCTGGAACTGGCTGTGCGTGCGCGATGGGTGGCGATGGCGCTGACTGCGGTGCTGCTCATTTTTCTGAACCCGCAATGGGAGGTGCTTTGGTATCACTTCATTCTGCTGCTGATCTGCGGCAACGGGTGGTTGATCCGCCGTGCAGGTCGTGTCGGGCAATCGCGGGGCGAGTTGTTTTTGATTTTCGTCGACCTGCTGATCATGACGCTCGGGATGATCGTGCCCAATCCCTTCAGCGATGATGTCAGGCCATTGGCCATGCAATACCGGTTCGACAACTTTCAGTACTTCTTCGTCATTCTGGCCGCAGGCACGTTGGCTTATTCCTGGCGGACCGTGATCGCCATCGGAACCTGGACGGCGATGATGTGGACGATCGGTTGGATCGTTGCGTCGTGGGTCGCAACGCCTATTCCGGGGATCAGCGAAAAAGTTGCAGCCGCCCTGCAAGGCTACCCAGATGTTGCCGAGCTTCTGGATCCGAACAGTTTCATGGCGCCTCAGCGCATCCAGCAGGTGATCGTGTTCATGATGGTGGCCGTGACTTTGGGCATTTCGATGCAGCGGCTGAACCGGCTATTAATGAGCAACGCAGGGCTGGAACGGGAACGGGCCAACCTGTCACGCTATTTCTCGCCCAACGTGGTAGAGGAGCTGAGCCAGAATGACGAGCCGCTGAAACGGGTCCGAAAAGAGAATGTGGCCGTTCTGTTCATCGACATCGTCGGGTTTACAAAATACGCGGCCGGGCGTGACCCCTATGATGTGATCGAAGTGCTGCGAGGCTTTCACGCCCGCATGGAAACCGAGGTTTTTCGCCACCACGGAACCCTGGACAAGTATCTGGGGGATGGTCTGATGGCGACCTTTGGCACCCCGGTGCCTACACCGCTGGACGCAAGCAATGCGCTGGGATGCGCACGCGCGATGGTCGGCGTGATTGATCGATGGAACCTGGACCGCCGCCGGACGGGAGAGCCGGAAATCCGCGTCGGGATTGGGGTGCATTATGGCTCGGTCGTATTGGGCGACATTGGTGCGAACCGGCTTGAATTTGCTGTCATCGGGAATGCCGTCAACGTCGCAGCCAAGCTCGAGGCGCTGACGCGTGATTTGCAGGCGCGTATCGTGGTCAGTGATGCCGTGCGCGTGCGGATTGCAGAGGAAAACCAGTCTGCGTCGGTCGCCATGACTGGTTTTGCAGAGCTTACCGATCAATCCGTGCGCGGCGTGGAAACACCGATGGATATCTGGGTGATGAAAGGCTGAGGACCGTACACCCCACCAGAACAGCACCCTAAGCGCCGAGCCTGATGGGCAGGGCTGCGCATCGGTTACGCATCAGGTACCGGGTTCAGGGCCTTGTTATAGGCGTGCCAATCGGTGATCTCGGGGTAGTACTGGCGTCGCCATTCCCGGACCCGCGGGTTCATGACCCGCCGCCACAGCGGTGGGATCATCGCAGCCACAGTCATGACGGGATAGCCAAAGGGCAGTTGCGGTGCCTTTTCGGGCGTGTGGTGTTGAAGCAGCGGAAACCGGCGGTTTGGTTTGTAGTGGTGATCCGAATGGCGTTGCAGATTGATCAGCAACCAGTTTGAAGCCTTCTGTGATGCGTTCCAGGAATGCCTGGGCAGGACGTGTTCATACCGCCCGTCCCCCAGATGTTTCCGGGTCAGGCCGTAATGTTCCACGTAGTTGACCAATTCCAGCTGCCAGATCGCGACACCGGCCTGCAACAGAAAAAGGGCCAGACCTGACCAGCCTCCGATCAGCGACGCCAGTGCCAGCATCCCCAATTGCAACGCCCAGTAACGCCAGAACGGGTTGGAGCGGTCGGTCCAGGGTCGGTCCTTGCGGGCCAGTTTTCCGCGTTCGGCGATGAAGGCCGAGACCAGACTTTGCCGCAACACCCTAGGGTAAAAGCGGTGAAACCCTTCGTTGTATCGCGCCGTCACCGGATCGCGTGGCGTTCCTACATAACGGTGATGGACCAGCAGATGCTCGGACCGGAAATGAGAATAAAGCACCATTGCAAGAAGGATATCGCCCAGCCAGCGTTCCCAACGGCTTTTCTGATGCATCAGCTCGTGGCTGTAATTGATACCGACCGTACCCGAGATAACACCCATGCCAAAGAACAGGCCGATTTTCTCAGGCGTCGAAAGCTGGCTGCCGCGGCTCGCGTACCAGATCAGGCCAAACAGGGTAAGGAACTGAAGGGGTGCCCAAAGCTTGGTCAGCAGGATGTACCGTTGCAGATCGCCGTCCGGCGTCTCGGGGTCCGCATTTTCCACGTTGAGCCCGGTGATCCGGTCCAGCACGGCAAAGACCCACCAGGTCGAGATCGGGATCAGCAAAACCCACCATCCGCCCGCGAAAGCAGTGAACCAGATCAGCGGGATCAACAGCAGGGACACCCAGAAGGGTGATGCTGATTGCCAGCGTGCCAACGAGACTGTTGCGTTCATCTCTGGTGCTCCTGCTAGATGGGAACAGCCTAGCCGCGAGGCCAAGGAATGCACAGCGGTCTTATTGTCCTTTCCACAGATCATAGGCTTTGCGCATCACCGTGGGCAGGTCGCTGGGTTGGAAGCTGTGCTTTCCCACTGCGATCAAGTGTTCGGGAACATCCTGACCGGTGGTTTCCGCGGCCCAGATTCTTAAAATCAGATGAAAATGCGTAAAGGTGTGGCGCACCTCGCCCGGCACCATTTTCCAATCTGCCGCAAGCGGGGGGTGCTCGACCGGATCGTCAGCCCACTCCGATCCGGGCCAGCCCAGCATTCCGCCCAGCAGACCTTTGTCCGGTCGGCGCTCCAGCAGCATGGCCCCATCTGACATGCGCACAATATAAACGTGACCGCGACGGGTGGGTTTGGGCTTTTTCGGTGTTTTTCGGGGAAGATCAGCCTGTGTTCCCGCGATCCGCGCTTTGCATGGTTCGCGCAGCGGGCAAATGCCACATGCCGGGGATTTCGGCGTGCATATCGTGGCCCCCAAATCCATGACCGCCTGCGCGTAATCACCGGGCCGAGTAGAAGGTGTCAGCGCTGAGGCTTTTTCCTTCAGCAGGGGTTTCGAGCCGGGCAGCGGCGCGTGGATGTCGTAAAATCGGGCCATGACGCGTTCGACATTGCCATCCAGAACCGTTTCAGGCTGATCGAAGGCGATGGCCGAGATTGCCGCAGCTGTATAAGGGCCGATGCCGGGTAGCGTCAGCAGCGCATCATATGTATCGGGGAACTGACTATTGTGATCCCGTGTCACAGCGCGGGCGCATTTCAAGAGGTTGCGCGCACGCGCGTAATAGCCAAGACCGGCCCATTCCCCCATGACCTGATCATCCGGCGCGGCGGCCAGCGCCTGAACCGTAGGCCAACGTGTCACGAAGCGCAGAAAGTAATCCCGCACCGCTGCTACAGTCGTCTGTTGCAACATCACTTCGGATAACCAGACCCGATAAGGGTCAAGGCGTACCCCGGCGGCGCGCTCTGCCGGTCCCGTGCGCCATGGCATGGCGCGAGCGTTGTGGTCATACCACTCCAGAAGCGCAGCGCTGACGGTGAATTCAAAGGAATCACGCAAGTTTTATTCGTCTCCCTGTCAGGTTTCGCTGGCACCCGGTGTTCTGCCTATTACAATAGCGGCGCAGGAGTTGGAAACCAGATGCAACGCAGACGTTCGTCAACCCGCGGGTTCAAGCGCACCGCGTCTTTGCTGAATGACCAGATCAGACGCGCCGGGGAAAGCCGGGGCTTTGCTGTGTCACGTCTGTTGACCCATTGGGCCGAGATCGTGGGTCAGGATACCGCCGCCATCGCGCGCCCAGTCAGTGTCGGCTATGGCAAAGGCGGTTTTGGCGCGACCCTGACCGTTCTGACCACAGGCCCGCAGGCCCCGATGCTGGAAATGCAGAAGGAACAGCTGCGTGGTAAAGTGAACGCGGTTTACGGTTACAATGCCATTAGCCGTGTCCGGATCACCCAGACCGCTCCGACCGGATTTGCCGAAGGGCAGGCCAGTTTCGACCATAGACCGAAGCAAGCAAAACCCGAGATTGCACCTGAAATTGCTGCCGAGGCAGACAAAGTGTCACGCAGTGTAAATGATGAAGATTTGCGCGCGGCCCTTGAACGTCTTGGGCGCAACGTTTTATCCAAACAGAAACGCTGAGAAAGGGCTGAGAATGAGCCGTATTGCAACCGTAATCTGTGCGGCCGTCGCCGTGGCCGCAGGCGGCTATTGGGTGTCGCTGTCAAATTCCAACACAAGTTTTCCGCTGGTCAGCGCCGCCGAGGCGCAAGAGGCGGACCTGGATACATCCACCATCATTGACATGGTTCAGGGCGCCGAGGGCGCGCCTGTCGAAATCATCGAATACGCATCCTACACCTGCCCGCATTGCGCGAATTTCCACAAGAGCGCGTATAAACAGCTCAAGAAGGATTTCATTGACACCGGCAAGGTCAAGTTCACCTATCGTGAGGTCTATTTTGATCGCTATGGTCTGTGGGCGTCAATGGTGGCCCGCTGCGCCGGTCCCGAGAAATTCTTTGGCATCACTGATCTGATTTACGAAGGTCAGGCAGAATGGACGCGCGCAGGAGGCCCGGCCGAGATCGTCGATGAACTGCGCAAGATCGGTCGTCTGGCAGGTATCGATGGCGACCAGCTTGAGGCCTGTTTGCAGGATGGCACCAAAGCGCGGACATTGGCCGCGTGGTATCAGGAAAACGCTGAACGCGATGGAATTCAGGCAACCCCGTCCTTCATCGTGAACGGCAAGAAAGTCGACAATCAGTCCTACGCGGATTTCAAAAAGCTGATCGAAGCAGAGCTCGGCAGCTGACCCGCCCCCGGCTGACCCCGCCGGAGGCCAGCCTGAGTTACTTTGGTGAAGGGACGGCTTTCAAAAGCATGTCCCTGACCCTGTCGGCGTCTGAAATCTGAAGCCGAACCGGCAAAGTGATCACCTTGCTTCGGAAAGCGGGCGGCAGGCGAACGGCGTCTTTTTCGGTGGTGACCATCTGAGCGCCAAGTAAACGCGCATCATTTTCCAGTCGGGTCATCAGGGCCTGTGTCAACGGTTGGTGATCGTCCAACGCCTCGGCCCGTACCAGATCAACACCCAGCCGCCGCAGGGTTTGGAAGAACTTTTCGGGATAGCCGATGCCTGCGAACGCCAACGCACGCGTTCCTGACCAATCCATACCGGTTTGCAGGGGTTCGACTGCCCCGGTGACATGAGGAACGGTCAACCGGCCTTTCCAGTTGTTGGCAAATACCTTTTGTGCCGCCTCTTCACCCAAGGACAGTACAAGATCGGCCCGTTGCAGGCCGGTATCGACGGGCTCTCGCAATGGACCGGCTGGCAGACATAATCCGTTTCCAAATCCGCGCTGGGCGTCCACAACGATAATCGAGAAATCCTTGGCGACCGAAGGGTTCTGAAAGCCATCATCCAGAACGATCACCGTTGCCCCCGCCGCGGCCGCTGCACGCGCGCCCGCCGCCCGATCCTTGGCGACCCAGACCTCGGCAAACATCGCCAGCAACAGCGGCTCGTCCCCCACCTCGGCGGCGGTGTGCCTGCCCGGATCGACCCGTACCGGGCCTTCCAGCGATCCGCCATGCCCTCGTGTCACGACATGCGGCTTGTGCCAGGCGTTACCAAGCTGTTCGAGGGTCCAGATCACGGTGGGCGTTTTCCCGGTTCCACCTGCATTGAGATTGCCGATGCAGATCACGGGCACACCGGGATTTTCCCCCGATTTCGAGGCAATCCTGCGGGCAGTCGCCGCTGCATAAAGGCGGCCCAGCGGGGCCAGCAGCCGCGCCCTCAGATCCGGCTGGTCCGGAGGAGTGTTCCAGAACTCAGGTGCCCGCATGATCTGCGCTCCTCTCGTCCAGAATATCCTGCACCAATTCGATGAGAGTGTCTGCCTGTGGCGCACCTTCGGTGATTATCTGCCATCCTGCCAAAGCCATGTCAGCGGCGCGGTCCGGTGCCAGAAGCTGTACGACGGCATCGCCCAACTCGGTTGCTGACTTGACCTCCTTGGCTGCGCCAGCCTGTTGCAGGTGGGCGTAAAGCTCTTGATGGCGATGCACGAATGGTCCTGAAATTATGGCAGACCCCAGCGCGATTGCGTCGGACGGGTCCTGACCGCCTGCACCGCGTTCCAGTGAACTGGCCATGAACGTCACTGCCGACACACGGTGCCACAACCCCAGATTTTCTGGGTCCGCAGTCAGAACGACCTGCGTGCTGTCTTCGATCAAGTCGCCATCGTCCCAGTTAACACAGCGTAGATCCATCGCCTCCAGCCTCCGTTTTAGGGGGGCAGCTTCGTGAACGTCGGCGACGTGAAGTACAAGAACCAGCCGGTGCAAAAGGCGCAATGCCTGACGATGTGCTGTCAGAACCGAAATGAACTCTTTGTCCTGCACCCAGGCAGCCAACCAAACAGGTCGCCCTGCAAGCGTGTGGTTGGTTTCGATCAGCTCGTCTTCTGGCCAAGGTCTTGGATTTGGGCTAATGCGCAAAGGCGGCGATTCTTCGACTGTTGAAAACGGGATGCCAAGTCTCCGGATGTGACGGGCGGTTTCAGAATTTGCAGTCAGTATCTTGCGAAAGCAGCTAAAGGTCACTCTGGTTATGTCTGGCAGCCAGCGCGCGTTCCGGGACAGTGCAACGGTAAACTGGGCGTCAAACAACACAAGGGGTACAGCCTGTTCATCGGCTCGGGTTATGATGTTGGGCATCAAATCACCGCCGACCCAAATCCCGATACCTGGGCGCCAGTATTCGATAAAGTCACGCGCGGCCCCGCTCTGTTCCTGAGGCAGGTTGATCAGGGGAAAGCTGCATTCCGGCCAGGCAGACAGATCCGCGTCCGGCGGAGCGGTCAGTAGAAAATGCAGCTTGGATCGGGACTGAAGCAACCGGCGACAAAAATCACTCACCGCCCGCAGGCGGTCTGGCGTGGCGACGTGCATCCACACGACCTCGCCTTCGGGGCGTGGCAGGTCGGTTTTTACACCAACGCCGTTCCGCATTCTCCAGGACAGCACCCGATAAGCGGCAAGGCTTAATGAGCGCGGTTTGCTCATGCGCTGATTCCGGGCCCGATCGGGTCCAGCTGAGCAGACAGTTGCGCATGGATTGCGGTGCTGGCGGCGATTACGCCATTCAGCCTGGGGTGGGCATTGTTGAAGATCAGAGGATGACCCAAACGGTCTGAACTGACGCCGCCTGCCTCTCGGATGATCAGATCGCCAGCGGCAATATCCCATTCCCAGCTTGGGCGAAGGGTCAGCATGGCATCGAACCGCCCCTGCGCGACCAGCGCCATGCGATAGGCAAGCGAGGGACGGTACGCGCGGTGGAAGGCTGGAACATTCTGATTGCGCCAGTGCTGTGCGTCCAGATTTGGTTTGGCGGCCAGAACCTGCGACTGCAATAACTCAGACGTTTTCGACGTCGTGATCTTTTGCCCGTTGAGAGTTGCGCCCTGACCTTGCGCGGCAGCATAAAGCAAGTCGCGCATCGGCAGATAGATTACGGCGGAAGTCACAATGCCATCCACTGCAACAGCCAGCGAATGCGCCCAGGTGCGCGCGCCTTCGGTAAAGCTGCGGGTGCCGTCAATCGGATCGACGATAAAGGCATTGCTGCGGTCCAGCCGCTCGGGCGAATCCTCGGATTCCTCGCTGAGCCAGCCATAGCCCGGTCGCGCAGCGCACAGCTTTTCTTCCAGCATCGCGTTGACGGCCAGATCGGCCTCGGTCACCGGACCGGCGCCACCGGGTTTGTCCCAACGCTGTGCCTGCGTCCCGGAATAGCGTGTAGCGATCTTGCCGGCCTCAATCGCGGCCTCAATCAGAAGGGGCAGATCAGTTGCCGGCAAGTGTCATTCCTTCGATCAACAGCGACGGGACCACGCGCGACAAATATGGGCGGGCGTCATTGGCGGGAATGATCCGCCGCAGCATATCACGCAGATTGCCTGCGATTGTGCATTCGTTGACAGGATGCGTGATCACACCGTTTTCGACCCAAAAACCTGATGCACCACGGGAATAGTCGCCCGTATTGGGGTTGATCGTCGATCCGATCATGGACGTGACCAGCAAACCGGTGCCCATATCGCGCAACAGATCGTCGCGACTGCGGGTTCCCTGCGTAAGGCTCAGGTTCCAGTTGCTGGGTGAGGGTGGGCCGGACACACCGCGCGCAGCGTTGCCTGTTGAGTCCATTCCCAGCTTGCGGCCACTCGACAGATCCAGTGTCCAGCCCGTCAGGACACCGTTTTCCACGATCACCCGGCGCTGCGTGGGCAGACCTTCGGCATCAAATGGGCGCGAGCCAGAGATACGCGGGCGGTACGGATCTTCGATCAGTGACAGATGCGCGGGCAGCACGTCTTGCCCCAGGCAATCCTTCAGCCAAGAGGCGCCGCGCGCAATCGCGGCCCCATTGCTGGCGGCCAGAAGATGCCCGATCAGCGAAGACGAGATACGTTCATCAAACAACACCGGGAAACTGCCGGTCGCCGGTTTGCGCGCGCCAACCTGTTGCACAGCGCGTTCCCCTGCTTTGCGCCCAATCTCAGCCGCGTCGCGCAAGTCGGATTGAAACGTCCGGCTGTCACCGTCATAGTCGCGCTCCATCCCGGTGCCTTCACCAGAGATCGCAACGCATGAGATGGATCGGCTGCTGCGCTCATACCCACCGGAAAACCCGTTTGTAGCCGCCAGATGCACCCGGTGCGCTCCGTAGCTTGCAGCCGCATCCGACACCTGCGTGACGCCTTTTACTGTCAGTGCTGCGGCCTCGGCGGCCAGCGCATCCTGCATCAGGCTTTCTGCGGACGGGGCCGGGGCGGAGTCCAGCAATTCCAGTGACTGAATATCCCAGTCACAGGCCAGTTGGCTTTTGTCCGCCAGCCCGGAATAGGGATCTTCGGGCGCTTCTTTTGCCATGGCCACGGCGCGTTCGGCCATCGCCGCAAGGGTTTCCGGGCGGCTGTCAGAGCTGGACACAATGGCTGAGCGTTTACCCAGAAACACGCGCAAACCCAGATCAGCGCCTTCCGAGCGTTCCGCATGTTCCAGTGCGCCGCCCCGCACATCGACCGAGACCGAGGACCCTTCGAGAACGATGGCATCTGCCGCTTCTGCGCCTGCCCGGCGAGCAACATCGAGCAATTGTTGGCTGATTTCTTCTGGTGAGCGGGTCATGAGGTCTCCGGGTTGATTGCCAAGGACCTAGCCTTGCACCGCCCGCCCCGCAAGACCTGTGACCGGATTGTGCTGTGTGGATCGGGATAAATCCATGCCGCTACCGGGTTTGGCACAAGGTTCACAGGAATGGAAAGGGCCGCACTGCGCGGCCCTTTCAGATAGGTATCACTTGATACGCTGGCCATTCGCCAAAATCTGACCGTCTTCCGTGAATTCGATGGTCGAGTTCAGGGTGTCAGGCTCATCGCCGGGGACAGCCATCAGACCCATCATCATCCGCGCGCCCAGTGCATCGTCGTCCGAAATGAGGCCCATGCCGATCAGCGTATCGATCAGCTGATTGGCGCCAACAAGTTTCAGGTTCGCCACGCCGCTTGGGCTAGGCATTCCGCCAAACTCTTCTGTGTTCGAATTGTCGAAGGCGAAATCGCCATCACCGGTCAGTTTGGCACCAACCAACGAAACCAGAAGCTGGCTGATTTTCAGCGAATGTAACTCACCCGGAGTCTCATCCGACTCAACGTCAATTTCCGGATCGAAGATGTTCATCAGAACTTTTGCCGTGCCGGTCGTTTCCAGCGCGATTGTCGCCGGATCGCGGGGCAGCGCGCCTGCCGGGTCAAAAATGCCCCACAAGACATCAGACATGGTGAAATCGGTCATGTTCAGGCCAAAGGCGAAGGGCTGTATTTCGTCCGATTGCTGGATCGGGAATTCGAAGTTCAACCCTGCACTGGCCATGGACAACTCGATCGGGAACGGCAGATCCGCTGTTGTCACCGCCAGTTTGGTGCTGTTCTGCGCGATGTCATAGGCGATGCGCTCGGCGTCGATGCTGGCGGCAAAGTGCCCACCCTCCGAGGTGCTGTTCATCGAGAACGCCTGTCCTTCGCTGGTCCCGCTCAGATCGGTGCTGCCGGATGCATAGGTAAACGTGCCATCAAAGGCGAAACCCGCTTGGTAAAACGCCTGCGGATCAGACATGTCAAAATCCAGTGGGATCACGTTTTCGCCTTCAAAGGCCAGTTGGCCCAGTTGGCCATTGATCAGCCCGCTTTCACCACTTTCCGGATCCTGAAAGTTCAGGTTATAGGTCAGTGTATCGCTGTTGAATATCTGAGTGATGTTTCGGTGTTCGCCGATTTGCATCCGCGACCGACCGGCCAGATCACCTGCCTCGACCGCGATGCTGAAAACCTCGTTCGGCAGCGGTTCGCCATCGACTTCGATCGAATCCAGTGCAATGCCCAGTTTGTCAGCGGTGTAGTCATAAGTCATGTCTTCGGGTGTACCCGAAACGACCATGTTCAGCTGGCTGTGCGAATAAATCACTTTGGCTGCAAACTCTTCATCGTCGGCTGTTCCCGTGACGTCCATGGGAAAGCTCTCGGGCAATCCGATGGTAACGGTTCCGTCACCATTTTCGGTCAGCGTCATTTCCGGCATGACCATCTGGAACTGCCCGTCTTCTTCCGGAAAGGTCAAAGAAAGTGTCATGTTCGAAATTGTGGTGACGTCACCGGCGATGCTTTCGTCGCCTGTAACGGTGTAGCCCATTGATGTGAAATAGCTTTGCCAGTCGGACCAGACATCATTTGCAGTAAGGTCGGCGAACGCGCCCTGGGTCGCGACGGCATAAGCCAGAACAGCACCGCAGCTGCGGTGGAGGAAAACGGACATAAGGTAACCCTTCTTGATCAATTTGCGGCGCATGGTCGGGGTTGTGGCACCTATCGTCAAGGGGGCAAGGGCTGGACCATTTCCCCGTTTCCGCGTTACGCCTGTTGCCGGGATCAATAACAATGCGTGAGGAGAGGCGAATGCAGGGGAAAACAGTTCTGATAACCGGGGCCAGCCGTGGCATCGGGGCCGAAGCGGGGCGCGTTTTTGCCGCAGCCGGGGCCAATGTCGCATTGGTGGCCCGCAGCCGCGATCAGATTGATGCCTTGGCCGCTGATCTGGGTGATCAGGCCATCGCGCTGGCCTGCGATGTCAGCGATTTCGCGCAGGTCGAGCAGGCTGTGGCCACTTGTGTGGATCGGTTCGGCGGGCTGGATGTTCTGATTGGCAATGCCGGTGTGATCGATCCGATCTTTCATCTTTCCAACGCCGATCCTGAGGCCTGGAGCAAAGCCATCGACATCAACCTCAAAGGCGTTTTCTACGGGATGCGTGCGGCATTGCCGGTGATGCGGGCCGCCGGGGGCGGAAGCATTCTGACCGTCTCGTCCGGCGCGGCGTCCAACCCGGTTGAGGCGTGGAGCCATTATTGCGCGTCAAAGGCCGGGGCAAAAATGCTGACGGAATGCCTGCATCTGGAAGAAGCCCAACACGGCATTCGCGCAATGGGGCTGTCGCCGGGGACGGTTGCCACGGATATGCAGCGGTCCATAAAGGCAAGCGGCATCAATCCGGTCAGTCAACTGGATTGGGAAGCGCATATTCCTGCAGATTGGCCAGCACGTGCCCTGTTGTGGATGTGTTCCAAGGGCGCGGACGAATACTTGGGAACGGAAATCTCGCTGCGCCTGGAAGACATCCGAAAAAGGGTCGGGTTGATATGATCGACCTGACGAAACAGGATGGCCTGTGGGTCGTTACGATCAACAATCCCGAAAAGGCAAACGCCCTGACCGGAGCGATGCTGAATGAACTGGCCGGGATTGCCGAGGCCGCAACCAGCGCGCGGGCGCTGATCCTGACGGGCGCGGGCAAAGTGTTCAGCGCGGGGGCCGATCTGGACGAGGCGCGCGCCGGTCTGGCCACCTCTGACGTCTGGGAAAGACTGTCCGGTGCCATCGCCGCATTGCCCTGTCTGACCATTGCGGCATTGAACGGCACTCTGGCTGGCGGGGCCAATGGCATGGCTTTGGCCTGTGACCTTCGCATTGCGGTGCCAACGGCCAAGTTTTTCTATCCGGTGATGAAGCTGGGGTTTCTGCCGCAACCGTCCGATCCGAAACGGTTGGCGGCATTGGTGGGTCCGGCCAGAACTAAGTTGATCCTGATGTCAGGTCAGAAGATCACCGCGCAAGAGGCGTATGACTTTGGTCTGGTTGATCGGATTGTCGAATCCGATCACCTGATGAAAACCGCGCGTGAGCTTGTGACAGACAGCGTGAACGCTGACCCCGTTATTGCCAGGGACATCGCAAGGATGTGTTCATGAGGATTTCGGCCATTCGGTTGCGGGTCACTGACCCGAAAAGACTGGCCGTATTCTATCGCGACGTTCTGGGTATGCGGGTTTATCCGCAGGGGTCAGGTTGCCGCGTCGGCTACAACTCGGAAGATGCGGACCTGCTGCTGCTGCCGGGTGGCGGGGGATACACCCATGACCGGGGCCAAAGATATTGGAAGATCGGAATTACCGTCCCTGATGTCGATCTTGCGGCAGCGCATTTGCGCGCGCTGGGTACTGCGGTAAGCGCGCCGAGCCAGTTTTTGGATATAGGGTACATGTGCCATCTGGCTGATCCCGAAGGGTTTGTCATCGAATTGCTGCAGCATGATTTCGAAGGCAACAAACCGGCGCAGGTGGCAGATCCGGATGCTCCGTTTGCGCAGGCCCGGATCGGTCAGATAACCCTTCGGACCGGTGATATCGCGGGTGAGGACGCGTTTTGGCGCGCGCAAGGTATGTCCTTGCTGTCAATGCAGGAGGTGGCCCCCCATGGCTTTGATCTGCATTTCTATGCCTTTACCGACGAAACCCCTCCAAACGCCGATTTGTGGGCCGTCGAGAATCGCGAGTGGTTGTGGAAACGACCGTATACGACACTGGAATTCCAGCATCTTGCGGGTGCAGAGTTTGCGCCTGTACCGGATTACCGGGGAATAGAAGTCGAAGGGTTGGCCGCACCTTTGAAAGACGCCTTTGGCGATCCGGTCTTGCCGGGCTGATCACCTGTTGCGTCGCTTGCCCGGAACTTTCGACCGAAATCCGGGTGGGCGTTCACGCACCCATATCAGGAATTTCTCAAGCCTGGGATGCGCGCGCAAGGCTGCGATCGTGTTGTAACAGCGCGCCAGTTCGGCCTCGGTCAGGGTGGCATGGACTTCTTTGTGGCAAATCTGGTGCAGAAGAACGGTGGGTCCGCCCTTGCCTCCTTTGAGTTTTGGGATCAGATGATGCAGGCTGCCACCCCCGCTGGGGATCGGGCGGTCGCAGAGCGGGCAGATCGGATCGTTGTTCGCCATGATGGTTTGAAACTTGCGCCGATAGATGGCGAAGGCAAGAGGGTGCGAATGGCGCAGGCAGTCGTGATCGGAGCAGGCCCCGCAGGGTTGATGGCGGCCGAGCAACTGGCCGAGGCCGGGCATTCCGTACTGGTTGCCGAAGCCAAGCCCTCGGTTGCGCGCAAATTTCTGATGGCAGGTAAATCGGGGCTGAACCTGACAAAGGACGAACCGCCTGAGACACTGATGCGGTCTTATGCCGATGCGGCGGACTGGTTGCGCCCGATGATCACCGCCTGTGATGCGCAAGCCGTGCAGCACTGGGCGCGTGGACTGGGACAGATATTATTCACAGGTTCTACCGGGCGGGTTTTTCCCGAGGCCATGAAGGCGTCGCCTTTGTTGCGCGCATGGCTTGCGCGACTGGGCACAGCCGGGGTTGAGATCAAAACCCGTTGGCGATGGAAAGGTTGGGAAGCTGATGCGCTGGTATTCGACACACCGGCCGGGCCGCAAAACCTGACTGCTGCTGTAACCGTGCTTGCGCTGGGCGGGGCCAGCTGGGCCCGCCTTGGGTCGGATGGTCATTGGGCGCAAATCCTGTCTGACAGGGGCGTCGAACTGGCACCGTTTGAACCTGCGAATTCAGCCCTGTCGGTGGACTGGAGCACTCATATGCAGCCACATTTCGGGGCGGCGCTGAAGTCGGTTCGGTGGAAGGCCGGTGACCTGGATAGCCGCGGCGAGGCTGCGATCTCGGCAACCGGGCTGGAGGGAGGGGGGCTTTACACTCTCACCCCTGTTTTGCGCAAAGGGCAGCTACTTTTTGTCGATCTGGTGCCCGACCTGGAACAGCAGTCCTTGCAGGCGCGTTGGTCTTCCAGAAAGTCGAAAACCACACTTTCGCAATGGTTGAGAAAGTCGTTGAACCTGTCACCGCAGAAGATCGCCGTGTTTCACGAGATGGCAATACGCAGTCACTTGCCGCTGCCCGGCGAAGTGGCGGTCCTCAAGAAACTGCCAATCCTGCACGCGGGGCTGCGACCGATGGATGAGGCCATTTCGACGGCAGGTGGCGTGAAACGATCCGCGTTGGGTGACGGGCTGATGCTGAAGACCATGCCGGGCGTGTTCTGCGCCGGTGAGATGCTGGATTGGGAAGCGCCGACCGGGGGGTATCTTTTGACAGCCTGTCTTGCCACTGGCCGCTGGGCCGGTCGGGCCGCTGCCGATTGGCTGGATCAGGGCAAGTAACTCAGCGCGACCGCGCAAGCATCGCCAGACGAATCATTGCGCGCTCGACCAGTGCCATTGAGGGGGCGGTCTGTCCGGCGGAGCGCAGGGAGAGGTCGGTATCCGTAAGAACGGTCAGAGCAGTTTGCAGCTTGGGCGCGCCCCAGCCCTGTGCCTGACGCAGAATACGGTCACGCCGTTTGCCGTAAACCGGCGGGCGCAACTTGCCGATACCCTGCGCCGCACCACCGGGATCCGAGGCGCAGGCATAAAGGGTGCGGAAATGCCGGGTTGCCCCAATACACAGAGTTACCCCGTTGGTACCCTGTGCCTGCAACCGCCGGATCAGCGGTCCGATCTCACCGGCGCGGCCTTCTGCAACCACGTTCAGCACGTCGTCAAGCGCCGCCTCGGTCGAACGCGGGGTACAGGCTTCGATGTCTTCCATGGTCAACTCAGAGTTGTCACCACGCTTGTAAAGCGACAGTTTCTCAATGGTTTGGGTGAAGTCACCGGGGCTAAGACTGTTGGCCAGTTCGCTGATGGCAGACATGACATCGCGGGGGATGTTATTCAGTTGCGCCTCAGTCAGAACCCGCTCGACCTCTGCACGCGATGGCGGGTCGTCATAAATGCCTATCGCATAGGCCGCAGGATGCCCCTCGAACGCTTTGCGGATTTTTGAGTTTGGTTTCAGCTGACCAGCCGTCACGATGATCTGAGCGTCGCCGGGGGTCCAATCTTCAAGTGCGGCCAGAATCGCAGGCGAGGCGGTTTCGGTGGCGTCTTCCACAAACACCGCGCGCGGGCCGGGGAAAAACCCAACCGCCTTGACCGCGTCCAGCAGAGACGCCGGATCGCCGCGCAAGTCGCCACCCGGCAGGCGGGTCAGGCGCATTTCCTCTTCCGCACCAGGACCAAGCAGGGCGGCCAGAACCTGCTGCCGCTTAAGCGCCACCCGCATGGCATCCGCACCATAGATCAGCAGCCCGGTCTTGTCCGCATCCGGCTTGGCGAAATACCCGTCAGCCTCGCGCGGGCTCAACTTCATTTGGATAAGCCCGGCGTTGAATATAGGCGGTTCACGATATGCCCGGACAGGATCACCATCAGGCGTTCTTTCGCATCGCGTTCGTTAGCCAGCGTCGAAACGGTAGAACCCGAAGCAGAATAGCCCACAAAATCGGTTACGGTGCCGGACGCCGCGACTTGCCCGGTCTCATTGGATTTCAACGCGTATTGGGCCCGTCCATCAATCGTGTACCGCGTTGTCTCGTTCGTCGTGGTGATGGCCGCGCCGCGGGTTTCGATCGAGACCTGAACATCCAGAGCGTAATCGCTGATAGAGCCCGCGCTGCGGCCCAGTTGTTGTTCAAGGTTCTGAACCAGAAGATAGCTTTCAACGGTATTTGGCGCAGATACCGCCACCCGACCGAACAAGGCAGAGCCCGACCCACCCGGAGCATAAACCGGTTGAAAGCCGCAGGCAGCCAGCGCTAGCGGCATAACAAGCAATGTTCTGCGATCAAACAACGACATTCACGATCCGGCCCGGAACAACGATAACTTTCTTCGGCGCGTTGCCATCCAGCGCCTTTTGGACAGCTTCGGTGCTGAGCGCGATATTTTCAACCTCGGCTTTGTCCATATCTTTTGGAACGCTGATTTCCGCGCGACGCTTGCCGTTGATCTGGATCGGCAGGGTGACGGTGTCATCAACCAGCATCGCTTCATCTGCGACGGGCCACGGGGCGACAGCCACAAGGCCCTCACCGCCCTGATGCGCCCAGATATCTTCCGCCAGATGTGGCGTCATCGGCGACATCAACTGGGCCAGTGTTTTGATTGCCTGTTTCTGAGCCGCCGCACCGGCCTTGGATTTTGCCAGTGTATTGGTGAAGGCGTATAGTTTGGCGATGGCTGCGTTGAAGCCAAAGCTTTCGACACCCAATGTCACGTCGCGGATGGTTTTGTGCATCTCGCGCAACAGATCCTCATCGGTTTCGCCCGCTGCATCGGCGTCCATGGCGCCGATCCTGTCACACAGATTCCAAACGCGATTCAGATGCTTATAGGCGGCTTCGGCCCCTGCGGCCGTCCATTCCACGTCCCGTTCGGGTGGCGAGTCGGACAGCACGAACCAGCGGGCCGTGTCGGCCCCAAAGGCCGAAATGATGCTGACCGGGTCGACCACGTTTTTCTTGGATTTCGACATCTTGGCTGAGGGGATGATTTCGACCTCTGTGCCATCGGCCAGTTTGCCGTTGGTTACATCCTCGGGCAGGTGATAGACCGGGCGGCCGTTGGCGTCGCGCGTCTGGTAAATCTCATGCGTCACCATGCCTTGCGTGAACAGCGCGTCGAACGGCTCGATGGCCTTCTTCGGCAAGTGCCCGGTGAGGTGCATCGCCCGCGCAAAGAACCGGGAATATAGCAGGTGCAGAATCGCGTGCTCAATGCCGCCGATATACTGGTCGACATTCATCCAATACTCGGCCTCAGCCAGATCGGTGGGTGTTTCCGCACGCGGAGCGGTAAAGCGCGCGAAATACCACGACGAATCGACGAAGGTATCCATCGTGTCGGTTTCGCGCTTGGCCGGAGCACCGCAGGAGGGGCAGGAACAATCGCGCCAGGTCGGGTGGCGGTCCAGCGGGTTGCCGGGTTTGTCGAATGTGACATCGTCAGGCAGGCGGACCGGCAGGTTTTCTTTTTTCTCGGGCACCACGCCGCAGCTTTCGCAATGCACGACGGGAATCGGACACCCCCAATAGCGCTGACGGCTGAGGCCCCAGTCCCGCAGACGGTATTTGGTGACACCCTCGCCCCAACCGGCTTGTTCAGCAAAATCGACGGTGGCGTTGATGGCTTCTTCGCCTGTCGCTTCGGTCAAACCGGCGAAGTGGTTCACCCAGCGGACTTTCTCGGTTTTCGGCGGGACGAATGCAATTTTGTCGACCGGCGTGTCGTCATCCAGTGCAAAGAATGTGTCGACCACAGGAAGGCCGTATTTGCGGCAAAAGTCGAGGTCACGCTGATCATGCGCAGGGCAGGCAAAGATTGCGCCCGTGCCGTAATCCATCAGGATGAAATTGGCGATCCAGACCGGCAGTTCCCAGCTCGGGTCCAGCGGGTGCTTGACCTTGATGCCTGTGTCAAAGCCCAGCTTTTCGGCGGTTTCTATGGCTTCCTCAGTGGTACCACCTTTGCGACATTCGGCCACGAATTCAGCCACTTCTGGATTTTCGGCTTCAAGCTGTTTTGCGATCGGGTGATCGGGCGAGATGCCAACGAAAGATGCGCCCAGCAGCGTGTCGGGCCGGGTTGTATAGACGGTGATCGGATCGCCGCCGTCTGTGCGTTCAAAGCCGAATTGCAGACCACGGGATTTGCCGATCCAGTTCTCCTGCATCAGGCGCACTTTGGCGGGCCAGTTGTCCAGAGTGTCCAGCGCATCCAGCAATTCTTCGGAATAGTCCGAGATCTTGAAGAACCACTGGGTCAGCTCGCGTCGCTCTACCAATGCACCCGAACGCCAGCCACGACCATTTTCAACCTGCTCGTTGGCCAGAACGGTCATGTCGACCGGGTCCCAGTTCACCACAGCGTTTTTGCGATAGACCAGCCCGGCATCGAGCATATCGAGGAACAGCGCCTGTTGCTGGCCGTAATACTCGGGGTCGCAGGTCGCGAATTCACGAGACCAGTCGATGGACAGGCCAAGTGGTTTCATCTGGTCGCGCATGTCGGCGATGTTGCTGTAGGTCCAGTCCTTCGGATGACCCCCGATGGCCATCGCGGCATTTTCCGCAGGCATCCCGAATGCGTCCCAGCCCATCGGGTGCAGCACGTTATGGCCTGTAGCCAGCTTGTGCCGGGCGATCACGTCACCCATCGTATAGTTGCGCACATGCCCCATATGGATTCGGCCAGACGGGTAGGGAAACATCTCAAGCACATAGTATTTCGGCTTGTCCGCCTTGTGGTTAGCGGTGAAGATCCCGGCCTTGTCCCAGGCCTCCTGCCATTTTGCTTCGATTTCAGTGGCCGAGTAGCGCGACATTGTGCGGTCCTTCGTGAATGAAAACGCCGGGTAGGAACCCGGCGTGGTAATATTGTGATTTTCGGCGGGTTGCTAGAACTTGTTGTCTGCTATGCGTAGTTGCCGGGCGCGCGACAGAATCGCATCCTCGACTGCGCGGGATGTTGCCGCACTCACAGGAGCCCCCCCGCTTGATTGCAGCGCAACCGACAAAGAGCGCGCGGCAAGCGCCGGATCGCTGATATGAACAGTTGCCCGGTAGGATCGGCCGCCGCCCGGAGGCGTGCCATAACCCGTTACGATTACTCCGGTAAACGGATCAACCTCTTGCACTGGCAGGAAGCTCAGCACATCCAGCGAAGCCGCCCAAAGATACCGGTTCACGTTTGTTGTCTGTTCGGCGGTGCTGCGGTCAAAGATGTCCCAGATAGTTGCCCGCTCGGGGTCATTCAGCTCCTGTTCGTCCGAATTGCCGCCAGCGAGGTTAGGGGAGTACGTTGTCGAAGTGTTTCGATTCTGCCCACATGCCGAAAGAGCGGCGGTCAGCAGGATCATTCCCAAAATCGTCGGCAGGCGCATTGCAAACAGGTCCTGTTTCACTTGTTCTACAGTATTCAGGGGATACTCCTAGCCAAGGACCCCCGCTGCAACAAGTCCATTCTTCTGAAATGTAAGTGTATCAGCTGCATCGGGGCGAAAACTGACTGTGGCATCCTTGCACCAATTTGACCTCAATGACGCTGACGTCTTTATGCCAAGCTTGCGCAAAGGGGGCAAAAAGAGCGAAACGGTGTCCGTGCTGAGACATGTGCCGAGGCATATGTCGAGTAGATAACTCTTTTGAAACCGAGGGAAACAAGATGAAAAAAGTTCTCTTCGCATCGACGGCGCTGATCGCGACCGCAGGCGTTGCAGCAGCTGAAGTTAACTTCAGCGGTTATGGCCGCTTTGGTATTGGCTACGTTGAAGATCGTAGCGGAACCGTTACAAACTTCCAAACAACCGGTACCGCAACAGGTACTAACACTGCGGTTGTTCAAACAAGCGACGCGATCCTGGTCTCGCGCTTCCGTCTGAACATCGACGGTAGTGCAGAAACCGACGGTGGCGTTCGTTTCGAAGGCCGCGTTCGTCTGCAAGCTGACGAAAACAGCGGCAACGGCGAAGCAAACCGCGCTGGTCTGAACGGTGCACGCTTCTCGGTCATCTACGGTGGCCTGCGTGTTGACGCCGGTAACGTTGCAGGTGCCTTCGACAACCTGGCAAACTACTACGGCAACGAAGTTGGTCTTGAGCTGTTCGCAGGTCAGTACTCGGGTGTTAACTACAACTTCTTGGGTTACACTTCGACCGGTTCGGGCTCTAACGCCGTGTTCTTCCAGTACTCGGTTGGCGACTTCTCGTTTGGCGCATCGTACGACCAAGCGACTGTAGCTCTGAACGGTGCACCTATTAGTGCAGACCGTTGGGACATCAGCGCAACCTACACCTTCAACAACATCACAGCTGCTTTGGCCTACGGCCAGACCGACGCTGGTGTTGCTGGTGTAAGCGATCCGAGCCTGACCGTTCTGACCCTGGGTGGCGAATGGGGTGACTTCTCGGGTACTCTGTTTGTTGCAGACGACGCAACTCAAGTTACTGCAACTGACGGTACCGCATGGGGTCTGTCGGCTGCCTACAACCTGGGTGCTGCAACCACCCTGCTGTTCACCTACGGTGACGGTAACGCGTCTGCTGATACTCAGCAGGTTGCTGTTGGCGCGATCTACGACCTGGGCGGCGGTGCATCGCTGCGCGGTGGTATCGGTGTCAACGACTGTGACAGCTGCACAGACTCGACCATGGTTGCTGACTTCGGTGCTCAGTTCAACTTCTAAGCTGATCTGAACCGCAAGGTTTAAGGGCGGGTCTTCGGACTCGCCCTTTTCTTTTGCGCCGACTTGGTGTTTTTCTGCGCAAAACAGGATGAGGGTCCCATGTCGCTGCAAGACATCACCGCACGTATCGCCAAAGCCGAAGCCAGGTCGGACAGACCGGCTGGTTCTGTCAAACTGATTGCCGTGTCCAAAGTGCAGCCGAATGAAAGGGTGCAGGCCGTTCTTGAGCAGGGGCACAGATGTTTTGGCGAGAATCGCGTGCAGGAAGCAGCAAGCAAGTGGCCCGCGTTCAAAGAACAGTTCGAGGGTATTGATCTGCACCTCATTGGCCCGTTGCAGACCAACAAGGCCCGTCACGCAATGGAACTGTTTGATGCGATCCATTCGGTAGATCGACCCAAACTGGCCAAGACACTGGCGCGTTTGGCACAGGAAATGGGAACCTGTCCGGACCTGTTCATTCAGGTCAACACCGGTGAGGAAGACCAAAAGGCCGGTATCCTTCCTGCGGACGCGGATGGTTTCATTGCCGAGTGCAGGTCATTGGATCTGCCTGTGTGTGGATTGATGTGCATTCCCCCGGTCGATGAAGAGCCGGCTTTGCACTTTGCGCTATTGGCCAAAATCGCCGCACGCAACGGGCTTGATGGATTGTCTATGGGAATGAGTCAAGATTTCGAACAGGCCATCGCCCTTGGCGCGACACATGTGCGCGTTGGCTCGGCCATCTTTGGCGAACGGGTTAAACCTCAGGAATGATCAGCCGTGATCCGGGGGCAATGTGCCCTGCGATCCAGTGCAGATGGTCCCGGCGAAAGGCAATGCAGCCTTCGGTTGGATAACCGGGTCTGCGCCATTGGTGCAGAAAAATCGCTGACCCTCTGCCCGGAACGGCGTTTGGCCAGTTCCAGTCGGTCAACAGAATCAGATCATATAACGGGTCGGCGCGGCGCAGCTTTTCGTGGCTGAATGCATAGGGTGCGCTGACCATGTGGTTGTATCTGCTTTCAGACACGTCGTCAGACCACAAGTCCCGTGGGCCAATGGCACGGGCCCATTTGCTGGGGGCGGCCATTCGGTCGGCCCGGTACAGCATACCGACGATTCGATGATGTCCGGTTGGGGTCGCGCCATCGCCTTCGCGTTTTGCGTTGCTCAACCCGCCTTTGCCCACGGAACAGGGGAACTCCCTGCCAAGAAACCGGATGCCGCGCGGGGTCAGAACAAGATCGTTTGGGGTCAAAGCAGATGGCCCGACTTCTTGGCCTTGGTTGCCAGGTATCCCCGGTTGTGAGAGGTTTCGCCAACCCTCAGAGGGACACGCTCGGTTACTGCGATACCTGTTCGCTCCATCATGGCGATCTTGGCCGGGTTGTTGGTCAGCAAGCGGACAGAATTGAAGCCCAGCGACTTCAATATGTCCGACCCAAGCCGAAAATCGCGCTCATCGTCCTCAAAACCCAGCCTGTGGTTCGCCTCAACAGTGTCAAAACCCTGATCCTGAAGGAAATAGGCGCGCATTTTGTTGGCCAGACCGATACCGCGCCCTTCCTGATTCAGGTACAAAAGAACGCCTGCACCTTCTGCCCCCATCTGTTCCAGGGCACCGCGCAGTTGCGGGCCGCAATCACATTTCAGGCTTCCCATCAGATCGCCGGTGAAACAGGCAGAATGCAATCGGGCCAGCACAGGCTTGTCGCGGTCCGGGCGTCCGATCTCGACGGCGTAGTGCTCTTCACCACCGTCTTCAGGTCGGAATACGTGCAACCGACCGGCTTCGGACACCTCCATCGGAAGGCGGGCCGCGACGACTTCGTGCAAAGTGCTGCGATCCGCCAGATGAGGTGTGGCGCGCGTGTGATCAATGCATGTCAGACCGTGCGACGCGGCAAATGCCCTGCCGTCCTCGACAGGTACCACGACCACAGCGGGAAGGATGCGCGCGGATTTGGCCAATGCAATTGCGATACGGTGGAGATTGGCATTACCGTGCCGCTCGGTCATCAACGGGCCCTTCATGGGTGCGTTCAGATCGTCGGAAGGATCGGCAACCGCCTGTACCCATGCGATATCCGCATCCGCCGGGATCGATACACGTGCCAGATCCCCGTCGTACGCCCGCGCTTTCAGGGTTTCAGCACGTCGCCCAGTTATGGCCACCACCGGACTCCCTAGTTTTTTCAGGTCGGCCAGACGCTGCGGGCTGAGCGTTTCGGCAGAAACCGCAAGCACGCTGAAGCCGCTGTCATCAGTCAGTGCAACGGGAACGCCCATGCGCAGATCGGCCCGGGCCCGGGCGAGAAGTTCCGTGATGTCGGGGATGAGACTCATCAATGTTACCCTATAACGCTCAATCTTTCTCCTAGCTCTTTCGAAAGGAAATGTGAAACATTTCCGCGAACTCTGACACGAAGGCGTGAAACGGTTGCAGCAAATCTTGTTGATTGCATATTCCACGCGCAAGTGATGGAAAAGCGTTTGGAGGACCGGGAAATGGCTCAACTCAAGAAAATCCTGCTAGTGGACGATGATGAGGATCTGCGCGAGGCGCTCAGCGAGCAACTTGTCATGACCGAAGACTTTGACGTGTTCGAGGCGTCGGACGGTCACTCTGCCATGGAGCGCGCGCGCGAAGCGATCTATGATCTGGTCATTCTTGATGTGGGTCTGCCGGATACCGACGGGCGCGAACTGTGCCGCCTCATGCGCAAACAGGGTGTCAAAAGCCCGATCCTGATGCTGACCGGTCATGACAGCGATGCCGATACGATCCTGGGCCTGGATGCCGGCGCGAATGACTATGTTTCGAAACCATTCAAATTCCCGGTGCTTCTGGCACGCATCCGTGCGCAGCTTCGCCAGCACGAACAATCCGAGGACGCAGTATTTGTACTTGGCCCCTATACGTTCAAACCGGCGATGAAGATGCTGATCACGGAAGAGGACAGAAAAATCCGCCTGACCGAGAAGGAAACCAACATCCTCAAATTTCTGTACCGCTCGACCGACGGCGTGGTGGCACGGGATGTGCTGCTTCACGAAGTTTGGGGGTATAATGCTGGTGTTACAACGCATACGCTGGAAACCCACATCTACCGCCTGCGTCAGAAGATTGAGCCCGATCCGTCAAATGCGCGCCTTTTGGTCACAGAATCCGGTGGATATAGGCTGGTGTCTTAACTGGGTGTGGATTGACTTGGATCAAAGTGATACCCTGTACTCATAATTAGGTTACTCCCAACCCGCGCATGTCCGGGTTATGACATGCACCTCCCTGTTGGACTGCCGGGCCGAATGGCCCGGCTTTTTTCTTTTTTGAAGGGCGAGATCATGCGCCGCCTATACCGTCACAGGCGTTGCGAAATCCATTTTGTTCCTGTAATGTTCTAATTCTTGCGAAAGGTTGGAGGAGCGCGTGATGATCGAAGGAAGCTGTTTGTGCGGGGCGGTGAAGTTTAACCTGAAGTCTCAACCATCCGTGATGGGAACCTGCCATTGCTCAAGATGCAGAAAAGCCGGGGCCAGCACAGTTGTATTTGTCAACAAAGAAGACTTGGTGTGGGTTCGGGGAAGGGAAAACGTAACGCTGCACCAGCCTGATCCGCCTTACAAATACGGCAGGTGTTTCTGCACGAAATGCGGGACATCTTTGGGCGAAATCACTTCAGAAGCAGACAGTTTTCCAATCGCTGCAAACGCATTGGATACTGGGTTAAAGCAGAAAGTTCAGTTTCACGAATTTGTTTCGGAAAAGCCGGACTGGTACGAGATTTGCGACGATGCCCCCCAAAATGAAAGCCACCCGTCCTAGCTTTTTTTCTGATGGCACCCCACCCCCCACCGCGTTAACCTTCGCCAAATCGCGACAGAGGAATCCTCGCCATGCCCTTCACACTTGCCACCTGGAACATCAACTCGGTCCGACTGCGCGAACCTATCGTGCTGAAACTGTTGGAAGAAGAGGCACCGGATGTTCTGTGTTTGCAGGAATGCAAGTCTCCGGTTGAAAAGATTCCGACCGAAGGGTTCGCGGAGCTGGGCTATACCCACATGATTGCCCGTGGCCAGAAAGGATATAATGGCGTCGCCATCCTGTCCCGCCTGCCGATAGAGGAGGTGGGCGACATGGATTTCGCAGATCTCGGCCACGCACGCCACATAGCCGGACGGATGGAGAATGGTGTCACGATCCACAACTTCTATGTTCCCGCTGGCGGTGATGTGCCAGATCGTGAAGTGAATGAGAAATTTGGCCAAAAGCTCGACTATCTCACGGGCATGCGCGATTGGTTCCACGCAGAAAAGCCGGAAAAATCCATCCTCGTCGGCGATCTGAACATTGCTCCGCGAGAAGATGACGTCTGGTCGCACAAACAATTGCTCAAGATCGTCTCGCACACTCCGATTGAAGTGGAACATCTGGCCGAGACCCAGGACGCGGGTGGTTGGGTCGATATCACCCGGCAGGATATTCCCGAAGGGCAGCTTTTCAGCTGGTGGTCCTACCGGGCCCGCGACTGGGATGCGGCAGACAAGGGGCGGCGGCTGGATCATGTCTGGGCCACGCCCGATATTTCGAATGCGGGTCATTCCAGTCGCATTCTGCGGGATGCGCGTGGGTGGGAGAAGCCCAGCGATCATGCGCCGGTCTTTGCGACTTTCGACATCTGAACTGAAACTCTGCACTTGGTTTCTGCGACAAGCGATTGCATATAGAGCGCAAGTTCGAACGAAAGAGTGATTGCCATGGACATCCTGAACGGCGCAGCCGCCCCAGCCACCGATCTGATCAAGGACGGGACCGAGGCCACTTTCATGGTCGATGTGGTCGAAGCTTCGCAGGAAACGCCTGTTATCGTTGACTTCTGGGCACCTTGGTGCGGCCCGTGCAAGACGCTGGGCCCGATGCTGGAAGACGCTGTTACCGCCGCCAAAGGCGCGGTGAAGATGGTCAAGATCAACGTGGACGAGGCACAGATGATCGCCTCGCAAATGCGCATCCAGTCGATTCCAACGGTCTACGCGTTTTTTAAAGGGCAACCCGTGGACGGTTTTCAGGGCGCGCTGCCGGGGTCCGAGATCAAGGCTTTCGTAGACCGCGTGATCGAGGCGTCAGGTGGGGAAAGCCCCGGTGGTCAATTGGATGACGCGGTAGTTGCCGCCGAAGAAATGCTGAGCGAAGGCGCAGCGGCAGATGCCGCGCAGACTTTTGCCGCCGTTCTTGGCGAAGACCCGAACCACGCGGCAGCATATGGCGGGCTGGTGCGGGCACATATCGCCACTGGCGATCTGGAGCATGCCGAGGCCATCCTGAACGGTGCACCGGCTGAAATATCCAACTCGGCCGAGGTCGAGGCTGCGCATGCGCAATTGCAACTGGCCAAGCAAGCGGCTGATGCGGGTCCGGTGGCTGATCTGACAGCGGCCGTTGAAGCAGACCCCGAAAATCTTCAGGCCCGGTTTGACCTGGCACAGGCATTGCATGCGAACGGCGAAGTGGAAGAAGCCGTGGCGCAATTGCTGGAATTGTTCCGCCGGGATCGTGAGTGGGATGACGGGGCCGCCAAGACCCAGCTTTTCACGATCTTTGATGCGCTCAAGCCCAATGACCCGATCGTTCTGAACGGTCGCCGCAAACTCAGCTCGATGATATTTGCCTAATTTCTGATCAGAGCTAGAATTGGGACATGATGCATCCCGCCGATCTGCCGGACACCGTATCCGTGTTCCCCTTGCCCGGGGCGCTGTTGTTGCCCCGCTCGCGCTTGCCGCTTCACATCTTCGAGCCGCGCTATTTGCAAATGCTGGACGATGCGCTCAAGACCAAGGAACGGCTGATTGCGATGGTCCAGCCAAATCCTTCGGCCCATGATGAGAACAAACTGCACCGCATCGGATGCGTCGGGCGTGTGACCCAGTTTTCCGAAACGGAAGATGGCCGTTATCTGATCACGCTGACCGGTGTGTCCCGGTTCCGCGTGGTTTCAGAGTTGGACGCTTTCACGCCATACCGGCGGTGCGAAGTTTCGTGGGACGGCTTTGACAGGGATCTGGGCAAGGCCGAAAACGACGACAGGTTCAATCGCACCAAGTTCCTAGCTTTGCTGGAACGCTTCTTTTCGTCCCGGCAATTGTCCACCGATTGGGCTTCTCTGAAAGATGCCGAGGATGAATTGCTGGTGAACTCGCTGTCCATGTTGCTGGACTTTGACCCGGAAGACAAACAGGCCTTGTTAGAGGCCCCTTGCCTGCGCACACGGCGCGAGACGCTGATGACATTGATAGAATTCGCAATGCGAGGCGGATCGAATGAGGAAAAACTGCAATGACTGACCCTGAACACGCCTTTGATCGCCGCATGCTCGAAGCTCTGGTCTGCCCGCAGACGCAAACGACCCTGCGCTATGACGCCGAAAGGCAGGAACTTGTGTCACAGGCCGCAGGTCTGGCTTTTCCCATCCGCAACGGCATTCCGGTCATGCTGGTCGACGAGGCACGGCAGCTGGACTAAATTGGCTGCCCTTGCAGCAGCTTGGGCAAATCTCCGGTCAAACCGGCGGCTTCGCGGACGAAACCGCGCTGCAACCCCGGCAGTGCGCCGACAATTCCCATACCAACGTCTCGCCCAATGCGCAGCAACGGGTTGTCGTTCGAGAACAGTTTGTTGAAAACATCCGTTGCCATCGCAAGAGCAGCGGTGTCGAACCTGCGCCATTCCTGATAGCGTTCCAGCACCATAAGCGACCCGATGTCTTCGCCGCGCCGCCCTGCCAAGGTCAGAACCTCTGCCAGCGCGCCGACATCACGCAGACCGGCGTTAAGGCCCTGACCGGCAATCGGGTGCATCCCGTGGGCGGCATCCCCGACCAGTGCCAGACGATCAGCGACAAAGGAATTGGCGATGGTCAGGTTCAAAGGATAGGTGAAACGATCTCCTGCCAGGCGGATTTCACCTAGGAAATCGCCGAACCGTGGGCGTAGGACTTGCAGATAGTCGCCCTCGGGCAGGGCGTTGATCTGTTGCGCGGCCTTGGTGCGTTCGCTCCATACAATGGAACTGCGATTGCCGGTCAGCGGCAGAATCGCCAAGGGGCCTGGCGGCATGAAGAACTGATGGGCAATGCCGTGATGCGGCAGCTCGTGTTCAATGGCGCAGACAAGTGCGGTCTGGCCATACTCCCAACCTGTGCGCTTGATACCTGCGCGGCGCGCGGTGCCGCTGTGGCGGCCGTCACACCCAACCAGCAGGCTGCTGTTCACAGTCGAACCATCGTCCAGCGTCACGGTCACTCCAGTGGTGTCGGCTTGTTGCGACACAACAGTCTTGCCACTCAGCTGAGTGATGCGGGGCTCATCAGCCATAGCGTCCAGAAAGGCGCGGCGCAGGTGACGGTCTTCGACCATATACCCCATCGGGCCTTCTTCTATTTCGGCGTGGTCGAAATGCATGAAAAACGGTGACGGGCCTGTACCGGCGTGGCCGTCTGTGACCTTGATCTCCAGCATCGGTTGGGCGTGTTCCGCAACGCGGTCCCAGACACCGATGGCAGCCAGCAAGCGCTGTGACGCCAAGGCCAGCGCATAGGCTCGCCCGTCGAATGCCGCATTCTTGCGGACCTTCTCTTCCAGCGCATCAATCACTGTGACCGAATGTCCGGTTTGTGCCAGAGCCAATGCCAAAGCCGGGCCGTTCAGCCCGCCGCCCACGATCAGAATGTCAGATGCCTGTGTCATGCCCTGCAATATGCGCGCCCTTTCGGGATTGTCCATGTGCAGTCCTGTCGCTACCGTTCTTTCAAGCCAAAAAGCAGGAGGGGGCGGGATGCAGGATTGGTTGACCATGACGGCGTGTGATTTGGGCCGTGGAATTGGGATGGGCCAGATCGATCCGGTTGAATTGACGGAAACCTACCTGTCTGCAATAGACGCCCATCCGCACCGCGACCGCATCTATGCCCGCGTCACCCATGACCGCGCCCGCGCCGAGGCCGAAGCCGCGCAGCAACGCGCGAAGATGGGATTGCGGCGGTCGTTGCTCGATGGGGTTCCGATCAGTTGGAAAGACTTGTTCGACACCGCTGGTACCGCGACCGAGGCCGGGTCGGCGCTTTTGAAAGACCGGGTGCCGGACGCGGATGCACTTGTGGTACGCAACGCAACCCAGATGGGAACGGTCTGTCTGGGTAAGACGCATATGAGCGAGCTGGCCTTTTCCGGCCTTGGATTGAACCCGATCACTGGTACGCCGCCTTGCATTGACGATGAGGACGCCGTGCCTGGCGGTTCATCTTCAGGCGCGGCGGCTTCGGTTGCGTGGGGTTTGGCAGCTGGGGGTATCGGGTCCGATACTGCTGGGTCAGTACGCATCCCATCGGCTTGGAACAATTTGGTTGGACTAAAAACCACCGCCGGGCGGATAAGTTTGGAAGGGGTTGTACCTCTGCGCCTTCGGTTTGACACGGTGGGCCCTTTGGCGCGCTCAGTTGAAGACGCAGCACATATGCTGGCTTTGCTTGAGGGCGGAACGCCTGCCGATCTGCGAGGTGCAAACTTGAAAGGCCGCCGTTTTGCAGATTTGCAAAACGTGGTTAAAGACGATTTGCGCGATGTACCGCGAGTCGCTTATGAGGTTGGTTTGGAACGACTTCGAGACGCAGGCGCAAAGGTTATTCCTCTTGAGGTTCCCGAACTTCACAACGCAATGTCCCTGTCTAGTGTTGTCGATCCCACCGAATCGTACGGACTGTGGCGAGATGTGATCGAAGCGAATCCTGATGTAATGTATCCTCCGATACTGGAACGGTTCCGGGCTGGAAAAGACGTATCCGGTCCGGACTACGTCGCTGCGTGGTCGAAGCTGGAAGCCTGTCGCGCGGCATGGGATACCGCCACCGCCGGGTTCGATGCCGTTCTTGCGCCAACCGTTCCCAATCTGCCACCCAATCTGGACCGGTTGATGACCGATCACGACTATTACGTGACTGAAAACCTGCTGGCCCTTCGCAACACGCGGATCGGCAACCTGATGGGGCTTGCGGCGCTGACCCTGCCCACCGGAACGCCCGGTTGCGGGCTGATGATGATGGGGTATCCGAACTCGGAAGAGGCCCTGTTGCGGTTGGGGTCAGCGGCAGAATCGGCATTGGCTTGAATGCCACAATCCACTGATTCGGAACCTCTTTGTCTGGACGAAGAGGTATGCGGGCTGTAATCTTCCAAAAAAACGGGGCGCAAATGACCCCGATATTGAGGCAGTAATATGGATTTCCCCGAGCGGTTTTCGAACCTACCGGAATATGCATTCCCGCGTTTGCGCGCCCTGTTGGATCACCATCAACCGGGCGGTAACGTCGTTCATATGACGATTGGCGCACCCACGCATGACTTTCCGGCCTGGGTGACGGATGTCATCATGGAAAACGCGGCCGGGTTTCAGGGCTATCCGCCGAACGAAGGCTCGGAAGACCTGCGCGGTGCAATCACGGGCTGGATCAAGCGGCGCTATGGGGTCGAAATGGACCCTGACACCAACGTCATGGCGCTGAACGGCACACGTGAGGGGCTGTATAATGCGGCCATGGCGCTGTGCCCGGAACAGAAGAATGGCAAACAACCGATCATCCTGTGCCCGAACCCATTTTATCAGGTCTACATGGTCGCGTCGATTTCGGTGGGTGCGCAACCTTATTTTGTCCCTGCAACCGCTGCGACAGGTCATCTGCCGGATTATTCCAGCCTGTCCGAAGATGTGCTGAACCGAACTGCGGTGGCTTATGTCTGTTCCCCGGCCAACCCGCAGGGTGCAGTTGCGTCGCGCGACTATTGGGCTGACCTGATCCGTCTGGCCGAGGCTTATGATTTCCGGATCTTTGCCGACGAGTGCTATTCTGAGATTTACCGTGACCAAGCCCCGACGGGGGTTCTGACCGTCGCGCAGGAACTGGGGACTGATCCCGAACGGATCACGCTGTTTAATTCCCTGTCCAAACGCTCGAACCTTGCCGGTTTGCGCTCGGGCCTGATTGCAGGTGGACCAAAGTCCATCAGTCAGGTGAAAAAGCTGCGCACCTATGCCGGGTCCCCACTGCCTTTGCCCTTGCAAGCCGCCGCCGCGCGCGTCTGGGCGGATGAGATACATGTCGAGCAAAACCGCGCGCTCTATCAGGAGAAATACGCCATTGCTGATGAGGTGTTTGCGGGCGTGCAAGGTTACATGTCGCCAGAGGCCGGGTTCTTTCTGTGGTTGCCGGTCGAGAATGGTGAGGACGCGGCATTGAAGGTTTGGAAGGAAACCGGGGTTCGGGTTCTTCCTGGCGCATATCTTTCACAAGGCGATCCGGGAAATAACCCGGGCGAAGGCTTTATCCGGGTTGCATTGGTAGCGCCAAAAACAGAGTTGCAGCGTGGTCTGATCACACTCCGCGACTGCATCTATACGTGAGGTACGAGGGCAAAATGGCATCATATAATGCGCGAAACCGCGACCCATTGCTGGACAGCACAACACAGGCAGCCCTGGAGCGACGCAGTAAGGAACTGATCGGTATCGCGCTGATCCTGTTGGGCTTGGCCGCGGCTGCGATGATCTGGTCCTATACGCCCGATGATCCCAACTGGATGGTTTCGACCGATGCACCGGTGCAGAACTGGATGGGACGGGTGGGCGCGTCTATTGCAGCCCCCTTGTTCATGATCGTGGGCTGGGGAAGCTGGGGCATCGCGCTTGTTTTGGCTGGATGGGGTCTGCGTTTTGCGGGCCATTTCGGTGAAGACCGGGCCATTGCCCGCCTGATCTTTGCCCCGATCTGGATCGCTGTAGCCTCGGTCTATGCCGCAACCCTTGTTCCCGGTGCCGAGTGGCGTGCAACGCATAGCTACGGTTTGGGCGGTTTGTTTGGCGACACGGTCATGGGCGCGTTGCTGACGCTGTTGCCGATCTCCTCGCATTTTCTGGTCAAACTGATGTCTCTGGCCATGGCCGTCGGTATGACCGCGCTGGGTGTTTTTGTGCTGGGCTTCACCAAGGCCGACGTGAAACGTGGCTTCCGGGCCTTCATCCTGGGCCTTGTGATGTCTTATGACATGCTGATGACGCTGATGGGGCGCGGTGCGGCTTCGGCCGCGCAAGCGGCACGGGATCGCCGGGCGCAGTGGGAAGAACGCAAGCTTGCTCGGGCTGAAGCGGTCGAGGCGATGTTTGACGACGAACTGGTCTATGCCGACCCTGTTTTTGAAGAACCTGAATTGGGACGCCCTGAACCTCCGGTCAAATCGGGCCTGTTGGCGCGAATGCCGTCGCTTATCCGTCGCCCCGATCCAATGCCCGAACCCGAGCTGGTGGACCCGGAACCGATCGCGGGCTTTGACGACATGCCCGGCGAAGATCGCATCCGCTCCAAAATCTCGGCCGCCGTGCGAAATCGCAAGGTTGCTGTGGGCGAAATGACACCCGAGCCAGATCCCAGCCTGCCGTTGACCAAAGGTCGTGGACGCCGTCCCGATCCGCTGATCCTGAACCAGCATACCTTGTCCGAATTGCCCCCGGAACCGCCGGTGACGGCGTATGGTCTGCGCCCCGAGCCGCAGGTGTCCACTGGTGACACGCCAGAGGCACCAGAGCTTGCTTTGATGGGTTATGAGGCCGGGACGGAACAATACGACTACGCGTCCGAGTTGGATATCGATGATGAATCGGTTTTCGAGGATGTCGCCGATGCCATGCCGCAACCGCGTCAGGCGATGAAGATCCCAGTGGCTGAACCGCGGAAGCCTGTGGTGGCGCAGCCCGTGCGCCGGACACCGTTGCCGTCCCGTCGTGCGCAGGCCGAAGCGCAACCGGCATTGTCCTTCGAGGAACGACACTCTGATTTTGAACTGCCGCCTCTGGGCTTATTGTCCAACCCCGCAAATATCCAGCGCCATCACCTGAGCGATGAGGCCTTGGAAGAAAACGCGCGGATGCTGGAAAACGTTCTGGACGATTACGGCGTCAAGGGTGAGATCGTCAGCGTACGCCCCGGCCCGGTCGTGACCATGTACGAGCTGGAGCCCGCTCCGGGCCTTAAGGCGAGCCGTGTGATCGGTTTGGCAGACGATATTGCGCGCTCGATGTCGGCCCTTTCGGCACGTGTTTCGACACTGCCCGGCCGTTCGGTGATCGGGATCGAGTTGCCCAATGAAAACCGGGAAATGGTGGTTCTACGCGAAATCCTCGCCAGCCGCGATTTCGGCGATGGCAATCAGGCGCTGCCGTTGGCGCTGGGCAAGGATATCGGCGGCGCGTCCGTGGTGGCGAACCTGGCCAAGATGCCTCACCTGCTAATCGCCGGGACCACGGGTTCGGGCAAGTCGGTGGCGATCAACACGATGATCCTGTCGCTGCTTTACAAGCTGACGCCGGATGAATGCCGCCTTATCATGATCGACCCCAAGATGCTGGAACTGTCGGTTTACGATGGCATCCCGCATCTGCTGTCGCCCGTTGTGACCGATCCGAAGAAAGCGGTCGTGGCCCTGAAATGGGTCGTGGGCGAAATGGAAGACCGCTATCGCAAGATGTCCAAGATGGGCGTGCGCAACATCGCTGGCTACAATGGCCGTGTGAAGGATGCGCTGGCCAAGGGCGAGTTGTTCAGCCGCACGGTGCAGACCGGGTTTGACGATGAAACCGGTGAACCAACATTCGAGACGGAACAATTCGCGCCCGAAGCGATGCCCTATATCGTCGTCATTGTTGATGAGATGGCCGATCTGATGATGGTCGCGGGCAAGGAGATCGAAGCGTGTATCCAGCGTCTGGCACAAATGGCGCGAGCCTCGGGCATTCACCTGATCATGGCAACACAGCGCCCGTCTGTTGACGTGATCACCGGCACGATCAAAGCCAACTTCCCGACGCGGATTTCGTTCCAGGTGACCTCAAAAATCGACAGCCGTACCATTTTGGGCGAGATGGGCGCCGAGCAGCTGCTGGGGCAGGGCGACATGCTTTACATGGCCGGTGGCGCCAAGATCACCCGATGCCACGGGCCGTTTGTGTCGGATGAAGAGGTCGAGGAAATCGTCAACCACCTCAAACAATTCGGCCCGCCCGATTACGTGGGCAGCGTTCTGGATGGACCGGCCGAGGACAAGGTCGACAACATTGACGCCGTTCTGGGGTTGAATACAGGTGGCAACACGAACGGAGAAGACGCGCTGTACGATCAGGCGGTGGCAATTGTGATCAAGGATCGCAAATGCTCGACCTCTTACATTCAGCGGAAACTCGCCATCGGGTACAACAAGGCGGCGCGGCTTGTTGAGCAGATGGAAGAGGAAGGTGTTGTTTCGTCAGCAAATCATGTCGGGAAACGCGAAATCCTCGTCCCCGAGCAATAGGATATTTAATAACAAGGGCAGACAGCCTATCTGTACGGCATGAAACAGATTGCTTTTGCCCTTGCTTTGACACTGGCTGCACCAGCCGCCTGGGCGGCGGAAAAACTGCCGCTTTCGCAAATCTCAAGTTACCTGAACGGATTGAAAACGGTTCAGACAACGTTCACGCAGGTGAATGATGATGGCTCGTTGAGCACCGGGCAGCTGTGGATGCAGCGCCCGGGCAAGATGCGGTTCGAATATGACCCGCCCAACAGCGCTGTGGTGCTGGCGCGCTCGGGCAGTGTACAGATCTTTGATCCCAAATCGAACCAGCCGCCCGAGCAATACCCGCTGAAGCGCACGCCGCTATCCATTGTGCTGGCGCGCAATGTGAATCTTGATCAGGCCAATATGGTTGTCGGCCACAGCTTTGACGGCACGGCCACAGTGGTCACTGCACAAGACCCCAAGAACCCTGAAGCAGGCCGGATTGAATTGATGTTCACCGATAACCCGGTCGAGCTTCGCAAATGGGTGATCCATGACAACGCGGGCAGTCAGACCACAGTTCTTCTGGGCGCGCTGACGGAAAGCGATGACCTGGATCAGGGCCTTTTTTCGAACAAGGAAAGACGCGGGTCAGTCAATCGCTGACCCGTTGAGTATGACTCAGTACCGGCAGTTCGCTAATTGCGCCTGATACAGTTGCGCGCGTGCGTCCACGTCATTGGCCACGCTCAACAACCATGATTTGCTGTTGTGGGTGCCGCGTGCGTACCCCGTGTGGCCTTCGTGATAGGCCAGGTATTGATTGCGTGTGTCGCCGGGGTGGATGCCGTTGCGCTCATAGCTTTTGTTCATATACCAGCCGATGAAGTCCGACGCGTCGCGGATGCGATCCCGCTTGGCCCGACGCTTGCCGGTTTCGCGCTGATATTGATCCCAGGTGCCGTCCAGTGCTTGGCTGAACCCATAGGCGCTGCTTTGCCGCCCCATCGGGATCACGCCCAGCACGTAACGGTGTGGGGTACGTGCATCGTGGCGATATCGGCTTTCCTGATAAATCGTGGCCATCTGAACGTGAACCGGAACACCCCATTTCTGCTCGGTGCTTTTGAAAGCCTTGATAAAATCCGGTCGCTCGAGCGCAATACTGCATGCGTCGTTCAGTTTGCTGGGCGGTTGTTTTGACCCGCCGCCACAGGATGCCAAAAGCAGCACCCCGAAGAGTACGATAAGAATTCTGCTCATGTGCCTCATGCCTTTTTTTGTTTATTCTAGCGTAGATTGAGCTCTGAGGAAATCACAATCGCTACAAAACAATGGCAAGAATTACGGGTAACGCCGCCACGGAAAGCACAGTGGACACCATGACCATGCCGGCAACGGCATCGGAATCGGCCTCAAATCGTTCTGCCAGCAAATATGAGGTCACAGCGACCGGCGTACAAATTTGCAGGACCAGAACGCCAAAGGCGACAGTGTCCAGATCAAACAACACTCCAATCCCCCAGCCCAACGCAAAGCAGACGATAAGTTTCAGGACTGACAACCAGAGTGCTTGCCCCAGACTGCGCGAGGTCAGGCGGGCGATTGCCACACCGACCGTGACCAACATCAGCGGAACAGCCATTTGCCCCAAAAGCTCTAACGTGTTGGTTAGAAATGTCGGAGTTTGCCACCCTTGCCACAAAAACACTGCACCCAGAATGGTCGCCCACGCCATCGGCTGGCGCAAGACTTGTCCCCATGCGCCTTTTCCGGCGACTAGGTATATTCCATAAGTGAAAGAAAACAGCGCAGTTACAGACAGAAAGATGACTGCGTAACCCAAGCCAATCTGTCCGAACGCAAAGATACATAGCGGCAAGCCAAGATTGCCGGTATTGCCGAAAATCAGCGGTGACAGGTACGTGCGCTGATCCAGTTTCAAGACGCGAACCAGCAACCAGAACACCCCTGCCAGCAGAAGATTTGCGACCAGGGTCGCGGATGTGAAACGCGACAAATCTCCGCCCGGGATGTCGGTTTGCATGAGCGCAACAAAGATCAGACTGGGCATTGCCAGCGTCGTTGCAAAGCGTGTCACAAATTGCAGCCGGTATTCGAACCCCAGTTTGACCCAGGTAAAGCCAATGGCTGCCAAGAGAAAAACCGGGGCCACGATTTCGAACACTGTCAGTATTAGGTTCACAGACTGTTTCCCTGAATTTCACATCAATGATTGGCATTTCGGGCCAAAAACCGTTAGTAAATGCGGTGGGGGCTGAAACAATGTTAAAGACACGCGCGAAATACGGATTGGGCCAGGTGGTCCGTCACAAGAAACACCCTTTTCGAGGGGTGATTTTTGACGTGGACCCAGAGTTTTCGAACACAGAAGAATGGTATCAGGCCATTCCGGAAGACAGCCGTCCAAGGAAAGAACAGCCGTTCTACCACCTGTTGGCAGAGAACGACCAATCCTTCTATGTTGCTTATGTTTCAGAACAAAATCTGGTTGCAGATTATTCCGGCGAGCCGGTTGAACACCCGGATATCTCCAACATGTTCGGCCCATTCGAAGACGGTGCTTACCCTCTGCATTTCCACCTGAACTAGGTGTGGCGAACCGGTCGGCATTGTACTGCCGCTGATCAGTATCCAAGGGCGCACCCATCCTTGCGCGGGTCGCTGGCACCTTCCAAAACACCGTCTTTTCGGATTCGGATCGCTTGCGCTCCACCAAGCGGAGTTTCCGGATTTTCAATATTGTGGCCGATTTCAGACAATTGTTTCGCCACTTCTTCAGAATAGCCCCGCTCCAGTTTCAGGACACTTCCATCAAAAAAGGCACGCGGCGCGTTGATGCTTTCCTGTAGCTCCAGCCCAAAGTCCCTAAGGTTCGAAACGAAACGCGCGTGCCCGGTCGGTTGATAAGCACCGCCCATGACGCCGAATGGCATCGTGACACGGTCATTCTCGGTCAACATCCCCGGTATGATCGTGTGCATCGGGCGCTTGCCACCAGCCAGTTCATTGGGGTGACCCGGCTGAAGCGTGAACCCCGCGCCCCTGTTCTGAAGCAAGATGCCGTATCTCTCGGACGCGATCCCTGACCCAAAGCCATGAAAGATCGAGTAGATCAGCGACACAGCCATAAGGTCGCGGTCGACCACTGTGATATAGACCGTGTCTTTGTGTATGGCTTCCGTCAAAGGTGCTGCTGCGGGCATTGCGCGTTTTGGGTCAATCAATGCCGCCAGCCTGACTGCTACATCCATATCAAGAAACCGCTCGGCCCGCGCGACATGATCGGGATCAGCAATAAACCGGTTGCGCGCGTCATAAGCCAGCTTGGTGGCTTCAGCCTCGATATGAACCCGTTCTGCTCCAAATGGATCCATACTGGCCAGATCGAACTGTTTTAGAATGTTCAGCAGCAGGATCGCGGTTGCACCTTGGCCGTTCGGCGGGTGTTCGACCAGATCAACACCCTTGTAGGCCCCGCGCATGGGCTGCGTTTCAGTGCACTTGGTGCGGTGGAAGTCCTCGGCGGTGTGGACACCTCCGAGTGCGGACAGAGCCCGGATCATATCCTCGGCAATGTCTCCTGAATAAAAAGCGTCTCGTCCCTGGCTGGCGATCCTGCGCAAGACCTCAGCCTGACCGGGGGCGCGAAAGATCTGCCCGATTGCGGGTATTTGCCCATTGACCAGATAATGATCACGCGCAGCGCCCTGTAATGTGGTCGCCCCTGTTTTCCAGTCAAATGCAACCCGAGGGGCCACCGGAACGCCAGCATCGGCATAGTAGATTGCGGGTTCCAGAATCGCGCCCAGCCCCAAACGTCCTTCGGTTTCTGCAAGGTGACAGAAGGCGTCCACGGCACCGGGAACAGTCACCGCGTCCGGGCCGTTCAACAGTACAGATGACAGACCCTTGTCTCGCAAGGGCTGCGCCCGCGCGGCGGCCGGCGCGCGACCCGATCCGTTCAATGCGCGTATCCGGTTTTCGCCCGCACGGCTGAACAAAACGAAACAATCGCCCCCCAACCCGGTCATCTGCGGTTCGCAAATCCCAAGGAGAACTGCACCTGCAATCGCTGCGTCCATGGCGTTGCCGCCGCGCTCAAGAATATCGATTGCCACCTTGGCGGCCAGCGGGTGCGACGTTGCGCACATCCCCCGCGTTGCAAAAACTTCCGACCGGCCAGGTTTGTGCAGATCACGCATGGTGGTTCTTTCTCCTTAAAACAGGGGAAAGCTATTCTCTGATTGCCGGTTGTCCAGTCAATTCAAGTTGGGGGGAGATCCTCGGCGCCGTTCACTGGGTGGGGGCTGTGATAATTGGCGCCGAGGGAAGCTATCTGAGCTACGAGTCACTGTATGGCGGCGATTTGCGGCGCGACAATGTTTCGAAAATGGCGTTATTGTGGCCAATTGCGGCTGATTACCCGTTCTTGTCAAAGTTAAATCGCAAGGATAGCCGATTGCACCCGTCGCGACGCTCATAACAGATATCGCTGGTAAGTTGATGAATCAGGAACCAGCCGAACCCGCCTTCGGGCAGATCCTGAATGCGGGTTCCCAGTGGTGCTGGTGTTCCGTCTGGTGGTTCGTAGCCGGGCAATGGATGGCCCGTGTCCGAGATCAGAATGTCCAGGCGGTTTCTGTCCAACCGGCATGTGACCTGAACCCCGGCCGGGGCCACGTCCATATAGGCATGTTCCACAACGTTGTTGATTGCTTCTGCCAGTGCGATCTTGACGTCGTCCGCCTTGTGCGGCGGCAACCCTCGTTTCGCCAGTCCGGCACTGAGTTTCGCAATCCCCGCGCTGGCTTCTGTTTCCGCTGCGGGAAAGCTCACTTCCAGGCAGGTCGCGTTACAAATGGGCTCCATGTTGTCGCACTCCTGCTCTTGTCACCTGTCCGGTTTCGACAGGGCGTCATCCAGTGTCGCAAACAACCTGAACACGGTATCCATGCGCGTCAGGCGAAAGACCTTTTCCACCACGGGCTGCGGGCCTGCCAGATCAAGCCTTCGGTTCAGCCCCAGTTGTTTCATGGAGGCCACGATTGCGCCCAGCCCGCTTGAATCGATGAACTCGACACCTGAAAGGTCAAGGATAACCCGATCAGCGCAGGCCTCGGTCTCTGCGCGCATGTCTTCTTTGAACTGAATGGCCATCGCAGCGTCGATCCGGTCAGAGTGAACGGTGATAATCTGTGTCGTACCGTCTGATGTGCTGGTCAGCCCCATGGTCCGGCCGCCCTCCAATTTGAAAATGAGTCGTAGAAATACGCTAGACGCGAATTCTTACCATTCGGTATTCAAGGACCGGACGACAGGAGGATTATCCGGATGAGAGATGTTGTTATTGCAGGTGCTGCCAGAACGCCAATGGGTGGTTTTCAGGGCATGTTCGACGGTGTCGCAGCATCCGAGCTTGGCGGCGCAGCGATTCGTGCCGCGTTAAAGCAGGCAGGGGCACAGACGGTTGACGAGGTGTTGATGGGATGTGTCCTGCCCGCAGGTCAGGGGCAGGCTCCGGCGCGCCAGGCGGGTTTCGCGGCGGGCTTGGGCGAGGAGGTTCCCGCCACCACGCTGAACAAGATGTGTGGTTCCGGGATGAAGGCGGCGATGATGGCCTTCGACCAGATCGCATTGGGTTATGCGGATACAATGGTCGCCGGAGGTATGGAGAGCATGACAAACGCGCCCTACCTGCTGCCGAAAATGCGGGGCGGTGCGCGCATCGGTCATGGTCAGGTGATCGACCACATGTTCCTTGACGGGCTGGAAGACGCCTATGACAAGGGCCGCCTGATGGGAACCTTTGCCGAAGACTGCGCTGAGGTGTATCAGTTCACCCGCGAAGCGCAGGATGAATATGCCTTGAAATCCTTGTCCAACGCACTTTCCGCGCAAGAAAGCGGTGCTTTCGCGGGCGAGATCGTCCCCGTCACAGTGCGCACGCGAAAGGGTGAGGTTGTACAGGTGGCTGACGAGCAACCCAAATCTGCCCGTCCCGAGAAAATTCCGACGCTGAAACCCGCTTTCCGCAAGGACGGGACAGTGACCGCCGCCAATTCCTCGTCAATATCCGACGGCGCGGCGGCGCTTGTTCTGGTATCGGCTGAAACGGCAGAAGCGCGAGGGCTGACAGTTCGGGGCCGGATTCTGGGACATGCCAGCCATGCTCAAGCGCCCGGACTTTTCACGACTGCGCCGGTTCCGGCGGCGCAAAAGCTCCTGTCCCGCATCGGTTGGAACAAGGATGATGTCGACCTGTGGGAGGTCAATGAAGCCTTCGCAGTTGTGCCGATGGCTTTCATGCACGAGATGGGATTGCCGCGCGACAAGGTAAACGTAAATGGCGGTGCCTGTGCCTTGGGCCATCCTATAGGAGCATCTGGCGCCCGTATAATAGTCACCTTGTTGAACGCGCTCGAGAAACGAAATCTCAAGCGGGGAGTTGCTGCAATCTGCATCGGCGGCGGTGAAGGAACAGCTATCGCGATCGAACGCATTTGACCCTTCATCTTTTTCGAAATACTCCGGGGGTTCGGGGGCAGAGCCCCCGGGGGTTTTCCAAGGGGTTCGGGACCTATGACCGTCGATTACAGTACGCTGGCCAGTACAATTGCAGCATTGACCGAAGGCGAAACCGATCAGGTTGCCCTGATGGCCACCGTTGCTTGCGAGGTCCACTATTCTGACGACCGTTTCGACTGGACCGGGTTTTACCGGGTGACAGAACCGGGATTGCTGAAAATCGGCCCGTACCAGGGTGGGCATGGCTGTCTGGTCATCCCGTTCGCGCGCGGCGTCTGCGGGGCGGCAGCGCGCACTGGCGAAGTGCAGCTGGTGCCGGATGTCGACGCGTTTCCGGGTCACATCGCTTGCGCCAGTTCAACCCGGTCCGAACTTGTTCTGCCGGTGCGGAACGCAGCGGGCGAGTTGATTGCAGTTTTCGACATCGACAGCAATCAACCCGATGCGTTCTCAATTGAAGACGCGGATAACCTGTCCGCGATCCTGTCAAAGACCTTCGCACAAGCCTGATTGATTCTCGGTCCGTACAAGGTGCGTCTACCGGTTTCCTCTTTTCGATTTCGCTCGGGGCCTGATAAAACCGGAAAGCCCGATACGTATTGGATTAACCATGGTTCCAGGCCATTTCCGAACTCCGCGCCTTTCGGTTCGCAACTGGAAGGTTGAACTCACCGATCCGCGATTGCGAGCTCGGCTTGAAGATGATCTTGTCGCGCTTCTGACCCCTGCGGTCCTGAAACACCTGCCACCGTCGATGCAGTTGCAGGGCCGGGATATTTCGAACTGGATTGATGACAGACGTGCTGAAAGCGATATTCTGCTTGCGCGCTATAACCGCGGTAACCACCTTATTGGCCTATTCGTGTTGGCCATGAGTACAGAGGCCGATTCAATTCCAAACCTTCACGTTGGCTATCTGATTGCAGAATCCGCTTGGGGGAATGGCTACGCCTCCGAGATGTTGCAAGGCTTGCAGGACGCATTGACGCCTGGGCCTGCCGTGCGTCTCATTGCCGGGGTCGGGCGTGACAATCCGGGTTCAGCCCGCGTTCTGCAAAAAACAGGCTTCACGCTTTGGCACGAGCGCGCCTCTGCCACCACCGATACATATGTTTGCCATATCAGCTGAGTGACCGAACCGTCAGGGCATAGCCAATCCGGAATACGGGCTTGCGTGAAAAAATGCTTGGAAATTTCACGGAATCGAGACATCTTGAAAAACGAGATCAAATTTTCACGAGAGTTGGAGCCCCCTTGAACAGCCAGGCCCCGCAAAGTGCAACACTTGGTGCAGATATCCGCGCGCTGCGCAAGGCGCGTGGATTGACGCTGAGTGCTATCGCAACCCGGCTGGACAGGTCTGTGGGCTGGCTCAGCCAGGTCGAACGTGACATGTCTGAGCCGTCGATCTCGGACCTGAGGCAGATCGCCGAATGCCTTGGCGTACCCATGTCGATGTTGTTTGCGCATTCGGCGGCACCTGCGGACGAGCAGGGATATGTCGTGCGTGCCGGCTCGCGCCGGCCCATGGGGTCGGGCGAGGAAGGGTTGATCGAAGAACTGCTCTCGCCGGATCTGACCGATGATTTCGAAATGGTACATTCTACCTTCAAACCCAACTCGCAGATGCAGACACCGGCCAATCGTCCGACACAGGAAGTCGGATACATGATCTCGGGCAAGTTGGACCTGACAATCGGGGCGCGCGCGTTCACGGTTGGGCCAGGTGACAGTTTTCGGATCCGACACGAACCTTATCAATGGGCCAACCCTTACGACGAGCCCGCTGCGGCCATCTGGGTCATCGCCCCGCCGGTCTACTGATGTCGTTCGAAGCCTGGACCATATTTGCGTTTTTCTGGGTGGTTTTCGTAACCACGCCGGGCCCAAATGCGGTCAATTGCATCTCGAACGGGATGAGCCTTCCGTTCCCAAAGGCAATGCTGGGCGTATTGGCAATTCTCACGCAAGCCAGCGCCTTTCTGATCCTGTCTGCGCTGGGTGTGACGGCGCTGATCGCCGCATCGCCGACCGGGTTCTTTGTCGCCAAGCTGATTGGTGCGGGGTTTTTGATCTGGTTGGGCATTCGCGGATGGATGAATGCAACAAAACCCGCACCAGCCTCCAAGCGTCCGGCGCGACATGTCTATCTGCACGCGCTGGCAGTGGCAACGATCAATCCCAAAAGCGTCGCCGGATACCTGGCCGCGTTTTCGCAGTTCGTTCAGCCCGAGGTCCCGGTCTGGCAGCAGATGGGGGTTATCATGCCTACCGCGCTGATCATCACCACACTCAGCTACACCGGCTTTACGGCGCTGGGCGCCTTGATGGGCAGGGCAGCGCTGAGCGCCGTGTTCAATATCTGGGTGCGCCGGATCATGGCGGTCTGTTTTGTCATCTACGGTGTGTTGTTGGGAACCAGCACCACACCCGCAATAAGGGGGTAGTCAAATGCACAAGGGATCCTGCCTTTGCGGCTCGGTCGCGTTCACGATTGACGGAGACCTGTCGCTGCCTTCGGTCTGCCATTGCGGACAGTGCCGCAGACAGTCGGGCCATTTCTGGGCTTCGACCTCAACCCATCAGGACAACCTGAGTTTCTCGGCCAGCGACACGCTAAGCTGGTATCGCGCGTCTGACATCGCCCGACGGGGGTTCTGCAGCAAATGTGGCTCGTTTCTCTTCTGGCAACACAACCAGGAGGACACGATTTCGATCTCCATGGGCGCACTCGATGCTTCCACGGGTTTAAAGCTCTCAAAGCACATCTTTGTGGCTGACAAGGGCGATTATTACGACATCACGGACGATCTGCCTCAAGAGGCACAGTAACAAGGATCAAAACGCATGAGTGATTTTCCAACAAAAGCCCGCGTGGTCATTATCGGCGGTGGCGTGGTGGGGGCTTCCTCGCTATATCATCTGGCCAAGAAGGGCTGGACCGATTGTGTTCTGCTGGAAAAGAACGAGCTGACTGCCGGGTCGACCTGGCATGCGGCAGGGAACGTTCCGACCTTTTCGACCTCATGGGCGATCATGAACATGCAGCGCTATTCGACCGAGCTGTATGCGCGTCTGGGTGAAGAAGTCGATTATCCGATGAACTACCACCAGACCGGTTCGATCCGACTGGCGCATTCGAAAGAACGTGTGCAGGAGTTCGAGCGCGCCATGGCGATGGGCCGGTATCAGGGGATTCCCATGGAGATGTGGACTCCGGAAGAAGCGAAAGAGCGCTATCCCTTCCTGGAAACGCACGATCTTGAAGGTGTTCTCTACGACCCGACGGATGGTGATATCGATCCGGCGCAGCTGACGCAGGCGCTGGCCAAGGGCGCGCGCGATATGGGGCAGAAGATCATCCGTTTCTGCCCGGCGACTGGCGTGACACAGCATGACGACGGCACCTGGACCGTGCACACGGACAAAGGCGATATAGCCTGTGACTATGTTGTGAACGCAGCCGGGTATTATGCGCAGCGTGTGGGCGAATGGTTCAAGCCCTTCGGTGGCCGCACCGTTCCGGCAATGGTCATGAGCCACCAGTACCTGCTGACCGATGAAATCCCCGAGATCGAAGCATGGACCAAGCAAAGCGGTGCCAAGCTGCCGCTGCTGCGTGATGTGGATGTCTCTTACTACCTGCGGCAGGAAAAGAACGGCTTCAACCTTGGTCCTTACGAGCCCAACTGCAAGGGCCACTGGATGACCGAAGACGATCCGATGCCTGACGATTTCAGCTTTCAGCTGTGGAATGACGATCTGGACCGCATCGAAGATATCGTCACCGATGCGATGGAACGGGTGCCGCTGATGGCAACCTCGGGTGTTGGGCGCGTTATCAACGGGCCGATCCCCTATGCGCCTGACGGGCTGCCGCTGATCGGCCCGATGCCCGGTGTGAAAAACGCGTTCGAGGCACATACTTTCACCTTCGGCATCGCGCAGGGCGGTGGCGCAGGCAAGGTTCTGGCCGAATGGGTCGTTGATGGCGCGACCGAATGGGATATGTGGGCCGTCGATCCGCGCCGCTATACCGATTACACCGATCAGGATTATTGCAACCAGAAAGGCATGGAAGTCTATGGCAACGAATATGCCATGCACTTCCCGCACCATGAATGGCCCGCCGCGCGCGACAAGAAACTGTCACCCGTGCATGACAGGGTCAAGGCGCTGGGTGGCGTAATGGGCGCCTATAACGGCTGGGAACGCGCCAACTGGTTTGCCCAGCCCGGCGATGACACCTCGCTCGAGGCGACCCACACCTGGGGTCGGTCCGGTCCGTGGGAACAGCGGATCAAGGAAGAATGCGAAGCTGTGCGCGATCATTGTGGCGTGTTGGACCTGCCGGGCTTCTCGCGCTTCATGGTCAAGGGTAACGGCGCTGCCGAAGCTCTGCGCGGCCTTGCAACCGGCGGGCTGCCAAAGGTCGGTCGGATGAACCTCATCTATGTCTCGGACGACCGTGGCCGCATCCTGACCGAAATGTCCTGCATCCGGCTGGGTGAAGAAGCGTTCATCATGATCACGGCGGCGACTGCGCAATGGCATGATCGTGATATCCTGATGAAGGCAATGCCTGCCGGGGTCTCAATCGAAGATGTCACCACCACGCGCGACACGCTGATTGTGACTGGCCCGAAATCGCGTGAGATCCTGTCGTCAATGACCGACGCCGATCTGACTTCGGGATGGCTGACCCACCAGTCCGCCACCGTCGCCGGCCAACCCGCCTATCTGATCCGGGTTTCCTTTGCCGGTGAACTGGGATGGGAGGTGCATGCACTGAACGAACACATGCCTGCAATCTACGACGCGATCATCGATGCCGGTGCCAAGCCTTTCGGCATGTATGCGCTGAACTCGCTGCGGATCGAAAAAGGGTACCGCGCCTGGAAGGGCGATCTGTCGACCGACTATTCCCTGCTTGAAGGCGGGTTGGAACGGTTCGTCAAGCTCGACAAACCACAGGACTTCCCGGGCAAGGCTGCAATCCTGAACGAAAAGCAGCGAGGCGTGAAAAAGTCCTTCGTCACCCTGACCGTTGATGCGGGCGATTGCGACGCGCCGTATATGTCCTGTATCTGGCAAGGCGATGAGATCGTCGGCGAAACCACATCCGGCGCATGGGGCTACCGCGTTGGCAAATCCATCGCGCTGGGCATGATCCGGGCCGAGTTTGCCAACCCCGGAACTGAACTTGAGGTCGAAATCTACGGTCAGAAATGCCGCGCCGTGGTAGAGCTGGATCAACCGCTCTGGGACCCCGAGAACGAGCGGTTGCGGGCGTGACGCGTCTGGCGACCATGTCCGGCGTCTATCTGACCGGCCATGGCGGAACAGAGGCGCTGGAATGGCGCGACGATATCCCAGTCCCGGCCCCTGGGCCGGGGCAGGTGCTTGTTCGGGTCGCCGCGGCAGGGGTCAATAACACGGATATCAACACAAGGGTCGGCTGGTATTCATCGGATGTCACCGGCGGGACGGATGCCGTCGATCAGGATATTGAAGCCGGAGGGTGGGGCGGCGCACTGAACTTTCCCCGCATTCAGGGCGGCGATCTGTGCGGTATCGTTGAAGAAGTCGGGCCAAACACGGGGTTCAAAAAGGGCCAGCGTGTGACGTGCCCGATCAACCTTCCACGTCCGCGCCCCGGCAAACCTCAGGGCTTTATTGCGCTCGGGTCAGAGATTGATGGGGCCTTTGCCCAATATTGTCTGGTTGAAGCAAATGATCTTTACGACGTAAGTGCATCGCCCCTGTCTGATGTTGAAATTGCGGCCATTCCCTGCGCCTTTGGTACTGCCGAAAACCTGCTGACGCGCGCGGGCGTGACGTCTGGGCAAAAAGTTCTGATCACTGGCGCGTCAGGCGGCGTCGGTCTGGCGGCGGTGCAGCTTGCGGCGCTGCGCGGAGCATCGGTTTGGGGTGTGACGGCTGCAGAGAAGGCAGAGGTCGTCAGATCCCAAGGGGCGTTGGGCACATTCGGCCGGGATGAACTGCCGCCGCAGGATATGTTCGACGCGGTTATAGATGTTGTTGGCGGGCCCGCATGGGCATCGCTGATCCTTGCCCTGAAGCCCGGCGGGCACTACGCCGTTTCTGGGGCAATCGCCGGCCCGATTGTCGAGGCTGATCTGCGGGACATCTATTTGCGCGACATCACCATTCACGGCTGCACGCATCAGGCACCCGAAGTCTTTGGCCGCCTAGTGGAGTTGATGAATACCGGACGGATCAAGCCACTGGTTTCCCGAACCTACCCGTTGAAGGATATCGTCCGCGCACAGGCTGATTTTCAGGCAAAGACCCTTCCGGGTAAACTCGTGCTGCTGCCTTAAGGAGCAACGACATGACAAAGATCACTCTGTTGGACGGTTCAATCGGACAGGAATTGGTCAAACGCAGCGGAGACCGGGCGACGCCACTATGGTCCACACGTGTGATGATCGACCACCCTGATCTGGTCGGCGCGGTGCATGGCGACTACTTCCGTCGTGGTGCCACGGTTGCCACCACCAATACCTATGCCGTCCACCGTTCACGCCTAGTGCGAGTGGGGATGGAGGACCAGATGCCCGCCCTTATCGACACTGCCCTGACACAGGCCGAACGTGCTCGTACTTCGACCGGGGGGCGGATTGCGGGGTCTCTGGGGCCGCTTCTTGCATCTTACCGACCCGACCTGAATCCCGACCCGGCAGATGCGGCGGGAAAGTTTGCTGAACTTGTGGCTTTGATGGCTGCGCGCGTCGATCTGTTTCTGATCGAGACAGTATCTTCGGTGCAGGAGGCCGAGGGTGCGCTGCGTGGAACGACCGGATGTGGCAAACCAGTCTGGCTGTCATTCACGGTCAATGACGAAGATGGCAGCCGCCTCAGGTCCGGCGAACCGCTCAGGTATGTCACGCCCTTGGTTGCAGAGTTTTCACCTGATGCGCTGCTGATCAATTGTTCGCGCCCCGAAGCGATCCCAGCTGCTCTGGACATTCTGTCCGGCATGAACAAGCCTTATGGTGCCTATGCCAACGGCTTTACACATATTTCGGATGAGTTTCTAAAGGACGCGCCGACAGTGGATGCGTTGGATCAACGCCATGATCTTGGTCCCGATGCCTATGCGGATCACGTCATGCGTTGGGTCGATCAGGGGGCCACGATTGTCGGTGGATGCTGCGAGATCGGCCCGGACCACATCGAAGCGCTGGCCAAGCGGTTGCGTACTGCCGGGCATGAGATCGTCTAAGGTGACAGCGATGAGGAAATTTGCTTCTGAATCACCGCAGGCGATACAGCAACATTTCGATATTTTGGTCGCACCCGGATTTGTGCTGCTTGAACTGGCCTCATTGGTCGAGGTTCTCAGGCTGGCAAATCGTGTGTGTCCGAAGCCGCCGTTCACTTTTGCCTATCGGTCGCTCAAAGGTGGCCCGATCTCCAGCAGCAGCGACGCGGTGGTGCAAACGGAACGCGTGCAGGCGCAGCCCAAGGCGAATTATCTTTTTGTGATTGGCAATTCTGACCCGGATCACCCGGACTTGTCTTTGGGGCGGGTGGTGTCGGATTACACCTTCCGGGATGCCAAGGTGTTTCTGCTGGCGGAAGCCGCCAGCCGGTATATCGACGAACAGGGTACAGACGACTTGGCAACCCACTGGGAGAATGCCTCGTTCCTGCGGGAACGCGGGGCCCGGTTTGAAGCCAAACTGTCGATTGCAACCGAACAGGGCGCCGTTGTGACCTGTGCCGGAATGGAGGCGACAACAGATATCGCGCTGGCAGTGATCGGCCGTCATATCTCGGGGCCCGCAAAAATGACCGTGGCGGACATCATGTTGCATGAAAATATCCGGGATTTCGCCTCGATGCAGCCATTCTCTGGGGTAAAGTTGACGGCGACCGGAGATGTGAAGCTGGATCAATGCATCAAACTCATGCAGGCCAATATCGAAGACCCTCTGCCGATCAATCAGATCGTCGATTCGCTGCAACTGTCGAACCGTTCGCTTGAGCGTAAGTTCAAAACTTTCTTTGGCACCACGCCCAACGGATTCTATCGTGAAATGCGGCTGGCCAAGGCCAATAACCTGCTTCTGAACACCACTATGAGCGTTCGCGAAATCGGATTGGCCTGCGGTTTTCCGAACGGGTTTTCCTCTGTTTACAAAAGCTTCTTCGGGGTCACGCCTTTTGTCGTTCGACGTGAAAAGCGGGCCGCGACACATCGGTGAAAACTGCTGATCTTGTGACGTTTTTGGTGCATTTGTTGTCGATCTTCCGTGGCAGTTTACGCCAAACCTGACACAGCGGAGATTTCAGGATGGTTGATCTTCCCAGCAAGGCCCGAGTGGTCATCATCGGTGGCGGCGTCATCGGATGTTCGGTCGCGTATCATCTGACCAAGAAGGGCTGGACTGATGTTGTTCTTCTAGAGCGCAAGCAACTGACCAGCGGCACCACCTGGCACGCGGCGGGCCTGATCGGGCAACTGCGCGCGTCTTCCAACATGACCAAACTGGCGCGCTATTCCGCAGAGCTCTATCTGGGTCTCGAGGAAGAGACCGGTGTCGCTACCGGCCTGCGTCAGGTTGGATCCGTTTCGGTCGCCCTGACCAGTGAGCGGTTGGAAGAGCTTCACCGAAATGCGGCAATGGCCCGTGCCTTTGGCGTGCCGGTCGAAGAGCTGTCACCGACCGAAGTCAAAGAGCGATATGAGCATATCAACCTCGACGGTGTGGCAGGTGGCGTCTGGTTGCCGACCGATGGCCAGGCGGATCCTGCTAATATTGCCTTGGCGTTGGCCAAGGGTGCGCGTCAACGCGGTGGGATGATCAAGGAACGGGTGAAGGTGACCGGGATTTCCCGACACGGACGGCGTGCAACCGGTGTCGACTGGGTCAGTGATGACGGGCAGTCCCAAGGGCATATCGCCTGCGATATGGTTGTTAATTGCGCGGGAATGTGGGGGCGCGAGATAGGCAAGATGGCCGGTGTGAATGTGCCGCTGCATGCCTGCGAACATTTCTACATCGTCTCTGAACCCATTGAAGGGTTGAGCCAGATGCCGGTTCTGCGGGTGCCAGATGAATGCGCCTACTACAAGGAAGATGCAGGCAAAATGATGCTGGGCGCATTCGAGCCCAATGCCAAACCCTGGGCCATGAACGGTATTCCAGACAGCTTCGAGTTCGACCAACTGCCCGAGGATTTCGACCACTTCGAACCGATCCTCGAAGCGGCCTGCAACCGGATGCCAATGCTGTCCGAGGCGGGTATTCACACCTTCTTCAACGGCCCTGAATCCTTTACTCCCGACGACGCCTATCACCTGGGTCTGGCACCCGAGATGGACAATGTCTGGGTCGCGGCCGGGTTCAACTCGATCGGTATCCAGTCCGCCGGTGGCGCGGGCATGTCGCTGGCCGAGTGGATGGATACCGGTGAAAAGCCCTTTGATCTGGGCGACGTGGATATCGGTCGGATGCAGCCGTTTCAGGGCAATAAGAAGTACCTTTTTGAACGCTCAAAGGAAACGTTGGGACTGCTCTACGCCGATCACTATCCCTATCGCCAGAAAGCCACCGCGCGTGGTGTGCGCCGAACCCCGTTCCACCATCACCTGAAAGAACAAGGCGCCGTTTTTGGCGAACTCGCAGGTTGGGAACGCGCCAATTGGTACGCGAATGAAGGGCAGGAGCGCGAATACCGGTACAGCTGGAAACGCCAGAACTGGTTCGAGAATTCCGCTGCCGAGCACAGAGCCGTGCGCGAGAATGTGGGCATGTATGACATGTCTTCCTTCGGCAAGATTCGCGTGGAAGGCCCTGACGCTGAAAAGTTCATGAACTACATCGGCGGGGGAGACTACTCGGTCCCTGTCGGCAAGATCGTCTATACGCAGTTTTTGAACCGCACGGGCGGGATCGAAGCGGACGTCACCGTGACCCGCCTGACCGAAACTACCTATCTGGTCGTGACCCCCGCAGCCACGCGCTTGGCGGATCAGACATGGATGATGCGCCATGTCGGGAATTTCAACGTGGTCATTACGGATGTCACAGCGGGTGAAGGCGTTCTCGCTGTCATGGGGCCAAACGCTCGGGCTTTGTTGGAAAAAGTCTCGCCCAATGATTTCACAAACGCGAACAACCCCTTTGGCACCGCGCAGGAAATCGAGATCGGAATGGGCCTCGCCCGCGCTCATCGTGTGACCTATGTGGGTGAGCTTGGGTGGGAAATCTATGTTTCCTCGGACATGGCGGGCCACGTCTTCGAGACGCTGCATGAGGCCGGTCAGGACATGGGGCTGAAGCTGTGTGGTATGCACATGATGGACAGCTGCCGGATCGAAAAGGGTTTCCGCCATTTCGGCCATGATATCACCTGTGAGGATCACGTGGTTGATGCTGGTCTTGGCTTTGCCGTCAAGGTGGACAAAGGTTGTGATTTTATCGGGCGTGAAGCGGTGATTGCACGAAAAGAAAGCGGCCCCAAAAGGCGTCTGGTACAGTTCCGTCTGACCGACCCTGAACCGTTGTTGTTCCACAACGAGCCGATCGTGCGTGATGGCGAATATGTCGGCTACCTGAGTTCCGGCAACTACGGTCACAGCCTCGGCGGTGCCATCGGAATGGGCTATGTACCGTGCGAAGGTGAAAAGGCCGCAGACGTTCTGGGTTCAACCTATGAGATCGATGTTTGCGGCGTGAAGGTCAAAGCCGAAGCATCGCTTAAACCGATGTATGACCCGAAATCCGAACGGGTGAAGGTCTGACAGACAGGGCTGGGGGCTCTGCCCCCGCCGCCCGTGCCGGGCGACTCCCCCGGGATATTTTGGGCCAGATGAAGTGCGGATCCCTTGCTTCACCTGGCTCTAAATATCCTGGAGCGCGAGGCAGAGCCTCGCATTTTGGCGGCAACAGCTGCGGTCAGCTAACTTATCACAAATCGTTATGTGACACTTCACTGTTTTCAGAGTTTTCAATCCGTTCAGTTCTGCCGTAAACGAAACCGGTATCAACCGGAGAACCTTCGTGACAGACACGCCTTTACCACCTCAGAATGCGGACACGCCCAAAGGTCTGGCTTTGGCTGTCACGGCGTATGTCCTGTGGGGATTTCTGCCGCTTTATATGAAAGCGATGGATCACATTGGACCGGTTGAGGTGGTGGCGCATCGGGTTATCTGGTCTGTTCCGGTTGCAGGTTTGCTTCTGGTCGCGCTGGGGCGTACCCGGGACTTGAAAGCTGCACTGGGCAATCCCCGGATGCTGGCCATGGCGGCTTTGACGGCGGCGCTGATTTCCGTGAACTGGGCGATTTATGTTTGGGCGATCTCGACGGGGCACGCGCTGGACGCGGCGCTTGGGTATTACATCAACCCGCTTTTCAGTATTGCGTTGGGCGCAACTCTGCTGCGTGAGCCCCTGACGCGGACCCAATTGTTTGCGGTGGGGCTTGCCGCGCTGGGCGTTCTTGCGCTTGTGCTTGAGGCAGGGCGGCTTCCCTGGGCGGCGCTGAGTTTGATGGTCAGCTGGGGTTTCTATGCGTTCTTCAAGAGATCCCTTCCAATTGGTCCCAACCAGGGTTTTCTGCTTGAGGTCCTGATCCTTTTGATCCCGGCCTTGGCTTATGTCACCTGGCTGGGCGTGCAAGGCACAGGCCATTTTGGGGTCGCGATGCCTGATACCCTACTGTTGTCCTGCGCAGGTATCGTCACGGCGGTTCCATTGCTGGTCTATGCGAACGGGGCCAAGCTGGTGCGCCTGTCGACCATGGGCATCCTGCAGTACATTGCGCCGACTATGATTTTCATTACAGCCATCACTCTGTTTGGTGAGAAAATCGACACCGGACGCATGATCGCATTCCCCCTGATCTGGGTGGCTTTGGTCATTTACTCGATCCCGATGATCCGGCAGGCGCGGGCTCAGGCCTAAAGCAACAGGCGTGCTGCAGCGTCTGCCCACAGCGCATAGGCCCGGGGGCTTGGGTGATACCCGTCCGGTGCCGCCAGGGCCGGGTCGTCGGGCAGATCAAGCCTTAGATGTTGCACGTGTGAATGGACGGAAACAACCTGTTGCAACGCGTTATCCAGCCGCGCAGCCTGACGGCCAAGCACCCAGGCCAATGGGTGTGGCAGGGCCGGAAACCTGTTCATTTGCGGAACGCCGGTGATGATAATGCGACGCGCCCCCAGGTCTTTTGTCAGGATGTTGATAAGCTGCGCCTGACGATCCGCAAATGTGCGGCAAGAGACGGCGCGGGTGACGTCATTCACCCCCAAAGCGGTGACCACCGCATCGAATTCGCCCTTTATGCGCCTCAGGCGGTCAATTGTGTCCAGCGTCGTGTGCCCTGTGGTGGCCTCAAGTTGCCATTCAACCGTATGATGTCCGGTCAGCCGGTCCACAAGCTGCCCCGACAAGGCCTGCGCCTGAGTTCCCGCGCCCACTCCGGCCGCCGAGCTGTCGCCGGTGATCAGCAGACGCAGGCGGGGGCCACGCCCTGTTCGGCCCGCTCGCGGGCCAGTCGGCTCCGGCAAAAGTCGGGCATTGCGGCGCACCAAAAGGGCTTGCGCGGCCAGAATGGGCAACAAGGGCACACGTAAAACCTGGTCGGGTGCTATCAGAGTGCGCATCATCAAGTCACGTCAGGGCGTTTTTGAATTCCAGAAAACGAGCGTCAGTCATCACGCGCGCCATCATCGCCTCGCGTAATGCGCCGACTGTTTTGTAGGGGCGCATGGCCACTTCGAAGATTTGGATCAAACCATCCTCGTTCAGCGTAATGAGGTCAACGCCAATGCCGTCCAGATCTCCAATCTTGCATTGAAACTCCAGTGCCCAATCGTTGCCAGCGCCCATGATCCTGCGATACCGGAAGTCGGAAAAGACCTGCCCGACATGACCAAGAACGGCAGCCACAGGTGAGCGCCCGGTCCAGGTGCTGTAATAGGTTGGTGGCAGGAACTGCACATCTTCGGCCAGCAGATCGTGGATCAGCGCCTCATCGCCCTTGGCGACAACCTCTTGCAGTCGTTCAATTGTGGGGTGCATGTCCTGTCCTCCTGCGCAGAAGTTCACCGAACATGATCGGGCGCGCAAGGACGACGTTGCGGGAAGGTGCGTGCTGAGATAGGCAGGCCCGCATGAGCGAAACCTATGCCCCCCCGCAAACCGCGCTGGACGTGCTGCACGAAGATGCGCAGCTGATTGTGGTGAACAAACCGTCAGGTCTGCTTTCCGTGCCGGGGCGGGGCGAGCATCTGGCTGATTGCCTTCTGACACGCGTGCAGGCAGCTTTCCCTCAGGCGTTGCTTGTGCATCGACTGGACCGGGACACATCAGGTGTCATGGTTTTTGCCCAAACACCCCATGCGCAGCGGCATCTGAGTATGCAGTTCGAGAAGCGGCAGACCCGGAAAACCTATATTGCCCGTGTCTGGGGGCGGATGGAGCCAAAGACCGGCACCGTTGACCTGCCGTTGATCGTGGACTGGCCTAACCGACCCAGACAAATTGTGTGTCATGATACGGGTAAACCTGCTGTCACCGATTGGCGCGTCGTGAAACATGAGGGCGAGACCTCTCGCCTACGTTTGTTTCCCAAAACCGGGCGGTCTCATCAGTTGCGCGTTCATATGCAGGCATTGGGTCACCCGATTCTGGGCGATCCGTTCTATGCAACAGGTGCGGCAAGGGAATTTCCCAGATTGATGCTGCATTCCGAAGAACTGCGCCTGAAGCATCCCGAGGGCGGGCACTCGATGAAATTTCGCGCCCAGCCCGATTTTTGACCTCAGACTATTCCGGCCCACAGCATCTTCAGGTTGCCCAGCGAAATGCGTCTTGTTCGTTTCGTCGAAACCGGCTGGCGGCAATGGCGCTCCTGCGCGAGCTCACGTTCAATCTCGAAGGCACGCAGTGTGTGATCCTGTGACCATTGACCAAGCTTCAGTGTCATCATGACGTGGTTGTCGAGGTGCGGCATTTCTTGGCTCCTTGTGTGATATCCACCCATTATCGCGCGTCACTGCTGACAGCATGTTGTCAGTGGGGTGTGCTAGGGTGTCAGCAGAGTGTCAGGAGAATGCGATGCGCCGTTCGACCCGTTTGTTTGAAATCATCCAGATTCTGCGGGCCGCAGGTGCGCCGGTCACGGCAGAAGCGCTGGCTGCCCGGCTGGAGGTGTCCATGCGCACCGTCTATCGTGACATTGCCGAATTGCAGGCCCAGCGAACACCCATCGAAGGTGAGGCCGGTGTCGGCTACATGATGCGGCGTGGTTACGATTTGCCGCCGCTGAATTTCGACGCCGAAGAGGTTGAGGCTCTGTGGGTTGGCCTGTCTCTTCTGGCGCGCACCGGCGACAGCCACTTGCAGCGCGCTGCAAGTCGAATCTGTCGGAAGATCGATGCACTGCATAGCCCGACCGATTGGTTGCAGGTTTCACCCTGGGGGGCTCCGGCGGATGATCCCGAGAAGGGATGTGTTTCTGTTTCGCATTATCGCGAAGCTATTCGGGCAGAACGGAAAATTCGCATCACTTACGTAGATGGTGAAGGCGAACAAACCATCCGCGTGGTGCGCCCGCTGGCGCTGATCTATCATATCGAATGCACGTTGCTGGCAGGGTGGTGCGAAATGCGAAACGGCTTTCGCCATTTCAGAACCGATCGCATCTGGTCCAGTGAATACACTGACGAAGGATTTCTGGGACAGGGTAAATCTTTGCGTGATCTCTGGCAGGAACAACAGCACGCGGGCACCTTTGCGGAACCGGTATGAATGGCCTTTGGCGGGTATTCGCCTATTTCACCGCATTGTTGCTTGAGCCTGTGAGCAAGCGCAGTGATATACTGGGTGAAATGGATCAAGCCCGAAGAACGGGTACCGGAGCAGAAGGTGATATCATGACGATTTCAAAGTTTTTTCTGGCGACAGGCCTGTGTTCAATCATGGCGGTGACGGCCTGTACCGATCCGGGCACCCTGACCGTTCAGAACGACCCCAACAAAAATACGAAGCAGGGTGCGGTTCTGGGTGGCCTTATCGGCGCGGGTGTCGGCGCGATTGCCAATAATTCGAACCCGGGTCTTGGGGCGCTGGCCGGCGCCGCCATTGGTGCCGCCGGTGGCGGTCTGATCGGCAACCAGTTGGACAAGCAGGCTGCCGAGTTGCGCCAACAACTGGCGAATGACGGGATTACAATCGTCAATGCGGGTGACCGGCTGATCGTGACTGTCCCGAATGACATAACGTTTGACACAGACAGCTCGACCGTGCGCCCGGCGCTGCGGGCGGATCTGGTGAAAGTGGGCCAAAACCTTGTCAACTATCCCAACTCGAACGTTCAGATCATCGGTCATACCGACAGCGATGGTGACGCGTCTTATAATCAGGGTTTGTCCGAGCGTCGCGCAAACGCGGTCGCGGATATCCTGCAAGCCAATGGTGTCAGCTACAGCCGTATCAGAACCTACGGTCAGGGTGAAAACAACCCGGTCGCGTCCAACCTGACGCCGCAAGGAAAAGCGCAAAACCGGCGGGTTGAGATTGTTGTGGTCCCCAGCGGAAACGCGTGATCCTGAAACGCAGGACCGATCTGGCCCGGCCCCTGTTGCGCAATGACTGTGCGTCAATGGGGGTTTGGTCAGGGTCAATCTCGGTCTAACTATTGGGAAACACTGAAACGGAGTTGTCCCTGATGTCTCAACCGACCCTGCTTGGCCTGTCCGGCTCCCTGCGCAAGGACGCGACGAATCGCAAGCTGCTGCGCGAAGCTGCCCGGTTATTCGACCCTGTCAGCTATGCCGAAGCAGACCTGAACCTGCCGCTTTATGATGGCGATCTGGAGGATGCCGAAGGGATACCGGCACCTGTTCAGATGCTGGCCGACCAGATCGGGCAGGCGGATGCGGTGATCATCTCGACGCCCGAATACAACAAAGGGCCTTCGGGTGTTCTGAAAAACGCGCTGGACTGGGTCAGCCGGACGAAAGGCAATCCGTGGGCGGGCAAGCCGGTTGCCGTGATGTCGGCCGCGGGTGGCCGCGCTGGTGGGGAAAGGGCGCAGATGATCCTGCGCGCCTGCATGGTGCCCTTTCAGCCCCGTATCTTGCAGGGTCCGGAAATCCACATCGCTGACAGCTCGAATGAGTTCGACGATCAGGGTAGGTTGTTGTCCGAGCGATACGAAAATTCGCTGCACATGCTGATGCAGAAACTCAGGGCCGAGGCCGGTTTCTGAGCTTGGACTGCCCATATGTTGGAACAGCGTCAAAGCGATATCCTTGATCCGGCCCGTGCCGCATCGCTTCAGGTTGCGTTAGGCTCTGAGCCAACAATTGCCAATGGTTCAGCTCTGCCGCCATTCTTCCATCAGCTCTATTTCTGGGCGCCGCAACCGCCTGCTGCGCTGGGGCGGGATGGGCATCCCATGGTGGGTGGCCTGATCCCGGATATGGGATTGCCCCGCAGAATGTGGGCCGGTGGGCAATTGGAATTTCATGCACCGCTGATCGCGGGTAAACCTGCTGACAGGACATCGGTTCTTGATAACCAAAGCACAAAAGAGGGGCGGTCCGGCCCGTTGGGTTTTGTCACTTTGCGGCACGAGATACGGCAAAGTGGCCAACTTTGTCTGACCGAATGGCAGGATCTTGTTTATCGTGAAGACCCCACGCCGGGTGTGATGACTCAGACGCCGCCCCGATCGCGCACGGATGAAACGGATATCCGTGCGGTTGCGTTCGATACCACCCTGCTGTTTCGCTACTCGGCGCTGACCTTCAACGGCCATCGCATTCACTACGATCTGGACTATGCACGCGATGTGGAAGGATATGAAGGGCTGGTTGTGCACGGGCCACTTCTGGCGCAGCTTCTGATGCTGTTTGCAGTTGATCTTGGCGGACCATTCAAATCGTTTTCTTTCCGTGCGACCTCACCGTTGATGCATTTCGAGACTGCCCAGCTGTGCCGGAACGGTCAGGACATGTGGGTGCGCGGCCCGGACGGGCGGGAATGCATGAAGGCTGTGGCCCTATCACAGTGAGGCTTCGGGGCGGAAGTCATCGGGGATCGAATCCCGATCCTCCAACATCAGATCAGCCATGACCTCGGCCACTTTCGGAGCCATGCCAAATCCGATCTTGAAGCCGCCATTGGCGATGAATTGACCCTGGTGCAACGGATGCAGGCCCAACATCGGGGCGCGACTTTTGCTGCGGGGACGCACCCCGGCCCAACGTTCGATCACCTCGGCCCCGTGCAAAAGCGGCAGCGCGCGCGTGGCGCGGTCTATGACATCGTCCAAAGCACTGTCTGTGCTGGTCGGGTCGTCATAATCCCGTTCAGACGTTGATCCGATTGCAAGCGTTCCGTCCGCATGTGGCACGATATGGACCGCATCTGCGAATAGCTGTGGCATCTCTCCTGCATCAAAGCGCAACAGGGCGGCCTGGCCTTTGACACCGTTTCCGACGGTTTTTCCGTAGGCGTCGTTCAGTTCCAGTAATCCTGCTAGGCCCGTGGCGTGGACAACCTGTCCTTTATCATCAGCGTTACTGACAACGTGAACGCCCATCACCTCAAGGGCTGCAGCCAGAGCGGCGCAGGCCCGCCGGGGATGCATGCGCGCTGTCAGTGTATCGCGGATGACAAAGCCGGTGGGGCTGGGCGGGCACCACGATCCGGCCTGCGATGTTTTGATCACCCGCCATTCTGCCTGCCCCTGCCAATGCTGATCGGCTGAACCTTCGCGTTGCCGGGCCAGATCAAGGCTGCGGATGTCAGGAATGGGTTGAAGACGGCCCAGACGGCCATAGCCGGGGGAAACGCCGCCGGTACCCTCGACCTGCTGCCAAAAGGCTTCGGCCATGATCAGGCTGTCGAACTGAAAAGCTTTCTTGGCATTCCAGTTTTCGGGCACATGCGGGGCCAAGGCCCCCACCAGACCGCCACTGGACCCGGAGCCCGGCCCAAAAGGATCGACAACCTGTACCTTCGCGCCCCGCCGGGCGCTGATCCAGGCGATGGACAGGCCGAAAATTCCTGCCCCGCGAACCGTCACATCGACCATTGCCAATTCCCTTTTCCTTGTTCAGTGTCGCGCCGCTTAGCTACAGGATTCCCCGATGGCAGACCAGCATGCCGAATTGACGTGGACCGAGGATCAGATACCGGTCTCGGACCGTTTCGACGATCCCTATTACTCGTTGCAAAACGGGCTGGAAGAGACGCGCCATGTGTTTCTGGCAGGCAATGGTCTGCCAGAACGCTTTGCGCCGGGGTTTCATATTGCCGAGATGGGCTTTGGGACCGGTCTGAACCTGCTGACGGTTTGGTCTGAATGGGAGAAATCCGGCCAAACAGGCCCGCTTCGGTTCACCAGTTTCGAAGCCTTTCCCATGGCCACGGATGATATGCGTCGCGCGCTTGAGGCCTTCCCCGAGTTACACCCGTGGAGCAGCCAGTTTCTGGCCCATTGGACAGGTCACGCCTGCAATCTTGAAACCCTTCAATGCGAAGTGATCATCGGCGATGCGCGCAACAGCCTGCCGCAATGGGCAGGCATGGCCAACGCCTGGTTCCTTGACGGGTTCTCTCCTGCCAAGAACCCTGAATTGTGGGGGGCAGAGTTGATGCAGCAAGTGGCGGCGCATACTGCCACCGATGGCACGGCAGCCACATATACGGCCGCCGGGTTTGTTCGACGCGGGCTTCAGGATGCCGGTTTCACCGTCACCCGTACATCCGGCTATGGCCGCAAGCGGCACATGACGCGGGCGCTCAAGGCATGACGCAGAAAAACAATGCAGGTGCGGGTATCGCCCTGATGGTGGGCGCGACGATTGTCTTTGCCTTGCAGGACGGTATCTCACGCCATTTGGCCGGAACCTATAACACCTACATGGTGGTGATGATCCGCTATTGGTTCTTCGCGGCCTTTGTCATTGCGTTGGCGGCGCGATCCTCAGGCGGGTTAAAGGCGGCCATGCAGACGAACCAGATGGGTCTTCAGATCCTGCGGGGCCTGCTGCTGGCCACCGAGATCTGCGTCGCCGTGTTTGGTTTCACAGTGCTCGGTCTGATCGACAGTATGGCCGTTTTCATAAGCTATCCCCTGCTTGTCGCCGCGCTGAGCGGTCCGGTTCTGGGCGAAAAGGTCGGATGGCGGCGCTGGGTCGCGATCGGCGTTGGTTGCATTGGTGTTCTGATCATTCTGCAGCCGGGCGTTGGTGTCTTTGATCCTTGGGCCGTCATTCCGCTGATCTCGGCGTTTCTGTTTGCGATCTATGGCCTGCTGACGCGCTATGTCGCACGTCAGGACAGCACGGCCACCAGCTTTTTCTGGACCGGCGTCGTTGGCGCCGTCGCCATGACTCTGTTTGGAATGTGGTTCTGGGAGCCAATGGCCCGCAGCGACTGGCTCTGGATGGCGTTGCTGTGCGTCAGCGGGGCAACGGGGCACTGGCTGCTGATCAAATGTTATGAGATGGCCGAAGCCAGCGCCGTCCAACCCTTTGCCTATTTTCACCTGGTCTGGAGCGCGATTCTGGGGATTTCGATCTTTGGTGAAACACTGCGCCCTGAAGTTGTCGCGGGCGCAGCGATTGTTGTAGCCGCAGGGCTTTTTACCTTATGGCGCGAACGCCGCCAGCGATGATCCGATCAGTTCCTGCGAAAACGGAACCGGCAGGGCGGGCTGCCCCAGTCGGGCGCGGTAGACCGGCAAGCTTTCGGTCACGCGCATCACATAGTTGCGCGTCTCATCGAACGGAATGGTCTCGATCCAGTCTACGATATCCACCTCGCCGGTGCGTGGATCACCATAGCGTTCCATCCACGAGATCGGGCGCTTTGGACCAGCATTGTAACCCGCCGCCATCATGACGACATTCCCGTTGAACTCGGTCGCAAGGCCCGAAAGATAGTTGGCGCCAAGCTTGGCGTTGTATTGCCAGTCCGACGTCAACCGACCGGTCTGATGGCCGCTGAGTATCCCCAGCTCTCCGGCTACAAGCTTGGCTGTTGCAGGCATCACCTGCATCAGGCCGCGCGCACCCGCGCCGCTGACGACAACCGGATCAAATTCGCTTTCGCGCCGTGCGATGGCCAGCGTCATTTCCTTGGCCATTGGCAGACGCATGTCGGCCACCGGATGAACCGGGTAGTAGGCCGCAGGCAAAATGGTGCCCGTGGTCGCAGCCCGCTTGGCTATCATCACAGCCAGATGCGGCTGCTTAAGTTCAATTGCAAGGTCGCCCAACTGGTTGGCCTGCACAGGGTCAAGACCTTCGACAAGATGGGTCAGGAACCTCTCGGACAAGTTGTCTTCCCCGGCCTTCAGCAACAGCAGCCCGGCTTCCAGAACGCTGGATTCGGCGAACTCAGCCTGACGCCAGTGCGGCGCGCGACGCGGATTGGCCAGTTCCTTGTCAAATGGCCGTCCGATCCGTTCCGCCGCAAGCAGACCATAAAAAGAGGTCTGATGATCCGCGCCCATCGCATAGGCCTCATAGGCTTTGTCTGCTTCCCCAAGCTCGGCGTAAGCTCGCCCCAGCCAATAGCCGCCGCGCCCTTTCGAGATCGGCGATTGCACGGCATTCGAAAAATTCTGGAAGTGCCGCACGGCTGTGGCAGGGTCATTCAGTTTGCGCAGGGCCAGAAACCCGGCCAGCCACTCGAGATCCGCATAGGAATATCCCATTTCGGGGGTCATATGGTGCTTGGCCGCCACGTCATAAGCGCGCGCCGCTCGCCCCGATCGCATCTCGAGCCGGGCCAGACGGCGGCGTCCCTCGGCCCATTTGTCAGGCTCGCCCAGAGCCTCCGGTCCGGTTGACCGTGCCAGCATCAGGTCGACGGCGCTGTCATCCAGTTCTTTCTTGTCCCGCCAGACAAAACGGTCGAATGCCAGCCCCGGCGCATCTGCCAGCGACTTCGGTACCGCCGCCACCTTGCCGTCTACGCCTGGCTGGCGTTTCTGCAACGCGATTCGCGCTTCGGCCAGCTTGCGCTCATCCGTGCTGACCAGGGGCAGCATCTGTTCTGCGCTGACCAAATGGCCATCCCACAGCATCCGGTCCAGCCGCGCGGCATGGTGTGGCTTCAGCAGTTTGGCAAAATTCTCCAGATAGTCCTTTTGCAACCCCGACCCCATCGGCATGGTACGCCAGGCTGTCACGATGTCGGCTTCCGCCTCGCCAATGCGCCCTTTGGCCTTAAGGGCCACCGCATAGTTCAGCGCGCCTTCAGCAGTCTGAGGAGTCAAGCCAGCGTAAAACTTCAGAACCCTGTCGGGATCGGCCCCGGTAAAGACCGGCTCACTCTTGCGGCGCAGCCAATCCAGCCCGGGCCAATCCGGGCGGCGTTCGAGAAACACCAGCACATCGCCCGAGCTGCCAAACCCCTCACGCAGCCAGTGCCAGACAATGACATCGCGCGGGACCGAGCCGCGCTGGCCCGATACGCGCAGTGCCGCGTTCCAGTCGCCCTTGCGCATTTCATACAGCCCGGCGCGCAAATCACCGGCCGCATCCGCGCGTGCGGCTTGCGGTGTCGTCACTGCGTATAGAATCACACCAGTCAACAGTGCCAGAAAGCGTGTCATCCCTTGCATTTCCCAACCAACCGAGGATAGAGCCTGTGAGGATAAACCCTGCGCCGGCGGGATCAACTCACAAAGCTGGAAACGTGAGAGGCCGAGGCGCAAAAACCGCAATGTGCACCTTAAGGAGCGTGTCATGTTCAAAGGCTCGATGCCAGCTCTCGTCACTCCGTTCAACAACGGCGAGTTGGACCTGAAGACGCTTAAACATCTGGTCGAATGGCAGATCTCCGAAGGCTCGACCGGGCTGGTGCCCGTTGGAACCACCGGCGAAAGCCCGACGCTCAGCCATGACGAACACGAAACGGTCATCGAAGAAGTGGTCAAAACGGCTGCTGGCCGTGTTCCGGTTATTGCCGGTGCCGGGTCGAACAACACGGTCGAAGCCGTCCGGTTCGTTCAGTTCGCCGAAAAAGTTGGGGCCGATGCGGCGCTGGTTGTCACGCCTTACTACAACAAACCGACTCAACGCGGCCTGATCGCGCATTTCCAAGCCCTGCACGAGGCTGCGGATATTCCGATCATCATCTACAACATTCCCGGGCGATCGGTCATCGACATGACCCCCGCCACCATGGGCGAATTGGCCCGGTTGCCGCGTATTGTCGGGGTCAAGGATGCGACGGGCGATCTGGCGCGCGTCAGCCAGCAGCGTGCGATCTGTGGCAAGGACTTCTGCCAACTGTCCGGTGAAGACGCCACGGCACTGGGTTTCAATGCCCATGGCGGTGTCGGATGCATTTCAGTTACCGCAAACGTGGCCCCCAGACTCTGCGCCGAATTCCAGCAGGCCACATTGTCGGGCGATTATGCAAAGGCACTGGAATACCAGGACAAGCTGATGCCGCTGCACGAAGCGATCTTTATCGAACCCGGGTTGGTCGGCGCCAAATACGCGCTCAGCAAACTGGGTCTCTGCAGCACTGAAGTCCGCTCGCCTCTGACCGAGCTGGAAGACAGCACAAAGGCCGCGATTGAAGCAGCAATGGCACACACGGGCCTCATCTGACCCGGTCTTCAGAAACCGGAAAAGGCGGCCTCGACTACCGAGCGCCGCCTTTTTCTTTTTCAGGATCCAGACTTCATCTGGCCAAAAATATCCCAGGGGAGTCGCGGTGTGCCGCGGCGGGGGCAGAGCCCCCTCAACGTTTGCCGTAATAAAGCCCCACGACATGTTCAGCCTGCGCAAAGAACAACCAGCGCGAGGTCGCGACACCCGCCAGATGCGATGCCACCGCCAGCAAGGCCAGTAAATGGTTGAATGGCAGGACCAGCAACAGAACCGGCAGGACAAAGGCCAATACAAACGAGATCACCCGCAATTTCTGTGCATGTTTGCGCCCGACCACATGAACAAACTCACGCAGCAGATAGTTGGTACCGGTATGCGGTGGTTCGAACGCTCTGACTGTGCCCCGGTTACCCAAACCTGTCGCCGTGCCCAGATCCGTTCCGGATGCCTCCAGCGCTTTGTCGCCTTTCTTCCAATACAAGAATTGAACCAAAGCGGCGATCAGCAGAAGCGGAATAGCAACACGTGTCTGGCCCGCCAGCAACGCACCACCCGCCAGGCTGAAGCTCAGGAACATGGCGGGGGTCAGGTTCATATTCCAGCGCGGGATGGTCTTGAGTTGCGTGTAGATCATCGATGTCGTGAACACGGTCGCCAGTGACATCAACGCTCCGACCCAACCCAGCAGGCTCCAATGCCGATCCAGAAACACTACGCCAATCGCATAAAGTCCCATGACGACCAGGGCGAGCACGGCACACCAGCCCTCACGGCTAAGCCAGCTGGTTTTCCATTGGGTAAAAGCCTTCCAGGCCCGTTCCGGGTGGCCGAGGTGGAAGGTCGAGGCCATCAGCCCTCCGACGGCCAGACCGTAAGCGATGGCGAAAAACACAAAAGCCACCCAACCCGAGACAGCCGGAAGGCCAAGACCAAGGAAGAAGAGCAGGCCGAAGCCCAGACCGGACAGAGTGGTGAAGAGGATGACGGAGGGTGCAGGATGCATCAGAGTTTCTCCAACGTCTTGTCGAGCCAGCCGAGGAAGCCCTTGGGCTCTTCAGCGACAGGTGCCAACAGCGGGGCCAGGATGTCGATCTGATCTTCCACCGTGTCTTTCGGGCGCGGTGGAAGATATTTGTTGACGGGTTTGGTGCCCATTTCGGGCATCAGGTCCATTCCGCCGCGTTCCGCAACAAGCTTGCTGACGTCGCTCTCCGGATTGCCCAGATCGCCAAAGTGCCGCGCGCCCGCCGGACAGGTTCGAACACAAGACGGAATCCGGTCCACCTCGGGCAGGTTCTCGTTGTAAATCCGGTCGACGCAGAGGGTGCATTTCTTCATCACCCCCTCGGCCCTATCCAGTTCACGCGCGCCATAGGGGCAGGACCAGGCACACAGGCCACACCCGATGCAGTCGCTTTCATTGACCAGCACGATGCCATCCTCGACCCGCTTGTAACTGGCCCCGGTTGGGCAGACGGTAACACAGGGCGCGTCTTCGCAGTGCAGGCAGGATTTCGGGAAATGGATCAGTTGCGCGTGCCCTTCCGCCGGTTGCACCTCGTAGGAATGCACGCGGTTCAGGAAAGTGCCCGACGGGTTGGCGCCATAGGCATCCTGATCGGACAGCGGCGCGCCGTAATTTTCCGTGTTCCAGCCCTTGCAGGAAATCACGCAGGCATGGCACCCAACGCAGGTGTCTAGGTCGATCACCAGACCCATCTTGCGCTCGGTGGAGTTCGGTAGCTGGGTCATGTCAGGATACCTGTGCTGTTGAGGACGGGTGAGGGGGCCAGCCCCCTCTTGAGCCTGCGGCTCAATTCACCCCCGGGATATTTGTGGCCAGATGAAGAGCGGGTCCGGGTCATTCGCCCACCTTCCACGCCAAATTCGCAGGGCCAGCTCCTACCGGTGATTTGATCGGGTCAAAATGAGGCTGGCTCTGAGCATCGGCGGGCGCGTCGGCCTTTTCGATTTTGACTTTCAGGTCAAACCATGCGGCCTGACCAGTAATGGGGTCGGAGTTGGCCCAGCGTAGCCCGTCGCCTTTTGGCGGCAATAATTCGTGGATCAGGTGGTTGAGCAAAAAGCCCTTAGTGGCCTCGGGCGCGTCATGCTGCAGGGCCCAGGCGCCTTTGCGTTTGCCGATGGCGTTCCATGTCCAGACGGTGTTTTCGTTCAGGGCGGCCATTTCCATCACAGGGACGGTAATCTCACCATGAGGGGATGTGATTTTGGCCCAATCTCCGTCGCTCAGGCCGTGCTTGTGCATCAGCTTGGTCGGAACATAGAGCGGGTTTCGCCCGTGCAACTGCCGCAGCCAGGCGTTTTGCGTGCCCCAGCTGTGATACATCGCCATCGGGCGCTGGGTCAGCGCGTTGACAGTGAAGCCGTCGTTGCCCTGCTGGTCTGTTTCGTACCAGATTGGAAGTGGGTCCATCGTGTCTTTGATCCGCTGGCGCAGATGATCAGGCGGCTGTCGGTCGCCATGGCCTTCGGCTGCCAGCTGAAACTTGCGCATCGGCTCGGAGTAGAGTTGGAATAGGTATGGCTGCGGGCTGTCATAGAGCCCCATGCCCACGGCCCATTCCTGATAGGCCGCATTCCATGGTTTGTAGTAATCCGCGCCTTGCGGGATATGCGCCACGTAGAAGCCGCCGTTCTCTATATAGCGGTTCAACTGATCCGGGTTGACTTCTCCGCGCCCTTCCTTGTCGGCATTTTCGCCACGGAACCCGGCTAGTGGGCCAATACCCGGCTTGCGTTCGTGATTGACGATATAGTCGGCGTAATCGACCCATTTTGCGCAGCCGTCTTCATGGGTGAAGCCCGGAAGTTTCATACGGTTTGCGAGATCGATCAATACTGACTGAAACCCGCGCACGTCACGGTCCGGTTCGATCACAGGCCAGCGGATTGCGTCAGCGGCCGCATCCGCCTCGCAAATCGGGCGATCCAGCAGCGAGATACAGTCGTGGCGTTCGAGGTAGGTTGTATCCGGAAGGACGAGGTCCGCGTAGGCCACCATCTCGGAAGAATAGGCGTCCGAATAGATGATGCGCGGGATCACGTAATCGCCGTTTTCACCCTTGTCCGTCAGCATCTCGATGACACCCTTGGTGTTCATGGTCGAGTTCCACGACATGTTTGCCATGTACATGAACAGCGTATCGATCTTGTACGGGTCGCCCGCATGTGCGTTCGAGATCACCATATGCATCAGCCCGTGGCTGGACATCGGGTTTTCCCAGGTGAAAGCCTTGTCGATCCGTGCGGGGCTGCCATCTTTCTTCAGCGCAAGGTGTTCCGGGCCGCGGACGAAACCCAGATGCGGGCCATCCAGGGGCGAGTTGGGCGTCACCTTGCAATGCGGTGTCGGGTGCGCCTCGATCGGTTTGGGGTAGGGGGGCTTGAAGCGGAAGCCGCCGGGAACCTCGACCGTGCCAAGGATGATCTGCAGCACATGCAGCGCGCGGCAGGTCTGGAAACCATTGGCATGAGCCGAAACGCCGCGCATCGAGTGCATCGCAACAGGGCGGCCAATCATCTTGGTGTGTTTCTCGCCCCGGAAATCGGTCCATTCGTGATCCAGCTCGAACGCCTCGTCAAAGGCGACGCGCGCCAGTTCCGCAGCAATCGCGCGAATGCGCTTGGCGGGAATACCGCATTTTTCGGCAACAGCTTCGGGCGCGTGTTCCTCAGACAGGTATTTTTCCGCCATCAAGTGAAACACAGGGCGATGAACGACACCGTCGTTTTCGTAGATCGCTGACAAATCCGGGCGAACGCCAGGCGTGTCGAAGGCCGTCAGCTTGCCTGTATTCCGGTCGATGACCAGGGGCTTTCCGTCATCGTCGCGCAGGAACAGGCCGTTTCCGGCGCCTTCGGACGCGTCCACCAAAACCGGGGCATTGGTGTAGCGGCTCAGATAGTCGAGATCGATCTTTCCGGCTTTCATCAGTACATGGATCAATGACAGGATGAACAGCCCGTCAGTTCCCGGTGTGATGCCGACCCAATCATCGGCGACGGCATTGTATCCGCTGCGGATGGGGTTGACGCCGATTACACGTGCGCCGCGCGCTTTGATCTTGCCAATACCCATTTTGATCGGGTTGGAGTCGTGGTCTTCGGCCACGCCAAACAACATGAACAGCTTGGTATGGTCCCAATCAGGCTGGCCGAATTCCCAGAACGCGCCGCCCATCGTATAGATGCCGCCCGCGGCCATGTTGACCGAACAGAAGCCGCCATGCGCCGCATAGTTGCAGGTTCCGAAATTTTGCGCCCAGAAGCTGGTAAAACTCTGACTTTGGTCCCGGCCGGTGAAAAAGGCCAGCTTTTCCGGGTTGTCTTTACGGATTGGCTCCAGCCAGCTGACAGCCAGTTCCAGCGCTTCGTCCCAGCTGATCTCCTCAAATTCACCCGAGCCACGCGGGCCGACCCGTTTCAGTGGCTTGCGCAGGCGCGAAGGGGCGTTGACCTGCATGATCCCGGCGGACCCCTTGGCACACAAGACGCCCTTGTTCACCGGGTGGTCGCGATTGCCTTCGATATAAGCAACCTTGCCGTCTTTCATGTGAACGTTGATGCCGCATCGGCAGGCGCACATGTAGCAGGTGGTCCTGCGGATTTCGTCCGAGACTTTCGGTGACGTATCAAGGATCGGCTGCTGATGGGTCATTTGCGGGTCCAGTTGGTTATGTCAGGAGGATTTTGTCAGTTTCCTCGGTATTTTAGAACATCGTTCCGGGAGCGGTGCGAAAATTAAGTGTTACAGTCTATTTGCCTGTAATGCGGTCACGGCGATCATCTGGGTCACATCCTCGGCGCTGCATCCGCGGGACAGGTCGTTGGCGGGTTTGGCCAGCCCCTGTAAGACCGGTCCGATGGCGGTGTAGCCCCCCAGTCTTTGGGTGATTTTGTAGCCGATATTGCCAGCATCAAGATTGGGAAAGATCATCACGTTGGCCTGCCCGGCGACAGACGAACCCGGTGATTTACGCTCACCAACCGAAGGTACAAAGGCGGCGTCGAATTGCAGTTCACCGTCGACGTTCAGGTCTGGCGCGGCCTGGCGCAGCATTTCTGTAGCCTCGATCACCTTTTCCACGTCCGGATGCTTGGCGCTGCCCTTCGTGGAAAAGCTGAGCATCGCGATCTTTGGATCGACCTGCAGCAGCGTCCGGGCCGATGTGGCGGATGCCATGGCAATCTTGCTCAGCTCGCCCGCGGTCGGATTGATGACCAGCCCGCAATCGGAATAGAGCATCGCCCGCGCCCCGGGCTGAGCGTTTTCCGGCGGGTACATCAGGAAAAAGGACGACACCATTCCTGCATCGGGGGCCATGCCAATCACTTGGATGGCTGCACGGACGATTTCGCCGGTCGTGTGAACGGCCCCTCCTACGGTGCCGGTGGCGCGTCCGCTGCGCACCAGCATGGCGGCATAGACGGGGGGTGTTTCAACGGCAGCACGGGCTTTGACCCGGTCGACGCCTTTATGCTGGCGCAGTTCGAAAAAGGTCTGGGCAAATTCTTCGGTCAGGTCCGAAGTCACAGGGTCATGGATCTCAACTCCGTGAGAGGCAGCAGCCCCCTGATCTTTCAGGGCTGCTTCGACCTCGGCGTACGGGCCAACCAGAATGATATCGGCCAGATTGGCCCTCTGCGCGTTGAGGGCTCCTTTGGTGATGCGGGGGTCGTTGCCTTCGCTGAGGGCGATTATGGGACGGGTGGCCGGAGCGTTTTGCCGCAACAGCTCGACGGGTGTCAGGGTCATGTGCTCCGGCCTCGTCCTGGG
>NZ_JBQFZG010000010.1:0-138377 GCF_056542125.1 Ruegeria sp. AF1
CTCAGATGCCCACCGTCTCTCCGGTGCGTCTCAACCGTCTTTCCAGTCCGTCAGGCCAACCTCAGCTGCGCCGGTGAAGGGGTATTTACGGATTAGACTCCCTACCCGCAACCCCCATTTTGAAAAAACTTTGCTTTTCTCACTAAATTCTAAATTAATTATTATAACTCAAATACTTAAACGTTTATTTTGCGATTTCCGCCAGCCACTTAAGGTGCAGGCTCATCAGAAGAAGTGGGTGAAATCTGCGCTTTGGCTGGAATCGTCGGCCCCGACAGCAAACGACGACATTGATATCCGTCTTGAGTCTTTCGATCGACGCGGGCGTACCGTTTCGCTGAATGTCGAAGAACACTTGGAAACTGACTTCAGGTCACAATTGTTTTTTCACTCAATTGACGCAGTCTCAGGGAAGCCTGGCTCGGATGGCGAACAGCGGACCAGCGCATCAATGGTTCTGATAGTAGGGAAGCCAGCATGCAGTTCGACTATATCATCGTGGGCGGCGGGTCGGCAGGATCCGTTCTTGCAAACCGCCTCAGCGAGAACCCGGCTTCACGCGTTTGCCTGCTCGAAGCAGGCGGGAACGGAAAGGGCCTGACTGTCAGGGTGCCGGCAGCTGTCGTGGCAACCCTTCCGGGACGCCCCAAGATCAACAACTGGGCTTTTGAAACCATACCGCAACTCGGGTTGAACGGACGCCGGGGGTATCAACCCCGCGGTAAAGCACTGGGTGGTTCGAGCGCGATCAACGCGATGCTTTATGTCAGAGGTCAGCGGCAGGATTATGATGGGTGGGCCGATCTGGGCTGCGACGGCTGGGATTGGGACAGCGTATTGCCGTATTTCAAACGGTCCGAGAACAATGAGCTTGGTGCAGACAGCTGGCATGGTGACAAAGGCCCGTTACAGGTGTCACAGCAAAAAGAACCTCGCCCGATCACCCGCGCGTTCATTGAAGCCGCGCAGCAACTCCAACATCGCCACACTGAAGATTTCAACCGAGGCGATAACGAAGGTGTCGGGGTGTACCAGGTAACGCAGTATCATGACCCTTCAAAGAATGGAGAGCGGTGCTCAGCGGCTGCGGGTTACCTGTTCCCGATTGCCAACCGCCCGAACCTGACGGTCATTACACATGCCTATGCGAAAAGGCTGGTCTTTCAGGGTAAGCGCGCAACTGGCGTTGTTTTCAGGGTCAAAGGCAAAAAGGCAGACACCACCGTTACCGCCACGCGCGAGATTCTCCTGTGCGCGGGAGCATTAAAAACACCTCAACTGCTGCAAGTCTCAGGGATTGGAGCAAGCGCTGATCTTGAAACGCACGGGATCGCTGTTCTGCATGAACTGCCGGGTGTGGGGCAGAATTTGCAGGACCACCTCGACTTTACGCTGACCTACCGAACCAAAGACACGAACAACTTTGGGATCGGCGCGACAGCAGCGGTGCGACTGCTGAAGCACATCCGTCAGTGGCGCAAGACCGGTGTGTCAATGGCGGCCACACCGTTTGCCGAAGGGGCGGCGTTTCTGAAGACCTCACCCGAGTTGAAACGCCCGGATATCCAGCTGCATTTCACCATCGCAATGGTCGATGATCACGCCCGCAAGCTGCATTACGGTTACGGGTACAGCTGTCATATCTGCAAGCTTCGCCCGGAAAGTCGGGGAACCGTTGGCCTGAGCAGCGCGGACCCAATGGCAATGCCTGTCATCGATCCGGGGTTTCTTTCAGATGCACGAGATCTGGACACCATGATCAAAGGCGCGCGAATGACGCGAGACATCCTGCAAGCGCCGGCTTTAGCCAAATATCGGCACAAAGAGATGTTCGGAACCGATACGGCGAAATCCGACGCCGATTGGGAGGGGCATATCCGCGCCCGTGCCGACACGATCTATCACCCGGCTGGCACCTGTAAGATGGGCACCGACGATCTGGCGGTTGTGGATCCTGAACTCCGGGTGCGGGGGATCGAGGGGCTGCGTGTGGTTGATGCGTCGGTAATGCCAACGCTGGTATCGGGAAACACAAACGCGCCAACAATAATGATCGCGGAAAAAGCCTCGGATATGATTAAAGCAGCCGCGCAGTAAAGAACCTATCGGTCCTTCATCAGCGCCTCCAACCCCACCCGGTAGTTTGGATAGATCAATTCGACACCCAACTCATCCTTGATCCGGTCGTTTCGGACGCGTTTGTTCTCGTTATAAAAACTGCGCGCCATCGGTGTCAGGTCAGCCTTGTCAAATGAAACCGCCGGGGGCAGAGGAAGCCCCTGCAATTCGGCGGCATACCCGATGACATCCTGTGGCGGGACAGGTTCATCGTCGCATACGTTGTAAACACTGCCCGGATTCGGCCTTGTCATCGAGGCTTGCAGAACCTGCGCAATGTCATCCACGTGGATACGCGAAAACACTTGCCCCGGCTTGATGATGCGCCGCAGCCCACCGCGTGTGAGCTTGGAGAACGGCCCACGACCTGGGCCGTATATCCCTGCCAGACGGAAGATGTGAACAGGCAGGCCCGGCACAGCCGCCCATTGCTCTTCAGCCAGCATGCGCCACTTTCCACGCTTGGCGGTCGGTGTTGGCGGGGTGTCTTCGTCAACCCAGCCGCCCTGATGATCGCCATAAACAGCCGTTGTCGATAAATAGCCCACCCATGTGAACTGACTTGCCCGTTTTCGGATCTCATCGCCCAGCGCCGCCAGTACCGGATCGCCCGCCTCGCCCGGTGCCGTTGAGATCAGCAAATGCGTCACCCCATCCAGATTTGGGACCTCACCGGGCCAGATCAGCGGGTCCGCGCCAGAGGCACGTATCGCATCTGCGCCTTCGCCATCTCGTGTGGTGCCAAAAATCTGCCAGCCTTTCGGGGCAAGAATTCGGGAAAGGGCCTGCGCAGAATAGCCGTGGCCAAATGAGAAGAGTGTCTTGGTCATGCCCCGTTGATGGGCTTCAGCGCATCGGGATGCAAGCGCCGCATGGACGCACTTGAATCGAATCTTCTGATGCGCCTTTCTGTGGATATGAGCAAAAAGAAACCAGACCTGCATTCTGCCTACGCGCTGAGCTCTCCGGACGAAAACAAACGCCTTTATGCGGAATGGGCCGGGGATTATGACGACAGCTTTGCCGCGCGTGAGGATTATCAGCTTCATATCCATACCGCACGGGCGTTTGTGGGCGCGGGCGGTCAGGGGCCGGTTCTGGATGTCGGTGCGGGAACGGGCCTATGCGGCGCGGTGTTGTCTGGGCTTGGCGTTGGGCCGATTGATGCCACGGATATCAGTTCGGAAATGCTGGAACAGGCTATGCGCAAGGATATCTACCGGGACGCGATCGAGGCTGACCTGACCCATGGCATCCCGGTTCCGCCTGACAGCTACTCCGGCATCGTGTCATCTGGCACGTTCACGCATGGCCATCTGGGTCCCGAAGTATTACCCGCCCTGCTTCGCGTCGCACGGTCAGGCGCGACGTTCGCCCTGTCAATAAACGCCCACCATTTCGAAAAGATGGGCTTCAAGGGCAAGCTGCACGAACTGGAACAGGATCAGATTCGCAACCTGACCCTGCCCGAGGTTCGCATCTACGGTGATCTTGCCGCGGGTCCAAACAAGGATGACACGGCCTTCATTGCATTGTTCGAACGGGTTTAGGCCCCGGACAGGTCCAGCCGCGTCAAGTATACATCTGCTTTTTGTAAGCGCGCGTGCGCGTCGTCGCCTCGGCCGAGCCATCGTGATAGGTGCCAAACCACTTGTCGAAAGGAATTTCGGATGTGCCGTAGTTGCACTCGAAATACCGGTGGTGGAGCTGGTGAAAAAAGTCGCCCGCCCGCGCGGCTTCGGTCTCACCGGCCTTTATCTTCTCGAACCCAGAATGGGACAGTATCGGGCTGACCTGCTGGAACGAGCTGTGAAACAACACATGCAGCGGATGGGATGGCACGATCAGGTGGATGAAATACGTCGTGAAATACAGCATGTTTTCATACCAGTGATTCGAAATCCCTGACCACGGCCCGGTATTGACATTGCGGTGATGGACCGCGTGCACATGTTTATAAAGCCTGGGATGATGTTCCAGCCGGTGCACCCAGTAAAAATGCAGGCCGGACCACATGGGAATGAACAGCATCCAAACCACAAACCACACCGGCGCGCTGGCCCAGGTAATCGTCGGAACCCAGCCATTTGCCATCGCCCAAAAGATGACCCACTGGTAAATGGTCGCCACCGTCATGGCGCTGCCCAGCGTCCACCAGATATTATCCCAGACCTGATTGCGGAATGTGAATGTTCCGTTGTCCCGCGTCAGGTCTCTTCGATCGAACTTTTTGTGCATCCCCTGCCCTTTGCGCATGTACAGCCACCAGTGCAGGCTTCCTGCTATCAGAGTTTGCGGCACCATGTTCAGCAACCAAATCCTGAACATCCAGCCGGGTGCAAAGCTCTTCGTCGTCTCTAACTCAGGGAAAAAGAACGCATAGGCGATGACGGCCAAAGTCATGCACAGGGTCAGGGCGGTGATTTGCAACCACGCTCCGCCGTACCATTTCAGCACGGCGGATGGGCGCGGCGGCCAACTGAACAGCGGATTGAGGCCTACTGGCCCGTCGGGGTGGTAATGCCAGCGGGCGGCTTCGGGGTCCTGCGCGGTATCTCGCATGTCGGTCACTCTGTCTTGCATCAGGTTGCGTAATCCGAGCCTTCTGCATCGAGTATTGCCTTGATCTCTCGCAGATGCGCTTCGGCCTGATCGGGGTAGTCGTCCAGTTCCTGCGCTGTTTTCTCGGCAATCTCATCCGACAGCACCCGCAGGGGCAGACCTGTTTGCAGTGCCCGGATGTATGTTTCGGCAGCGCGCTCGAAATAGTAGAGCCTGTTAAAGGTATCCGCCGGGTCACTGCCCGTAATTAGAACCCCGTGGTTGCCCATGATCATGACCTTCTTTTTCGGATCAGCCAGCATCCCGGCGCACCGCTCTCCTTCGCTTTCAAAAGCCAACCCGCCAAATTCTTCGTCAACAACGTAGCGATTGTAGAAGGTCGCAGTGTTCTGATCGATTGGCGGAAGCGTACTGTCGGCCAGTGAGGCCAGAACAGTTGCAAAGATCGAATGCACATGCATGACGCAGCGCGCGTGTGGGCAATGGCGATGGATCGAGCCGTGCAGGCCCCAGGCCGTGGGATCAGGTGCACCGGGCTGTGACATCACATCCGGATCGTTGGCGTTCAACAGCAACAGATCAGACGCGCGAATACGCGAGAAATGCGCCTGATTGGGGTTCATAAGGAACTGCGTCCCGTCTTTGTTCACAGCAAGACTGAAATGGTTGGCAACGGCTTCATGCATATTCAGCCGGGCTGTCCAGCGAAAGGTTGCGGCCATGTCCACACGTTCTGACCAATGGTCGATATTGGGGCGAAGGCTAGTGAGGCTCATGTGTGGAGTCCTTTGACAACTGCGAATGACCAAAGCCTGCATTTGGTCCGGCAATTTGACCAACGAAAAAAACGCAACTATCCCATTAGCTGAACTTATGCCGGAGTTATGTCGATGCAAAACAGGCTTCCCCCGCTGGGCTGGCTGCGCACATTCGAAGCCGCAGCCCGCCATCTGTCATTCACCGACGCGGCACGGGATCTGAACATGACGCAAAGTGCGGTCAGTCAGCAGATCAAATCGCTGGAAGGTCATCTGGGTCAGCCATTGTTCCTGCGACGCCCGAAGGCGCTTGAGCTGACAGAGGCCGGGATCACCTATTTGCCGGTGGTGCGCGAGGCGTTTCGGACGCTGATACGGGGCACTCAGGCGGTTACTGGCGCGCAACAGAACGCGGTACAGGTGCAGTGCAACATCAGTTTCGCCGTGAACTGGCTGGCCCCGCGCCTTCCGTTATTTCGGGCGGAACACCCGGATGTTCAGCTGAACATCTTCACCGAGTTGTGGGAGCCGCGCGAGATGGCCGAAGGCGCAGCGGTCGAGATCAGGTTTTCCCTTCGACCTTCGGATACGACCAGAACAGAAATGCTGCGCTCTGAATATTACTATCCCGTCTGCGCGCCGGGATATCAGGTGTGTCTGCAAGACCTTCAGGAAAAACCCCTGTTCGACTGTTCCAACCTTTTGATCAACTGGGCGACATGGGCGGAAGATCAGGGTCTGAATTGGCAGAATCCTTCTATTACCTACGCAACAACCTATTTGGTTTGTTTGTCAGCCGCGATGGCCGGAGGTGGCCTGTGCCTGGCCCATGACACCATCGCGGGTCACCTGATCGATCAGGGGCGGCTGATCGCACCATTTGAGCATCGCGCCCCGATGCCCGAGGCGTATTATCTGCTGCTCTCCCCTCAGGCTGAGGATACGCCCGGGGCCGTCACCTTTGCGAACTGGATACGGCGAGAATTCGGGTCCGAAACGTAAACTCGACGGGTTCCTGGGCGCTGTCGGCACCTATGTCAGCTTTCGATGGCCGGGTTGGGCAGATTTGCAGGATTGTGATCCGTCGGCAGTAGTGAAGAACCGGGGTTGCACCCGCGCGCGCATTCGTGAAAGTTGAGCCATGGAAAACACACCCTTCCCAACTTGGCCCGATGTCGCCCCCAAATTGATCGCAGTTGCTGCCGGACGTGAGGCAGCAGATACGGTAATAACGGGTGGGACTTGGGTAAATGTGCACAGCCGCGAACTGCTGCCGAACCATTCTGTTGCAATCGCCGCAGGCCGGATTGCATTTGTCGGTCCAGACGCCTCGCATTGTACCGGACCAGAGACACAGGTTATCGACGCGCAAGGCCGCTATATCCTGCCCGGCTTATGCGACGCGCATATGCACATCGAATCGGGGATGCTGACCCCCGCCGAGTTTGCTCGCGCGGTGATCCCTCATGGCACAACCAGTATGTTCACCGACCCGCACGAGATCGCCAATGTGTTGGGGCTGGATGGTGTGCGCATGATGCATGACGAAGCAATGATGCAGCCGGTCAACATCTTCACTCAGATGCCCTCCTGCGCGCCGTCTGCACCGGGGTTAGAGACGACAGGCTATGAAATCACCCCCGAAGACGTCGCCGAGGCGATGAAATGGCCCGGGATCATCGGCTTGGGTGAAATGATGAACTTCCCCGGCGTGATTCACGGCGATCCCAAGATGCTGGCCGAGATTGCGGCCACGCAGCGGGCAGGAAAGATTGTTGGCGGGCATTACGCATCCCCTGATTTAGGGCCTGATTTTGCGGCTTACGTGGCTGGCGGACCTGCCGATGACCACGAAGGCACCTGCGAAGCGGATGCCATCGCACGGGTTCGTCAAGGAATGCGTTCGATGATGCGGTTGGGCTCGGCCTGGTATGACGTTGAAAGCCAGATTACCGCAGTAACCGAGAAAGGCCTGGATGCGCGCAATTTCATCCTGTGCACGGATGACTGCCACTCTGCAACGCTGGTCAATGAAGGGCATATGAATCGCGTCGTGCGCCACGCCATTGCCTGCGGCTGTGACCCGCTTGTTGCCGTGCAGATGGCGACGATCAACACCGCCACGCATTTCGGTCTGGAACGCGAGATTGGATCGGTCACGCCGGGACGACGGGCGGATATCATCCTCAGCTCTGACCTGACCGAATTGCCGGTCGAACTGGTCATAGCGCGCGGGCAGGTTGTCGCGGAAAACGGGGTGATCAAGGTTGATTGCCCCCATCTAAACTGGCCCGACAAGGCACGTCGCACGGTTCATCTGAAGCATGCGCTGACCTCGACCGATTTTGAGATCACGGCGCCGAAGGGCGCAAACAAGGTAAGGGCCAACGTCATTGGCGTGGTAGAAAACCAGGCCCCCACTAAAGCGCTGAAAGCCGAATTGCCGATTATCGGCGGGCTTGTTGAAGGTGAGGGTGACGTATGTCAGATCTCACTGGTCGAACGACACCGGGCGACAGGGGGCGTCACCAATGCCTTTGTCTCGGGGTTTGGATATCAGGGAAAAATGGCCATGGCCTCGACCGTGGCACATGACAGTCACCACATGATCGTCGTCGGCACGGACCGTGAACAGATGGCGCTGGCCGCGAATCGACTGGCCGAGGTGGGTGGCGGCATCACGATCTTCCGGGACGGCCAGGAACTGGCGATGGTCGAACTTCCCATTGCCGGTCTGATGTCCGACAGCCCGGCCGCTGAAGTTGCGGCCAAGGCGGACAGGATGGTTCAAGCCATGCAGGAATGTGGCTGCAATCTGAACAACGCATATATGCAACATTCGCTGCTGGCGTTGGTCGTCATACCGGAACTCAGGATCTCTGATCTCGGGCTGGTTGACGTGCGCACATTCAAAAAAATTGATCTTCTGGAACCCTTGGCATGACGACACTCCTGACACCTGAGGCCCTTTCGCCAGAACAGTTCACCGATCCCGCAGCCGCAGTTGCGCGACTGGAGGAGCTTTACACTCAAGCAACAGAATTTCTGTGCGACAGCTTCTCGAAGGTACTGCAAAATGGAGCACCAACCGCCAGATACAGGGCCTATTACCCCGAGATTCGCATAATGACGTCGACCTATGCTCAAGTCGACAGCCGCCTGAGTTTTGGGCATGTGGCGGAACCCGGTGTTCACGCTACAACCGTAACGCGCCCGGATTTATTCCGGTCCTACCTGACCCAGCAGATTGCCCTGTTGATCAAGAATCACGACCAACCGGTGACGATTGCAGCGTCGGACACACCTATTCCGGTGCATTTTGCCGTGGCGAATACGTCAGGTCTGGTTGTGCCGCATCAGGGGGCGGCTGCTTTCACCCTGCGCGATGTGTTTGACGTGCCGGATCTGACCACCACGAATGACGACATCGTTAACGGCGTGCACGATCATGAAGACGCCGTCGGGCCCTTGTCATTGTTTACTGCCCAGCGCGTCGATTATTCACTTGCGCGACTGGCACATTACACAGCGACAGATGCCCGGCATTTTCAGAACCACGTTCTGTTCACGAACTATCAGTTCTATGTTTCGGAATTCGAGAACTACGCCCGTGAGCAGTTGGCTGATCCCAGCAGCGGGTATACCAGCTTTGTCTCGACCGGGAATGTTGAGATCACGGAGCCGGACGCAGAAATCGAGCAACCGCTGAAACTGCCGCAAATGCCAACCTATCATCTGAAGCGTGAAGATGGTTCGGGTCTTACTTTGGTGAACATCGGTGTTGGCCCCTCGAATGCGAAAACTGCGACCGACCATATCGCGGTTCTGCGCCCCCACGCGTGGTTGATGGTTGGCCATTGCGCCGGATTGCGCAACACGCAGGCATTGGGTGATTTCGTTCTGGCCCATGCATATCTACGTGATGACAAGGTTCTGGATGATGACCTGCCGGTCTGGGTGCCCATCCCGCCCCTGGCCGAGGTTCAGGTCGCGCTGGAACGCGCCGTGGCCGAAGTGACCGAGCTGGAAGGGTATGAACTGAAGCGGATCATGCGGACGGGAACAGTTGCATCGGTCGACAATCGCAACTGGGAACTGCGCGATCAATCCGGACCGGTTCAGCGCCTCAGCCAGTCGCGGGCCATCGCGTTGGATATGGAAAGCGCCACAATCGCCGCGAACGGCTATCGCTTTCGCGTTCCTTACGGCACTTTGCTGTGCGTGTCGGACAAGCCCCTGCACGGCGAACTAAAGCTGCCGGGCATGGCCTCGTCCTTTTATACCACTCAGGTGGGGCGTCATTTGATGATCGGGATACGCGCTATGGAGCACCTGCGCGGCATGCCGTTGGAGCGTCTGCACAGCCGGAAATTGCGTTCCTTCGACGAAACTGCCTTCCTCTGACGCAAAAAAGCAACGTTTTCCCCATATTTTTAGGGGTTTCTGCGCTACTATTCGTTGTGTTTGGCCACAATATCCCGTTACAGTTACGCGGTGAGGCCCTATAGATCGGGCACGTTAAGGAGACCAAGAAATGGCAAAACCTATGACAAAGACTCAGCTGGTTGCTGCTCTCGCTGAGGAAATGGGAACCGATAAGAAATCCGCGAACTCTGCGCTTGAGGCCATCACCGGCCTGATCACGCGCGAAGTTTCCGCAGGTGGTGCAGTGACCCTGCCTGGCGTCGGCAAAATCTACTGCCGCGAACGCCCTGAGCGTCAGGTCCGCAACCCGGCAACCGGTGAAACCTTCACCAAAGAAGCCGACAAGGTTGTGAAAATGACCATCGCGAAAGCACTGAAAGACAGCGTGAACGGCTGATCTCAAGCGCTTGGAACCATACAAAGGGGTGGCGGTTACGCGGCCCCTTTTTTGTGCCTGAGCTTCACAATTTAAAGCCTGCGCACATGTGTCCTAAGGCATCAGCGTTCTTATTCAGACTGTAAATATGGGCTACAATCCAACACCGGATGTCCTTGGCACGTTTTTTACGGACAACCCTTTGATTTCCTGCTTGGCCCGCTAAATCCCAGTTCTATGGAACAGGATATTACATTCACGCGACTGCCCCTCGTCTCAGCACCTGAGATACTGGCGCATATGAGAAATCCAATTCTTGCCGAACACATGCCTCTCCTGACGCAGGATTGGGATGAGGAAACAGTCGCCAGTTTCGTTCATGCGAAAGAGTCGTGTTGGGCGCGGGACGGCCTTGGTCATTGGGCAATTCTGCACCGCGGACAATATGTGGGATGGGGCGGTTTTCAAAAAGAAGGTGAAGAGTGGGATTTCGGGCTGGTCCTGAAGCCCAGTGCATTTGGACTGGGTGCCAAAATAGCGCGTCAGGCCATCGCATTCGCAAAGCAGGACAATCGTATTCCGTTCGTGACATTCTTGCTGCCGCCTTCACGCACGAAACTGCGCGCAATGACTAAACTCGGCGCGTATTTTGTTGGGCAAGTAGACTACTCTGGCCACAGCTTCCTCAAATATCGTCTCGACACGGAATGAGGCGCGAACCGGGCAGCGCCAAAACACGGCTGCGGGCCCCGATGTCGAGGCCCGCTTTTGTTTTGGTAGGTTAGAAACAATCAGTGAATCGTCTCAACCTTGTGGAAGTCCAGATCACGATCTTCCGGCATGGCGTCGATACTCATCACCTCTTTGCGCTTGGTTACAAGGATATAGACCACGCAAGCCAGGTAGAGACCGACTACGACGGCTCCGATCCATTGGATTTGCAGCCACTGGCTCTGGAACAGCAGGGTCAGGACAAACAGCAGCGCGACGTTGCCGGCGACATAGGTCGCCTTGCCAAACCGCTCGGCGGTCATGTTCAGGTTGTCCGTATAGAGCCTAATCAGAGAGTCCAGCGAGTTGATCACAAAGGTCACGCCCACGATTACCATCGCGATATTGGTGATCCCTGCGGTGCTGATACCGTTCAGATGATAGTAGTAGAGAACGGTGAACCAGATCCCCAGCGGGATCGACGGGAAGATCAGCAACGCCGCCAGCAACTGCCAGGTCTTCAACCCGCCCACAAAGCGCGAAGTAAACTGGCCAATCATGATTGACCACGCAAACCACCAGAACAGGTAGAAGGCATGGTAGTCAGTCAGCGGCAGGACAAATTTGTGCATATTGGTGAAATAGGCGCCAATGTTACTGCCGGTTTCGACAAACCCGGTCATTCCCATACCAGCGGCCGCCCACATTCCCAGGATCAGGGCCATGAACAGGAAGGTCGAGCCCACCGACAGGATCCGCACATATTTCAGGTCGGTCGACGAGTATGCCGCCGCCAATATGACCACAAACACGATGACGTAGAAGGTGGTAACGACAGATTCGCCATCTCCGACCTCTGGCAGGTAGCCAGGCAGGTAGATCAGGAACAGGCTGGCGGTAAAGGCGCAGGTGCCAATAATGACCACGTTGTTGATCAGTTTGACCAGCGGGATCTCAAAGAATTTCACGCGCGGTTCGATCACGCAGAAATAGAAGGCTGTCAGGAAGTAAAACGCCCAGATCAGAAAACCCCAGAAACCGAATTCGATCGCCAGTGGATTAGCAAAGGCATATGCCGGATCTTCGGCATACCCACCAAATTCTGTCAACGGGAACATGATCAGGCCAACATCCAGACCGGACGTAAACAGGATCGCGATGAATGTGAAAAGGTGAACAGGTGTCACGCCAACGCAGCGCAGGTTCCACCATTTCACGACGAAGAACGCGACCAGGCCCAACGCCAGTAGGACGCCAAAAGGTAGAATGTATTCCAGAAGCACCGACAACCCTCCCTTGATATGTCAGATCCCGGAGCTGATAGCTTTAATTGGTCAGTCAATCAACGAAAACATAAGGGCGACTTTCCTGTCATCACATATGCGTCTTTTATGACGCGCAGCGCTTGCGACCGATCACAAAATCGGGGACAGTCCGCGCATAGTGACAGGGGGTCTCCATGGATCTGCGCGCCATAGCCATGGGGCTGACATTTGCCCTGATCTGGTCGTCCGCCTTTACCTCGGCGCGGATCATAGTGGCAGACGCCTCTCCTTTGTTTTCGCTGGCTCTGCGGTTTTTGATCTCAGGGGTTCTGGGGGTTCTGATTGCCCGGGCGATGGGGCAAAGCTGGCACCTGACTCGGAACCAATGGCGGGCGACAATTCTGTTCGGTATCTGCCAAAATGCCCTGTATTTGGGTCTGAATTTTTACGCGATGCAAACGGTCGAGGCTTCGGTTGCGGCGATTATCGCGTCCACAATGCCCTTGCTGGTGGCACTGGCAGGGTGGCTTATTTTTGGCGAGAAACTGCGCCCTCTCGGTATTTTGGGTTTGTTTGCCGGATTCACCGGCGTCGCCCTGATCATGAGCAGCCGGATCAGTTCTGGTGTCGACATGTTCGGCGTCGCGCTATGCGGCATCGGAGCTTTGGCGCTGACCTTTGCCACCCTCGCGGTTCGCGGCGCAACCTCAGGCGGCAATTTCATGATGGTCGTGGGCCTGCAGATGCTTGTAGGTTCCGCCACTTTGTTCGTGGCCGCTCCGATCTTTGAGACCATTTACATCCACCCGACGCTGCCACTGGCATTGGCGTTCACTTACACAACCCTGTTTCCTGGGCTGCTGGCCACGCTGATCTGGTTCCTTCTTCTGGATCGCATCGGCGCGATCCGCGCAGCCACGTTCCACTTTTTGAACCCGGTATTTGGTGTCACGATTGCGGCCATATTATTGGGCGAAAAACTGGGCGCGATGGACGCAATTGGCGTTACCGTCACGACGCTGGGTATTCTTGCGGTTCAGCTGTCACGCCAACCTTCTGGCAAAACGGCTTCGGCCTAAAGCAAGGACCCAAATGTTTGCGTCTGACCGACTGCACGACTGTGAGAGCTGTTTGAAATATCGCTTTGCTTTCTACCCTGCAGCCCCCAGATAATGGCTCAAACGTCAAATCAGCCGGAGGATCCATGACACGCTACACCAAAGACCCCACGGTTATCGCGGCGCTTTCGCCCGAAGAATTTCATGTCACCCAACGCAACGGCACCGAACGACCGGGGACAGGCAAGTATTTGGGGAACAAGGAACCGGGCATCTACGTGGACATCGTGTCAGGCGAGCCGCTGTTTGCTTCGACCCACAAATACGAATCCGGATGTGGCTGGCCCAGCTTCACCAAGCCGATCCTCCATGAGCATGTGGAGGAGTTTCGCGATACGACGTATGGTATGATCCGGACCGAGGTTCGCTCGAAACACGGCGACAGCCATCTGGGGCATGTCTTCCCCGACGGCCCGCGAGAACATGGTGGCCTGCGGTATTGCATCAACTCGGCCTCGCTCAGGTTCATCCATCGGGATGAGATGGAGGCTGAAGGTTACGCCGAATTCCTGATCCACGTGGAGGAAATCCAATGACTGAACAACGTGCTGTACTGGCCGGAGGCTGCTTTTGGGGTATGCAGGACCTGATCCGCAAGCTGCCGGGCGTCTTGCGAACCCGGGTGGGCTACACCGGAGGCGATGTGCCCAACGCAACCTATCGCAACCATGGCACCCACGCCGAAGGGATCGAGATCTGGTTTGACCCGTCGCAGATCAGTTACCGCGACCTGCTGGAATTTTTCTTCCAGATTCACGACCCGACCACGGTGAACCGGCAAGGCAACGACCGAGGCATGAGCTATCGTTCCGCGATTTACCACGTCGATGAAGCCCAAAGAGCAACTGCGCTGGATACTATCGCAGATGTGAATGCCAGCGGCATGTGGCCGGGAAAAGTCGTAACCGAAGTCGAACCCGTCGGCGATTTCTGGGAGGCCGAACCCGAGCATCAGGATTATCTTGAGCGCATCCCGAACGGATATACCTGCCACTTCCCGCGCCAGGGCTGGGTTCTTCCCAAACGTGCCAGCGCCGCAGAATAATGCACCACCTGCCATGCCCCTCTGTACAAGTCAGAGGGGCTAGCCCGTCGCAACCCGCGGTCGCCCGCTTGCCTCGACCGTGATCATTGCCTCGACAAACACATCATTGGCCTCGACCCGCGCGGTTTTGATGTCGCGATCCACGATCACGCGGATATCTTCTGCACCGGCTTCGCGCACCGCGCCTTCAGCTTCCGACCTCAGAACATTTTCCAGCAAAGCCAACGCGTCTTCTGATGCGGAAAAATCCTTGGGCCCGCCCTCGAGATGTACACGGTACCGCCCTTCGGCAGGGCTTGTCACCGTGCCCGATCGCCGTAAGGTCAACCGTCCCACGACGGCGCCAATCGCATTGGCTACGCCCGCATGTTCCGGCAGGATCATCCGGCAGTGCAGCCGTTCACCAACCGCCGGGTAATAGCTGGGGGCTGATGCCCCAAGCCCCACAACATCAACGTTTAGAGCTGCGGTCAGCGACAACAAACCGCGATGCCGCGCCAATCCGCGCTGTGTCAGGACATGCCGCGCCAACTCCTGTGGCGGCAGCCCGAAACTGTCCGGTTCCTCATCAAAAGCAGCCTCTAACAAAATCAAACTGGTCTGTTCCGTCAACTGGTCCACGATCATTTGCGCCAGCGCCTCGGCGGAACTTGCCAACATATCTCCGGACCCGACCCGTTTGCGCGCGACCAATTCAAGTGCCTTACGGGCGGCGTCCGAATCCCAGGCATCCACCCGCCCCAGTACATGGCTGGCATCCGACGGCGTCACGCCCGAGATCTGAACGATCCCGCGATCCACCAACCGGGTCAATGCGCCGCTCTCCATTCGGGACCTAAGCAAGGAACCAATCGGCAGAACCTGATCTCCCAACCGCTCCAACAGGGCTTCTTCGCGCACATCTATACCGTCGTCACGTATTCCCGGCACGCGTCGGGCAAAGCGCGTATCGTGCTCACCCACCGTCGTGGCCCGCAATTGCTCGTCCAGAACGGCATGAACGATCTCGGGCGCTTCCGAGGCGATCAGGGACACCGGAAGAACGCGGCGCGGCCCCAGAAAAACACCGCCCTGCAACCCCTCGGTCACGACATGCACCTGACTGTCACCTCCAAGGCCATGGGTGCGCATCGCAACTGCCTCGACCATTGTGCGGAACCCGCCCACCTGTGCCCCTGCCGTGTCGATCGCGGGCTTACCGTCACGGATCAACGCCACGTCAGTTGTCGTACCGCCAATATCCGACACCAACGCATTCTCTGCGCCAGTCAACCAGCGCGCGCCGACAATTGACGCGGCAGGTCCGCTCAGGATCGTTTCAATGGGGCGTTCACGCGCCTGTTCAGCACTCATCAACGCCCCATCACCGCGAACAACCATCATCGGGGCCATAATCCCCAACTCGCGCAGCCGGTCCTGCGCCCGCTCGATCAAACGGTCGATCATCCCGATCAGCCGCGCGTTCAACACTGCCGTCACGGCGCGTTTCGGCCCATTCAGCTTTGCCGACAAGTGATGCGAACATGTTACCGGAGCCCCGGTTCTTTCCGAAACGATTCGCGCGGCTTCAAGTTCATGCGCGGGATTACGGGTGGCAAACTGAGCGGCTATGGCAAAGCCTGAAATCCCCTTGTGAGTGTCTAAAAACTGCTCCAGCGCGGCAACATCCAATGGTGCAGCTTCGCTGCCAGAATGGGAATGCCCACCAGACATAACCAGGGCCGGGTCCCCTTTTAACGCGTCCTTCAAACCGTGCTTTTCAAGGTCGCTGTCTTTGAACCCGATATAGATCAATGCAACGCGCCCGCCCTGCCCTTCGACCAAGGCATTTGTCGCCAATGTAGTGGACAAAGAGGCCATTGAAATCTGATCCGGCGCAACTTTTGCCTGCTCCAAAACGGCAGAAATCGCCTTGCCTACACCAATTGCCAGATCCGCACGTGTGGTCAGGGACTTGGCCGAGGCTATTACCTCTTTTTCATCCCGGATCAGTACCGCATCGGTATAGGTTCCACCCGTATCCACCCCCAAAGCCAGCGCCATCGGGTTCTCCTTACTGTTCGCTGCAGATTGGTGTAGCGATTGGGGCCGACACGTCCAGCCTGTTTGCGGCAATTATGAAAGTTGTTCCACCGCCCAGCGCGCTGCGTCGGCCACGGTTTCATCTGGGTCATCTGTCAAACTTTGGGCCGCGGCCCTCAGTTTCGACTGCCCCGAGTTTCCAATGGCATAAAGCACGTTGCGCACAAACCGGTCGCGCCCGATCCGTTTGATGGGTGAGCCCGAGAATTTCGCTCGGAACGAAGTATCATCAAGCGCCACCAGCTCTTCCAGCGCAGGCGCCGCCAGATCTTCGCGCGCTGCATAGCGCAGGTCGCTTGCGGCAACCGCAAACTTGTTCCACGGGCAAGCCGCAAGGCAATCGTCACAGCCGTAGATTCGATTGCCCAGCTTTCTGCGAAGCTCAGGCTTCACAGGGCCTTTATGCTCGATGGTCAGGTAGGAAATGCACCGCCGTGCGTCCAACTGATACGGGCCCGGAAAGGCGTCCGTGGGGCAGCTGTCCAAACAGGCCCGACAAGACCCGCAGCGATCAATCTCAGCGGGATCCGCGGGTATATCCAAAGTTGAAAAAACAGACCCTATAAAGGCCCAATTACCCCACTCCCTGCTGACCAGATTCGTGTGTTTCCCCTGCCAGCCCAACCCGGCGGCCTGCCCCAAGGCTTTCTCCGGCACGGGTGCAGTGTCAACAAACACCTTAACCTCGCCGCCCGCCTCGGCAATCAGCCACCGCGCCAGGCGCTTCAGTCGCTTTTTGACCAGATCATGATAGTCTTTGTTCTGCGCATAGACAGAAATCGCCCCGTGGGCGCGTTGCTTCAAGACGTCTGTAGGATCATGTTCCGGCGTGTAACTCTCGGCCAGCATGATCACTGATCGCGCCTCGGGCCAAAGGGCCGCAGGATCACCGCGCCAATGCGTCCGCTCGGCCATCCATCCCATCTGCCCATGATACCCTGCGTCCAGGAACGCTGCCAAACGCTCGGGAACTTTTGGAACATCCCAGGGGCGGCAGACACGGCACGCAACAAACCCCTCTTCAAGGGCCTGCTGTACCAGCTTTTCCTTCAAATCTGATCCGCTCTTCATCTGGCCAAAAATATCCTCGGGGGGAATCGCGCAGATGCGCGATGGGGGGGGCAGACAGCCCCCCTGGCACACCCTATCAGAAATCCAGATCCGCGTAATGGGGCGGCGGCCGGAAACCCGGCACCTGATCCGCCAGAATAGAGCGAAAAGCAGGGCGCGATTTGATTTTTGCATACCAGTCCTTGACCACCTGACTGCGGTTCCAATCCACATCCGAGATATAGTCCAGCGACGACAGGTGCGCCGCTGCCGCGAAATCAGCCAGTGTCATCTGATCACCGGCCAACCACCGGCGGTGATCCAACAGCCATGCCATATAATCCAGATGGTACTTGATCGCTTTGGCACCCTGTTTGACGTTCTTGCTGTCAGGATAGCCCTGACCCGTCACTTTTTTGTTCACCCGTTCGTACAGCAGCTTCGACGTCACCTCATGATGGAATTTGTCGTCAAACCAGCCGACAAGGCGCCGTACTTCGTATCGGGCTTCGGGACTTTTTGGCATTAATGATGGTTCGGGGCGGGTTTCCTCAATATATTCGCAGATCGCCGCGCTTTCCGACATCATTTGTCCGTCCAGACGCAATACTGGTACTTTACCCGCAGGGTTTCGGCGCAAAAAGTCGGGATCCTGCTCCCAGTATCGCTCTTCGACAAGCTCAACCTCGATCTTCTTTTCCGCCAAAGACAGCCGAACCTTGCGGCAATACGGAGAGAGGGGAACATGAAACAAACGCGCCATGGGCTTCCAATCGAACCAGTGAGTACCCGACAGATTTAGCCTTGGCAGGCGACGGGTTTCAATCCTCGAAACAATCTGCGCGACCATCTGCGCGGATGGTGGCCGCCCCATCCAGAATAGATGCCGCCCGTCTGCGCGTACGCGCCGTCGGATCTGTGACTGACCTGTTGCGCGGTGACGGCAGAATGGCGGCAATCCGCGCTGCCTGAACTGGGGTCAGTTTCGATGCGCTGGTGTTGAAATACTGTTGCGCGGCAGCCTCGACCCCAAAAACGCCATTCCCGGTTTCGGCAACGTTCAGATAGACCTCAAGGATGCGCCGCTTGCTCCAGAAAATCTCGACCACAGGTGTGATCGAAGTTTCCAGCGCCTTGCGTATCCAACTGCGCCCCTGCCAAAGGAATACGTTCTTTACCACTTGCTGTGTAATGGTCGAGGCACCGCGATTTCCGCCATCCTCAAGCGCATCTCGAATGGCCTCTACATCAAATCCCCAATGCAGGCAGAAATTCGCATCCTCTGCTGCCACAACCGATCGCGCCATGATCGGGGCCATGTCCTCGATCGGTACCCATTCACGCTCAACCTTTCCCAATCGGCGCCATTCTGACCAGATCGTATGGGTTACAGGTGGGTTCACAACCGAATACAACAGGATTATCGCAAGCAAAGCTCCTGCAATTGCCGCAACCGCACGAGTCAGCCAACGGCGTATCTGACGCACCGTTGGTGATTTCCTGCTGGATGCCTTGTTTTTCTTACCGCTTGATTTGCGGGCTGCTTTCTTCGCCATACTTCAGCTATACGACGCGCGGTCCGGGTTTGAAACGGCCTAAATTGCGAAGGCGCGCGCTTCGCGCGGGTGAACAACCGGGCGTGCGGTTTCTACCGACATCGGATCATGACCTGCCAGTTCAGGGAACAGATGCAGGACCTCGCTCTGCGTTTCGCGGTCCGAGGCCGACAACGCATGCCCCGGATAATAGCTTTCGCTTTTGGCGCCATTGGCGATGACGATCTCGTGCTGCTTGAACAAAAGGTGGAAATACTCCACCTCACCGCCTTCCACGCGGGTCACCGTTTTTCCATTGACCAGAGCATGTGCCGGAATCAGCGCTTCAGCGTGCCCGGACAGATACGAGGCTCGCCAGTCTTCAATCAGCATCCTATGCTGAGGCGAAACAAGCAGCGGACGATCCAGGTCGAACACTCCGGCCTCAAACCGGATCGGGGCCAGCTTTCCTTCGGCGGCTACCACTGTACGCCCAACCCAGATCAAAGGCTGAGGGCCATGATCCACGGTCGTGACCAGATCACCGACCTTAAGATCTTCCACCGTGCGTTCCCCATCCGGGGTCATTATCATGGTGCCCGGCGTGAAACAGGGCGGACCCAAATTGCCGACATTCAGCGGCCCCTGTGTGTTGACGAAGGTGGCTGAAACAAACGTTCCCGGCTGCAAGACCTGGCCGTCTGTCGGTGTAAAAACCCGAGATCCATCAGCCAGATAAAACGTGGTGCCGGTATAGGTTACATTCCCGACGCCCGCGACGTTGATGGTAACAGTGTCTCCCGGCCAGGAATTCGTAACGTCCTGGCCATTGACTGTATCACCACTCGGTGCATCAATTTCGTTGTCATCATCTGCATCGATCAAAGTGAAACTGCTAACCGCGACAGCCGTTCCCGCAGGCGGCGGGTTTGCTGGATCGAAAGTATAAAACTGATCCTGATACGGTGTTGGCATCCGGTTGCCCCTGTCTGCTTATCATCTGGTGCCTAGATCGGCCCATGATTATCGCCTGAGTGTGAAGAAAGATTGGCGATTTTCGGATAAACGGGCAAGACCAGCACTGAAACGTCGTTAATATACGAACCCCGCGTGGTGCAAATGACACGCGGGGTTTCGCGAGGTAAAAAGTTTCGGCTTATTCCGCCGGAACTGCTTTGGCTTCAACACTCAGTGGGTGGCTAAGTTTGTTCAGCATTTCCTTCGGGCAAACCTGCAGGAAGTTGCCTTTTTCCACATCCCAATGCTGAAGAATATCAGCAGCCTTGCGGCTTTGTGATTCAGAAGCGTGACGCATGATAAGTGTTTTTAACTGCTCTTCCCAGTGGTCCACAGTGACCGGGCAAGTGACTAGCGTTTCCCTGTTCATCAGCGCCTCTGCCTTGCCTTCGGGATCATACAGATAGGCCATTCCGCCTGTCATGCCCGCACCAAAGTTGGCTCCGATCGTTCCAAGGATAACAGCGACACCGCCGGTCATGTATTCACACCCGTTGGAACCGCACCCCTCGACAACAACCTTGGCGCCAGAGTTCCGCACCGCGAACCGTTCACCGGCGCGACCGGCGGCAAACAGATACCCATCAGTGGCCCCATAGAGAACCGTATTGCCAATGATCGTATTGTCATCTGCTTTCAGCGGGCTGACCTGCGGTGGGCGCACGACGATCATACCCCCGGACAGGCCCTTACCAACATAGTCATTGGCATCGCCCGACACTTCCAGCTTCAGACCCGGGGCCGCAAAAGCTCCCAGCGATTGCCCGGCAGAGCCTTGCAACTTCACATGCAGATGGTCGTCCTGAAAGGTGTTCCGCATCCCGAAATTCTGCACAATATGGCTGGACACACGGGTTCCAACGGTCCGGTGCGTGTTCTGCACGGCATAAGACAGCTGCATCTTTTCACCATCCTTCAGGAACCGGGCCGCATCACGAACGATTTCGGCGTCCAGCGTATCCGGCACCGCGTTGCGCTCTTTGTCGCGGTTGTAGACGATGTTATGTGCCCCATCGACAGTGATCAGCAGCGGATTGAGGTCCAGATCGTCCAGATTCGCCGATCCCCGGCTGACCTGAGCCAACAGGTCGGCTCGGCCGATGATCTCGTCAACCGAGCGCGCACCGAGGCTGGCCAGCAACTCTCGCACTTCCTGGGCATAGAAAGTGATCAGGTTCACCACTTTATCCGCATTGCCGGTGAACTTGGCGCGCAGGGATTCATCCTGCGTACACACGCCCACCGGACAAGTGTTCGACTGACACTGACGCACCATGATACAACCCATGGCGATCAGCGCGGCGGTACCGATGCCGTATTCCTCGGCCCCCATCATCGCGGCCATGACAATGTCGCGACCGGTACGCAGACCACCGTCGGTCCGCAGGGTGACGCGATCCCGCAGGTTGTTCATCGCAAGAACCTGATGCGCCTCGGTCAGGCCCATCTCCCACGGCAAACCGGCATATTTGATCGAGGTCGCAGGCGACGCGCCTGTACCGCCATTGTGACCCGAAATAAGGATAATATCCGCTTTCGCTTTGGCTACACCGGCAGCAATCGTGCCAACGCCCGAGGACGCTACCAGCTTGACCGTCACCTTGCAGCGCGGGTTGATCTGCTTCAGATCGTAGATCAGCTGCGCCAGATCCTCGATCGAATAGATATCGTGGTGCGGCGGCGGCGAGATCAGCGTCACGCCCTTGGTCGAATGGCGCAGGCGCGCGATCAGGTCGGTGACCTTCATACCTGGCAACTGACCACCTTCGCCGGGTTTTGCACCCTGAGCGACCTTGATCTCAAGCTCTTCACACTGGTTGAGGTATTCCGCAGTCACGCCAAACCGGCCCGAAGCCACCTGTTTGATCTTGGCCGAAGGGTTGTCGCCATTGGGTTCAGGCACGAAATGTGCCGGATCTTCGCCACCTTCGCCACTGTCGGATTTCGCACCGATCCGGTTCATCGCCACGTTCAGTGTTTTATGCGCTTCGGGCGACAATGCACCCAGCGACATACCTGGCGTGACAAAGCGTTTGCGGATCGAGGTGATCGATTCCACCTCTTCGATCGGCACCGGCTTGCCCAACGGTTTGAAATCCATCAGATCGCGCAAATGAATTGGCGGGTTCGACTGCATCTTGGCCGAATACTGTTTCCACAGCTCATACGAAGCCTTGTTGCAGGCCATCTGCATCATGTGCATCGAGGTCGCTTCCCACGCGTGGGTCTCACCTGACTTACGCGCCTTGTAGAAACCACCGATGGGCAGCACATCCAGACCGCTGTTCCAACCCTTGGCATGGATTTCTTCGGCCTTGGCCTGAATACCTTTGATACCGATACCGGAAATCCGGCTGGTCATACCGGGGAAATACTCGGCCACCATGGCACGGCTGAGGCCGACGGCCTCAAAGTTCAGACCACCGCGATAGGACGAAATGACCGAGATGCCCATCTTGGCCATGATCTTCAACAGGCCCTGATCGATCGCCTCGCGATAGCGCGCGACGTTTTCTGTCAGGGTTCCGTCCAGCAAACCGCGGTCGATGCGGTCGGCCAAAGAATCTTCGGCCAGGTAGGCGTTCACCACAGTCGCACCACATCCGATCAGAACGGCAAAGTAATGCGGGTCCACACATTCGGCCGAACGAACGTTCAACGAACAGAAGGTCCGCAAACCCTGACGCGTCAAATGGGAATGCACAGCGCTGGTCGCGAGAATCATTGGTATCGCAATCCGATCCTCGCCCGACCGCATATCAGACAGGACAATATGCCCGGCACCAGATCGCACCGCCTCTTCGGATTCGGCTCTGATACGGGCCAAAGCTTCGCTCAATGCGCCTTGACCAGCCTCGAAGCTACAGTCGATTTCCGCCAGCGGCGCATCAAAGTTCTCAACCAGTTTGTCCCATTGCGCGTTGCCGACAAAGGGGCTTTCCAGAACCACGATCTCGGTCTGGCTGCTGTCTTCGTCCAGCACGTTCTTGAGGTTGGCAAACCGGGTTTTCAGCGACATCACGCGGTATTCACGCAGGCTGTCGATCGGCGGGTTGGTCACCTGGCTGAAGTTCTGACGGAAAAAATGGCTCAGCGGGCGGTATTGTTTTGACAAAACAGCCGAGGGCGTATCATCACCCATGGATGCCAAGGCTTCCTTGCCATCCTCCGCCATCGGAGCAAGGATTTGCTCCAACTCTTCTACCGAGTATCCCGCGGCAATCTGGCGCTTGCGCAACTCGCCACCCACAAAGATCGGAGCTTCGGTCACACCAGCAAGCGTTTCGTCCAGGTCGTTTATCTTGCCCACCCATTCGCCGAATGGAAGCGCGCTGGCCAGTTTGTTCTTGATTTGGGTGTCGCGGTACAGCTTGCCTTTTTTCATGTCGACCGCCAGCATCTGACCCGGCCCCAATGCGCCTTTTTCGGTCACGGTGGCTTCGTTGATCGGCACCATTCCTGCCTCCGACCCTGCGATGACAAGGCCATCGCCAGTCACGACGTACCGCATGGGGCGCAGCCCGTTCCGGTCCAGACCAGCGCAAACCCAGCGTCCATCGGTCATCGCCAGCGCGGCCGGACCATCCCATGGCTCCATCACCGAGTTGCAGTAGGAATACATGTCGCACCACGCTTGCGGCAGCTCGACCGCCTGCTTGGACCAGCTTTCCGGAACCAGCATGGTTTTCGCCATCGGGGCCGACCGCCCCGCACGCACCAACACCTCGAAAACGGAGTCTAATGCGGCGGAATCTGACGAACCACCAGCGATGATCGGCTTGATGTCTTCGGCATAGTCACCAAAAGTTCCGCTAGCCATCCGGATTTCATGGCTTTTCATCCAGTTGACGTTGCCCTTGAGGGTGTTGATCTCGCCGTTATGGGCCAGCATGCGGAATGGTTGTGCCAGCCACCATTGCGGGAAGGTGTTCGTGGAATACCGCTGGTGGTAAATCGCAAACGCCGATTCAAAGCGGTCATCCATCAGATCGGGATAGAATACAGCGACCTGTTCAGCCAGCATCATGCCCTTGTAGATGATCGACCGGCAGGACAGCGACGCAAGATAAAGGCCCGAAATGCCCGACGCCAAGGCCGCTTTTTCGATGCGACGACGGATGACATAGAGTTCGCGCTCAAAAGTTTCTTCGTCCACACCCTTGGAGTTCGAGATCAGGATCTGCTCAATCTCGGGGCGGGTCGCGTTGGCCTTTTCCCCCAGGCAAGTCACATCGACAGGCACGTGTCGCCAGCCATAGATGTAATACCCCATACGCAGAACTTCGCTTTCGACGATGGTCCGGCACCGCTCCTGTGCGCCAAAATCGGTGCGGGGCAGGAAGACCTGACCAACTGCAATCAGTTCATTCAGCTTGGGTTCGTGGCCTGTGCGGCGGATCTGATCATAGAAGAAGGGAACTGGAATCTGCACATGGATGCCCGCGCCGTCGCCGGTCTTGCCATCCGCGTCCACGGCTCCGCGATGCCAGATCGCTTTCAGGGCATCAATCCCGGCATCCACCACCTTGCGAGACCGTTTGCCATCAACGGACACAACAAGGCCCACACCGCACGAAGAATGCTCTTCTGCCTCGGAGTAGAGACCATTTTCGGCCATCCACTTGCGTTTTGCTTCTTCCGCCCGCACCCAATCGGCATCATATTTGGTCATTGGCTGTCTCCTTCGTCAGAGAGGGAATACATGGCTTCGACCTCGGCTTTGGTCATTTGCCGACGTTCGCCTGCGAACGCGTATCCCTCGGGCTTTTTGTCGATATAAAGTTCAAGTTTCAGCGGGTTGCCTGTTGCATTTTCAAACAGGCCAGCCGCCATTTGTGTCTGTCCGTGCATCTCACCCGGTAGCGTGATCCGGTACCAGAGCGAGGATCCGCATTCGTCGCAAAAGGCACGTTCTGCCCAGTCGGACGAGGTAAATGTCTTGACCGGGCCTAGCGCGGCATAGCCTTCTTTCGCCTGAAACGTCACCAGCATCGAACTGGTCCACCGACGGCATTGGTCACAGTGACACGCCCCCAGCGCATCCCGCGCCGGTGTAGCAGTTACAGTGACCGCACCACACATGCATTGGCCTTGAAGTTCCGACATTTCGAACCCTCCTGAAAGCTGGGGTTATTCCGCTGCGACGGCAGTCTTGGCATTAAACCGGTCGATGATCGCGTCGGCGCAGTCGCGCCCGTCACGGATCGCCCATACAACCAGCGAAGCACCGCGCACGATGTCGCCAATTGCGTACACACCTTCCATTTCGGTTTCCCCGGTCTGGAATGCTGCCCGGACCGTTCCCCATCGGGTGACGGGCAAGTCGGGCTGCCCGAACAGCGTTGGCAGGTCTTCGGGCTCAAAACCCAGCGCCTTGATCACCAGATCGGCGTCCTCGACATAATCCGCGCCTTCGATCACTTCGGGGGCCTGGCGACCAGATGCATCGGGTTGCCCCAGGCGCATTTTCTGCACCATCACGCCGGAAACCTTGTCGTCGCCCGTGAACCCCTTGGGTGCACTGAGCCATTCGAATACCACGCCTTCTTCCTCGGCATTCTGTGTCTCGCGCTGCGAACCCGGCATGTTTGCCCGGTCACGACGGTACAGGCATTTGACTGACGTCGCGCCCTGGCGGATCGACGTGCGCACACAATCCATCGCAGTGTCGCCACCACCGATCACGACAACCTTCTTGCCCTCGGCATTCAGCCGTCCGTTGTCGAAATCCTCAACAACGTCACCAAAGCTTTTACGGTTTGATGCGGTCAGGAAATCGATTGCCTTCTCGATCCCGGCAAGACCACTGCCCGGCATGGACAGATCCCGCGACTTGTAAACGCCCGTCGCGATGATGACCGCGTCATGCTTGGCGTGAATTTCCGCGAATTTGGCAGCGTCCACGTCGCAGTTCAAAACGAACTCGACACCGCCGTCAGCCAACAGGTCGTTGCGCCGCTGGACGACTTCTTTTTCAAGCTTGAAGCCCGGAATGCCATACATCAGCAACCCACCCGCACGGTCGTAGCGATCATAGACCGTGACCTGAATACCGGCCCGACGCAGCATGTCTGCCGCGGCAAGACCGCCCGGCCCGCCACCGATGATGCCGACGCTTTCACGGCGCTCTGCCGCAGGGACCACTGGCTTGACCCAGCCTTTTTCCCACGCCGTGTCGGTAATGTACTTTTCGATCGTTCCGATGGTGACCGTTCCATGACCGGATTGTTCGATCACGCAATTTCCTTCGCACAAACGGTCCTGCGGGCAGATGCGGCCGCAAATCTCGGGGAAGGTGTTTGTCGCCTGGCTGGTTTCGTAAGCTTCTTCCAACCGTCCGGTTGCAGTCAGCCGCAACCAGTCGGGAATGTTGTTATGCAGCGGGCAGTGCGATTGGCAGTAAGGCACACCGCACTGACTGCAACGGCTGGCCTGTTCTGCTGCTTTCTCGGCAGCGAATTCTGCATAAATCTCGTTAAAGTCTTCTCTGCGGTCATTGGCGGCACGCTTTTCCGGCATGACGCGGTCGATCTGCACAAATTTCAGCATCGGTTGCTTGGCCACGGGTCAGACTCCATGAATTGGCTTGGTTCGATTTCTTTATGCGATGCGCAAACGGATGAAAAGTCATATATGCTGACCTAATATGAGAATTTTTCGCCCTCCCGCTCGAAATCGACAAATTATGGAGGGAATTTTAGGTACGATCCGGACCTATATGAAGACTTTCCTTTTCCCCACTGCCCTTATAGCCATACACCACAAGAAAATCGTGGCGACAGCACGGCAGGGCAGATGAGTCTTTTCCACCTGATTCTCGTGGCAATCATTCAGGGAATAACTGAGTTTTTGCCCATTTCGTCTTCGGGTCACCTGATCCTGCTGCCGAATTTGTCAGGCCTTCAGGATCAGGGTCAAGCCATAGACATCGCGGTGCACGTCGGAACCCTCGGAGCGGTCGTTCTGTATTTCTGGACGGATGTGAAGCAGGCCCTTGCCGGGTTGCCGCGCGCCTTGACCGGCCGGACAGATACGCCGCAGGCCCGTTTGGCTCTGGGCCTCATCATTGCAACAATTCCAACCGTGATTGCAGGTCTGATCCTGCATCTGACCGGGTTAAGCGAGGCCATGCGTTCGATCGCTGTAATCGGATGGACAATGCTGGGCTTTGGCCTGCTGCTTTATTGGATTGACCAGAAAGGCCCCCAGACGAAAGGGGCGGCCGATTGGGGTGTGCGCGATGCTTTCATCATGGGGCTGTGGCAGGTTCTTGCGCTGATCCCCGGAACATCGCGATCCGGGATCACCATTACAGGAGCACGTCAACTGGGCTATACCCGAGCAGACGGCGCACGGATTGCCATGCTTATGTCAATCCCAACCATTCTGGCCTCAGGCACACTGCTGGCACTGGATGTGATACGCGACGCTGATGCGCAACTGGCACGGGACGGGGCCATTGCCGCGGCATTTGCTTTTGTCTCGGCACTTCTGGCGCTTAGCCTTATGATGCGACTGCTGCGCAGTGTCAGCTTCACGCCCTATGTGATCTACCGCGTCATACTGGGCGCGGCATTGTTGTTCATGGCCTACAGCTGATCAGATACGCAGGTTCTTCGCCGAGTTCTGAATGTCGTCATACTGCCCCGATGGGCGGAATTTCCAAAGATATTCCGGCAGCACCGATTCCAGAGTGGTCGGCGCAATGCCAAGATCCGCAAAGGACTTGGCCCCGTCAGATACCACGTTGTCATGACGCAGATTCCTGACCTGGTCGCGGGTCAGAATGTTGTTCGGGAACAGCTGGAAGCTGACGAATTTCGCAATATCCAGCACGCCCGCCATAATCCGGGCAGCAAAAAACGGAAGACCGACAATGATGCGCCGCCGGTGGATCACTTCAAGCATCTGTTGCATCAGGGCGCGGAAGGTTTTCACTTCCGGCCCGCCAAGCTCGTACACGCCCGGCTCAGCCTGCCCCAGAATACCTTTGACCGCTGCCTGGGCCACGTCGTCCACGTAGACGGGTTGGAATTTGGTCTCAGCACCAACCACCGGCAGGAACGGACCCATGCGGGTCATCCCGGCAAATCGGTTAAAGAACTGATCCTCGGTACCGAAGATCACAGATGGGCGAAGGATCACTACATCCGGCATGTGCTTCAGCACACCCGCCTCGCCCAGCGCTTTGGTCCGGGCATAATCGCTGGCCGCGTTTGCATCTGCACCTATAGCCGAGATATGCACCATTCGACCAATGCCCTGCTGTGCGGCCAAGCGCGCAATACGCTCGGCCCCTTCGGTCTGAACGGCATCAAACGCGTTCTTGCCCAGTTCATTCAGCACACCCACACAGTTCACCACGACATCGGCGCTCTGCATTGCCAGCGCGACCGAGGCGTCATCGCGGATATTGCACAGCACAGGCTCAACCTGTCCCACGGCGCCGTAGGGTTTCACGAACATGGCTTCGTTCGGGCGTCGTACAGCCACCCGCACACGCCACCCCTCTCTCGCCATGCGCCGCGCGATGTAGCGACCGACAAATCCCGATCCGCCATAAATCGTCACCAGTTTCGACATGAGAGGGCTCCTGCTGAGAAATTGCGCCCTAGAACTAACGCCCGCAGGCCAGCCAAACAAGGCACTAATTCGCCGCGCCGGTCATGAAATAATAAGGCCAAAACTTCAGTTCGAAAACCGAACTTAAAAAACTTTCAAAATTCATTCAGAATCCGGTTGACGCCCCACGCCAGTCAGCTTAAACGCCGCTCCACGACACCTGCCCAGGTGGCGGAATTGGTAGACGCGCTAGCTTCAGGTGCTAGTGTCCGTATGGACGTGGAGGTTCGAGTCCTCTCCTGGGCACCATTTCTTCCCAAAGAAAATATGGAAGCAGCCGCCTAATGAGCTGGTGATGTCTGAATCGGTGTCTTATCGCTTCAAATCATCTTTGAAACAGCGGCGATTCTGTCATGACAAGATAAACCGCAATAAAGGTTCTCGTGGCGCTATGTATACCCGCTTGGTTCTGGGTCGCCTATCGCCTCCTGCTTTTGGTAAGCGGCAAAACCAAAGAAGGGTAAAGCAGCGCCGGTATTACGCGCGCTTTTCACTGATCGAGGTTACGCCCAGAACATCCAGCACCCTGGCTTCGATCTGCTCGGCATTCATACCCGCAACGGCATACATATCCGCAGGGCTGGCCTGATTGATGAAGATGTCAGGCAAGACCATCGAGCGGTATTTCAAGCCCCGGTCAAAAACACCCTCATCCGCCAGAAGCTGTGCTACATGGCTGCCAAATCCGCCAACAGCGCCTTCTTCGATGGTGATCAACGCCTCATGATCCGCAGCCAGATCCAGGATAAGGTCCCGATCCAGCGGCTTGGCAAAGCGGGCGTCGGCGATGGTTGGGTTGATGCCTTTGGCGGTCAGAGACTCGGCTGCTTTCTGAACTTCAGCCAGCCGCGTGCCAAAAGACAAAAGTGCGACGCGCGCGCCTTTTCGGATCATGCGGCCTTTGCCGATCTCCAGTACCTCACCGCGTTCGGGCAAGTCCACTCCAACACCTTCGCCGCGCGGATAGCGGAAGGCGATCGGCCCTTCATCATGCGCAACAGCGGTTGCCACCATGTGCATCAATTCCGCCTCATCCGCAGCGGCCATGACGACCATGCCCGGTAGATTGGCCAAATAAGCAATATCGAACGACCCGGCATGGGTGGCACCGTCAGCGCCCACCAAACCTGCGCGATCAATGGCAAACCGAACGGGCAAGCGCTGAATTGCGACGTCATGCACAACCTGGTCGTACCCCCGCTGCAAAAAGGTCGAATACATGGCGCAGAATGGTTTCATCCCCCCTGCCGCCAGCGCCGCTGAGAAGGTCACGCCGTGCTGCTCGGCAATCGCAACATCGAAACAGCGCGACGGGTACCGTTCGGCAAACAGGCCCAACCCGGTGCCATCGGGCATCGCGGCAGTCACTGCGACGATCTTGTCATCGTGCGTGGCCGCATCCACCAGAGCCTTGCCAAAGACAGACGTGTAAGAAGGCGCGTTTGACGGAGCCTTTTTCTGCTCACCCGTGACCACATCGAATTTGGCAGTCGCGTGGCCTTTGTCGCGGGCCTGTTCGGCTGGTGCGTACCCTTTGCCCTTCTTGGTCAAGACGTGGATCAGGATCGGCCCGGTTGCCCGCGCCTTGACGGTGCGCAGAACCGGCAGCAGCTGATCCAGGTCATGCCCATCAATGGGCCCGAGATAGGAAAACCCAAGCTCTTCAAACAGGGTTCCGCCCACGGCCATACCCTTGAGCATTTCCTTGGCGCGCTTGGCCCCTTCGCGGAACGGTTCGGGCAACAGTGAAACAGCGCCTTTGGCGGCCGCCTTCAGATCGTGGAATGGTGCCTCGGCGTAGATTCGGGACAAATAGCTGGACAAGGCACCAACCGGGGGGGCGATGCTCATTTCATTGTCATTCAGAATGACGATCAGGCGTTTCTTCAGGTGACCGGCATTGTTCATCGCCTCAAAGGCCATGCCTGCGGACATCGATCCATCACCGATCACGGCAATCGCGTCGCCCAACCCTTCCGGAGTCACACCGCCCAGATCACGCGCAACGGCAAAACCCAAAGCGGCGCTGATGGACGTACTGGAATGCGCGGCGCCAAACGGGTCATAGGGGCTTTCGCTGCGCTTGGTGAAACCGCTCAAGCCGTCTTTCATACGCAACGTGCGAATGCGGTCGCGCCGTTCGGTCAGGATTTTATGCGGATAGCACTGATGGCCAACATCCCAGATAATCTTGTCGCGCGGCGTGTCGAAAACTGCGTGCAGCGCGGTCGTCAGTTCCACAACGCCCAGACCCGCGCCCAGATGCCCCCCGGTGACAGAAACCGCCGAAATCGTCTCGGCCCGCAATTCCTGCGCGACCTGATGCAGTTGCGCGTCCGAGAACCGCTTGAGATCAGCGGGGCGGTTCACAAGGTCCAGCAGGGGCGTTTTGGGGCGGTCAGACATTTGGCGCGTTCCTGGCTTAGCTGTCCCGGGCAATAACGAAGCGAGCGGCTTCCTTCAAGGTTTCTGCCGTCGGGCCATACCCGTCCAGTGCGGCACAGGCCTGATCAACAAGTTCACTGGCGCGGGTTCTGGCAGCATCCAAACCCAGAAGAGATACGAAAGTGGCCTTTCCCGCATCCGCATCCTTCTGAAGACGTTTGCCTGCCTTTGACGCATCACCTTCAACATCAAGGATGTCGTCTGCAATCTGAAAAGCAAGACCAAGGGCCCGGGCATATTGGCGCAAGGGCTCTGGATCCGCTTTTGCCAGACGCGCACCCGCACAGGCGGACCATTCGATCAAAGCGCCCGTTTTGCCGCCCTGAAGCAGTGTTATCGCATTCAGCGTCAAAGGTTCAGAAGCGGTTTCCGCTGCGATATCAAGCGCCTGCCCCAAAACCATACCTTGCGCACCGCTTGCCCTGGCCAGTGTCAGTGCCAGATCAGCGCGAACGTCTGCATCTCCAACCTCGGGCCGGGTGCACAGTTCAAAGGCCAGTGTCTGCAGCGCGTCCCCGGCAAGTACGGCCGTGCCTTCGTCCCATTTCACATGAACCGTGGGGCGTCCGCGCCGAAGATCGTCGTCATCCATACAAGGCAGATCGTCGTGAACTAGAGAATAGGCGTGAAGGGCCTCGATTGCGGTCGCGGGCCAGATCGCGCGGGACTCGTTGATTTGGTGCAGGCGCGCACTTTCCAGAACCAGAAAGCCGCGCAGCCGTTTACCGCCACGGGTGGCATAGGCCATTGCCCGTGTCACATCCAGATCGGCCAGCGCGCCCATTGTCAGGTCAAAATGATCCTGAAGACACGCCGCGTCCTGCGCCAGTCTTTCCTGAAACATCTACTGACCTTCGACAGGTGTTGTCCCGGTCGGTTGGCCATTCGCGTCCAGAGTGATCGCGGCCACTTTTTCCTCGGCCCGCTTCAACTCGTCCTCGCAACGCTTTTTCAAAGCGGCCCCGCGTTCATACAGCGCAATCGACTGATCCAGCGCCACGTCGCCGCGCTCAAGCTGGCCAACCACGGCCTCAAGCTCTTTCATGGCCTGCTCGAATGTCATCTGTTCAACTGGGGTATCGGTCATCGTGCTGCCTTCATCAGTTCTTCCACATGGGCGCGTGCCGCCTCGGCCAGTGCGTTCAGATCATACCCGCCCTCCAGAGTCGAGACGATACGGCCCTGACACACCTCATCGGCTATCCCGCACAGCTCTGCCGTGATCCAAGCAAAATCGCCGGTCGACCAGTTCAGGTTGGCCAGAGGGTCGTCCTGATGCGCATCGAACCCGGCCGAGATGATGATCAGTTCCGGCCGGAACGCCCGCAAGCGTGGAAAGGCCTGCGTTTCATAGGCGGATCGCATCTCAGCCCCGCCGGTGCCCGGGGCAAGCGGGATGTTCAGAACGTTATCGTAAGCGCCTGTCTCGTCCGGGCGGCCCGATCCTGGCCATAACGGCATCTGCTGGCTCGTGATTACCAGGGCCCGATCTTCATCCCACAGCAGGTCCTGCGTGCCGTTGCCATGATGAACGTCGAAATCGACCACTGCGACCCGCTTCAGCCCGTGGTAATCCAGCGCATGTTTCGCAGCCAGCGCCGCATTGCCAAACAGGCAGAACCCCATAGCTTTCTCGGCTTCGGCGTGGTGCCCCGGTGGGCGAATGGCACAAAAGGCGTTCGGCGCCTCACCGCCCAAAACCAGATCAACGGCCCGTACCGCCGCACCAGCCGCACGATAGGCCGCATCCACGGAACCCGGTGACATGAAGGTGTCCCCGTCGATTTGCGCAAACCCGTCAGTAGGGCGTGACGATCTGATGTCTCGGATATGGCTTTCGGGATGAACACGCAGCAAATCATCGTCTGCCGCCAGTGGAGCGGTCACGCGCTTCAGGTCAAGTCCTTCAAGCGCGTGCAGGATATGCTCCAGCCGCGCCACCTGTTCCGGATGACCTTGCGGTGTGACATGTCCAAGGCAATCGGCATGTGTCAAAAGGGCGGTTTTCATCGGGATCCCATCTTCATCTGGCTAAAATATCCTCGCCGAAGGCTTAAATCGCCGCACAGCGGCTCATTCAATCGGGCGCCAGCATATAGCCCGCGCCCCGGACTGTCTGCAGATACCGGGGCTGTTTCGGGTCCTGTTCGATCTTCCGGCGCAGGCGGGTGATCTGCACGTCCACCGCACGTTCCTGTGCCTGTCCTTTATCCCGGCCCAGATCTTCCACCAGTTTTGCGCGGCTGATTGGCTCACCAGGTTGGGCCGAAAAGATTTTCATCAGCTGGCTTTCGGTCGCGGTCAGGCGGACTGGCCTTTCGCCCTGCCACATTTCACCGCGTTCAATGTCATACCGGATGGGGCCGAGATGCAGGATCTTCGCCGCTGTTTCCTCGGCCGGGGTTTCCGGCATCCGGCGCAGAATCGCATTGATCCGCAGTAGCAGCTCTTTCGGCTCGAAAGGTTTGGCGAGATAATCATCCGCCCCGGCTTCAAGCCCTGCAATCCGATGCTCGGTCTCGCCCTTGGCGGTTAGTAACAGGATCGGCGTCGTATGAGTGTCACGCAGCGACCTGGTCAGACTGACGCCATCTTCGCCCGGCATCATCACATCCATGACGATCATGTCGAAATCCAACCCCGACAGAACCCGCCGCGCATGGGCCGCATCCCGTGCCGCCGTCACCAGAAACCCGTTTCGCATCAGGAACTTCTTGAGTAGATCGCGAATGCGTTCGTCATCATCAACAATCAGCAAATGTGCATCTATTTCGCTCATGATGTCGTATCCCGCAATTTCGTATAGGCATGACGCATATCAGCATCCATCATTGCTTCAAGCACTTTGCGAAACCCGGCCACGGCCTCGGGACCGGCATCCTTGAAGGCCGCGCGCATTCTTGTTCGTTGCGCATCTGACAACGTGGCCTCCAACGTTTCGCCCTTTTCCGTCAGAAATAGATGCCGTTCGCGTTTGTCCACGGTTCCGACCCGGCTTTCCACCAGACCATCCTCGATCAACGTCCGAAGGACCCTGTTCAGAGACTGTTTTGTAACCCCGAGGATCGCCAGCAAGTTGTTCACCGTGGTGCCCGGGGCGCGATTGATAAAATGGATCGCGCGGTGATGGGCGCGGCCATAGGCCATTTCGGACAGGATACGATCGGGATCCGCGGTAAAGCCGCGATAGGCGAAGAACATTGCCTCGATCCCCTGCCGCAATTGTTCATCCGTCAAAAACAACAGGCTTTCGCCCCCATATCGCGGGGCCGGGCGGATTTCGGACATATCATGCCTCATTCGTTACTCGGGTTCGACTTTATGTCAGCGTTATTGACATTCCAAGGGCAGAGAGGTATCGAATCGCAGTTTTTGCGCAACATTGTGTCCGCATCGGACCTAAGTAGCGCAACAATCGGAAATTTAACCCGGTTCAGGAGGTTTCGCATGGCAGGGTATGATGATCGTGACGGTGTCATCTGGATGGATGGCAAGCTGGTGCCCTGGCGCGATGCCAATGTGCATATTCTGACCCACGCGATGCACTATGCCTCATCCGTGTTCGAGGGGGAACGCGCTTATAGCGGCAAGATCTTCAAAAGCCGCGAACATTCCGAACGTCTTATCGCCAGCGCCGAGGCACTGGACATGCCGATGCCTTATTCTGTCGATCAGATTGAAGCAGCCAAGGAAGAGACCCTGAAAGCCAGTGGCCTTCAGGATGCCTATGTCCGCGCATTGGTCTGGCGCGGGTCTGGCGAAGACATGGGCGTGGCGTCGGCCCGCAACCCGGTACGGATGGCCGTCGCGGTCTGGCCTTGGGGTGCCTACTATGGCGACGCCAAGATGCAGGGCGCAAAACTGGACATCGCCGAATGGAAACGCCCCAGCCCGGAAACCATCCCGGTTCACGCCAAGGCTGCGGGCCTTTACATGATCTGCACCATTTCCAAGCACAAGGCCGAAGCCAAGGGATGCTCGGACGCGCTGTTCATGGACTGGCGTGGTTATGTGGCCGAAGCAACAGGTGCCAACGTGTTCTTCGTCAAGGATGGAGAGGTTCACACCCCGCTGGCGGATTGCTTCCTGAACGGTATCACCCGCCAAACCGTCATTCAGATGCTGAAGGATAAAGGCATCACTGTGCATGAGCGACGCATCAAGCCCGAAGAAATGGCTGATTTCGAACAGTGCTGGCTGACCGGAACCGCGGCCGAGGTCACTCCGGTCGGGCAAATCGGCGATTACACTTTCGAAGTCGGCGACCTGACCCGCGAAATCGCAGAAGATTACGAAAAGCTGGTCCGCTCGTAATAACTTGCAAAACCCCGCTTCGGCGGGGTTTTTGTTGCAGATCGTGCAAATTGTCGTGCAAAGCGTTCCGTGATCTGGACGATCGGGTCAATTCCCGTATCTTCGACACATGTTGGATTTACTCAGCGATATTCTCACCCGTCTGTCCCTGCGTGGCACGTTCTACTTCCGCACCTCGTTCACACCACCATTTGGTATTCAGGTGCCGGAATTCGAAAACGTCGCGCGGTTTCATTTTGTCCAACGGGGTGAACTCAAGGTCCATGTCTCATCCACCGGGGAAACGTTGCGGTTGCGGCAGGGGGACCTGATCCTGATCCCTCATGGGGCGCCACATGCGTTGTTGTGTGCCGAGGTCAGGCCACTGGATGCGCTTCCTCTGGAACAGGTACTTGAGATTGCCGGCTACAAGGGCGACGGCGTTCTTGTCTATGGCGGTGCAGACGAGGACCGGGACACACAACTGATCTGCGGTCATTTTTCTTTCACCGGCCCAGCAGGACGAAAAGGCTCCGGGCATATGCTGATCGACCGCCTGCCGCCCTACATTCTGATCGAGAATTATGGCGAAGAGGCCGGATCGTGGATGGAATCGACCCTGCGCATGATCGGATCCGAAGTGTCCGGGGCCCGTATTGGCGGCGATCTGATTGCCCTGAAGCTGTCCGAAGTTCTGTTTGCGCAGGCGATCCGAACCTACCTGGAACGGCAAAGCCCTCAGGACACCGCCCTTGCGGGCTTTGCGGATACACGCATCTCACGCGCATTGACGGCGTTCCACCAAGCGCCAGCGCAAGACTGGAGTGTTGCGACACTGGCGCGTGAATCCGGCATGTCGCGCACGGCCTTTTCTCAGTTGTTTGCCCAGAAGATGGGCACGACGCCGATGCAATACCTCACCGACTGGCGCATGCAGATTGCGTGCCATGGCCTTACAGAGGCACGATGGAACGTCGCAGATGCAGCAGCCGAAGTTGGATATGCCTCTGAGGCCGCGTTTTCCCGCGTTTTCAAGAAGCAGGTCGGCTTGTCACCAGCCGCATACAGGTCCATGCACTAAAACGCCGAATATTCTGTACGATCTGCAAGATTTTTGAAACGATCAAGAATTCAGCGTTCGGGTCAGGCTTTCTATCTTTCTTTCATCACTGATTGAAAAGAGGAAAATCTTATGTCCGTGCGTTTCGTTACCCGCTCTGTCCACGCGTATCTGGACTACCCGGTTGCCATTGCCCTGATGACACTGCCATTCCTGCTGGGATTGGGTCAGTCCAACCCGCTGGCGCTGTGGCTTTCGGTTGTCACTGGCGTCGCCGCCTTTGTCCTGACGGTTCTGACCGACCATCACTTGGGAATTTGGCGCGTTCTACCCTACAAATTTCACTTGGCCGTGGACCTTATTGTCGGCATCACCTTTCTGTTTGCACCTAGTGTACTGGGGTTTTCAGGATTGGATGCGGCGTTCTACTGGCTGAACGGTGCGGCTGTGGTTCTCGTCATCTCGCTCAGCGCGCCCGAGCAGGAAGTCGCTGCCTGAGCGCTGTGCCTCTGCATTGGCAACTTTGTCCAAATACTGCCGAAAAAGCTGAGCTGCCTGTTTTAGAAATCGGCGGCTCAGAGCAGAGAAGTGTATCGACCGGTCGGGCGAATTTACTTGAAAAAGCTGACTGAATTCATCAGATTTATCCCAGTGCGGGGTGAGGTCACAGATGACAGACACGCTTGACGAAATCATGGCCCGACATGATGCGCTGGTTGCGTGCGGGTGCAACTGTTGCGAAGGCGACTATTGCGCCTATGCTGATCGCCAGAACCGGGACACCGCAACCGCTGAAGAAGCCCGGGCACAAGACACCGTCCACCAACGCAAGTCGTTGCGATATATCTTTGAAACTGTGCTAAGCGGCAGAGGATAACTGCGCAGCAATACGGGCTGCGCTGTTGCAAGGTTCAGAAATCCACCCCGCGCTGGGCCTTGATTCTCGCCTGGAACGGATGCTTTTCTTCGGTCATCTCGGTGACCAGATCTGCATAATCACGCAGCGCCAGCGGTGCGTCGCGGCCTGTCAGGAACACACTCGTCTTGTCCGAACGCGCGTTCAGCCCGTCTATCACCTGCTCGACCGAGAGATATTCATAGCGAAGCGCGATGTTGATCTCGTCCAGAACCACCAGATCGTATTCGCCACTTGCCATAAGGGCGCAAGCCTTGTCGAAGGCGGCATTGGCGGCTGCAATGTCACGCTCGCGGTCCTGTGTATCCCAGGTAAACCCCTCGCCCATCGTGTGCCAGGTGACCAGATCACGTTCTTCGAAGAAACGACGCTCGCCGGTTTTCCACTTGCCCTTGATGAACTGAACCACGGCAACCTTCTGACCCCAACCAAGCGCGCGGATGACCACGCCAAAGGCCGCAGACGACTTGCCTTTGCCCTTCCCGGTATTGATCAGAACAAGGCCGCGTTCGGGATCAACGGCCTCGGACACTTTCTTGCGGTGCTGGGCCTGCACCTTTTGCATCTTTTCCTTGTGATCCTGTGCGTCGCTCATTGGGGAACCTCATTGATTGTCCGGCCCAACCTAGGGAAAGAATGCAAAAGGTAAAGTCACGCTTTGGGGTCTGTGACAGAACGCGCCTTGCCACGCTCAAGCCCCAGCTGGTGTTCGCGCCAGATCACAACAACATTGCCTGCGATCACCAATGCGGCCCCGATCAGGATCGCAACGGTAGGCAATTCATCAAACACGAAATAACCGATCACAATCGCAAAGAGCATTGTTGCATAGTCATAAGGTGCCAGCATCGATGCCTGTCCAAAGCGATACGAGGACGTGACCAAAATCTGCGCAACTCCGCCAATTAACCCCATGGTGATCAGTATTAGAGCCTGAATCAGAGTTGGCATTGTCCATCCCCAGATCGCCGTCAGGGCCGAAAGCAGCGTCGCGGTCAGCGAGAAATAGAACACGATTGCAGCAGGGTGATCGACCTTGACCAGTTGGCGGATGTGGATCTGCACAAAGGCCCGGGCAAAAGTCGCGCCCAGTACACACAGAGCTCCGATAGTTGCAGCCGTTTCCATCTGAGTGCTGCCAAGCCGGGGCCAGATCATGATCATCACGCCCAGCAGCCCAAGTGCCACGGCACCGATGCGAATCATGCGGATGCGCTCGCCCAGCATCACGGCGGCCAAAATCAGGGTGAAGATCGGGGTGGCATAACCGATTGCGGTGACTTCTGGCAGCGGCAACAGGCTAAGGCCGGTGAATGTCAGCCCCATGGCGCTAGTCCCCAGAACACCGCGCCAGAAATGACCCATGGGTTTCTTGACGACAAAGCCTTGCGCCAGCTCTCGGCGCGCGGTCAGCCACAGAATGATGACCGGAATAGCAAATAGGGACCGGAAGAACACCAATTGGCCCGGTGGGAATTCGTCAGATAAGGCTTTGACTAAGGCTGACATCGACGTGAACAGGAACAGCGCGCCAAGCTTCAGCGCTACAGCCAGCAAAGGTCGATGCGATGTTAAGGGTTTTGTCATCGGCGCGACCCTGCGCCTTTGCAGAAAAAAGATCAACGGGGTGGATCAGGTGATGGTCCACGAGTTCGGTACCGATGCGCCGATTTCCGCTGCAAAAGCCTCAAGGAACTGAAACATTCGGCCCGCCCTTGCTTGCGCGATCTGCTTGCCTGCATCCGTCAGCATGTCGTCCGGCAGGGTCAGCAGCTTAACCTTCCAGTGATCAATTGAATACCGCAGATCGTCCAGCGGGCGCGCCTCTGCGAATGGATCAGCCGGATCATAGAGAACACGCCCCAAAGCACCCGATACAGAAAATGTGCGCGCAATCCCGATGGCACCCAAGGCGTCAAGGCGATCCGCATCCCGCAGAATCCGGGCCTCCAGCGTTTCGGGTGGGATGTTGGCCGAGAAGCTATGGGCCGCGATCGCATGTTGCGCGGCCTGAACCTGATCGTCGGAAAAGCCCAGTTTTGCCAGAATAGGCCCTGATTCAGTCGCTGACTGACGTGAGGCAAACTGTCGTTTCGGGTCATTCTTGGGTAGGTTGACCAGATCATGAAGATAACAGGCTGCCAACAGGACGGGGATGTCCGCCTGAGCGCCTGCAATGGCCTGAGCATTGGTCCAAACACGATCCAGATGGGCCAGGTCATGGGCCGGATCAGTTTCCATGCGTTGCGCGACAACAGCACGCAAACGCGCGCGCAGATCAGCCGATCCGTCCACGGTTTTCTCCGATCTGACCACGGTGCAGCAGCAAGTGATCTAGGATAACACAGGCCATCATCGCCTCACCGACAGGGACAGCGCGGATGCCAACACAGGGGTCATGACGGCCCTTTGTGATGATCTCGGTCTCTTCACCGGATTTTGTAATGGTCTTGCGGGTGGTCAGGATCGAAGAGGTCGGCTTGACCGCAAAGCGCACGACAATGTCCTGCCCGGTCGAGATGCCGCCCAGAATCCCGCCTGCGTGGTTTGAACTGTATTGCGGGCCATCCTGACCCATGAAGATTTCGTCGGCATTGGCTTCACCAGTCAGTTCGGCGGCAGCCATGCCTTCGCCGATCTCGACGCCTTTGACAGCGTTGATCGACATCATCGCGGCCGCAAGATCAGTGTCCAACTTGGCGTATATCGGCGCCCCAAGCCCTGCCGGGACACCGCGTGCCACAACCTCGACCACGGCACCGACCGAGTTGCCGGATTTGCGCAGATCATCCAGATAGATGGCCCAATCCCCGGCCGCCTGTTCATCAGGCGTCCAGAACGGGTTCTGTTCAATCTGCGCCCAGTCGAATTTGGAGCGGTCGATCTTGTGCGGACCGATCTGGGTCATGTAGCCGGTGATCTGCACATTGGGCGCAATCTGTTTGATGGCCTCGCGCGCCAGTCCACCCGCGGCCACACGCGACGCGGTTTCCCGGGCTGAACTGCGCCCACCCCCGCGATAATCGCGGATGCCGTATTTCTGCCAGTAGGTGATATCGGCATGGCCCGGACGGAACTTGTCCATGATGTCGCCGTAATCTTTCGAGCGCTGATCGGTGTTTTCGATCATCAGTTGCACGGGCGTGCCTGTAGTTTGGCCTTCGAACACGCCAGAAAGGATCTTGACCTGATCCGGTTCGCGCCGCTGCGTTGTGAACTTGTTTTGCCCCGGTTTGCGCTTGTCCAGCCAGTGCTGGATCATCGCCTCGTCAATCGCAACGCCCGGCGGGCAACCGTCGACAGTGGCGCCCAAGGCGGGCCCATGGCTTTCACCCCAGGTGGTGACGCGGAAAAGATGGCCAAAGCTGTTCATCGACATGGGGCGTGCTCCTTTGCGGATCGTGATTAGCGGGCAAGGCCCCCGGCCTCAAGCGGATTTGGCCGTTGATGGTTTGAACGCCGCCCGTCGGGCGGCGCATTTTTGAGTATTTTCGAAAAGATGAAGATCAGGCGGCCTGCGCGATTTTCGCACGGATTTCCGAGATCATCAGCGCGGCCTGAGCCGCTTCGCGCCCTTTTTGTACGAAATGGTCGCGATAGATCGAATTGTGATGTTTGGTTTCCTGATATTGGTGCGGGGTCAGCGAGACCGACAGGACAGGAACCCCTGTATCAAGCCCGGCGCGCATCAGACCATCGACCACGGCCTGCGCAACGAAGTCGTGCCTGTAGATGCCGCCATCAACGACAAAGGCAGCGCAGGCGACGGCGGCATAGCGCCCGGTCCGGGCCAGATCACGGGCCAGCAGGGGCATCTCGAACGCGCCGGGAACGTCATAGACATCGACTTGTTCCGAGGGGACGAGTTCGAGGAAGCCGTCGAGCGCGCGGTCAACAATATCGGAATGCCAGTTGGCTTTGACAAAAGCATAGCGGGTGTGTGTCATCATGATCTCCTTTCAGTTTGGTGGCCTGCCGGCAGTCGCGAGAACCAGATCCCATTTCGCTGCCAGCCCGGCATGACACGTCACCCAAGGCGATCACGAGCAGGCGCGCCGGTTCACCGGCGCGGCTTGCACGTTCTCTTTCATCCGGACTGTAACCGTCGGCTCTGGTATCTCACCAGATCTGCTGACACCCCGAAAGCCGGGGCCGCTCGCGGGCTTGCGGGCCGTGGCCTGCATACCGCCGGTGGGGAATTCCGCCCCGCCCTGAGAACGAGGCGGACCTTGCCAAGAACTGTCCGACGCTGCAAGAGAATTGACAGGAGGACATTCATGCACCCTAACCCCGCTTTTCGCGCCGAGGATCGAGCCCGGCATGTTGAATTCGCCCGCGACCGGGCGTTCGGCGTTCTGGCACTCTCTGCCGAAGAGGCCCCGCTATTAAGCCACGTCCCGTTTCTGCTGTCCGAAGACGGTTCACTGGCTGACCTGCATCTTGTGCGCTCGAACCCTATTGTACGAGCGCTGCGCGAGCCGCAGCACGCGAAGATCGCGGTGCAGGGGCCGGATGCTTATATTTCGCCGGATTGGTACGGTGTCGAAGATCAGGTTCCGACTTGGAATTATGTCGCCGTGCACCTGATCGGAAAACTTGAGCTGCGCCCGCAGGACGAGTTACGTGACGTGCTTGACCGCCAATCGGCGTTCTACGAAAAGCGGCTGCTGCCCAAGGCCCCATGGGTCACGGGAAAAATGTCCTCTGACGCGCTGAACAAGATGATGCGCATGATCGTACCGTGCCGCATGCGTGTTGAAGATATTCAGGGCACCTGGAAGCTTGGTCAGAACAAACCCGAGGGTGCGCGAAATGCTGCTGCTGATCAGGTATCCACTGGCTTTGGCAGTGAAATCGCCCGGCTGGCCGCCTTGATGCACAAGGCGTAGCCAGCACCGGGCGCCGGGTTTACTGGGGGCTGAAAGTCGCCAGATAGGCGGCAATATCGTCCGCACCGCTCTTGAGTTTGACGCTCATGTTCGGACGGGCAGTTTCGTCATCCAGAAATTCCTTGATGAAGCCGATAGGATCCTGCGCATAGGCAACGATGTTTTCCTCGGTCCAGACCAGACCTTCCTCGCCGGCACGGATCATGTCGTCCGTGAACATACCAATCGGCAGGCGCTCGCTTCCATAGCGATAATCGTTTTCGGACCCGGCCACGCGGCCGATGACGCCGTACAGATTCGGGCCGGTGATTCCACCCTTGACCAGAACTTCACCATCCTTGATGATCGCATGACACGAAGAACAACGGTTATATATCGCCTCACCTTTTGCGGGATCGCCCGCGGCAAGGGTCTGAGTGGGAAGGGCCATTGTGCACAAGGCAGCGGCCAGAACGATCTTTGACATTGGGGTCTCCTTGCGGGAGTTCGCACGCCTTTTGCGCTGTCCTTTATTCGCGCGGAAAGTGCAACAGGTGGGGCGCGTGCAATTTATAATTTAAATCATCTATTTAGCGAGTATGTTTTTGCTGAAAACAATCCCCGTTTCGAAGTCTTGATTATGTACTTTGGGGCGCAAATCAGCGGTCCACGAGACAGGCTCCAGATACCTGATCCAGGTGACGGAAGACAGGGTGGGTAAGCGAATCAATGGCGCATGAATCGAAGTTGCCAACAAAGTCGCACGCGAGATTCACCAAAAAACACCGTCCGCAGCTGCTGGAAACGACACATGCGGCGTATTGCGCGTTTATGAACGCTGGACGAACACTATTCTCCCCGATAGTAAGCGCGGTTAAGACACCGCATTCGTGCGGTGCGCGAGCTATTTGCCCGTCCGCGGGCGCCAGACAATCGGAGATAACCTCGTGTCCCACGCAGAAGACCACGAAGGCACCCGCAGAGATTTCCTGTACTACGTCGCTGGCGGCGCAGGTGTCGTTGCAACGGGTGCAGCCGTATGGCCCCTGATCAACCAAATGAACCCATCGGCAGACGTTCAGGCGCTGTCCTCGATCCGTGTGGATGTGAGCGGTGTTGAGCCGGGTACGCAGCTGACCGTCAAATGGTTGGGAAAACCCGTCTTTGTCCGTCACCGCACCGGTGCAGAGATCCAGGAAGCTCAGAAACAGGACGCCGAAGGTGTTGATGCGCTGCCCGATCCGCTGGCCCGCAACTTTAACCTGAGCGCCGATGCCCCTGCGACCGACGCAAACCGGGTGATGCCGTCGCCGGAAGGCGAAGCGCCGGGTGCATGGGTCGTCCAGATGGGTGTTTGTACCCACCTCGGTTGTGTGCCTCTGGGTGATGCAGGCGACTTTGGTGGCTGGTTCTGCCCCTGCCACGGTTCACACTACGACCTTGCCGGTCGTATCCGCAAAGGCCCCGCGCCTGAGAACTTGCCCATTCCGCCCGCAGAGTGGGTGGACAACGGCACAATCAAACTCGGCTAAGGGAGACCCAAACTTATGTCCGGAATTCCCCACGATCATTACGAGCCGAAGACAAACGGCGAGAAATGGCTGAACAGCCGCCTGCCTATTGTTGGCCTGCTGTATGACACCCTCATGATCCCAACCCCCAAGAACCTGAACTGGTGGTGGATCTGGGGCATCGTTCTGGCGTTCTGCCTGGCGCTGCAAATTGTCACCGGTATCATTCTGGTGATGCACTATACGCCGCATGTTGATCTGGCGTTTGCCAGCATCGAACACATCATGCGTAACGTAAATGGCGGTTACTTCATCCGTTACCTGCACATGAACGGCGCATCGCTGTTCTTTGTTGCGGTCTACATCCACATCTTCCGCGGCTTGTTCTATGGCTCATACAAAGCCCCGCGCGAGATCACGTGGATCGTCGGTATGCTGATCTACCTGATGATGATGGGCACGGCCTTTATGGGCTATGTTCTGCCATGGGGTCAGATGTCTTTCTGGGGTGCGACTGTGATCACCGGCCTGTTTGGCGCCATTCCGTTTGTGGGCGATGCCATCCAGACCTGGCTGCTGGGCGGACCTGCGGTGGACAACGCCACGCTGAACCGCTTCTTCTCGCTGCACTATTTGCTGCCGTTCATCATCGCGGCTCTGGTCGTGGTGCACATCTGGGCGTTCCACACTACCGGCAACAACAACCCCACAGGTGTTGAAGTGCGTCGCGGCTCGAAAGACGAGGCGAAGAAAGACACGCTGCCGTTCTGGCCGTATTTCGTGATCAAGGACCTGTTCGCGCTGGCCGTGATCCTGGTCGTGTTCTGGGCTGTTGTCGGTTTCATGCCGAACTATCTGGGTCACCCGGACAACTATATCGAAGCCAACCCGCTGGTTACGCCTGCTCACATCGTGCCTGAATGGTACTTCCTGCCGTTCTACGCGATCCTGCGTGCCTTTACCGGTGAGGTCTGGGTTGTACAGTTCGCGAGCTTCATCACCGGTGGCATCGTTGACGCCAAGTTCTTTGGTGTTCTGGCGATGTTTGGCGCGATCCTGGCCATGGCGCTGGCACCATGGCTGGACACATCAAGCGTGCGTTCCGGCAAGTACCGTCCGATGTTGAAATGGTGGTTCTACCTGCTGATCATCGACTTCTTTGCCCTGATGTGGCTGGGTGCGATGCCTGCGGAAGAACCCTATGCGACCTTCTCGCTGATCGCATCGGCCTACTGGTTCGCCTATTTCTTCGTGATCCTGCCGATCCTCGGCGTGATCGAAAAACCTCTGGCCCAGCCCGAGACCATCGAAGAAGACTTCAACGCGCATTATGGCAAGGCTGACGCCGACGCCACGCCGGCCGAGTAAGAAGAGGGACCGGAAACATGTTCAAGAAACTTGCAATCGGCGCCGCGTTTGCTCTGGCCCTGACCCCTGCTGCATCCATTGCAGCAGGTGGTGGTGAGCAGCATATCGAAGATTTCGCCTTTTCGTTCGAAGGCCCGTTCGGCACCTGGGACCAGCATCAGCTGCAACGTGGCCTGCAGATCTATACCGAGGTCTGCGCGGCTTGCCACGGTCTGCAATATGTGCCGCTGCGCGATCTGAAAGCGCTGGGTTACTCGGAAGAAGAAGTCATCGCATACGCGGCTGGCAACTTCGAAGTCTTCGACCCCGAGCTGGACGATTTCCGTCCGGCGATCCCCACCGACCACTTCCCGGCCAATACCGGTGTTGGCGCACCTGACCTGAGCCTGATGGCCAAGGCCCGTGCCGGATTCCATGGGCCTTATGGCCTGGGCATCAACCAGCTGGTCAAAGGCATGGGTGGACCGGAATACATCGCGTCTTTGCTGCATGGCTACACCGGCCACGAAAAAGAAGAGGCGGGTGCGGTGCTCTATGAAAACACTGCCTTCCCCGGCGGCTGGATTTCCATGGCGCCTCCGCTGGCTGACGAGCAGGTCGAGTTCGCAGACGGGCACTCGAACACGGTCGAGCATATGGCCGAGGACGTTGCCGCATTCCTGATGTGGGCAGCCGAGCCAAAGCTGACAGATCGCAAGAACGCAGGCTTTGTCGGTGTGATCTTCCTGACCGTTCTGTCGGTGCTGCTGTACCTGGTCAACAAGCGTCTATGGGCGCCGCACAAGGGCAAACTCCGCAAGGAAGATTGATCCGATCCATCCTACCGGATTTTACTAAATCAGCCCCCGCGCCGTCAGGTTGCGGGGGTTTTCTTTTGCCAAGCCGCCATCAGCGCGCGCTTATTTGGTCGAAATAAGCGCCGGGTCAATGGATTGGACAGCTTCACAGGCGCACATCAGCCACAACGGCTGATCAATTGCCGTTTGTCTGAAACACGGAGTCACGACAATGAAACTTCCTATTCTTTTTGCCTCAATTCTATTTGCAACGCCGGTATTGGCGCTGGATCTTGCACCCAATGCGGAACTTGGAAAATCCGAGGCCGAAATTCGGCAAACGCTGACGGGCATGGGATTCGATGTCCGCAAAATCGAGACGGAAGATGGCAAGATCGAAGCCTATGTCGTCAAGGATGGTCAATTGGCCGAGGTTTATGTCGACCCCGCAAGCGGCAAAGTCGTCAAGATTGAGGACCAGTAACCGGAATGTCTGAAACAGAATTGATGCATCGTGGGCGCAAAGGCGCCCACGAAGTTCAGGTTTGGGATCCACTGGTCCGGCTGGTTCACTGGATCGTAGCCCTGTGCGTTCTGATCAATGGGGCGATTTCCAATCCCGAGGGCGCGTTCCACGAGTATGTGGGCTATGTTGTCCTGGCTTTGGTCTTGTTGCGGTTGCTTTGGGGGTTAACGGGTCCGGCTTTTGCCAGGTTCACCGCCTTTCCTTTCAGCCCCCGTGCGGCCCTTAATCACCTGCGGGACATGGGGCGGGGTGATCAAAGCGTGCACCTTTCACACAACCCTCTGGGGGCCCTTATGGTCTATAACCTCTGGGCGACGCTGCTGGCTTTGTGTGTGACAGGAATCATGATGGGAACAGTTCGATTCTTTGGCGTCGAATGGGTCGAAGACCTGCACGAACTGGCCTTCAACTGGCTGATGCTATCTGTTCTGCTGCATGTTGCCGGGGTTGTCATCGATCAGTGGCGAACAGGTGTCGCTTTGGCAAAGGCTATGATAACAGGGCGGAAGAATATACCTGAGGACTGGTCAATCAAATGATCAAATGGATCAGAAGCTATTGGCGGCCCGGCGATGCAGACGCTCACCGGGCTGTACTTATGTCGATAATGATCGTTGTTCAGGTACTTTGCGTGGTGTTTTACCTTGGCGACGTCGCCCTGGATTTGAAGGAAGGCGAGGGACCTTCTCATGTAAGTCTTGAGGCTTTTGTCGCATTTGTTCTGCTTGCCGGAATTGTTTTTTTCATGATTGAACTTCGACGCCTGCTGGCAAGGGTGGAACAGACCAAGCTTGGCCTACAGGCCGCGCAGGGTGAAATGAGCGTGGTCATCAACACGTTTTTCGACCGTTGGGGGCTCACCGCTGCCGAGCGAGACGTGGGTCTTTTGGTTCTGAAAGGGCTGGATAACGAAAACATCGCGCGCATCCGGGGGCGGGCCGTAGGAACCGTGCGCGCGCAGACCGCCTCGATCTATGCCAAAGCCGGGGTTGATGGGCGTGCGCAACTGATAAGCGTATTCATGGAAGAATTGTTTGCCGCAGATGGTGAGGCTGCAGACCTTCAGACAACCAAACTGTGATCATTCGCCCCGATGGCTCGGGCGGTTACGATCTGACCTTCGGGCTGAGGTGTATTGAACGTAACTTCGGTGAATTGTTCGGTCCGCCCCATATGCGGGTTCTCCATCAGGATCCGATGGGTTTTGCCGATCTGTTCTGACAGGTGTTTCCTGACCTGAACGTCCCCAGCCGCACGCAGGCGGGCGGCGCGATCCTTGATTAGATTCCCGTTCACCTGCTGCGGGATGCGGGCTGCTGGAGTGCCTTCGCGTTTCGAATATGGGAAGACATGCAGCCAGGTCAGTTCGCAATCGGTAACCAGTTTCAGCGAGTTCTCGAACTGCGCTTCGGTCTCGGTCGGGAAACCTGCGATGATGTCGGCACCAAAGGTCATGTCGGGGCGCAGTTTCCGGGCCTCTTCGGTAAATCGAATGGCATCGTCGCGCAGGTGGCGACGTTTCATGCGCTTCAGGATCAGATCGTCGCCATGCTGAAGCGACAGGTGTAGATGCGGCATCAGGCGTGGTTCGGTTGCTATGGCCTGCATCAGATTCTCGTCCACTTCGATCGAGTCGATCGAACTGATCCTCAGGCGAGCCAAGTCCGGCACCAGTTTTAGAATACGCATCACCAGATCGCCCAGTTTCGGCTGCGCAGGCAGATCGGTCCCCCATGAGGTCAGGTCAACGCCGGTTAGCACCACCTCATGATAGCCCCGATCCACCAGCCGCTTGATCTGATCCACCACAACACCGGCAGGCACGCTGCGCGAATTGCCCCGGCCATAGGGAATGATGCAGAAGGTGCAGCGATGGTCACACCCGTTCTGGACCTGCACATAGGCGCGTGAGCGTGTGCCGAACCCGTCGATCAGGTGCCCGGCCGTTTCGGTGACAGACATGATGTCATCGACCTGAACGGCCTCGGTCTCGCCGATAAAGTCGGCGGCCATGCCTTTCCAGGTTTCTGGCCGCATCTTTTCCGTGTTGCCGATCACCGCATCGACCTCGGCCATCTGCGCGAAGGTGTCGGGTTCTGTCTGGGCAGCGCACCCGGTAACAATCAGCCGGGCGTTCGGATTTTCACGTCGAAGTTTCCGGATCTCCTGCCGTGCCTTGCGCACAGCCTCAGCCGTGACGGCACAGGTGTTTATCACCACGGCATCCGTCAGTCCGGCTTGTTGCGACAGCTCTTTCATCGCCTCGGTTTCATAGGCGTTCAGGCGGCAACCCAATGTAGCGAATTTGGGCGGGTTCATCCCAGTGTCCCTAGAAACTCGGGCGACAACGTGCCCGAGAAGACGTGGCAGGTTGGCCCGGTCATCCAGACGCCATCCTCGCGCCAGTCAACCCAAAGGGTTCCGCCATCAAGATCAATCTGCACCTTTCGCCCTGTCAGCCCACGCCGCGCCGCAGCCACCGCGGTTGCACAGGATGACGACCCTGATGCCAGGGTTATGCCCACGCCACGTTCCCACACCCGCATGCGGATGTGATCCGGACCCACGACCTGAGCCACCTGCACATTGGTGCGCTCGGGATACAAAGGATGGTGTTCATAGCGGGCGCCGAACTCGGCCAGCGGAATCGCCGCGGCGTTTTCAACAAAGAACGTGCAGTGCGGATTGCCCATACCTGTCGCTGTCGGGGCACCCTCGATTGGCAGTTCCAACGTGTCCATCTCTTCAGCCAACGGAATTTCGTGCCATTCCAACTGAGGAAGACCCATATTGACCGAGGTCAGCCCATCACCTGCGTCCTGCGCAACAAGCGTTCCACGTTCGGTTGTCAGCGTCAGTTGGGTTTTGCCCGTCTCATCCATCAACATTCGCGCGATGCATCTTGTGGCGTTGCCACACGCCGCCGAAGTTGATCCATCCGAATTGTAGAACACCAGATGCGCGTCAGCCGCACCGTTTTCGATTACGGCCAGCTGATCGAATCCCACACCAAAATGCCGATGTCCGATTCCTCGGGCCAGTGCCGGGGTAATCAGAGCATCCCGCGCACGCGCATCAATAATGACGAAGTCATTGCCCAACCCGTGCATCTTAACAAATGGCAAACTGATATCGCGTTTCTGTTGCATGGCGGCGATATAACGTCGGTCGGAACATGAATCCACCCTGTCGCGTAGAATCGTGAAAAAAGGGGTTGACCCCCCTGCGCTACCTGCCTAATTAGGCCGCCTATCGGGTCGCTGGAAACACAGATTGTTTCAGCGAAACGAGGCGCAAAATAAGGGCTTGAACCCGGTTGGGAAATTGCCGTAAAGAGCGCCACGGATCGAGAAGATCCAACAAAAGAGTGGGCCGTTAGCTCAGTTGGTAGAGCAACTGACTTTTAATCAGTGGGTCGCAGGTTCGAATCCTGCACGGCTCACCACTTTTTTAAAGAAAAACAAATGCTTGCACGGACTTATGTAAGGGGCGCTTCGTGGTGCGCGGCTTGCCGGAAGCAATACGGAAGCGTAGTGACATGAAATCATTGTTGCTGACGCGCCACAGCTTGTCCAATTGTCTAAGGTCACCGGGCATCTTTGCCTCAATGTGAGAAAAGAACTCTTTGAGCGATCCTTTTCACTAATGGCTGCGGCAACGACACACCTAGATCAAGCCAATGCACACTGTTGTAGAAACGGTGAGAGTTGCTATCGACATATGCATCTAAAAGAGATTTTACCCGCGATTTTGAAAGCGACTGAACGGCCTTTAAGGCGAAGATTATACGGTAGTCGTCATCCTCACGATTCATTTCTCTCATCAAGACTTCATCTGTTAATGCCGCGATAGTACTCTTCGGAAGTTGTTTCACTATTGATCTCTTTATTGAGTTTTCGAGATCGAGCTCTAAGACGTCGGCGATACGCTTCTTGCCTATCGTCAAGATGGCTCGTGCTTTCTGTGTCGGAAGCTTAGTGATGCTAATACTGAGGAGGCCACCTCTACCGCTGGGATAGTCACCAAGTTTTCCGATGCGCTCAATGTCAGACCAATTTCCGTTACGCGCCAAGAAGTTGAGTATGCTTTCGGTGGCTTCAATTTCGTTTTTGTCTAGTGTTGTACGGACGAGATCAAGGTCTTGAGCTTTTCCTAAACCACAAAGGGCGTTCAAGGCATGGTTGCAAAGCTGTTTTCTTTGAAAATCCTCCAGCTTCCGGACCCGTTCAACTGTGTCTGGATCTAAGTGTCCGGCTTCCACGCCCCTATTCATTGCCGTTTCAAAATGAGCCTTAAATCCATCTCTGAGGTTTTCTCTAATTTCATTCTGCGTTTTGGCGGCAAATTTAGAGTAAAGCGCAGCAATTTCTCTGTGATCGAAAACGCCAGCTTCGGATATCTTCTTTCTAAGATCTCCAAAACTCAGTTCACCCAGTCGGTTCGAAAGGTATCGCTCGTATTGAGTTGCGTCGGTTTCTGTTCGCTGAAAGAAACTGAAACCAAAACCCGAGGGTTTCTTCACAAGAGTCAACGCCTTTTTGGCAACTTCATCATCAAGTTCTAAGCCACATTTCTGCAAGGTCTCAGCGGCAATCAAACGGATCTCAAAATTGCTATCGGTCAATAAAGTTTCCGCGACGTCCTGCGCGATCTCTTCTCGTTCAAACAGAATCTGAGCGGCTTTCAGCCGTACGATATCTGGTTTGGCCGAGAGACTGAGCGCTATTGTATCCGTGGATAGTGATTGAGGGCTTTCGAACAACTCATTGACCACGGTTTCTTCAATTGCATCAACGTTTCTCGCTACTAGCCGCTCTAAGGCCGAATTCACGCTACTTCGCGACATAATGCCAATTATTGCCGCCTCGACTTTATCGCGACGATGACTAGAGCAATCTGCAGCTATGCCTTCGAGCAGTGGAATGTCGTCACTAGTGGCTTGGGACGTCAAAAACGATACCGCTGCATCGAAAACTTGGCCGTCGCTTTCATCTGATAGCCAGAGTTCCAATACTTCCTTTTTGTTGAAAAAATCATCAATTATGGGGATCGGTTGTCCGGCAACTTTGAGCACCCTTATTGCATTTGGCTTTTCTTGGTCATTCCCGAAAACGGCCAAGACATTGGTGCGGGCGAATAGTTTGCCTTCGATTTCTTCTCTCGCTATCCAGCGCCACAAAGGAACGTTCTGGTGGTGAAAGCCAACAACGCCACAGTCGATAAGAGCTTTCACTTCCTGTGAGGAAAGACTCTTGTCCCGCATGTTCTGGAAAACTTTGTTGGCATCGTGGTTTCCAAGATATGCGTCATCGTTGCCGGATCGGGTTAACGATGAGGCAATGAGACGAATTCGTGCGATCTCATGGGGTGTAGTTGCTTCCCAATCTGACGTCCTCTGTAGTATGTCAGATAGAAACTCACGGGCTCCATCTTCAACTAACCATTCGTCAGTGGAAGGCGGCTCCTCCGCCCTTTCCTGACGCTCCGGGTTTTTTTCGGATTGGTCTTTTCTCCGATTAATCTGCCGAGCAATTTCAGTTTCGCGCCACCCAATCTCCTCGAGTTTTGCGCGCACAACGTCTTTGAAATCATGTACGTCAGAAAATCCCTTGAAGAAAACTCTCTTCTCATCAATGCACTTCTGTCTGAATGTGAGGACTTTCTTGATTTCTTCGCCCGGCTCCATTCCATGTGGAACTTCCACTTGTTTGAAGTAAATGGCCATATCAGTCATTTGACCACGCTCTATCCGATTGGTTGCGCGGACGAATTCTTCTTCAAAACCGGATGTAAAGCCGTCGGATTCGTTAGATGGCCTTGAGCCCCACCTGTCCCAAAGAACACCTATGAAGTAGTCACATCTGTCTAAGTCTTCGTTGATCTTGCTTTGAGGACGCACGAAGCCGGGGATAGCACTTTCCCAGCCCAGCAACTTCAAGTGACAACCCCACCGCTCGGAGTGGCTGTCATTTACGCTTCTTACCACTTCGTGCGCAGCCGCGCGCTCGGCGTCTAATCCACCGGGTGATCCAATGAAAATTCGAATGATCTTTAACGTATCGGACAAAAGAGACCTCTTCTTAAATTTTCGGCAAACTTAAGTGTTTGAACTTATGGCAACCAGCACAAATTGTGAAAGCATCGAAGTTCTGGGAGGACGTGGCCTGCAGGGCGCAAACTGTGCGCTTTGGCGTCCATTGGCAATTCATGGCGAGAGCACTACGCAATAAACCGATAGCGGTTCTTAGCTTCAAGCAGCTTGGTTGCGGCGCGCTCAGGATCAGCCTTTATGTTCTCTGCAAGCCTGCCTCCAATACTATCCATAAAATCACTCAACTCGCTTTCCTGAGTGTCTTCCAACGCAGCCAGAGTGATCCCAAGTCCCGCCGCCTGTGCCAAGATCATTCGCCGATGTTCATCACGATGCACATGTTTGATTTTGGTCGCGTCGACGTGACTGCGCATTTCCAACAAGTCGTCATCTGACGATTTCGTAACCAAGCCCCAGATTTCATGGTTCGACCAACGAGCGCGGTTGCTGTCATCAGGATCAGGTTTGCAGTAGCGTATCTTTTGAACCGCTTCAGCGATGACATCCCCGAACATCGCGTCGAACTGGGGCCAAGTTCTGATCTGCCAGCGGTCCTTTAGCAAATCCTTCCCAGCCCGTATCTCAACGCGCCACACGCGGCTCCGAGACGCATCAGAAGGGTCCAATGGGCGTAATCCTTCCCGCTCTAGGTTGGTGTTCCAGATATCCCACCAGATCGGCTTTTTCTTATCAATCACTTCACGACGCTTGTCATAGATGATGACCTGCCGTCCCGGCATTTTACCGACCGTGACAGATGTGAACCGACCAGATTGACCGTTGCTGCGCATGTCATCTTGAGTAGTGAGATAGTCTGCGCGGTTCGTGTGGCTGTGAATCACGAAGTTTTCTGGAACCAGTTCGAATTCCGGTGCGAGGATATCAACACAGAAATCAGCGCGACTGATACTGACTTGATGCGATTCAAATCGGATTCCAAGCCTTGTTAGGGTCTTGTCGATGTAGGATCGTGCATATCCAAGCCCTTGTGTAGCAAGAAGCGTTGAACCTACCGAGACCCGAATGCCCCACGGGTCGCGGGCATTTGGTTTCTTAAACGACCAATGCACATCCAGAGGCCCACCTTTGAGGATAAAGCGATACCCGTTGCCGCCATGGGGTAACAAGTCAAAGTCTGCACCGCCATAGCTGAAAGGAACAGGGTGCCGCTCTTCTTCGGCCCTTTCTCGTTCGGCGTTTAGCAGGTCGAACAGCTCCTGAGAGATATTCGCCTGAATCGAAAGTGCGATAGTGTCAAATCCGCGATGAACAACTTGCATTTTTGGGCTCTCCTTGGGTTCTGGTATTTCCAGAGGGGGGTGCTACAATCACCCCCCTCTTTCGGCGAACGCCGCGCGATTTGGTTGAGGTTTGGAAAAGGGGCGGGCGCTAAAGCGCCCTTCGATAGTGCCTCCGGCGGGGCAGCTATTGTTTTGGGGCCGGGCTGGACGCCCGGCGGATATCATTGGCTGGCTGCTGCCTGCTTGCGTGAAATCCAATTCTCCGCACGTTCCGCGCATTTGGCGACGTTCAGAAGGTCATTGTGAGAGTAGGCGGTAGTAGTGCGCCAGTCACCTTCCCCGTTCTTGTAGGACCGCGAGATATCGACGGAAAAGAACCCGTCATTGTCCCAGATCGTCGCGGTAATGAGCCCGATTTTGAATTTGAAGGCTGGTTGCTGTGTCATGGTGAACTCCTTGTTTGAACCGTTTGGCAGGTACAGATAGGGCGCGGGGTGGCGTCACCCCGCGCCCCTGAGAGCCATCCGGCCCCAAAATCCCGCTCAGCGCTGCCAACTCTGAACGGGCAAAATCGTGTGTTAGGAAGGTGCTGCGCTCGTATTGGCGACCCGTTTGTCAGCAATCCATTTCTGCAGGTCACGACGCGTGTAGCGAATAGAGCGACCAGACACTTTTATGAAAAACGGTCCGCCGCCGCGCACACGCCAGTTTTGCAGTGCACGCACGGAATAGCACAGGTAATCCGCTGCCACTTTTTCGTCGATTAGCTGGTCAAGGTAATCTGGGTTAGTTTGTGTCTGCATCTTCGCCTCACTGTTCCGAAATGTGTTGAAAACAAGATGCAGCGTTTTCGGATCAATGTGTAACAACACTAAGGACTTATTTTTAACCCTTAGTGTTGGGTCCAGAGAAGCCTTTCAAATTAATCTCAAAATACGAATGCCTAGCGCCGCCGATGTATCGTAGCTACCCGGATCGATCTCATCCAAGAGAGTCTTGGTCATATTAAAGAACTTACCGTTGTACCCGTCCCCTGAGGTTTCGTCTCGATAGCAGTTCGAGACTGCTGGTTGTTCAGTTTCGGCTTCGAAAAGTTCGACCAAATCAATCAACAGCTGGTCAAGTGATGGTTTGCGGCTACCTCTTTTGTCGCTCTTGCTTTCGTCCAGCAAATTCAGCTCAAAATGGCAAGCTTCAATAATGTTACGGGTCAATGATTGCATTTGATCTAAGCTATCATCGTGGCTCGGTATCGGCTGCTCGAGATCGAAAACATCGAAACCTTCCCATCTTTCGTCCAGAGTTTGCGCGTCTAAAACGGTTTCCAAAGATTGCCTGACCTCTGGATGCAATGCGTCCACTGCGATTAGAAAGCCCTGCGCTTTGCTAAGAAGTGTCGAAAACTGTTTTCGTCGTTCTTTGCGCATCACCGTCTTGGCTACTGCAAGATACCGGCGATATCGCGTCAGGATGTTAACAAGCCGGTCTCGAAAAATTTCTTCATCCCTAAGTGGGCCTATCAGGTTTCGCAGCCTTTCTACCAACTCACTGGATAGATTGTCGTTAACTTCTTCCCGCAAAGTCAGACCGCACTTTATGTCTTGCTGCACAATCTCCGCTCCGTATATAGCCATCCGCTCAAAGCGTTTCGTATACGTAGAAATGTCACTTGGGAATGCTGACTGTATATACATAGGCAGGACTATTTTCCTATGTATATAAGTATGTAGGGAACAGCGCCTTTTTATCACTTAATCAAGTACAGTTTGTGCGGCGTAGCTGTACTCGCGGGTGGCATGTTAGACGGGTAACTCCCGTAGTTGGAGCAAGCGCCGCCTCAATTTTGGCGAAGAAAATAAGCAACAAAGATCAGAATGGTACTTAAGGAGAAGTTTGATTGAACTTTCTGGACACGAATTTTTTGCTGTCGCCTGAGGAAAAGGTCGCACTTGGACTAGTCGCGCTTCTTGCGCTTTTTTCCTTCGCGGCGTTGGGAATATTTGCAGGTCGAATAATTCAGCGGAAACGACAGATACGGGACGCCCGCAACATCATCATGTTCGGAAGCCCCCGCCGTCGCGGCTTGAGCAAATTAAGATTGCCGAAAGTGCACCCACTAGTTTGGTTGATAGCGGTTGGCGTGGCGGCGAATGCGTATGTTGTGCTCGAAAAAAACGGTCTGCTGTCTCTTCGTGACGACGCGTCCGCAAATTCCGTCATTGTAAACAGGCTGCCCCACATCGGATCGGGACCGAGTAGAACTGCCAACAAATCTAACGGCACATATTCCGGAGCCAGAGTTATTGAAGGCAGGGTTACCCATGTGAGAGACGGAGACACGATTGAGGTGTCTGGTACTCCGGTCCGATTTTCCAAACTTGATTGTGATGAACTCGGGACAGCGTCAGGGGAAAAGGCCAAACGCCGTATGGCCCAATTGGTTTCAGGAGAACAGTTACGTTGCGCTTTGTCCGGTCGGCGAAGCTATGACCGGATGATCGGTGAATGTACGCTTTCGAATGGACGGGACCTTGGCGAAGAGATGATCCGTGAGGGTGTGTGTCGCCGCTGGTGATTATTCAATTGACTATCCTTAGTGGAGCTGCGCGAACGTCCTTGCGCACAGCCCGCGCCAGACGAGCCGCCACGGATCCCGCCGCCCTTTGCACCGCGTCGTCCGCCAGATGCGCATAGCGGAGAGTCGTGGTCAGGTTCTTGTGTCCCATTATCTCCTTTAGGGTGAATGGGTCGATCCCGTCTTTCATGGCGACAGACGCATAAGTGTGCCGCAAGTCGTGTATACGGACATCTTCCAAGCCCGCAGTCTTACGTATACGCCGCCAAGGCTTTTGTAGGTTGTTGAGCGGCCCGATGTCTGACTCACCTAATATTACATAGGGATTTCCCGACTGCCGGGGTAGTTCCATTAGGATGTCATAAGCTTCCCTCGGCAGAGGAATGCGTCGCCGTCCGGTTTTACTGTCCGGCAATTCCAGATGGTGTGAAGTTACATAGTCCCAACGCAGCGTCAGAATCTCGCTGAGGCGGCATCCGGTGTAAATCAGCAGCAGAAGAGCCGAAACCACGTATACAGTCTCTGAGCCTTCTTCCAGTGCCTCTGCCAGCACTTCGCCAAGCCGTATCTGTTCCGCGTCCGACAAATAGCGTTTCTTTTCTTCCTCACGGAATTTCTTGATCCGGCGCGCGGGGTTCGATCCCGGTTGCCGCAATCCCCAATCCTCAGCCAGATTGAACAGTTTCGACAACATCGCTGCCGCCCGGTTGGCCTGATAGGGTGTTTCGCGCAGCCCGTGATGAAAGGCCACTACATCGGCACGGGTCACCTCGGCAATCGGGATAGGGCCTAGCTTGGGACGGATGAACCGACGGATCACGCTGTGATAGTCGCGGGCTGTGGTCGGCTTGCAGTGCTGATCGACATACTCCTCTAGGAACCGATCACAGAGCCCCGCCACAGTTGGTGCGCGCCGCTTGGCCTGTTTTTCGGCGGATGGGTCCGATCCTCGCGCAACGTCGCCCAGAAGCTGCTTGGCTTGTGTTCGTGCTTCCTCGGCTGTCAGAACGCCGTGCTGTCCGATGGTGATCCGCCGCGTCCGGCGTCCGGCCCGATACTGAACCAGATAGGTTTTCTTGCCGCTTGGATAAACCCGCAGTCCAAAGCCGCGCATGCCCCGGTCCCAGACAAGGTATTCCTTTGCCTCGACGGAAAGCCCCTCTACTGCACGCTTGGTCAACTTGAACATATCCAGAACACTCCTTGCTTCCGGCCTGCTTCCGGAAGCTATACGGAAGCAATTGGCGGCGAATTCTGGAGTAAGTCATGAATTCAGGGCGCAACGATGGTCAACTTAAAATACTGTTTTTGCTGCATTTTTGTCAGTGTGGCGAAATTTGGAGAAATACAGCGAAATGGCTCTGGCCGTTCTTTTAATCAGTGGGTCGCAGGTTCGAATCCTGCACGGCTCACCACTTTTTAACAAACAAATATATTGCGATGCGCATGCCATTGCTTTGCGGATAAGTACGTCCGGTTTTTCGAACTAATCACGGGCGACACCGATGCGACGGGCCAGTATCACTTTGCTTACCGCTTTCTCCGGTGTCGGTTGGGGCTGCGCAATCCTCCTTGGAATGCTCAGAGCGAACCAGATCCATCCAGTGTTGGGGGTGGGGGTACCTCGTTGGTAGGAGTTCCGTTTACGGATTCATCTCCTATGCCTTCAGACCGTGCGAAACCGTTTCTCAAAATTGCTGTCCTCGTGCTGAGTCACCCGCGCTTTGGTGATTTCACCGCGGGTTACAAACTTACGCGTAGTCTCGCCACCTTCAGCGGTTCCACACCTTGCGAATTCATCAACAAATCTGGGGCGCGCATGCGCCAAAGAAACGATGATCTGACAGGTCGGGCGCTTGTTACCCGTGATAGGCGGCCACTGTCTTGAGTTGTGAAAAGCCATAAAGCGCCTCAAAGCCTTTCTCGCGGCCGTGGCCGGATTTGCCCACGCCGCCAAAAGGCAGTTCAACGCCGCCACCTGCCCCATAGTTGTTGAGGAAGACTTGACCCGCGTGCAGCCCTTTCGCCAACCGCATCTGCCGCGCACCGTCGCGTGTCCAGACGCTGGCGACAAGGCCGTAGTCTGTGCTGTTGGCAATGATTAGAGCCTGTTCCTCGGTGTCAAAGGGGATCAGAACCTGGACCGGGCCGAAGATTTCATCGCGGGCGAGCGGGTGATCCGGTGGCACGTCCGCAAACAAGGTGGGCCGGACATAAGCCCCGGTTTCCGGCGCATCCATTATGATCGTCCCTTCTGCCGCAATGGTCAGATCGGCGCCTTTGTCCAGAAAACTGTTTACGATCTGCTTTTGCCGCTCGGAAATCAGCGGTCCAACGCGAAGATCCTGCATCGCGGGTCCAACGCTGAGCTGTTCATAGGCCTCGGCCATGCGGGATTTGACCTGATCATAGACACCGCGCTGTACCAGAATGCGGGAGGAGGCCGAGCAGGTCTGTCCTGCGTTCTGAACGCCCGCATTCACCAGAAACGGCAGGGCGGCATCCAGATCGGCATCGTCAAACACCAGCTGCGGGGATTTTCCGCCCAGTTCCAGTGTCACAGGCACAACGTTTCGCCCTGCGGCCTGCTGCACCAATGCACCCGTGGCCACTGAACCAGTAAACGAGATATGGTTGACCCCCGGATGCCCGGATAATGCGGCACCGGCCTCGGCCCCCAGACCGGGCACAACATTCAGCGCACCTGCTGGCAGACCCGCTTGCTGCGCGAGATGGGCAAAGGCCAGCGCGGTCAGACAGGCCTCTTCCGCAGGTTTCAGAACACAGGCGTTGCCCATGGCCAGCGCGGCCCCGACCGAACGCCCGATGATCTGCATCGGATAGTTCCACGGCACGATGTGGCCCGTCACCCCATGGGGTTCGCGCAGGGTATAGACGGTGTAGCCATCGAGATAGGGAATGGTCTCACCCATCACCTTATCCGCAGCACCGCCGTAGAATTCACAATAGCGCGCCAGCGCGATGGCATCGGCGCGGGCCTGCGTCAGGGGCTTGCCCACATCCATCGCCTCAAGCCGCGCCAGATCGTCCACCCGTTCCAGCACCAGCTGACCCAGCCGGGTCAGGATGCGGCCGCGCTCCAAGGCCGTCTTGCGCCCCCAGTCGCCCTTTAGCGCAGATCTGGCGGCGGCGACCGCCGCGTCAATATCCACACCCGAGCCGCGTGCAATCCTGCATATCTCGGTCCCGTCTGACGGGTTGGTCAAAGGCAATGAGTCGCCTGATGTCGCAGGTATCCAGTTTCCGCCAATCAGGCACAGGGTGGGATCAAACCAGAGTGGTTGGGTCATTTTGGCCTCCGTTCAGGCTCTAATAAGTGGTTTTTTGCCGATAGCTTCCCGATTTCAGGCAGTTGGGGCGCGGCGGCAATCAGGGTTTGCGTGTAGGAATGCTGCGGGTTCGAGAATACCTGTTCGGTCGTGCCTTGTTCGACAATTCGTCCAGACTGCATCACCAGAACATGATCGGTGATGGTGCGCACCACGCTCAGATCGTGGCTGATGAACAGGTAAGTCAGATCATAAGCCTCGCAGAGTTCGGCAAGCAGATCGAGGATTTGGGCGCGCACCGATACGTCGAGGGCTGAAACCGCCTCATCGAAGAGGATCAGTTCCGGCCGAATGATCAGGGCGCGGGCAATGGCGATCCGCTGGCGTTGCCCGCCCGAAAACTCGTGAATGTACTTGCCCGCATCATCAGGGCCGAGGCCCACTGCCGTCAGCATCTCTGTGATCCGGTCCTGGCGTTCGGAACCCTTTGGTGGCGTTTCCAACAGGTGAAAAGGTTCAGTGATCAGGCGCGCGACACGGTGGCGGGGATTGAAGCTGCCATAGGGGTCCTGAAACACGACCTGCATCTTGCGACGTACCGCAAGGTTGGGCCTGTGGCCGGTGAAAACCGGCTGACCATCCAGCATAATCTGACCGGATTGGATCTCTTCCAACCCTAATATAGCCCGTGTTAGGGTCGATTTTCCGCAACCTGACTCGCCCACCAGCCCTAAACGCTCCCCTCGGTTGAGGGTAAAGCTGACACCATCCACCGCGCGGTGGTGGCGCGGCGCATCCAGCAGACCTTTGCGGGGAAGGCGGTAATCCCGGACGACCTGCGAAACCTCCAGAAGCGGGCGTTGCTGTGTAGGTTCAGGCAGGGTGACCTGATGACCCGAAGCTTCGAACAACATACGGGTATAAGGGTGCTGCATATCTCGAAACAGGTTTCGCGTCGCGCCACTTTCGACGACCTCGCCGTGACGCATGACGACAATCTGATCGGCCATGTCCGAGACCACAGCCAGATCATGGGTGATCATCAGCAGGCCCATATCATATTCGCGAACCAGCCCTTTCAGCAGATCAAGGATCTGCGCCTGCGTGGTGACATCCAGCGCCGTGGTCGGCTCATCCGCGATCAAAAGCCTGGGACGCAATGCGATGGCCATTGCGATGACGACACGCTGACGCTGCCCGCCCGACAGCTCATGCGGATAGCGCGACAGAGGAAACCTGTCGGGCGGCAGTCCAACCCGCGTGAGCACCTCGGCAGCGCGGGTCCGGGCCTGAGCAGGAGGCATCGCCTTGTGGATCAGGATGGTCTCCATCACCTGGTCGCCGATGGTTTTCACCGGGTTGAGCGCCGTCATCGGTTCCTGAAACACCATTCCGATGGACGCGCCACGCAAGGCGCACATCTCGGCCTCGGATTCGGAAAGCAGGTCAGTGCCATCCAGTCGGATTACGCCGTCTGCCGTTGCCCCGTTTGGCAGAAGCTGCATCACAGCCAGTGCTGTCATGGATTTGCCCGAGCCGCTTTCACCTGTCACCGCCACGATCTGGCCCGGGTCGATGGACAAGTTGACCTGTTTCAGGATCGGCACCCCGTGGATCGACAGGGACAGGTTTTCGACTTGCAGCAACGTCATGCCCGCGCCACCCTGATCCTTGGGTCCAGCCAGTCGCGCAGACCATCACCCAGCAGGTTCAAACCCAATACCGTGACAATAATCGCCAAGCCCGGAATCAGAGCCAAATGCGGGGCAAAACTGACCATAGTCTGGGCGTCCGCCAGCATCCGGCCCCAACTGGGCGTCGGAGGTTGCGCGCCCAGACCGACATAGGACAGGCCCGCCTCGGCCAGTATGCCCAGCGAAAATTGGATGGTGCCCTGAACGATCAGCAAGTTGGCGACATTGGGCAGGATGTGTTCGGCTGATATCCGTGCGGCACCTTTGCCCGACACACGGGCGGCAAGGATGAACTCGCGCTCCCACAGCGACAATGCGGCCCCTCGGGTGATGCGGGCAAAGACGGGGATGTTGAAAATACCGATCGCAATGATCGCGTTGATGGCACCGGCACCGAACACAGCCGTGATCAGGATGGCGATGACCAGCGAGGGAAAGGCAAAGACCAGATCGTTGCCACGCATGATCACCTCATCCAACCACGACCCTTTGCGTGCGGCGGCTGTCAGGCCAAGGGGTACGCCCAGCGCCATGCCAATCCCCACGGCCACCAGAGCCACCGCAATCGAAGTGCGCGCTCCGACCATGATCATCGAGAACATGTCCCGACCGAAGTGATCCGTTCCGAACCAGTGCCGTGCATCGGGCGTCTGAAGCTTGTTGCGGATATCCAGCGCGGCATAGTCGTAGGGTGTCCAGACAAACGAGATCAGCGCCGCCAGCACCACCAGCGACGACAGCGCGGCGCCAAGGATCAGGTTGCGGCTCATGACCTGCTCCTCAACCGTGGGTCAACGGCTGCGTAGGCCAGATCCACCAGAAAATTCACGGTAATGACGGCAAAGACCAGCAGCATCACCACCGATTCAACCACGATCAGATCGCGGGCCGAAATGGCCTGAAACACCAACCGCCCGAGGCCGGGCAGGTAAAACACCTGTTCGATGATGATCGACCCGGCCAGCAGGAAGGAAAACTGCAAGCCGATGATCGTCAGCACCGGGATCAGCGCGTTCCGCACCCCGTGCCGCCACAGGGCCTGACGACGTGACAATCCCTTGGCCCGCGCGGTGCGCATGAAATCCTCACCCAGAATGTCCAGCAGCGCGGATCGCATGACGCGAGCCAGGATCGCGGCCTGAGGAAGGGCCAGCGCAACGGCGGGCAAGGTCAGCGAGCGCAGCCCTGCCCAAAGACCCTCACCCCAGCCAACAAACCCACCGGCATTGAACCAGCGCAGGTTAATGGCGAAGATCAGCACCAGCATCATCGCGAACCAGAAATTCGGCACCGCGATACCAAGCTGTGTCGCCCCCATCACCGCCAGATCCCCGGGCTTGCCCCGGCGCGCGGCGGCATAGATCCCGGCGGGAAAGGCGATCAGTGTGGACAGCGTGAGCGCATATAGCGCCAAAGGCAACGATACCCACAGCCGGTCCGCAATCATCTGCGACACCGGTGTGCGGTAGGTGTACGAGGTGCCGAAATCCCCGGCCACCATCCCCCCGACCCAGTTAAAATACCGCTGTACCCTTGATCCATCCAGACCCAGTTCAGCCCGCAGCGCGGCCAACGTATCCTCCTGCGCGTTGACACCCAGCATGAACGAGGCCGGGTCCCCCGGTGCGACCTCGATCACGGCGAAGATAACCACCGAGGCGACGGCAAGGCTGGCAAGCAATGAGATCAGTCGTTTAAGGGTATAGCGAAGCATTGAGGCCACGTTAGGGTCTCAGCCGTCACGGGTCCAGCATCTACGGCATCGCCAGACCTACAAATGGACCTGCGAAACCTTTGTCCCTTTCAGCCTGTCAATCCGAATGAGGCCCCTGACCCCGATTTTCGCCATGTTTGTTGCGTGTTTTTTCGATTTCGCACGTTCCGTGTTTTGCTACACTTGTTGGAACCGTTTCCGCAGGCCAGAGCGGCCAAGGAGCAATCCGGGCCGAACCAGGATTTACTGATAGTGTAGCGCTCATGCTGACAGAAAATAGAATTGAGATCGGGTTTCTGCTGTTCGATGGCTTTCCGATGGCTTGCCTGACCTCGGTCATCGAACCGCTGCGCGCCGCAAATGAGATCGCCGGGCAAGAGGCATTTCGCTGGTCTCTTATTGCGGAAAACGGGGGAAAGGTCAGCTCCAGCGCTCAAGTGCGTTTTGAGGCTGAACGCAACCTCTCAGACTGCCAGCCGATTGATATTCTGTTCCTGCTCAGCAGTCCGACCTCGGACTTCAGAAACCCGACCCAGGGGAATGGTGCGTTGCGGGCCTTGTCACGACACGGGACAATTCTGGGCGGTATCAGCGGCGGCGTTTTCCCGCTCGTGCGCTCGGGGGTCATGACCGGCCATCCGGTATCGGTGCACTGGTGTTACGAGGCTGCATTTCTGGCCGAGTTTCCCCAGATCGATGCGCGGCGCGAAGTGATCGTGTCGGATGCCACGCGGTATACTGCGGCCGGGGCGGCGGCCGCGTTTGATCTGGCCCTGCATCTGATTCAGGACCGGTTGGGCGGCGAAGTCGCACATGAGGTGGCCTGCTGGTTCCAACATCCGATGATGCGAGGGGAGGGTGTTCAGCAACAGGTGCCCAGTGCAAGCAAACCTGCCACGGGTGAAAAGCTGCCGCCGCTTGTGGCGCGATGTGTCGACCTGTTCGCAAGCCGTATCGGCAATCCGATCTCGATCGCGGACATAGCGGATCAAACGGGCGTCACCTCCCGCCAGGTCGAGCGCGCCTTCAAACAGGCCACGGGGCAAAGCCCCAGCCATTATTTCCGGTCCATGCGGATGAAGGCGGCCCGTCAGATGGTTGTCTATACCAAGGACCCTATTGCCGACATCGCTGCGGCCATCGGATACAGCTCGGTCACGCCTTTGGTGACACACTATCGGTCCGCCTTTGGTTTAAGCCCCAGCGAGGACCGGCGACGGATCAACCGGTTTCGGGTCGAAGACAACGCCCCGCTGCCCTCAAGCTGACCTTGCCTTCAAAGCGCCGATTTCATTGCGGCCACAATCGCATGATGCAGTGACCCGGCAGACGATCTTGGCCCGTAGACACTGAACGAACCAGAAGCACGGCACAGGACGAAACATCCCAGGTGATGGATTGACGTGCGGGATGCGGCACCGACCGCCATTTTTCGGCAATCCAGACTGCTTAGCAATTCCAGCACGGCCAACACGCCCTCTCCGTCCAGATCAAACCTGACCCATGCGTCTGTCTGTTCGGAAACCGATGCGTTATCCCCAGTGCTTTCTTTCACCAGATGCGCCAGATCTTCATGCGTCTCAAAGGGCGCTTCTATCATCCATTGATCAGGCCCGGTCCAGAAGGCTACGATCGGCCCGCCGGTAAACTTACCAACGCCAGGCGTTTCCACTCCGATCAATTGGGATACGACGTTTCGGGTCTTGTTTTCCCGACCCAGCCGAGCGGCGACCGAGGCCAGCGCCACATCCGGAGTTTCGGTACAGGTCACGCTTCCGACCCTGTCGATCTTGGGTTCGGTTTCACCCAGCGCGGTTATTGCTTCAAGATCATGCACGGAGCCGTTCTCCCTCGGGGTCGACGAAATGGGCCGAGACGATTTCAACCTCGACCGTCAGATCGGTCACTGGCGACACAAGGCGCATCTTTTCGCCCTGACGTGTGATGCCGTTTTTCAAAAAGCCAAGGCCGATATGGCTGTCCAGCGACGGCGAAAATGCTGCCGATGTGACATAGCCCTGATCATGGGCAGCATCCACGGGACCCGTGGCATTCATCAGATGCCCTCCGGCGGTTACCTTGTCGCCAGCGTTCACAGGCTTGATGCCAACCATCATCAAAGCATCTGGTTCGTTCAGCCCTTCACGCTCGGACAGGACTGAGCCGATGCTGTCTTTCTTCTTGGATACCATCCGACCCATTCCAAGGTTCAGGGCGGTGGTGGTTCCGTTCAACTCGTTGCCTGCGGCGTGACCCTTTTCGATCCGCATGACGCCCAGCGCTTCGGTGCCGTAGGGTACGACATCGAACTCTTCGCCTTCCTGCATCAAACGCCGCATCAGCGCGTCGCCGTATCGCGATGGCACCGCGATTTCAAAGGCCAATTCGCCCGAGAAGGAAATGCGGAACAACCGCGCGCGCAACCCGCCGCATACGGTGATGTTGCCGCAAGCCATGAACGGGAAGCCTTCATTCGAGATGTCGAACTCGGGATCCACGATCTTTTGTAGAAGTTTGCGCGAATTGGGTCCGGCTACCGCGTATTGTGCCCAGGCTTCGGTGGTCGAGATCAGCTGCACATCCATGTCCGGGAACAGGCATTGCCGGAGAAATTCCATATGCTGGTAGACCTTGACCGCATTGGCTGTTGTGGTGGTGACCACGAAATGATCCTCGGCCAGACGCGCGGCGGTGCCGTCATCCATCGCAATTCCGTCTTCGCGCAACATCAGCCCATAGCGGGTTTTGCCGACGGCCAGCTTGGCAAATCCGTTGCAATAGACCCTGTTCAGGAAATCCGCCGCATCCGCACCCTGAACATCAATCTTTCCCAGCGTCGTGCAGTCGCACACCCCGACCGAGGCGCGGGTCTGGCGCACTTCACGGTCCACGGACTCGCGCCAATGGATTTCACCGGGCAGCGGGAACCACTGTGCGCGCAGCCAATTGCCGACCTCGACAAACACCGCGCCGCGTTCCTTGGCCCAGTAATGTGACGGGGTCAGGCGGGTTGGATGAAACTCCTTGCCTTTCATCCGGCCAGCAAAGGTTGCAATCGGAACGGGCGTATAGGGCGGGCGGAAGATCGTGGTGCCGGTTTCCGGAATGGACTTACCCGCAAGCTCGGCCATGATCGCAAGCCCGCCCATGTTCGATGTCTTGCCCTGATCTGTAGCCATGCCCAACGTGGTATAGCGTTTCAAATGCTCGACCGAGCGGAACCCTTCCTGATGGCTGAGCTTCACGTCCTTGACGGTCACGTCATTCTGCTGATCCAGCCACGCGCGGCTGCAACCCTGAACATACCAGAACGGTGTCTGCGAGATCGGGGTATCCTCGGCCTTAGGCAGATCGGGCAGCGGCCCTTTCAGGCCCAGCGCCTGCGCCGCGCCTTCTGCCCCGGATTGCAGGGCGCCATGGGTGGACATCACACCATTTGCCGCCCCCGCGACGGACAGCCCAGGCGGCAAGTCCGCTCCGGGGACAAAGGCCGCCAGATCGTCGTTCCACGCGGGACGCCCCCGTTGGTGGCAGGTCAGATGCACGTTGGGGTTCCAGCCACCCGAAACGCCAAGCGCTCCGCAGTCCAGCGTGCGCGACGACCCGTCTGCCAGCTCAACCTCGACAAAGGTCAGCCCCAGTCGGCCTTTGGTGTCCCTGACCTGCGCGCCGCGCAGTACTTCATAGTCATGGCTGGTCGGGGCGTCGTCACGGACGTCGACGACGGCAGCAATCCTGATACCTTTTGCGTGCAGATCCGCAGCTGTGCGGTGGCCGTCATCGTTGTTCGTAAAGATGGCGACACGTTGCGCCGCCGTGGTTGCAAACCGATTGGCATAGGTGCGCAGAGCACTTGCCAGCATGATGCCGGGCCTGTCGTTGTTTTCAAACGCGATGGGCCGCTCGGTCGCGCCAGCGCATAACAAGGCGCGTTTGGCGTAGATGCGCCAGAGGATCTGCCGCGGTTTACCGGAAGGCAGAGAAGCAAGATGATCGCCCGTCCGCTCAACTGCGCCATAAATGCCGTGATCAAAGGCACCGATCACGGTCGTGCGCGACATCATGCGAACGTTTGGCATTGCAGAAAGTTCAGCGACACTCTGTTTAACCCAATCGGTCGCATCGCTGTCGTTCAGCGAAAAGGATTCGCTGTTGAGCCGCCCGCCAAGTGCGAAATCCTCATCCGCAAGAATGATCTCGGAACCGGCCCGGCCCGCCGTCAGTGCCGCCATCAGCCCGGCTGGACCCGCGCCGATAATCAGCAGATCGCAATGTCGAAACCCCTTGTCATACTCATCGGGGTCTTCCTGCATCGACAATGACCCAAGACCTGCGGCGCGACGGATCATCGGCTCGTACAGCTTTTCCCAGAACGCGGCAGGCCACATGAAGGTTTTGTAGTAGAACCCCGCCGTCAGAAAGGTCGAAAACCTGTCGTTGATTGCCAGAGCGTCAAATCTCAGGCTGGGCCATCGGTTTTGGGAATGGGCCTCAAGCCCCTCGAACATCTCAACGGTCGTGGCACGAGTGTTGGGTTCCTGACGGCTGCCCGTGCGCAGCTCGACAATGGAGTTGGGTTCTTCCGAACCGGCAGTCAGCACGCCACGCGGGCGGTGGTACTTGAACGACCGGCCCATCAGGCGCACGCCATTGGCCAGAAGGGCCGAGGCCAGCGTATCGCCCGGATGTGCATGGTAACTGCGATTATCGAATTTGAAATTCAGGGTTTTGGTGCGGTCGATCTGACCGCCACTCAGCCTATTGTCTTGAGTCATTTGGAACGCCCCTGTGCCCGGGCCACGTCACGGGCCAGTTCCACTTTGGAAATCTCATGTGTCGCGGTGTTGCGAGTAACAACCAGCCAAGATCGGTCGCCCCCCTCGTGGAACCACAACTCGCGGTGTTCGCCGGCTGGATTGTCGCGCAGATAGGCGTAGTCATAAAACGCTTCGGCCGCGTCTTCGGCCAGCCAATCGGGCCTGTTGATCAACGAAGCGTCTCCCAGATAGACGAATTCGGAACTGTCGCGCGGGCCCAGCAAGGGATGATGGATGATCATGGTGCTGCTCCCCTCAGTGCAGGTTGGGCTGGTTGCCCATACCTTTTTCGTCGATCATGCGGCCCGTGCGGAACCGGTCGAACCGATAGGCGGTGGCTGTCGGGTGCGGTTCATCCTTTGCCAGCAGATGCGCAAAGCAATACCCCGACGCCGGAGTTGCCTTGAACCCGCCGTAACACCAGCCGCCATTGAAATAGAGGCCATCGATGCCGGTCCGGTCGATGATGGGCGATCCATCCATGGACATATCCATGATCCCGCCCCACATCCGCAGAAGACGCGCGCGACCGATCATCGGCATCAGGGCCATGCCGCCCTCGCAGACATCTTCGACCACCGGCAGGTTGCCGCGTTGTGCGTACGAATTGTACCCGTCGATATCGCCGCCAAAGACCAGCCCGCCCTTATCGGACTGGCTGACATAGAAATGTCCCGCGCCAAAGGTGATCACGCCGGGCAGAACCGGCTTAAGACCTTCTGAAACGAAGGCTTGCAGGACATGGCTTTCGATTGGCAGCCGCATACCCGCCATGCCCATGACACGTCCCGAATTCCCGGCCACGGCACAGCCAACCTTGCCTGCGCCAATGAACCCTTTCGAAGTTTCAACGCCCAGACATTTTCCGTTTTCGATACGGAAACCGGTCACTTCGCAGTTTTGGATGATATCGACACCGTGGCTGTCTGCCGACCGGGCATATCCCCAGGCCACCGCGTCGTGCCGAACCGTGCCGCCGCGCCGCTGGGCAAGCCCGCCCTTGATCGGGAACCGGGCATCGTTGAAGTTCAGGAACGGGTATTCCTTGCGCACCTGTTCGGCATCCAGCAACTCGGCATCCGCGCCATTCAGGATCATGGCGTTGCCACGTCGCGTAAAGGCGTCGCGCTGGGCGTCTGTGTGGATCAGGTTGATGATCCCGCGCTGGCTGACCATCGCGTTGTAGTTTACGTCCTGCTCAAGACCTTCCCACAGTTTCAGCGAGAACTCGTAGAAAGGTTCGTTGCCGTCCAGCAGGTAATTGGAGCGGATGATGGTTGTATTGCGCCCGACATTGCCGCCACCAATCCAACCTTTTTCAATCACCGCCACATTGCGGAGGCCAAATACCTTGGACAGGTAATGCGCCGTAGATAGGCCATGACCGCCACCGCCGATGACGACGATGTCGTAATGTGGCTTGGGCTCTGGCTCGCGCCAGGCCGGTGTCCACCCTTTGTGCCCGGTAAGAGCCTCTTTGATGACCTTGAAACCAGAGTATCGCATGAATCGGACCTTTTTTTCAGAATCCGCGAAATAACCGAATTTGGATACTCTTGAATCCGACATCTGTTGCGTTGAATCAGACACCACGGCAATCAGCAGGGCATGGTTAATCTTGCGATTTTCGCTGTCGCTGGCAGCGCGGTGTCCGCCACCCTGCCCTGCAACGCCGACAAGGGTCAGAAAAGCCGGTAGCCAAGGATATATACGCGATTTCAGAACTACATAGAATGTAGGATTCAGCGCCTAAGACGTCATCAGAAAGGCAAAGACGGCATAGCCGATGATGGCTGCATACCCCAACGGGTAAATCCATTTGATCGCGTAATTGTCGAGCTTTTTGGCCGTCTCTTCCCGACCGGAGGTCTTCAATTTGCGCAGCATCACGCTGAAGACGATAATCGTTCCAGTCATCAGGAACATGCATTGCAGAATGAAATCCAGAAACGTCAGATAGCCAAGCTTGGGTAAGTCAGCGGAAATGGCCCAGTTGAAGGCCACAAAGACCAACAGGTTGCCGCCTGCGATCTCGATCCGTTTCCGGTATTCATCCAGAAAGAAAAGCGCCCATCCCACTGTGATCAGCACTAGCATCGGCAGGAATATGCGGATGGTGTAATAAGTCAGGTGCCGGGTGCCTTCGAAGACAAGTTCGACCCGGTCGCTTTCGTCGCCCGACAAACCGGTCGTCGTTGAAGTCAGAGCCCTGGCATTGCCGAGTATCCATTCCTCTTCGCCAAGCATGTCACCCAGACCGGAGTATTCATCAAGCGAGTGATAATGAACGAACTGCGAAGGAAACACCGATACGACTTCGAAGTGAAATTCCTGTGTATCGAAAGGGTATTTGCGAAAGTTGAAATGCGGAGCCTGCAAAGTCAGCGAGGATTTTTCGACAAAGGTCACATGACCGTCATGTCGCACGGCAACTGCAGATTCATGAATCCATCGGTTGGATTGTTGGTTGTGGATAACAAAAGCCGGGGTTACGACGTCCAGCTCAGCGGCGTATTTCACGAAAGCGGGCGGTTCAAAAACCCGAAAATCACGACCTAGGCTTGCCGCATCAAATGCCAGTTCCGGGTCTGTCCATTCGAACCGCAAAACAACCACGGCACCATAGTTTTCCGATTGTTGATCGACGCTGGTAATCTGGTCGATCTTGATACCAACCCCGACTTGCAGCGGGTTGTCGGGGGTTCCCACTAGGGTGTCCTGCTGTCCTTGGAACAAGCCCTGCGCAAAACCTGCGCCTGGAAGGACAGACGCGAAAAGAAAAAGAAGGATTCCGGCAACAAAGCTATTCATGATCGTTAAGAAACGCATTTCGCAATGGTGAGGCTGGGCCCGTCAAACAGGCCCAGCCAACTGGTGTCATTCCGACCAGGAAATGGAAGTCAGGTCGATTGCCGCAGTCGGTGCGTTCTCCCACAGGCCCTGAACACCGGCCTTGGCGACGCCTAGCTTGGCCAGCTGGAACAGGTACCCATTGACATAATCGTTCGAGATGAGGCGCTGTGCCTCACCCAGAAGACGGGTCCGTTCCTCGGGGTCGGTGGTGGTGTTCAGCGTCTCCATCAGCGTCTGAAAGTCGATGCTGTCATACTGGAAGTAATAGTCGGGCCGCGCATAGATGCCGATATCCATCGGTTCGGTATGGCTGACGATGGTCAGACCAAATTCCTTGCCCTTGAACACCGATTCCAGCCACTGGGCCCATTCGACGTTGATGATCTCGGCCGTGATGCTGACCTCGGCCAGCTGTGCGGCGATGATTTCACCGCCCCGGCGCGCATAAGATGGCGGTGGCAAGTGCAGAGTTGTCTCGAACCCGTTTTCAAATCCCGCCTCTGCCAGCAAAGCCCTGGCCTTTTCGGGATCATACGCGGACTGGCCCGTCAGATCGACATAAGCGGGGTTGTGTGGCGCGAAGTGTGTCCCGATCGGGGTGCCGTATCCGAACATGGCGCCGTCGATTATGGCCTGCCGGTCAATTGCATGGGCCAACGCCTGCCGGACACGAATATCATTGAATGGCGGCTGTTTGTTGTTGGTGGACAGGATCGTTTCACCCTCGGTCGATCCAACCAGAACCTGAAACCGCGGGTCAGCTTCAAACTGGGGCAGGTTTTCCGGTGCCGGGAAGTTGTCGAACACGTCCACATCTTCGGCCATCATGGCCGCAAAAGCGGCTGTCGGGTCTGAGATGAATTTGAACGTCGCAGTCTCTAAAGCGGGTTGATCGCCCCAATAATTGGGGTTGCGGTTCAGTGTTATGCTGTCGCCCTGAACCCAGTCGCCAAAGGTAAATGCACCTGTACCAACCGGGTTTGTCTTGATGTTCTCGATGCTTTCGGGCGCGACGATCACCGCGTCACCCCAGGCAAGGTTGAACAGGAAGTTGCCGTTCGGATCGGCCAGGGTGATCCTGACCGTCAGTGGATCCACGGCCTCGACGCTTTCGATCCCTGCAAACAGAGCTTTCTGCGCGTTGGCGCTGTCCTCGGCCGTGGCCCGGTCAAGGCTGAATTTGACATCCTCGGCATCCATAGTCGTGCCGTCATGGAAGGTCACGCCGTCGCGCAGTTTGAAGGTATAAGTTTTGCCGTCTTCGGAAATCTCCCAGCTTTCCGCAAGGCCGGGCACGACCGAGCCGTCGCCCATGAAACGGGTCAGACCTTCGAAGATGTTGGTGTAGACAACCGAATCGATGGCCTGAGCTGCGGCGCTGGTCGGATCCAGATGCGGGGGTTCCAACTGCATGGCGATGGTGATGTCGGATTTGGCCAAAACCTGCGTCGCCAACAGGCTGGCGCCAATCGCCACGGTCGACGCGAATGTTCGAAGCACGTGTTTTGTCATGTGAACTCTCCCAACTGAAAATCTGCGCCCATGTTTTCCGGGCCGTTTTATCGGCAGTGTTCCTTTAAACCTGAGGTCAATCAAGGGAATGTTCGCGCAACCGGGGTTTCTTTGGCCCCGGCCGATCTGCTATGCCGCACTGCAACATAAGCCCTGCAGGAGCCAACCATGAGCGCCACCGCCCGCAAAAAGGCCCCGAACGCCGAAGATATTCGCGCCCGAAAAGGCGGCGTGCCTCTGGTCTCGCTGACCGCATACACAACGCCTATGGCGCGCCTGATGGACACGCATTGTGACTTTGTTCTTGTGGGGGACAGCGTCGGGATGGTTTTGCACGGGCTGGAATCCACCCTTGGTGTCACGATGGAGATGATGATCCTGCACGGTCAGGCCGTCGCACGCGGGCTGAGCACGGCGATGATGGTTATCGACATGCCGTTTGGCAGCTATGAGGAAAGCCCGGCACAAGCGTTTCGCAACGCGGCGCGGCTGATGGCGGAAACAGGTGCGGGGGCAGTCAAGCTGGAAGGCGGTGTCGAGATGGCCGAAACCATCCGCTTTCTGGTCAGGCGCGGCATCCCGGTGATGGCCCATATCGGTCTGACGCCGCAATCGATCAACACACTGGGCGGCTACAAGGTGCAGGGGCGTGACGAGCAGGCCGAAACCGTCATGGCAGACGCCCGCGCCGTGACCGAGGCTGGCGCGTTTTCCGTGGTGCTTGAGAAAGTGCCGCAAGGTCTGGCCGACAGGATCACCGAACAGGTTGCCATCCCCACCATCGGAATCGGAGCCTCCGCCGGTTGTGACGGTCAGATTCTGGTCGTCGATGACATGGTCGGCTTTTTCACCGCCTTCAAACCCAAATTCGTCAAACGCTATGCCGAGCTTGGCCCGTTGGCCGAAGCCGCCATCGCAGATTATGCGGCCGAAGTGCGTGCGCGAACATTTCCGGCGGACGAACATGTCTTTGCTGATCAGGCTCCGGCGAAAGGACCAAAGACGTGACCGCGCCGACCCTGCGCTCGCTGGCGGAACTGCGAACCAAGACGACAGAATGGCACCGCGCAGGTGACGTTATCGGCGTTGTACCGACAATGGGCGCACTGCACGAAGGGCATTTGTCGCTGGCGCAGGCCGCAAAGGAAAACTGTGACCGGGTGATCGTGACGATCTTTGTGAACCCCAAGCAGTTCAACAACCCCGAAGATCTGGCGAACTATCCCCGCACGGAACATGAAGACGCGCAAAAGCTGGCCCCTTATGGCGTGGATGCGATCTATGTGCCGGACCCTCAGGAAATCTATCCCGACGGCTTTTCCACCACGGTATCCGTGGCCGGTTTGACCGACATGATGGAAGGCCCTTTCCGCCCCGGCCATTTCGAAGGCGTGGCAACTGTAGTGGCCAAGCTGTTCCTGCAAACGCAGGCGGATCGAGCCTATTTCGGGGAAAAAGACTACCAGCAGCTGCTGGTGGTGCGCCGCATGGCCCGCGATCTGGACATTCCCATCGAGGTTGTTGGCTGCCCAACCGTGCGCGAGCCTTCGGGGTTGGCGATGTCGTCGCGCAATCTGCTGTTGTCGCCCGAGGGCGTAAAGGTCGCGTCCCGCATGAACGAGGTCATGCGGCGGGTGGCGGATAAGCTTGCCGCTGGCAAGGAATTCACGGTGCTGGCGCAAGACGCAAAAGCCGCATTATTGGACGCTGGTTTTACCGAGGTGGAATATATCGATCTGCGCTGCGCCGAGACGCTGGAAAGCCTGCCCAATGCCTGCAAACCCGCGCGCTTGTTCGTCACGGCCTGGGCCGATGGCGTCCGCCTGATCGACAATATTCCCGTCGATCCGGTCTGATTTCTGCTCTGGCCCCGGCGCCGTTGTTTGCGCTAAAGTCGCGCAAAATGACACCGGGGAGAGCGGACATGACCTTTATTCTGGCAATTGATCAGGGCACCACGTCCTCGCGCGCGATCCTGTTCGACGGGCAGATGAACCGTGTTGGCACCGCTCAGCAGGAGTTCCCCCAGCATTTCCCGCAAGAAGGTTGGGTTGAACACGACCCCGAGGATATCTGGTCCAGCGTCATGCATGTGTGTCGCGAGGTGATGGAAAGCGCCGGTGTTTCGGCTGACCAGATCACGGGTATTGGTATCACCAACCAGCGTGAAACCACCGTGGTCTGGGACAAGCAGACCGGCAAGGCCATCCATAACGCGATTGTCTGGCAGGACCGCCGCACCGCCGAAATCTGCGCCCGATACAAGCAGGCCGGGTGTGAGGATGACGTCACCGCCCAGACCGGCCTGCTGCTGGACCCTTATTTCTCGGGAACCAAGGTCAAATGGCTGCTGGACACCGTTTCAGGCGCACGCGCGCGGGCTGAGGCCGGAGAGTTGCTGTTCGGCACCATCGACAGTTTCCTGATCTGGCGTCTGACCGAAGGTCGTGTCCATGCCACTGACGCCACCAACGCCGCCCGCACCCTGCTGTTCGACATTCACAAAGGCGCCTGGAGTGCTGAGATTTGCGAGTTGCTGGATGTACCCGTTCATATGTTGCCTAACGTGCAGGATTGCGCCTCGGATTTCGGCGCAACCACCTTGCTTGGCGGGAACATCCCCATTCTGGGTGTGGCAGGCGATCAGCAGGCGGCCACCATCGGTCAGGCCTGTTTCCAGCCCGGTATGATGAAATCAACCTATGGCACGGGCTGTTTCGCACTGCTGAACACGGGCGCGCAGCCGGTTGAATCGAAAAACCGTCTTCTGACGACAATCGCTTACCAATTGGACGGTCAGCGCACCTATGCGCTGGAAGGGTCGATCTTTATCGCCGGGGCCGCCGTGCAATGGCTGCGCGATGCGTTGCAGATCATCGATTCGGCCCCGCAAAGCGGCGATCTGGCAGCGCAGGCCGACCCGAACCAGCATGTGATCCTGGTGCCCGCATTCACGGGCCTTGGGGCTCCTTACTGGAAGCCGGATTGCCGCGGTGCGATGTTCGGTCTGACGCGCAATTCCGGCCGGGCCGAGATTGCCCGTGCCACGCTGGAAAGCATCGCCTTTCAGACCCGCGACCTGTGGCACGCCATGCAGGGCGACTGGGGGGCCGAGGCGGATGTCATCCTGCGCGTCGATGGCGGGATGAGTGCATCTGACTGGACAATGCAAGGTCTTTCAGATTGTCTGGGTGCCCCGGTGGATCGCCCGGTTATGCAGGAAACGACCGCCCTTGGCGCCGCATGGCTGGCAGGTATGAAAGCTGGGATATACCCGGATCAGGCCGGTTTTGCCCAAACATGGGCGCTGGACCGCCGGTTCGAGCCCACGCAAGAACAAGCCGAACGCGACGCGGCCTATGATCGCTGGCAACGGGCGGTTCAGGCGGCGATGGCGTTCTAGCTGTGATCTTTCAACAAGCGCTGCTTCTGCCTTGACCAGTCACGCTTGGCCTGAGTTTCGCGCTTGTCGTGGGTTTTCTTACCCTTGGCGATGCCGATTTTAACCTTGGCCAGTCCTCTGTGGTTGAAATACAGAACCAGCGGCACCAGAGTCATGCCCTTGCGCTGCGTCGCGTTCCACAGGTTCGACATCTGCTTGCGGGACACCAGCAGTTTGCGGCGGCGACGTTCTTCGTGCTTGAACATCTTGGCCTGCTCATACGGCGCGATATAGCTGTTGACCAGCCAGAGCTCTCCGTCATCGACCGTGGCATAGCTTTCGGCGATGTTCGAGCCGCCCGCGCGCAGGGATTTGACCTCGGACCCTTGCAGGATGATGCCACATTCAATGTCCTCTTCGATTGCGTAATCGAAGCGGGCGCGCCGGTTTTCGGCGATTACCTTGTAATTCGGGTCTGTCTTCTGCTTGGCCATGACGCGTTGATTTAGGCGGCTTGGGCCGCCCTTGCAAGGCAGGGATTTTCGGAGTGCGTCAGGATTTGGCAGAAATGATCAGGTCCGGGCCGAAAATCGTGTCCGCATGGTTGTGCAGGTAGATTTTGAGCCACGGTGTAAACCGGTCCGGGTGGCGGGCCACTTCGGCCAACAGGTCATGGTAGTCGATCCAGCGGATATCCATGACTTCGTCCGGATTAGGTGCGATTTTCAGCGGTCCGCGCACATGGGCCAGAAAAACGTCGACAACTTCGTTTTCCACCATGCCGTTCCCAACATCGGCGTGGTATTCCAAACGGTGACGGTATTCAGGGTAAAGACCTTTGATCCCCAGCTCTTCGTTCAAGCGGCGCACGGCGCAGGTTGAGGAGCTTTCGTCCCAGTCGGGATGCGTGCAGCAAGTGTTCGCCCACAGGCCGGGCGTGTGGTATTTGCCCAGCGCCCGGCGCTGCAACAAAATCTCGGTGCCCCTTACGACAAACACCGACACGGCCTTGTGCTTGAGGCCCTTTTCGTGAGCTTCAAGTTTGTCTACCGGGGTCAATTCACCATCAACCCAAGCCGGGATCATAATGCCCATCTGTCCTCTCCTGCTGCCAATCCGCCTGACGGGCGCTGATGTTGGGTTTAGCTATTGCCGGGTCGGCTTGGCGTTGCGGCACACTCTGCGGTTTGCCGTCAGATACCAAAGTGGCGCTGTTCTACACTGGTATCAATCGCACCAAAGGCCGCAGGGGCTGCGGCCTTTGGTCCTTGTGCGTGGGTGCACAATGCTAGCGTTTATTCGCCTGATACACTGACTATATAGGCAAAGACGTCTTCACTGCCACTTTTCAGCTTGAAGGTCATTTTCGACTTGGCAGCGGTGTCGTCCAAATAAGATTGCAGGAAGCCCTTAGGGTCCTGCGTGTATTCCACAAAGGACGTCTCATCCCAGACCAAACCCTTCTCACCGGCTGCGACGATGCTGTCGCCATATTTGAAGTCTTCGTAGGTTCCGGCAGTGCGGCCAGCGACGCCATAGAGGTTGGGGCCGGTTTTTCCGCCTTTGACGATGACTTCTCCGGCCGGATCAGCGATCATGTGGCAGGACTTGCATTTGTTGAAAGCTTTCTCACCGGCTTCGGCATCGCCTTCGGCATGAGCGGGCAGCGCCAGCAGGCCAGCGATTGCGATAGTGAGGATACGATTCATAGCTTGTGCTCCGATACAAATTGGCTGCACCGAATGGACCCCCGGCGCATAAAAGTGTCAACGCGCGGATTGCCGCGCGCATCTACAGTGCCACTGCGACACATGGTGTGTCCTTAACTTAAGTCATGTACAGTGGTCCAGCAGGGCAACAGGTCTCCTTCCGCCGGGGTCGCCAGATAGACCGCCCGCGCAATGGCCCGGGACAGGCACAGCGAAGCCGCGTGCCCGATCAGAGCGAGATCGGCTTCGGATGCGATGGGGCGGGCGCCGGTACTGACGCCAAAAACCAGATCACCGTCGCCGGGTGTGTGTGCGGGAAGGATCGCCCGGGCAATTCCGTCGTGGGCGGCAACGGCCAACCTTTGGCATTGTGGTTTGGTCAATGCGGCATCCGTGGCAACGATGGCGATGGTCGTGTTTGTCCGCTCGGATTGCGCTGGCCTCATGGCCATCGCTTTTCGGCTGGGGCGGATCCGGCTTTGATCCGGCGACATATCGGGGCCCAGCCCGCCAAATTCATCGCCAACTTCGAAGGGGGCTGCCCAGAAATGCCGGTCACCCGGTGTTGTAACACTGCCCAGCGGGTTCGCCGCAACGAGGGCCCCGACCGTGACTCCATCAGGCAGAATGGACGAGGCAGAGCCAAGCCCGCCCTTCTGCATTGCGGCCAACGCCCCGGTGCCCGCCCCGACGGACCCCAAATCAAAATCTTTTGAAGCGCCCAGATAAGCAGCCCGCCCCAGCGCACGATAGGGGTTTTCCGCCCAATCCTTTGCACCGCCATTGAGCAGGTCAAACAGGATCGCGCCGGGAATGATCGGAACCTTCGCTGAACTGACGGGAAACCCGCGCCCTTCAGCCCACATCGCATCTGAAACACCCGAGCAGGCGTCCAGTCCAAAGGCCGATCCGCCGGACAGAACCAGCGCGTCCACCCCTGTGACGGTTTTATCAGGCGCAAGCAGATCGGTTTCGCGCGTACCAGGTGCCCCGCCCATCACATGGACCGACGCAACGAACGGTTTATCTGCCGTGAGGACCGTGGTCCCGGACTTCAGCGCATCGTCCTGAGCGTTTCCAACTGCCAGGCCGGGGACATCGGTAATCAGGTTTCTTGGTCCAGGGATCATCTTGAACTCGGGATTGGTGCGGGGAAGCGCGCGGGCGCGCGCTGCCTCCGGCGGGGATATTTTTGGCCAGATGAAGATCGGATCAGATACATCGGCCGCCATCGACCTCGAGCGCGGTGCCGGTGATCATGCTGGCCTCGTCCGAACACAGGAAACAGGCGGCGTTGGCCATATCTTCGGGTGTTGAAAACCGTCCCAGTGGGATGGTCGCCAGGAACTTGGCGCGGATCTCGGGCGTGTCTTCGCCCATGAAAGATTTCAACAGCGGTGTTTCGCCCGCCACTGGGCAGATCGCGTTCACGCGTATGCCGGTTGGGGCCAGTTCGACCGCCATGGTCTTGGTTGCCGTGATCATCCACCCTTTGGACGCGTTGTACCAGTTCAGATTCGGGCGCGGAGACAGGCCCGCCGTCGAGGCTACGTTCAGAATTGCACCCGCGCCGCGCGCCTTCATATGGGGAACAAATGCCCGGGCGGTCAGATAGACGGACTTCATGTTCACCTTGAAGACCCGGTCGAAATCATCCTCGGTGACATTTTCCAGAGGGGTTGGCAAGTGGGTGACACCTGCGTTGTTTACCAGAATATCGAGCGCCCCAAAGGCGGCGAGTGCCGTGTCCGCCATCTTTTGAACTGAAGCCCTGTCGCCGACGTCGACCTGGTGCGCCAATACCCCGGCCCCAAGTTGCCCCGCCATATCAGCGGCTGCGTCACCATTGATGTCCGCGATCATGACGCGTGCGCCTTCGGCCAGGAATTTCTGCACGATCCCCGCGCCAAAACCCGATGCACCACCGGTGACGATTGCGGTTTTTCCCTCCAGCCTCATGACGTTGCCCTTTTGCAGCCTTTGCGGGCCAGACTATCAACGCCCCGGCAAGATGCCAGATCAATCTTCAGACACCTTGCCCCGCAGCGCCTTGACGTCGCCACGCGCCTTTTTCGCGGCAAGTCGACGCTTGACCGAACCATAGGTCGGTTTCGTTGCGATCCGCCGTTTGGGTTTGACCAGCGCGCGGGCGATCAGTTCTGCCAGCCTCGCGCGCGCGATTTCACGGTTGCGGGCCTGCGAGCGTGTTTCCTCACATTGAATGATGATCGCGCCGTCTTTGGTCCAGCGTCGCCCGGCCAGTCGCTTTAGCCGGACCTTGACCGGATCGGGCAAGGACGGTGAGCGTACCGCTTCGAAGCGCAGCTCGACTGCGGTCGACACCTTGTTGACATTCTGCCCTCCGGGACCGGACGACCGCACAAAGCTCTCGGTCATTTCCCAGTCTTGCAGAGCAATATCTTCGGTGATGCGCAGCATGTCAGTGTCAGCTTGGTGACTTGGGCGAATGAAAAGGAAGAGTCGCGATCCTGACCCGAGCCGTCGGAAACCCGCAACAAGCGGGCGGGCGTAAGCCATAGCGGCACAGCATTTCAGCAAGTCTCCTCATCCTCGGTGCCTAGCGCAGTGCATATGTGCGATCAAGCCTGCTTTGGCAGTTCGCACAATGCAGAATCCTGGCGGTGGCTGGGACGTCCGTTCGCATCAGTTGCGTTCGCCGTCAGGTATTCCAAGCCCAGCTCATTTAACGTCAGGTGCCGCCAACGCTGTGGCCATATTGCGTTACTTATGCAGAATCGAATGCGCGAAGGGCTGCAACGATCTTTCGTGAATGTTGGTTGTGAAAGGGATCGTCATGGATATGAGGCGCGTGCTCGAAGACTTTGATGAAGCGTACAATCAGGCATTTAACCGAGGCGATGCTGCTGGCTGCGCTGCGTTCTTTACCGAAGACGTCATGTTGTTGGCGCCCGGAGAACCCCTGCTGCGCGGGCGCGAGGCGTTCATCGCAGCCTATCGGGAAAGAATGAAAGAAAACACCGGTGGAACGCATACAAATGAGTTGATCGATTTCAGTGTGGATGGAGGTACCGCCTATCAGGTCGGGTCTTTTGCTATCGCTGATTCTGACCCGCCGGAGAAAGGGAAGTTTGTGAACGTCCTGAAACGCCAGACGGATGGCACCTGGACAGTCAGCATTTCCATCTTTAACAGTGACTTTCCATAGCGGCCTTGAATGTAGAGTGAGCAGACATGGAACCGGGGTGTCAGGCTATTGATTGGCCCTGAGCACCGCGGGCGATGTCACGCAACACATTCAGCTCCAACTCGTCTTCCTCATGCACCCGTGCCAGGATTTCTTTACTGCTGACGATGGCAATTGCTTTTCCATTCTGAGTTACGACAAGATTTCGGATTTTGTGTTTGGCCATCAGATTAAGACCACTGGACAACTTCGAGCCCAGCGCGCAGGTGACAGGTTTTTCCGTCATCCAGTCACCCACTGTCTGCTTGTAGAAAGCTGAGCCGGAATCCGCCAGGCACAGCAGCACGTCATGATCCGTGATTATCCCGACCAGCTTCCCTTCGCTGAGAACCGCCAGCGCGTTCACATCCAGCAACGCAATGGTGACGGCCGCATCGAACACCGTTGTGTCAGTGTCGCAAAATGGCGGCTTTTTAAGGTTCTGCGTTTTGACAATGCTTGAGATCGTCATGTCTTCCTCGTGGTTGAGCGCCCGACCCCTGTGTTGATCGGGGCGCATGAAAAACACTAATTCAGGAGCGGCATCATCGCTGTTGCAAGGCTCAGGACCAGGAAAAACCCTGCCATGTCTGTGATCGTTGTCAGCAAAGGGCCACTGGCGACCGCCGGGTCCTGACCGATGCGCTTTAACAGCAAAGGCAGAACGCCACCGATCGATACCGCGATGATCGTGTTCAAACCCAGCGCGCCGCCAATCACCAAACCCAGAAACGGGTTTCCTTTCCACATCCAGGCAACGAGTCCGATCAGCAGGCCAAGGACACAGCCGTTGATGATGCCGACCGAAACCTCTTTTAGCCAGACCCGCATAGCATCAATGGGCCGGACCAGACCAAGCGACAGCTCGCGCATGCTGACCGCAACGGCCTGATTGCCGGAACAACCGCTCATATCCGAGACCATCGGCAGGAACACAGCCAGAGCGATCACGGCAGAAAGGGTCTGTTCGTAGGCGGCAATCACGCTGGCCGCGATTACGTTGAGCACGATGTTGGCCGACAGCCATTGAAGCCGCCGCCGCGCCCTGAGCGGCAAAGGCATCGATCGCAGTTCGTCTCCAAAGACACCATGGCGTTTCAGGCTTGCCGATTCCGCGCGCTTCAGCAGGGCCTCATTCACGGCAGAGCGGGAAACGACACCCACAAGATTCCCGTCCGTTTCGACAACCGGCAACCCAAGAAAAGGGTGCTCATCGAAAAGGTCCTCCAGTTCTTCCAGCGGCATGCTGGCCGGAACCGTGATAGGGGGCACCATGATATCGGTGAGTTTGATGCTTCGCCGTGTGGACAGCAGGCTACGTAATGAAAGCACCCCGACAGGCACGCCATCGGAATTCAAAACGTAAGGGTGCTGGCCACGGTAACGTTCAAGGTCGTACTCTTCATGAGCGAAACGCCGCAGAACCTTTCCGACTGTATCACCATCGGAAAAGGTAAAGGCTTCGGCCACCATCAGACCACCGGCGACATCGTCGTCATACTCGACCAGTCGCCGGACATCCGCCGCATCTTCCGGATTCATCCGGGCAAGGATCGCTTCTGCATCGGCGTCTTCAAGTTCCCCGATGACATCCGCCTGAATGTCGGAATCCAGCTCAAGGATAATTTCGGCGGCCTGATCGGAAAACATGCGTTCAACAAGATCGACCGCCAGCGCGTTTGGCGCTTCTTCGACCAGTTCGGCCGCACGTTCCGGCGGCAGCAACGAGAGCGCGGCGCTTCGCTGGTCAACGGGCAGGTTGAGCAATTCCCGCAAGGCATCGCTAAGCGAAAGCGGATCAAGCAGGTCTGCCAGCGCCGCCCCGTCGCGATTTTCCAACGCCAGCTGAAGCTGCGTCCCTGTTTCCCTTGGTAAGGAGTCCGTATCGCTCATCCGCCGACCTGTGGGGGTAAAAGTTTCTTACTTTCACCCATATAACAGAAAATATTTGCCTATAGACAAAAAAAATTCTGATTTGTAAGAAAGTGCATGCAGGAAAATGACTGGATATCAGCCGCAGCCGAACGTCTGGCCGCCTTGTACGATCAGGAGTTTGGCGGCAAGGTCAGCGGACGGTATCGCATTCCGGACAAGCTGGTGCGTCGGATCGCCAGGCGCAGGCGTTTGTATGAAACAGATATCCGCGCCCTGTCGATCGCGCTTTTTGAACTTGGGTACGTGTTAATCGATATGGATAGTTTTTACGTTGTAATGAGCGCGAATTCGTTTGTGAATTACCGGCGCGCCAATGATGACAGCGTGGCTTAGTCGCCATGGTCAAACAAACAGGATACCCCGAAGTCATAGGATGGCGCGAGCGGATCAGCCTGCCTGATTTCGGGATCGAGCATATTCCGGCAAAGATAGACACAGGTGCCAGAACCGCAGCCCTGCATGCCGTGGACCAGACCGTGTTCGAGGTTGATGGCGAACGATGGGTCGAGTTCATGATCCCGGTCCATAACCGCCGGTCATCGGGCCGGGTGCGTACGCGGGTTGTAGACGAGCGGGAAATCAAGAACACTGGTGGCATTCCGGAACGCCGGTTGATCGTCAGAACACAGCTTCTGCTTGGACGGCATCGGTGGCTAATCGACGTTTCGCTGGCCAATCGCGCGAGGATGGAGTTTGATCTGATCCTTGGCCGTACCGCCATTCGCAGGCGTGGGATCCTTGTCGATCCCGGCCACTCATATCTTCTGGATGCACGAAAAGATCCGAAAAAGATGAAAAGCAAGACAAGATCCAAGGACGCAGAAGGACGACATCAATGAAGCTTGTCATGCTTGCCCGAAATCCAAACCTGTATTCCCACCAGCGTCTGAAAGAGGCTGCTGAACAACGCGGGCACCAGTTGGATATCGTGAACACGCTACGCTGTTACATGAATATCGCGTCGCGCCGACCCGAGGTTTATTACGACGGTAAGAAGCTTGGGCGCTATGACGCGGTGATCCCACGGATCGGCGCTTCGGTCACATTCTATGGGCTGGCCGTGTTGCGGCAGTTCGAAATCATGGGTGTCTTTCCGCTCAACGAGTCGGTTGCAATTGGCAGATCCCGTGACAAGTTGCGGTCCATGCAGCTGATGGCACGTGACGGGATCGGATTGCCGGTCACCACCTTCGCGCATGACCCGAAACAGACCGACGAAGTTCTCAAACTGGCAGGGGACGCTCCGCTGGTGGTCAAGCTGCTGGAGGGCACGCAGGGCATCGGCGTGGTGCTTGCGGATTCAAACCGGTCGGCAAAATCCGTGGTCGAGGCGTTTCGCGGTGCCAAGGTCAACATCATGGTACAGGAGTTCATCAAGGAAGCAGGCGGCACGGATATTCGTGCGCTTGTGGTCGGTGGAAAGGTGATCGCGGCGATGCAACGAAAAGGGGCCGAGGGCGAGTTCAGATCAAACCTGCATCGGGGTGGCAGCGCCAAGCCCATCAGAATCTCGCCCGAGGAACGCTCGACAGCCGTGCGTGCGGCCAAAGCGATGGGCCTGAATGTCTGTGGTGTCGATATGCTGCGGGCCAATCACGGTGCCGTGGTTATGGAAGTGAACTCCTCACCCGGGCTTGAAGGCGTTGAAAAGGCCACCGGCATCGATGTCGCGGGCAAAATCATCGAATTTCTCGAAAAGAATGCGGCCAAAGGCAACACGAAGACACGAGGCCGTGGGTAGAGGCGATGCGCGGTCCCTTTGAAATCGGGGGTTTTCGCGTACCGCCCGGTACACGAACCACTCTGGATTTGCCGGTCAGCGTGCTGTCGGATCATACCCCAGTGAGCATGTCAGTACACGTGGTTCACGGCCGCCGCCCCGGACCGGTCCTGTTTGTCAGTGCCGCCGTTCACGGCGATGAGGTGATCGGCGTGGAGATCGCACGGCGGCTGCTTCGGGCGCCACAGCTTGACAAGCTTGCGGGTACCTTGCTGGTTATCCCGATCGTGAATGCCTTTGGTTTCATGACACATTCCCGATACCTTCCTGACAGGCGCGACCTGAACCGATCCTTCCCCGGCAGCGAAGGAGGGTCGCTGGCCGGTCGGCTGGCGCATCTTTTCATGACCGAGATCGTCGAGCGGTCGGACCTGGGGATTGATCTTCATTCTGCCGCGATACACCGCACCAATCTGCCGCAGATCCGCGTCTCTCCGGCTTCGGATGTCACCCTCAAATACGCTGATGCGTTCGGTGCGCCTGTTGTGCTGATTTCAAAGCTGCGCGACGGGTCACTGCGCAAGGCCGCGCAAGAGCGTGGTGTGGATATCCTGCTGTTCGAAGGTGGTGAGGGTCTGCGTTTCGACGAACTGTCTGCGCGGGCGGGGGTTGCAGGCATCCTTCGGGTGATGAACGCAAAGGGAATGGTTGCCAAGCGTGGCATCGCCGCTGTGCGCGAAAAGCCTGTCCATGTCAGGTCAAGTTCGTGGATGCGCGCGCCCGCCGGTGGCCTGTTGCGGACTTTCAAAGCCGCCGGAGAATACGTCGCCGCTGGTGACCTGCTTGGACGCATTTCCGACCCGTTCGGAGAACTCAGGACCGATATCATCTGCGAAACCACGGGTATCATCGTTGGGCGTACAAATCTGCCTGTCGTTCATGAAGGCGACGCGTTGTTTCATATTGCTGAAACGACCGGCTCGGATGTCGAAATGCGGGTCGATACGATTGCCAGCCAGCTTGACGGCGATCCGATGTTCGATGAGGACGAGATCATTTAGATTTTGGAGCCAAAAGAAAACGCGGGGCAGTTGCCCGCCCCGCGCCAGCCTACAGGATTGCACGCAATCTGTTGCTCGCCAGCGCCTCCCAAGCGGCGAGCGCGATCAGCGCAGATCCCGTGAGCCAAGCATTTGCCACTGCCACACCATGACCGGTAAAATGCAGCACCTCCGGCGCGGCGATCAGTATTGCCCCAACCGCCAATACCGGAGCCACCCGTGCGAGAAGGTGGCCCCGGCCGCTAGCGCCTGACATGACCAACACACCAATACCGATCGTCATGAAGGCGAGCGACTCACGGTCAGACGAACCGTGAGCTAGGGTTTTCTGGCTGAACAGTACAAATGGGGACAGCACTAACCAGATACCCATCCCGGCAAGCATCCACCTGTAGGGTGGAGAGGGGTTTCTCATGTTCTTGGCAACCCCGGCTTATTCGTCACCTTTGGGATCAGGAAGCAACTCGGCCTCGACCGCGGCGACCATTTCTTCGTCATTGACGAAACCATCGGCATCCGTGTCAATTTCGGCAAAGCTCTCACTGGTAATATCGGGGTACTTTGTCTGTAGCTCGGTCAGCGAAGCCAGACCATCACCGTCCGTGTCCAGTCCTACCGGCAAGGCAGCGGCCGGAAGGGCAAGGAATGACGCGAGCAGAGCAACAACAGAAACTCGACTCATTTTGTTCTCCATCAGGGAATGGGCGGTTTACCCATTGAGGGGTTGGTGCAGCGCTAGGGTGTCGGAGGCTTATCTAAGGCAGACAGATTGCACCTGTTCCGCAGATCGGGTTGTCCACTTTGCGATGAAAACTGTTGATTGGCGGTCCGATCCGGTGGGGGCACTTTCGCGCTACAAGGCGTATATCGCACATTCGCATAGCGTTGAATAACGAATTTATATCGCCAATAATATCGAATATTCAAATAGGTGAACGATGGATATTGAACTCGCCCGAACCTTCCTTGCGGTCGTTGAAACCGGCACTTTTCTTGATGCAGCGGACAAGGTCCATGTTACGCAATCGACCGTCAGCATGCGAATCCGAACGCTCGAACAACAGCTTGGACAGCCCGTGTTTGAACGCAGCAAGTCTGGTGCGACCTTGACCATTGCCGGTCGACATTTCCTCAAACATGCACAGGTTCTGGTGCGAACGTGGACCCAGGCCAAGCTGGATGCCGGTCTGCCTGCCTCGATGGCAGCTGCTTTGGAAATCGGCGCAACACCAAGCCTTTGGGACGGCTATCTGATCAACGCCCTTCCCGAGTTGATGGCGGCACTACCTGACGTCGCTATCCGGGCGACAGCGGCCCCGTCGGAAACACTCACGCGCGAGATCGAGGAAGGCAACCTGGATCTTGCCATCATGTACCGGCCGCGAAACGCACCTGGCTTGACCGCGCTCCAGCTTTTCGAGGACGAGTTTGTTCTTGTCAGCAGCGGCCCGGAAGCCCTCCCCGCTGATCTGGGCAACGCTTATATCCTGATAGACTGGGGCCCGGAGTTTCGCGCCGATCATATGCTGAACTTTCCAGGGCTTGATGCGCCGCGCCTTCAGCTGGGTATAGGCACCCTCGGCCTGCAATATCTTCGGTCGGTTCCCTCGGCCGGATATTTCCCTAGGCGCGTTGTCGAACCGGAACTTTGCAACGGGTGGCTCAAGCTGGTCGAAACGGCACCCAGATTCGCTTATGCCGCCTATGTCGTGTTCGATGAAAGCGAGGAAGAAGGATATCCGGGTCAGGCCGCTCGGCAGCTTTGCCAGACATCAAGTGCACGCGGCCAGGCACCGAAGCTTTGACAACACGTATTCACGCCTTTGCCGCGATCGGGTTCTAACATTGGATCGAACTCAGCCAGCCCCAGCGCATAGTGAATTTTGACCGCCCCCAGAAGGTGACGGGAACAAAAAGGGCCGCCCCAGCACGACGGCCCTTCGAAAGTTCAGGAGGTCGGGTCGGTTAGATCAATCGACCAGCCGGAGCGAGCGCTCCGCCAAGGGCTGCCCTAACGGGCGATCCCCCCGGTTGTTCCGACACCTCTCTCCAATCTCTTTCTTGACACTGGATCACCTCCTTTTCTATCTGTTGCGGTTGAAAAGAAGCGTGCCACAAGTTGTGCCATTCTCAAAGCGTTTTTTTACACAGGCTGCGCAGTCAGCCGCGCAACGATCACCTTGAACGGGATCAGGGCGATCAGCGCCAGTGAAAGCTTCACCATCCAGTCCGCAAAAGCCAGCGTCACCCAAAGCGGTGCCATCGAGCCGGACAGCATGAAAGGAACAGGTTCCCACGCCCAGTTGATTGCAGCGTCGGCATTGGCGCCGAAGAAGGTGACCGAAGCCGAAAAGGCAAGCGTGAAGAAGATCGCGGTATCCAGTGCCGACCCTACCAGCGTCGACACCAGCGGCGCACGCCACCAGCGACCACCGCGTAGGGAATTGAACACGGTAACATCCGTCAGTTGCGCGATCAGGAAAGCGGTTCCCGATGCAACGGCGATGCGCAGCGGTACGGCAGCATAGGTGAACCCGTCACCCTGCAACATGATCTGGCTGCCGATCAGCGAACAGATGACACCGGTGACAAATCCGGCAAACACGACCTTGCGGGCCGGACCAACGCCATAGACGCGGTTCATGATGTCAGTGACCAGAAAGGCCAGCGGATAGGTGAAAGCACCCCAAGTCAGCAGCCCGTCAAGGATCAGGAACTGGACCAGAATGTTCGAGGCCACAACAATGGCGGCCATGGCAATAATGCCGGGAATAAAGTTACGTTGCATGTTTTGATGCCCGTTTTGACAAGGTAGCGGCGACTTGGCCAAGGGACCGTCCCAAGGCAAGCCGTGCCTTTAGACCTTTGCCTGCGCCCTGTCAATCGGGCAGCAGGTATTCCACAAGTTCGGTCCGCTGCACCGCCAGAAAGTTGTCATCAGAGATCATCGTGGCGCGCAACAGGCCCTGCCCGTCGCGCCAGACCGACAATCCTTCGAGGTTGTCATGCGCGCCCGTTCCGGTTTCGAACAGGGTTTCCTCGGCGCCTGGGTTCTCGTTTACCACGACCCATCGCCGCAGTCGTGATCGGAAACCGACCAAGGATACCTTGCGTTCCAAAACGTAAAACCGCCCATCGGGACCGAAATCCGCGGCAACGGGTTTAAAGCCGCCACGCTGTGGCAGAACAAACGGGGTCGACCATGTGTCGCCATTCCAACGGTAAACCGGAATGTCCCCCTTAGCGGTGCGGTTCTTTTCCGGCAAAGTGTAAAGCCAGCCGCGTCCATCAATGGCCAGAGCTTCGAAAGAACCATTTTCGGCAAGGTTCCGGAACGCATTCGGGCGTGGCAATACGCGCGCGCTGGAGCCCTGCGCAGGGTAATAGGCGACACGGTGCACCCCTTCGAACGAGATGAATATCCCGCTATCCGGCGTCACTGCGATCCCTTCGGAGTCACCTACGCCGCCTTTCATGATGTGTCCTTGGCTGGACAGCACCGGCCATTGACCAAGAACGTGAATATCCGCGATCTGGCCTTCGCTCCGCTCAATCAGCGCAGTCACGATCCGCGCCCGGTCGCTAAGCGCAATCATATGGCGTCCGTCGTCCGAGATGTGAAGCGCTGAAAACCCGCCAAACCAGCTTGCTGGATGCCGCCAAACGAAACTATTCAGGTGGGCTGCGGATTTCACATCCAGCGCGGCGGCCACCGGGGCAAGAAACAGCGCTACACTCAGTTGGATTGCAAAACGGCGGAGCATTGTTGCGGCAAGTCGGACAGAACGTATTCCCGGCGTTTCTTCGGCGGCGGCGCATTCGGATCGGGTGGCGGCGGGTTCAGGATGTTGTGCACCCATTGACGGGCCTCAGCGCAGCCATCGCCCTTGGGGGGTGGGTCTTGATTCACACAGCCCTTTGACCCTCTGGGACAGTTCAGTCGCACGTGGAAATGATAGTGATGTCCCCACCAGGGCCTAATCTTGCGCAGATAGTCGCGGTTCCCCTTTTCATCGTCGCACATCTGAACCTTGGCCCCAGGAAACACGAAGATCCGGGCGACGCGCTTGTCTTTTGCCGCTTCGCGCAATAGCGCATGATGCTGCTTGGTCCAGTTTCCGTTGACGTAAGCGCCATTGGAACGACGAAGAGAGATGGACGAGATGTTTTCGCGCGACTTGCGGCTCAGGCGCATGTTATCGCCGGGCAACATCCAGACATCGATGTCCAGCCCCAACTGATGACTGCGATGGCCCGAGGTCATCGGCCCGCCGCGTGGCTGGCTGATATCCCCTATATAGAGACCGTTCCATCCCGGCTGGCTGGCTGCAAACCTGCTGAGGTCCTGCACGTAATCGATCGTCTGCGGATGCCCCCAGTTGCGATTACGCGACAGGCGCATCGCCTGCCAAGTAGGCCCCGTTTCAGGCAGTTGAACTGCCCCCGCAGCACATCCGCGCGAATAACTGCCGAAAGCGGCCGGTTTTTGCTGTGAACCTTGTTTCTGCGCCCCGAACAACTGCTTTGCCAGCGGTTCTGCCGTCGCAGTGCCTGCAAAAGCAAGCGCCGCCAAAATTACCAAAAAACGTTTTAAAATCATCTGCTCTGATCCCCTTCCGGTCTCACCCAGCGCATCAGGAATAGACCCAGAATAAACAACAGAACGATGGGTGACACCCCCAGACGAGCACTTCCTGTCACCGTGGTGGCGATCCCGATCAGAAGTGGCGCAGCAAAGGCGGTGGCACGACCCGACAGACCATAAAGGCCAAAGCTTTCGACGGGGGTCGCCGGGTCCGTATGCCGGACCATCATCGACCGGCTACAGGATTGCAGAATGCCGCCCATGCCTCCGATCAGGATACCGCAACCAAAGAAAACCATATCCGGCAAGCCCGACCCTTCGGACATGGCGATACCGAATATCTGGGACCGGTCCATTGAAACGATGGTGATGCAGACAAGGATCAACACCCAGATCGCAACGATAATCACGGGCTTGGGACCATATTTCTTGTCCAGCTTGCCGCCCACCCAGGAAAATGCCGCTGCGGCCAGAACACTGACAATGCCGAAAACACCGATCTTGATCAGGTCCCATTCCAACACCAGCCGGGCATAGACCCCGCCAAAACTGTAAAGCCCGTTCAGCGCATCCCGATAGAACATGGATGAGCCCAGGTAACTGGCCAAACTGGTGCGATAGCGCAGGTTAGACACTGATTTTGCCAACAGTCGCAGCGCCTCGGCAACGCTGCCCTTTTTGTTTGTCGTTTCGTCGTCATGGACCCAAAGGAAGTAGGGCACCATGAACAAGATGAACCACCCCGCAGTAAACGGCCCAACAAAGCGCGTGCCCTGCTGTTGCGACGCATCCAGCCCAAACAAGGGGTCCATTCCGATCAGCGTTTTACCGTTGGCCTGCTCCACAAACAGCGCAAGCATGATCGCCAGCGAGATCAGGCCGCCGAAATAGCCAAAAGCAAAGCCCGAGCCGGAGATTTCGCCCACTTCGCTGTCGTCGCCCAGATCGGGCAGTTGGGAATTGATGAAAATCAGGGCGTATTCCGCACCGATGAAACCCAGACCGAAGGCAGACAGCATCAACCACATGTTCGAGCCATCGGGCATCGTGTACCAAAGCGCGCCGGAACCTACGGCGTACATCACGGAAAAGGCGAATATCCAGGGGATGCGCCGACCCGACACATCAGCCATCGCCCCCATCAGCGGTGCACCGAAGGCAATAATCAAACCGACTATGGTCATGCAGTTAGCCCAGACCACCTGTGCCTGTGCGTCTGCAGACCCTGCGTCCAGGCCGGATGCCAGATAGTACTCCGCAGCGACGCCCGCGAAATACGGGCCGAACACGAACGTGACCAAAAGAGTGTGATAGGGCTGACTGGCCCAATCGAAGAACCACCAGCCCCAGATACGCCTGCGCTTGGATATTTCTGCCATTTCTGCCCCTGTTTTCTTGTTGCGGTCATAAGAGGGGGCTTTGGGGCAATTCGCAAGCGCAGAGTTCAGCCTACTTGCTCTTTGCTGAAAGGGTGCTTAGGTCTCGACCAACAAGAAAACGGAGATCCCATGCTGTCGCTGATCCAAATCCTGCTGCTGATCCTGGACATTGTCTGGTTCATCATTCTGGCCCATGTGATCATGAGCTGGCTGATCAACTTTCAGGTGCTCAACCTGCACCAACAACTGGTTGCACAAATCTGGTACGGATTAAATCGGATATTAGAGCCTATTTACGGGCCGATCCGCCGCGTTCTACCCAATATGGGTGGGTTGGATTTGACCCCGCTGGTGGTGCTGATCGGCGTCTATGCCTTGCGGATCATCCTTATCAACAACGCGCCCTATTTCTACTGACCACTTGTTCACTGAATCTTAGTATGTGATTGTCCTGTCTTAAGAGCAGATAAACCTTAAAACAAGGCACCCCCGCATATGTTCGACGCCGCACCCTTGCTGCGAGATGTCTTTGGATTCGACGCCTTCCGCCCTGGGCAGGAAGAGATTGTCGACGCCGTGAAGGCAGGTGAAAACGTGATGGCGATCATGCCCACGGGTGGCGGTAAATCCTTATGTTTTCAATTGCCTGCCCTGCTCCGCGACGGGGTGACGGTGGTTATATCTCCACTCATAGCCCTGATGCGCGATCAGGTACGCGGCTTGCAAGAGGCCGGGGTCGAGGCCGGTGCGCTGACATCCGGCAACACGCCCGAGGAAACCGAGGCCGTCTGGGATGCACTGGAGGACGGGCGGCTGAAGCTGCTTTACATGGCGCCCGAACGTCTGGCTGCCGGGTCTGCGCTTGGGATGCTCCGTCGGATCAACGTCAGCCTGATCGCTGTGGACGAAGCCCATTGCGTCAGTCAATGGGGGCATGACTTTCGCCCTGATTACCTGCGGATCGGAGAGTTGCGGCGCGCCCTGAAAGTGCCGCTGGCCGCGTTTACCGCCACGGCGGACGCCGAAACGCAGGATGAGATTGTCGAAAAACTGTTCGATGGCATTGAGCCGCGCAAATTTCTGCGCGGATTTGACCGGCCAAACATTCATCTGGCCTTTGCCGCAAAGGACGGGCCGCGCAAGCAGATCCTTGATTTCGCAGATGCGCGCAAAGGCCAGTCCGGCATCGTTTATTGCGGCACCAGAAACAAAACCGAGGTGATTGCTCAGGCCCTGCGCGCCGAGGGACACTCGGCCTGCTACTATCACGGTGGAATGGACCCCGAAGATCGCCGCATTGTCGAAACCCGTTTCGCGCGTGAGGACGGGTTGATCGTCGTCGCCACAGTGGCTTTTGGCATGGGCATCGACAAACCCGATATCCGTTGGGTCGCCCATGCGGACCTGCCCAAATCGATCGAAGCCTATTATCAGGAAATCGGACGCGCCGGACGCGATGGCGGCCCGGCCGAAACGCTGACCCTGTTCGGCCCCGATGACATTCGCCTGCGGCGTTCACAAATTGACGAGGGTCTAGCGCCGCCCGAGCGCCGCATGGCCGATCATGCGCGCCTGAACGCCTTGCTGGGTCTGGCCGAAGCGTTGGAATGCCGCCGTCAGACATTGTTAGGTTACTTTGGCGAGACCATAGCACGCTGCGGCAAATGCGATCTGTGCGACAGCCCACCCGAAGTTTTCGACGGCACAACTCCGGTACGTATGGCCCTGTCCGCGATCCTGCGGACCGAGGAGCGGTTCGGTACAGGCCATTTGATCGATATCCTGTTGGGAAACGAGACCGACAAAATCCGCGCCCGCCGCCATGAGGATTTGTCCACTTATGGCATCGGAAAGGATTGGACGCGCCCGCAATGGCAGGCCATTTTCCGGCAGATGATGGGCCACGATCTGGTCCGCCCCGACCCCGACCGTCACGGCGCATTGCGCATGACCGAGGCGGCAAAACCAATCCTGAAAGGCGAGGCGCAAATCAACTTACGCAAGGATACGTTGCGCAATGCGGTACGTCGGCCTGCGGTCAAGGCAATGGTTTCCGAAGAGGACGCCCCGCTGCTGTCAGCGCTCAAGGCCAAACGCCGTGCCCTGTCTGAAGCTGCACGTGTTCCGGCCTATGTGATCTTTCCCGACCGCACGCTTATCGAGATGGCTGAAAAGCGCCCTGTAACGCTGGACGATATGGCCCGGATCGGCGGTGTTGGCGCCAAAAAGCTGGAGCGCTATGGCGATACGTTCCTTGAAGTAATCGCGGGCGAAGCAAGAAGCGTTCATCCGGCGCGCCGAAAACTGGCTGGACGCGATCAGGGTGAGATTTACGACCGTTTGATGAAAGTTCAGTCTTTGCTGTCGCGCGGTCCGGACGGGATCGACAAGCCCCTGACCTGCTCGGCCTCACAATTGGCAAAAGTTGCGCAACTGCGCCCCGATGATCCCCGTGGAATTGCACAGGTGCTGGGTGATCGACGTCACGAAAGGTTTGGCGCCGCTTTTCTGGACGTGCTGCGTGAGGCGGGCTAGATACCCCCGAACAGGCAAGAAAGAGGGCGGATATGCTGATCGTGATTTCCCCGGCCAAACGGCTGGACTGGGCAGAGCGGAATGTCGGGGTAACGCAGCCCGATTTTCAGGAGGATGCGATCCGGCTGTCCAAAACCGCTCGCAACCTGACGCTGGGTGATCTGAAGAAACTGATGGACCTGAGCGACGATCTGGCACGCCTGAACCGCGACCGGTATCGCGCTTTTTCGGATGCACCCGACGCCAAGGTCACACGCCCGGCTGCGCTTGCTTTTGCTGGCGACACATATCAAGGGCTTGAAGCTGCTTCGCTGGACGAGGACGAGCTGTCATGGGCGCAAGACCACTTGCGCATCCTTTCCGGCCTTTATGGTGTGTTGCGGCCACTCGACGCGATACAGCCCTACCGGCTTGAGATGGGCAGCAAGCTTAAAACCCGAAGAGGGAAGAACCTTTACGAATACTGGCGCGATCAGCTCAGCAAGGCACTGAACGCGCAAGGAGCCGAAATTAACAGCGACATTCTGGTGAATTGTGCCAGTCAGGAGTATTTTGGTGCGGTGGATTTGAATGCCCTGAACCTGCGCGTCATCACACCGGTCTTCATGGAAGATAGGGGCGGCACCCCAAAGATTGTGAGCTTTTTTGCCAAAAAGGCACGCGGTGCCATGGCGCGGTATGTCATCCAACACCGCCTGACCGATCCTAAGGCGCTGCTGGATTTCGACAGTGGTGGCTATGAATACCGCCCTGATCTGTCGGAAGCGGATAAGCCCGTTTTCGTCAGACCTTATGCGGCCTGAAACCCAGATCACTTGAACTTGCAACCCGGTGGTAGTCGCCTGAAGAGTCCGCCAGGCGAGGTCGGGTCCGGGATTTCGTCCCGCTCACGCCGGGCTTTGACGCCGGGTATGGTGTCTGCGACCGCGCAGACGCAATCGGGTTGGTGTTGCAGGATCATCTGGTGAATGCGGTTCTTGTGTAACGGTTTGGTCAGGTAATGATCCAAGCCAGCTGACAGAATTCCCTGATCATCCCCGGCCATGGCATGGGCCGTCAGGGCAACGATGGGAACGTGGCGACCAGTTGCAACCTCGAGCCTGCGAATTTCCGCTGTTGCCTGTTTGCCGTCCATCTTTGGCATGGAAATATCCATGAAGATCAGATCTGGCTCGAACTCCTGATAGATCTCAACCGCTTCAATCCCATTCGAGGCAAAGCGAAGATCGATATTCAGATCCTTGACCATCTTCTTCAGGATCAATTGGTTGGTGCGGTTGTCCTCTGCGGCAAGAACCCTCATGTGTCGGGGGTGCGCAGATTCAGAATCTCGCTTTTTAGAGACTGTTTTGCCCACGTCCAAAGGGCACCTTTCCAACGATGGGCTGTCAAGCGCCATCAGCCTGCCATACAACTCGGATCGAGGGATGGGTTTCTGCAAGACACCGTCGATCAGGTCACGGGCAGGATGCGCGTGAATCAAACCGGGGCTTGCAGACATCACGACCACCGGAATGTCACCCCACCCGCGGTCCCTGAGCGAGATCGCAAGGTCCAGCCCATCCATATCCGGCAGGTCGTGGTCACAAAGAAACAGATCAATCTGATCATTCATCTGTGACAGTGCCTCAGTCCCCGACGTGCAAACCGTCACCTCAGCCCCCAGTCGCCCAAGCTGTTTGGCAAGAATGGCCCGGTTCACGGCAAGATCTTCGACCAGCAGGACATGTTTCAAACCATCCGCCAAGTTCGGAGGTTCGGGTTGCGGGCCTTCTACCGTGGGCAGTGTCACGCGAAAACCGAAACAGGATCCCTGGTCCGGCTCACTTTCGACCCAGACCGTGCCGCCCATCAAGGTGATCAGCCGCTTGGTGATGGCAAGACCAAGCCCGGTGCCTTCAAATTGGCGGTTACGCTCGTCTTCGACTTGATTGAACTCGCCAAAAATATGGCCGGTTTTTTCTGCGTCGATGCCAATACCGGTATCTTCGATCGCAACATGGATATCACAGATCTGCGCATCCGGATTGGGCACCCCTGTCACCCGGACCAGCACATAGCCTTCGGAGGTGAACTTGACGGCGTTGCCAACCAGATTGGTCAGAACCTGCCGTATCCGACCAGGATCGCCCACAAAAAGGGTTGGCAAGAACAAGTCGTAATCTACCAGCAATGTCAGGCCTTTATCGCGCGCACTGGGCTGTAGCAGCATCGCAACCTCAAGAATGCAGCGTTCAAGATCGAACTGCTCCGGGTGCAGAGCCAGCTTGTCCGCCTCAATCTTGGAATAATCCAGCACGTCGTTGATGATGACCAGCAACGCCTCGCCCGAATTTCGGATCGTGTTGACGTATAGCCGCTGCTCTTCGTCCAGCGTTGTCTCGTCCAGCAATTCGGACATGCCAACGATGCCGTTCATCGGAGTACGGATTTCATGGCTCATATTGGCCAGAAAGGCCGACTTGGCCCGGTTTGCTGCTTCGGCTCGCTCGCGCGCCGCCTTAAGCTCGATTTCATGCCGGACCGACGCTGTGATGTTGAGAGCAAGGCTCACCATATCATTGCCGCTGCCGCGCTGGTCGATCAGGCGGATATAGTGACCGTTCCAAAGCTGCATAACGATTGGAGGCGGGTTGGCGCGGCTCCAGCGGGCCAGCATTCTGTCCTGCCAGTCTTCCGCGGATTCATCCCGGATATCGACAATACCTTCTGACGTCAGCAAATGCAGAATACGCGGGTATGATATTCCCGGCGCGACCTCGTCCAGGCCTTCAAAAACGCTCAGATACGCGGTGTTTGCGCCGATCAGCCGGTTGTCACCGTCAAAAAAGGCAAATCCGTCCTGAATTGTCTGAATCGAGTGCCACAAACGTCGTTCGGCAATCTCGATCTTGGCGTTGGCCACGCAGAGGTCGGATTTGACCTTTTCGTTTTCATCCCGAACGGTTTCAACCTCAGCCTGCGTTTCGCCAATTCGTTTGGTCAACGCCATGGCATGTTGGCCGAGTTTGCGATTGGCTGCCGAAAGCTCGGCCTGTTTCAGGGCCAGCATCCGTTCAGCTGCCAAACGCGCGCGCCGTTCCTGTGCCAATTTATGTGCAAGAGTCATTTGATTGATTCCAGAACGCTCTGCGCCCAGCATCCCGGCAGAGGATGAAAAACTGTTTAAGCCGTTGCACAACAGGCGCACGCCATGCAACGCTGTGCCCAAAGAGGAGGGCACCATGCGCCGCTTTGTTTTTATTTCAATAACTTACATCATTTCACTTTTAGTCTTGCCCAGCGCCACCCAGGCGCAGGATGCAGTGCCTGATTTCCGCTATGTCACGACGCGGGACGCAGATTTTTACGGCTCGGATCTGGATGCCCTTTTCGATACCGATCTGAAGTCCTGCATTCAGGCCTGTTCCGCCAATACGCTTTGCACTGCGTTCACCTACAACACCCGATCCAATGCCTGTTTTCCAAAAAGCGGTGTAAACCGGCAAGAGGCCTATCAGGGGGCAGTATCTGCGCAGAAAGTAACTACCCCAGATCAGACCCAAGCATTGGCTGATGCGCGTGCGAACGCGTTAAGCGCACTTGGTGCCGCCGACCTGAAGCAAGCCGTTGATCAGGCGCGCGATCTGGGCTTTGTTCATATGGCGCAAGGTAACGACCTGCAGGTTGTTCTGGACGCGGCACGCAGCGCCGGCAGCCCGCGACTGGCAATGATTTGGACTGGTGTGGCCGTATCGCTCAGTGACGCGCCCGATCTATGGGTGGAATACGCGCGCTTGTTATTGGCGATAAACCCTACGGACCGGAGTGAAGGGCGCGATCTGCACAACCGTGCGCTGAATGCCGCAACCAATGGCTATTTGCGCGCGGACGCTCCCGGCACGCAGATTGCCGCCCTGATGACATTGGCCCGCGCCCTGGAAGAGGTCGAGCGCGGGCGCGATATGATCCCCGTGCTGCGGCTGGCCCAGGAAATCCAACCGCGCGAGGATGTACTGGCCGCGCTGAATGATGCCATCGGGAAATACGGGTTTCGCGTGGTCGACAGTTCTGTTGAAAGCGACGCCGCCGCGCCGCGGATCTGTGTTGAGTTTTCGGAACCGCTGGTCAAGGCAGGGGTCGACTATGACCCGTTTGTCCAGCGCAATGATGACGGGTTGGTGGCACAGGCTGAGGGCAGGCAGCTTTGCGTTGACGGTGTCGCCCATGGTCAGCGTTATCACCTGACGCTACGCGAAGGCTTGCCCTCCGCCTCGGGCGAGGCGCTGAACCGCAATGTTGAGCTTGCCCATTACGTGCGAGACCGGGCGCCTTCGGTCCGGTTTCCCGGGCGCAGCTACGTTCTGCCGAAATCCGCTGACGCCGCTTTGCCCGTTGAAACGGTCAACGTCACCGAGCTGGACTTGATCCTGCGGAGGGTCAGCGACCGGAACCTGTTGCGCGCGGTTCAGCAGGATTTCTTCGGCCGCCCGCTTAGTGAATGGCAGGAAGCAGAATTTTCCGATGAAATTGCCGAGGATATCTGGACCAGTACCGCCGAAGTGGCCAACGAACTAAACCAGGCCATGACGGCGCGCCTGCCCATGGCAGAGGCGATCGCGGATCAGCCCGCTGGCATCTATGCGCTGACCGCCCGTGTTCCGGGGGCTGATCCCTATGACGACCCGGGCGCGACGCAATGGTTTGTTCTGTCCGATCTTGGGATCAGCAGCGTGCTTGGCACCGATGGATTGCACGTCACGGTGCGCGGGCTGAGCGACGCGGCACCCCGTGAAGGTGTCGAGGTTTCACTGGTCACAAGCGCAAATGCGGTCATCTCCCAAGCGCGGACAGATGAATCGGGTTATGTCAGGTTCGATCCCGGTCTGACGCGCGGCAAGGGGGCCAGCGCGCCCGCACTGGTGATGGCGTCGACCGGAGACAGCGATTTCAGCTTTCTATCCCTGACCGATCCTGCCTTTGACCTGTCAGATCGTGGTGTTGAAGGGCGTGCACCTGCAGGGCCGGTTGATGTTTTTCTAGCCACGGATCGCGGCGCATATCGGGCCGGAGAGGTGATCCACCTCACCGCCCTGTCGCGCGATGGTGAGGCGCAGGCTATCGAGGGTCTGCCCCTAACCGCAATTCTGTATCGCCCTGACGGCGTGGAATACCGCCGAACCGTCTCGGATGGCGGCGTCGCCGGGGGGCATATCTTTCGTCTGCCTGTTGCGGCAGATGCACCACGCGGCGCTTGGCGGATCGAGATCAGATCAGATCCCAAAGGCGATGCGCTGGCGCGACAAACAGTGCTGGTAGAAGACTTCCTGCCGGAACGTATAGATTTTGAGCTGAACCTGCCGGACGCGCCCCTGCGTACCGGCGACAGCCCACCGCTTTCGATCGACGCGCGCTATCTGTTTGGTGCGCCGGGGTCCGACCTGAGCATCGACGGTCAGGTTATCGGACGCCCGGCGGACACAGTGCCAGGCTACGAGGGGTATCGCTTTGGCCGCTATGACGCCGAGACATCGATCAAAAGCACCTATTTCGGTGACACGCGCACAGACGCAAACGGCAAAGCATCCATAGCTGTTGAAATCCCTGCATTAGAGACGGAAGGGCAGCCAATTGAAGCCGAGGTTATTGCGCGACTGGCCGATGGCTCGGGCCGCCCTGTTGAACGTCGCCTGAGCGTTCCTGTCCTGCCGTCGCAACCTGTGATCGGTGTCAAACCCATGTTCGAGGACGTAATCCCCGAAGGTACCGAGGCCGCATTTCAGATCATTGGCCTTGCACCCGACCTGACCCCCAGCCCGATGCGCATGCGTTGGACGCTGAACAAGATCGAAACGCGGTATCAATGGTATCAGCTTTACGGAAACTGGAATTGGGAACCGACAACCCGACGCACTCGCGTTGCCACCGGAGACGTTGACGTCGCCACTAACCCTTTGACGTTGTCCCAGCCCGTGGACTGGGGCCGTTACGAGTTGGTGGTTCAACGCGTAGACGGCACCTTTACGGAAACCGCTGTCGATTTCCATGCAGGCTGGTATCAGGCCGCAGATGCTTCGACCACGCCTGACCGGCTTGAGATGTCGCTGGATCGCGACAGCTATCGGGCCGGGGAAACCGCACAACTGCGCATCGTTCCGCGCATGGCAGGTATCGCCCAGGTCGAGGTGCTGTCGAACCGCCTGATCCATCGCCAAATGGTTGCCGTGCCGGAAGGCGAGACAGTTATCCCGATAGAGGTGACAGAAGATTGGGGTGCAGGTGCCTATGTCACGGCCACAGTGATCCGACCAATGGATGTTGCGGCCGGTCAGAACCCGGCACGCGCCATGGGCGTCGCCTATGCCGCCATTGATCCTGCGGATCGTACGCTGTCGGTTGCCATTGAGGTGCCCGAGGTTACCTCACCCCGTCATACACAGAAGGCCCTTGTTAGGGTCGAAAATGTTACAAGCGATGATCCAGTCTGGCTAACCCTTGCCGCTGTGGATGTGGGCATCCTTAACCTGACGGAGTTCGAAAGCCCAAACCCGCAAGAGTACTATTTCGGGCAACGCCGGCTGGGTGTGGACCTGCGTGATGTTTACGGGCGGTTGATCGACGGCATGAACGGAACGATGGGTACAGTTCGCTCTGGCGGCGACAATGACAACGGGATGCGCCGCCAGTCCCCGCCACCGACGCAAGATCTGATGGCAGTGTTCAGCGGCCCGGTTCAGGTCGGTGTGGGTGGCGAGGTTGAGGTCGACATCCCTCTGCCCGCCTTCAATGGTACGGTCCGCCTGATGGCCGTCGCGTGGTCACAAAAAGCCGTCGGGCAGGCCGAGGCTGACATGATCGTCCGCGACCCGGTGGTGGTTACGGCCAGCTTGCCGCGGTTTCTGGCCCCCGGCGATCAAAGCCGGATGCGGCTTGAGATTGTCCATGCGGATGGTGCATCCGGAGACATGGCGCTTGGCCTGACCACCACCGGTGGGCTGGAACTGGGCCCGGTACCGGCACGCTTTCTGCTGGAGGATGGTGGCAAAGCGGTGTTCGACATCCCTGTAACGGCCCATGTCATCGGCAATCCAGAGATCAGCGTTTCCATCACCACGCCAGATGGGCGCGATCTGTCGCAAACCCTGCGGATGCCGGTGCGGGCCAACGATCCCGTAATTGCCCGGACACGGCGCTTTTCGCTGGGTGCGGGTGACAGCTTTCTGTTTTCGCAGGATGTTTTTGACGGGTTTCAACCCGGCTCAGCCAAGGCCATCCTGTCAGCCGGAGCGCTGGCAAAGTTCGATATGCCCGGCCTGCTGGATCAGTTGAACCGTTACCCTTATGGATGCACCGAGCAGATCACCAGCAAGGCACTGCCGCTGCTTTACCTGTCATCTGTCGCGCAGGCCTCGGGGCTGGGCAATAGCCCGGAGGTGGATCAGCGCATCACGGACTCGATCCGAAGTATCCTGACTCGTCAGGCTGCAAACGGTGCCTTTGGCCTGTGGCGCGCAGGCAGCGGTGATTTCTGGCTGGACGCCTATGTGACCGATTTCCTGTCACGCGCCCGCGTGCAGGGACACCCGGTGCCGGATCAGGCTTTTGCGCAGGCCATGGATAACCTGCGCAATCGGGTCAATTATGCGCCGGATTTTGACGAAGGTGGTCAGGATATCGCTTATGCCCTGATGGTTCTGGCGCGGGAAGGCACGGCGGCGATGGGCGATCTGCGCTATTATGCGGATGTCAAAGGGGATGCTTTCGACACGCCGTTGGCTGCAGCGCAACTGGGCGCTGCGCTGGCCTCGTACGGGGACCAGACCCGCGCAGACGCGATGTTCGTCCGTGCGGCGCGGATGCTGCAACAGGTGCCGAACGATCAGGAAAACCACTGGCGCGCGGATTACGGCACCCGCCTGCGGGATGCGGCGGGCCTGCTGACTCTGGCGGTAGATGCGGGCAGCGAGGCGATTGACCGCAACGCATTGATCCAACGGGTAAGCACGGGCCGCACTCCCCTGTCCACGCAAGAGGCCACATGGTCCCTGCTGGCGGCGCACGCGCTGGTGTCTGATCCGTCCGGCTCCGGTTTGACGGTCAATGGCGTGTCAGTATCCGGCCCCTTTGTTCAGGTTCTGCAATCCGGGCAGGCGGAAGAGGTCAACATCACTGCGACCGACGGTCAGGCAACCGATATCACCCTGACGGTGACCGGAATTCCCGAAGATCCGCCTGGGGCCGGTGGCACCGGCTATGCAATCGAACGGCAGTATTATTCGATGGACGGCGATCTGATTGACGCGGGCCGATTTGCCGTGGGGGACCGGTTCGTCACGGTTCTGACGGTCACGCCGTTTGAAAGCGGTGGGGCGCGTTTGATGGTAGACGATCCTCTTGCCGCCGGGATCGAGATTGACAACCCGAACCTGCTGCGATCGGGCGATGTACGGTCGCTGGACTGGTTGAATCTGTCTGATGCCACGCATACCGAGTTCCGATCGGACAGGTTCCTGGCTGCGGTTGACCTGTCGGGGCGCCAGACCGTGACGCTGGCTTACGTCGCCCGTGCCGTCACACCGGGCGTGTTCCACCATCCGGCGGCCTCGGTCGAAGATATGTATCGCCCCCAGAACCGCGCACGAACGGCGACGGGACGGGTCGAGGTGCAGTGACCGGCCATCGTTCATATCCTTGTTTGGGCGGCGCTCATGCCTAGGGTGCCGCGCCTGTTATTTGCGTTGGCCGGCGCTCTCTATCTGGCGGCATTGGCGCGGGATGGCGTTGACCGCTGGGTCGACGCCACAGTGCTGCCGCCTGTTCTGACTGAAACTTCGGTCGAGATACGGGATCGTAACGGTGACCTCCTGCGCGTGTTTCCGGTTGCAGATGGCATCTGGAGGCTGCAACCCGGTGCGGTCGATCCCAATTTCACCGCCATGCTGGTCCGGTACGAAGACAAGCGTTTCTGGACCCACGCGGGCGTGGACCCTGTCGCATTGCTGCGCGCAACCGGGCAAAGCCTTTGGAATGGGCGCGCGGTTTCAGGCGGTTCAACCCTGACCATGCAGGTCGCGCGGCTGATCGAAGATGGATCGACCGGACGCTGGAGTGGCAAATTTCGCCAGATTAGGGTCGCATTGGCATTGGAGCGGCAGCTGAGCAAGACACAGATCCTGAACCTCTACCTGACCCATGCTCCCTATGGCGGCAATCTGGAAGGTATCCGTGCCAGTGCCCGTGCCTGGTTCGGCAAAGAAGCAACCCGGTTGACCGCCGCACAGGCGGCCCTGCTGGTCGCTTTGCCGCAATCCCCGGAGGCGCGGCGCCCGGATCGCAGACCCAAGGCAGCCCAAATTGCCCGAGATCGGATTTTGCACAGGTTGGAGCGCCACGGCGTATTGACCAAGGCTGAGATGCACGCAGCCCTGACGGAAACCATTCCTGATCGAATGATCCCGTTTCCGCGCCTTGCACCCCATCTGACCGACCGCGTGAAAGGCCAAACCCTTGCAAACGGTGTATTTGATCTGACCCTGGATGCAGGGGTGCAAGCCCGGTTGGAAACTTTGGTCGCTCGGGCCGCGGCACGCATAGGGCCGCGCGTGTCCGGAGCCCTGATCGTAGCAGATCATCGCGACGGCAAGATTTTGGCCTCGGTCGGGTCTGCCGGGTATCGGGATGCGCGACAAGGTTTCGTGGATATGACGCAAGCCGTGCGGTCGCCCGGATCGACGCTGAAACCTCTGGTTTACGGGCTGGCATTCGATCAGGGGCTGGCCCATCCGGAAACCCTGATCAGCGACAGCCCGGTGATGTTCGGGCGCTACGCCCCGCGAAACTTCGATGGCGTTTTCCGGGGCGATGTAAGGGTTCGGGACGCGCTGCAATTGTCACTGAATATCCCTGTCGTACGCCTGACGCACGAGCTGGGCCCCGCGCGCGTAATGGCGGCACTGCGGACAGCAGGATCAGAACCGCGCCTGAGCAGTGGTACACCCGGATTGGCAATATCCTTGGGTGGCGTCGGGCTGAGCCTGCATGATCTTGTGCAGATCTACGTGACGCTGGCCGCTGGTGGGCAAGGCCCGATCCTGCGCCATGACACCCTGGCTGATGCACGGCTCACCTCTCGTGTTTTGTCCGAAAACTCAGCATGGCAGATTGCGGATATCTTGTCCGGGATCACAGCACCCACGGGCAGCACTTCAGGGGCGCTGGCCTTCAAAACGGGAACCTCTTATGGGCACCGCGATGCCTGGGCCATTGGCTTTGACGGGCAGCATGTCATCGGGGTCTGGTTGGGACGCGCGGATGGCACGCCTGTTCCCGGCGCATTCGGAGGGGACGTTGCCGCGCCGCTTCTGACCGAGGCTTTTGGCCTGCTAAAGCCTGAACTCACACCCCTGCGCCCACCACCGCCATCAACACTGTTGGTTGGCGCAGCACAATTGCCGCAACCGTTGCAACGTTTCCGGCCCCGCGCGGCGGCTTTCGAAACGGACCAAACCGCACCTGATCTGTTGTTTCCACCGGAAAACGCTCTGTTAGAGACTTTCGGTAGCCCTCTGACAGTGAAACTACGCGGTGGTGTCGGGCCGTTTTCCGTTCTGACTAACGGCGTGCCTGTATTGACCGGGCAACGGCAGCGAGAATTCGAAATTCCCAATCCCGGACCCGGGTTTACCTCACTTGTTGTGGTGGATGCACAGGGCCAATCCGACCGGGCCTCGTTCCGGATCGACCAGAGCGCGCCCGGTTCCCGTTAAAAAACAGCAACGGGCCAGCGTTAACGCCGCCCTTCCCGCAGCCAACCGCCTAGCAGGAACCCCCCAGCCAGCAGCAAGACAAGCCAGGGTGGCAGCAACCCGGCCTGCGTGACATCCCGCGTTTCATACGCGTTGCGTGGGGTCAGACCGATCCAGCCCCGACCGGCGGCGGGGCGTCCGGCGCGCACGTTGCGGATCGATGGCAGCCCATCTTCCAATCGGATCACACCGCCCCGCAACCCGGCCAGCACCGGTTCGAGGACATCACCTGTCGCGATGGTACGCTCGAACTCTTTCGGTGCAGCAGGGCCAAGGCCGATCACAGCCATGTGGTCACCTTCCTGCAAGCGATAAAGGCCGATCTCAGGGCCGTAATACTGCGCTTCAAACCGACCCGGAGAAACCTCTTTCAAAGTAATCTCCAACGTCTCGCCATTCGGCAAGGTGACTGTTACAGGGCCGACCTCTGTCCCAAGCGTCTGACGAATGATGCGCATGGACTGACCGTTGGCCTCGGCCCACAACGCTTCTTCTTCCAGTTCCGGTTCTTTCATCATCCAATGGGCCAGCCTGCGCAACAGCTCCAGCTGCGGGCCACCTCCTTCGAAACCGCGACTCCAAAGCCAGGCGTGGTCGGACGCAAGCATCGCAACGCGCCCTTCGCCAACACGGTTCAGGACAAGCAGCGGACGATCCTCGACCCCGGTCATCAGCACGTCGCCCGAGCGGTGTTTCACGTCGATCTGACGCAACCACGCCCCCCAATCCTCGGACTCTCCAAGATTGGTCGTGACCGGGTGACGATGCCCCAGATCACTGACCATCGGCACATATCGTTCCTCGATCACCCGCGCGGTTGGCTGAGCCGGCAGAACTGGCGCCAAGGGAGAGCGGAAGATGCTGTCGGCACCGGCGAAATCGGGACCGGCGGCAACCAGGACCGCGCCGCCTTCGTTGATGTAGCTTGTGACATTGTCCAGATAGATCGCAGGCAGAATCCCGCGCCTCTTGTAGCGGTCAAAGATGATCAGGTCGAAATCGTTGATCTTTTCCAGAAACAACTCGCGAGTCGGAAAGGCGATCAGCGACAGCTCGTCCACCGGCACACCGTCCTGCTTTTCAGGCGGGCGCAGGATAGTGAAATGCACCAGATCAACAGAACTGTCAGATTTCAACAAGTTACGCCACGTGCGACCACCCGGATGCGGCTCGCCCGAGACCAACAGCACACGCAGGCGGTCCCTTACGCCGTTCATCTGGATCAGGGCCGTGTTGTTGCGATCAGTCAACTCGCCTTCAGCCTGAGGGACAGAAAACTGGATCACGTTGCGCCCACCATGGGGCAAAGTGACGGGCAGTTCGACATCGCGACCGATTGGAATGCTGAACTGCTCGGGCTCGCCCCCATCCACCGAAATTTCCAACGGCGCAGACGTTGCACCCGCAGGGGCTGCTCCGCTGTCTTCCACGCGTAGGGTCAACGTCACCGATTCACCAATGATGGCGAAAGCAGGGGCGTTTCGGACAATAAGCCTGCGATCCCAGTCGCTTTCCCGCCCGGTTTGCAGCAGGTGCATCGGTGCGGGCAAATCGGGAGCCTGATCGACATCATGCACAATCCCGTCGGACACCACGAGGATACCGGCGATGCGCGCGCGCGGCTCTTCCGCCAGGGCTTCGTTCAGGGCTGCCATGATCTGCGTGCCCTCATCGCCTTCACCATCGCCGACCCGGATGCGTCGCAGTTCTGTATTGTCGCGTGCCTCGATCTCGGCGGCCAGATCTTCTGCGGCCATTGCCGTTTGTACCACCCGGTCTGAAAGCGTCTGGCTGGCGCTTTCATCCTCGAACATCAGAACGATATCTGTCAGCGGTGCACGATCCTCAATCTGGTAGACCGGGCCGGACAGCGCAGCGATGATCACCAGCACCGCCAACCCACGCAAGGCCCATCCCGACAATCCGCGCCACAAGGCCAGCGCGACCCCGGCCACGGCAATCATACCCACGACAAGCAGTATCGCCCACGGGATCAGCGGATCAAAGATGACGGTTCCTGTCATTGTCCCAACCTGTCCAGAAGGGCGGGCACGTGAACCTGATCGGATTTGTAGTTCCCCGTCAGCACATGCATCACCAGATTGACACCAAAACGATTGGCCAACTCGCGTTGCCTTTCCCCGGCATAACCGCGCCCGACGGGCAACAGGGCCTGCCCGTTGCGATCCACCGCCCAGGCACCGGCCCAGTCATTGCCGCCAATGACCACCGGCGTCACATTGTCGTTCAGATTGCGGAAGGGCATCCCGTCGATCTGTTCTGCATCCAGCGGCGCGGCTTCGACCCAAACCTCGGTGCCTGAATATCGGCCCGGAAAATCCTGTAGCAGGTAGAACGTGCGTGTCAGAACATGATCGCGCGGAATCGGCTCTAATGAGGGTATATTCAGCGGTCCGGCCAGTTGTTGCAGTTTGCGGCCATTTGGGCTGGAGGCACCGAAACCCGCGATATCCGCGTCACGCGTGTCAAACAGGATCATCCCTCCGGACCGCAGATAGGCGTTCAGCTTGACATAGGCCTCGGCCGAAGGTTGCGACTGGTTCGCTGAGATCGGCCAATAAAGCAACGGAAAGAACGCCAGTTCATCCCGTTCCAGATCAACGCCGATGGGGTCTGCCGGTTCAACCGATGTGCGATAGAGGAGGGTTTGACCAAGCCCCCGCAACCCGGCTTGCGCAATATCATCTACTTGCGCATCGCCAGTCAGGACATGCGCCAATACCAGTTCGTGGGTCGCAGCCAATGCAAACTCGGTGTCCTCAGGCGTTTGTGCGTGACCTTCGGGTACCAGAAGGAAACCGGCCAGCGCCAAGGCCGTCGTCCGGGCCAGACCCAACCTGCCCGACAAAGCAAGCGATGCAATAACATCGATCGTCAGCAAAATCAGCGCAAGGCTGAGCAACAGACCGCCGAGCGGCATTTCCGTGCTGACCTCCTGCCCTTTGATCGGCACATTTGCGGGCCAGACAACAGGACGCAGCTGAGTTTCTTCCGAGACGACGTTCAACGCCAGCTTCTGCTTGCCACTTTCATAAAGACCCGGGCGCAGTTCCGGCCCGATCTGGCCCGATATCAGCTCAACCCCGTCGACACCGGCCAGGGTTCCGGCATCTGACAATGTGCCAAACCCGTCCATGATCTGTACCGGCTCCCATGTTGTTCCCAGTAACTGAGCCTCTTGCCGTGACTTTGCGGCCGAGGCCACGGCCAGCCGATCCAGCATTTCAACGAACAGGCCCGACAGTGGCAGGCTGGACCATTCTGCATCGGCGGTCACATGGAACAACACCACCTGCCCCAATCCCAGCGCCTTACGTGTCACCAAAGGCGTGCCGTCAGACAGCGAGGCAATCACACGATCCGCCAAGTTAGGGTCTGGTTGCGCCATGACCTGAGTGGAAACGACCACGTCATCAGGGATGTCCAATCCATAGAAAGGCGAGGTTTCGGGGAATGGTGCCAGGGTCTTGGCCTCACCCCAGCTCATCGCGCCGCCGACAGATCGCCCACCGCTGCGCAGCCGCGCAGGCAGCAGGGTGTCTTCGGTGTCACGCCCAAGATCGCTGGCCGCCATACGCGGGCCGGCAAAGCGCAGCAGCAAACCGCCCTGTTCGACCCATTCAATCAGGTCCGCCTTTTCAGGTTCCGACATCTGGGCCACATCTGACAGAACAATGACATCCGGATTGGCGGGCAGAACCTCAGTCAGACCGCCATCGACGAAATCCGCCGTGGGGCTCAGGACCTGAGTCAGATAATGCAGGGGTGACAGCAGCTCCAGACCTTCGCGGTTCAAACTCCCGGCAATCAGCGCGACCTCACGGCGACGCAGGCTGTCATCGGTCAAGGTCACGGTCCCGGCGGACCTTTGGCCCTGGATTTCGAACCGCGTGATCCGGGCGCGGAGTTCGGATGGCAGCGCCAGATCGACCTGCGCCGATGAATCCCCGGCTTCAAGGGTCAGTTCCACAGAATGCAGCACTCGGGCGGTTCCCGCCGGGTCGCGCCCTTGTGCCAATACTGTCACACGTTCCTCGGGGCCGGGGCCTGCGCGCTGCACTGTCACTTTGATCAGCCCATCCTGATAAGCCGCTGGCAGGATCGCCATGGGCCGGGACGCCGCCTGATACACCACGACATCGCCACGAGCCTGCAAGCTGGAGACCAGCGCCGCATGATCCACATAATCCAGCCGGTCACTGAACCAATGGGTGTCAAACCCCCCATCAATCGAATTTAACGCCGCAATGGCCTGTGCGATCTGAGGTTCGGTCGGCTGCCATGGGTTGGGCATCAGTCCCGGCAAATGTCCCCGCCAAGCCTCGGCCCCCTGAAAAACGGGTGTTTCCGGTTCGGTCAGGCGCAGGATAGCCACCGTGCGCCCTGCGCGACCGGCCTCGGTCAGTTGCGCATCGATCTGATCCAGCGTGGCCGACCATCGGGTCGCGCCTGCCCAACTGGCGTCCAGCACCATCAGCAGCGGCCCGGACCCGATCTCATCCCGCGACGGGTTCAGAACCGGACCGGCCAGACCTATGATCACCGCCGCAGCTGCCAGCATCCGCAGCAGCAAGAGCCACCACGGCGTGCGGTCCGAAACGCTTTCGTCATCCTTCAGGCCCAGCAGCAGCGTCACCGCCGGGAACATCCGGCGGATCGGCGCGGGCGGCACCGCGCGCAGGATCAGCCACAGGATCGGCAGGGTCAGAAGACCCAGCAGCACCCATGGAGCGGTAAAGCCGATGCCTGCCAGAACCGTCATCGCGTTCCCCCGTCCAGCGCACGGTATATCCACAACAGTGCCGCTTGTGCGCTATCGCCCGTGTGATGCAGGCCCATTTGCCAGCCAGTCGCCCGGCAAAGTTGCGTCAGCGCATCCTTACGGTGGGCGAGGCGTTGCAGATAGCGGTCCCGCAGCTCTGCCGCCTTGAGCGTTTCGTGTCGGACGGACCCACCGACGCTTTCGAAAATCGTACGTCCACGATAGGGAAATGTCTCTTCTCCCGGATCAAGCACCTGAAGGATCACGCCGCGAACACCACGGTCGGCAGCTTTGGTCAGGGCCAGTTCAGCTTCATCCATTGGACCAAGAAAATCTGAAATGAACACGGCACGGGCATGCGGGATCATGGCGCGATGTTCGGGTGGCGCGTAATCCGATTGATCATCCTCGGACCAGGCTTGCGCCAGCCGGATGATCTGTGCATTGCCACGCCGGGGTGGCAAGGTCGTCCCTGTCAGGCCCACACGTTCACCGCCGCGGACCAGCAAGATGGACGTTGCAAGTCCCAATAGCCGGGCGCGATCCGCCTTGGTCGGCAACGATATGTCGGACGCAAACCGCATCGACGCCCCCTGATCGACCCAAAGCATTACCGATTGCGCGATCTGCCATTCGCGTTCCCGCACATATTGCTGATCTCCACGCGCCGAACGACGGTGGTCGATCATCCGGCGGCTGTCCCCGATCTGCGCAGGGCGGTATTGCCAAAAATCATCCCCCATGCCAGAGCGCCGCCGACCATGGTCTCCCAGCAGAACGGTGCCAGCCAGATGTTCGGCCCGCGCCAAAAGGGGCGGCAGCCGCGATGCCTCGGCCTCGGATCTTTCGCGAAGGGTCAGCGCGGCATTCACGCCGCCGCCTCGGTCCGGATCAACCCGACAGCGGTCGAGTCGATCAGGTCAGCCAGACTGTCACCGCGTGCCCGTGCCGCAAAGTTGAGAGCCATCCGGTGGCTAAGCACCGGGCGCGCCATATCCAGCACATCCTCGGCATTGGGTGCCAGACGCCCCTGCAACATCGCACGTGCCCGAACCGTCATCATCAGCGCCTGCGCAGCGCGTGGACCAGGACCCCACGCGACGGTTTCGGCAACCCGTTCGGATACGCCAGCTTCTTCCGGGCGGAAGGCCCGCACCAGATCAAGGATCAGCTCCACAACCGAGTCCCCGACCGGCATCCGACGCAACAGGACCTGCGCAGCCAGCAGTTCTTCCTTGCTGAAAATCTGGTACGCTTTGTCTTCTTCAACACCGGTCGTGGCCAGCAGAATATCCCGTTCGGTCTGGCGGTCGGGGTATTCTACATCGATCTGCACCAGAAACCGGTCCAGCTGCGCTTCGGGCAGGGGATAGGTGCCTTCCTGTTCGATCGGGTTTTGCGTGGCCAGAACATGGAATGGCACACCAAGGGAACGGTCCTCACCGGCTACTGTCACCGTACGCTCCTGCATCGCTTGCAGCAGCGCGGATTGCGTTCGCGGGCTTGCCCGGTTGATCTCGTCCGCCATCAGCAGCTGACAGAAGATCGGGCCGGGAATGAAACGGAAATGGCGGCTTCCATCGTCGGCCGTATCCAACACCTCGGACCCGAGAATGTCAGCGGGCATCAGGTCGGGCGTAAACTGAATGCGATTGCCATGCAGGCCCATCACGGTCGACAGTGTCTCGACCAACCGTGTCTTACCCAAGCCCGGCAGACCGATCAGAAGCGCGTGACCACCGCACAAAAGCGCAGCCAGAGTCAGGTCCACGACCCTTTCCTGCCCGATGAAGCGGCGGGTGATCGAGGCCTTGGCCTCTTGCAGCTTGTTTTCCAGCGCTTCGATCTCGGCTACGAGGTCGGCAGGTTCGTTCATGACTTTCCCTTCCGTGGACGAATATGATTGAAGTGTATCGCGCTGAGAGGAAATGGCAAAAGCAATGAGCGGACAAAAACCTGTGAAACCCTCGCCCGACGGATTAGCCGCATCGGTAAAAGCCGCCAAAACCCGGGGTTTACCGCCCGTTCACCTGTGGAATCCCCCGGATTGTGGCGATCTGGACATCCGTGTCGCAAAAGATGGTACATGGAGTTATTTAGGCTCGCCCATCAATCGGTTCGAGCTTGTGAAGCTTTTTTCCTCAATTCTTAAGAAAGAAGACGGGAAATACTATCTGGTCACGCCGGTTGAAAAGGTGGGAATCACTGTCGAAGACGCGCCGTTTATCGCCGTGGATTTCGAGCAAACCGGCGAAGGTCTGACGCAGAACCTGACCTTTCGCACTCAATTGGACGACGTCGCTGTTGCAGGGCCCGCGCATCCGATCCGGATTGTTATCGATCCTGAGACAGAAGAACCGTCACCCTACATACTGATCCGCACGAACCTCGAAGCGCGCATAGATCGCAAAAGCTTCTATCGCCTTGCCGAGATTGGTAGCCACCTTGAGGGCTGGTTTGGTGTCTGGTCAGGCGGGCAGTTCTTCCCGCTGATCCCTTCAGCCGATTTTGGTTGACCGCGGTGCGCGGTCCTGTGCCAGCACGACGGCCAAAGCGACCACGCCCGCGCCCAGCGCACGGGTCCAGTTCCAGTCCTCCCCCAGCATCAGCATGATCAGCATCACGTAAAACGGGGCAATATTGATGTGAAACGAAGCCAGCGCCACGCCCAGCTTTCCCACAGCCGAGATGAACAACACCTGGCTGAGCCCCAGTGATATCAAGGCATAGATCCCAAGCATCCCCCATTGCTGTCCATCAATGGCGGCGGTTGGCAGCACATCCATGCCCAGCTGGGCCGCCCCAAAACTCAGCACCGCGGCCATGAGCAACCCACCGACGAAGGTAATCGTGCAGCGCCCGATCTGACTAAGCTCCGGGAAGTCGCGCGCGGTGGCCATGCTACCCCAACAAAACAGGCCCGTTGCAAGGATCGCCAGAACCGCACCCAGCCCCAGCTGTTCGGGCGCGGCGGTGCTGGTTGCAATCAATCCACCCAGAACCGACACCAGAACACCCAACGCAAAGGTCCACTTCAGCCGTCGGGTTCCTGCCATCAGTTCCAGTACTGTTGCAAGCAAGGGCGCACAGGATGCAATGATCGCGACCGTCACCGGATCCGTCATTTTCTGCGCGACGATCAGCAAAAACATGGCAAAGCCAAAACCAAAGCCGCCGACAACCATCGCCCGACCCCATCTGGCGCGTAACACTCTGCTTGGACCGTCCAGCAGAATCCAGACCGGAATCAGAACGGCAACCGCCAGTACCAGACGCGCGGTCAGCAATGCAACAGGGGGCCAGGTTTGCAGCAGAACTTCGGCCGCCGGGAAACCCGCTGCCCAGGTAATCATGGAGGCAACCGCCAACCCATTCCCTGACAACGCAGAGTTTTGACCGCCGGGCAGAGCGGTAGTTGCCCCGCGTACGGGTTCCGGGCTCATCGCCATTGGATTCGAACCTTTTGTTAAGGCGGCGCCCGTAATGACGCGCCGCGCTGAGCGGACCCTTGCTGATTCGGTGCAGGCGATCTGGTCGATTTTCGACAATCTGTCGTTTTCGATCCCTTCCCCGAAAATCATCTCTTGGTTATGGTCGGATAACCACAACCGCTGACCGCCTATGCCCAGATTTGCCGCCAACCTTTCGCTTCTGTTTACCGAAATGCCTTACCTGGAGCGGTTTCAGGCGGCGGCAGATGCCGGGTTCACCGCGGTCGAGGTTTTGTTTCCCTACGACATCGCCGCGACGGAAACCCGCCGCGCCTTGCTTGCCAGCGGGTTGGAGCTTGTGCTGATCAACGCGCCACCGCCCAACTACACCGGCGGTGCGCCGGGTTACGCCGCGATCCCCGACGGTCAATCGCGGTTCCAGTCGGATATCCGCCGTGTCCTGCGATATGCCGGGGTGCTGCGCCCCGGCCTGATCCACGTCATGTCCGGATACGCCACCGGAACGGATGCATTGAATTGTTTTGTGCAAAACCTGCAATGGGCCGCCGATTTCGCCCCCCAGCAAAAATTCACCATCGAACCGCTCAACCCGGTTTCACAGCCCGGTTATTTTTTGAACGATTACGATCTGGCAGCAGATGTGCTCAACCAGGTGGATCGCCCGAATGTCGGCCTGCAATTTGACAGCTTTCACGCTCATATGATTCATGGCGACGCGCTGGCTGTCTGGGACCGCTTTCATCCGCAGGTGGTCCATGCCCAAGTTGGCGCAACCCCGGATCGCACGGAACCGGGTCGTGGACCAACGGATTTCAAGGCCTTGTTCTCGACCATGGACGCGGTAGGTTATAGCGGCTGGGTCAGCGCGGAATACACACCCACAACACAACGCACCTGCGACACACTTGACTGGATGCGGGACTGACACTGGTAATTTTCATTCAAATACCGCACATCAGCGGCATTGTGACCATTAGGATGCCTGCCATGATACCAGCCCGCTATGCCCGTGCCGTTTTCAGCCTGATCATGTCCGGCCTCATGTCCTTGATTGTAACAGGGATCGCGACGGTCAAAGCGATTGGGTTTAACCCTGGAACAGTTGGCGACTGGATGGCGTCCTGGGCTTTTTGCTGGCCCATCGCCTTCACCGTAATCCTGCTGTTTGGCCCTTCTGTGCAACGAATGGTGAACCGCATGGTAAGGCCGCAGGGCTGACCCGATGCATGCACAGCCCGCCGAGACCTGATGAACAACGCCGCTAGTGCGCCTCGGCCCAGTTCGCCCCCTTCCCGGCATCCACGACCAGCTTCACATCCAGCTTGACCGCAGGATCCGAGGCGCCCTCCATCACGTCACGGGCCACGTCGATCACCTGATCCACCGCATCTTCGGCCACCTCGAACAATAACTCGTCGTGAACCTGCAACAGCATCCTGGCAGGCAATCCGGCGATCGCGTCCGGCATTCGCACCATCGCGCGCCGGATCACATCCGCCGCAGTACCTTGAATTGGTGCATTGATCGCCGCGCGGCGCGAGAACCCGGCATGTGGCCCCTTGGCATTGATCTCGGGCGTGTGGATCTTGCGCCCGAACAGGGTTTGCACATAGCCGTGCTCTTTCGCGAATTCGACTGTGTCGTCCATATAGCGGCGAATGCCTGGGAAACGTTCGAAATAACGATCAATAAAGCCCTGCGCCTCGGCCCGTGGAATACGCAGGTTCCGGGCCAGTCCAAAACCCGAAATGCCGTAGATCACACCGAAGTTGATTGCCTTTGCCTGACGGCGGATATCAGGCGTCATCTCACCCAACGGCACATCAAACATTTCGGACGCAGTCATGGCGTGAATATCCAGCCCGTCCGAAAACGCCTGTTTCAGAGCCGAAATATCAGCGATATGGGCCAGAATCCGCAACTCGATCTGGCTGTAGTCGAGGCTGACCATCACATTGCCCGGCTCGGCGATGAATGCCTCACGAATACGCCGCCCTTCTTCTGTCCGCACCGGAATGTTTTGCAGGTTCGGATCGGTCGAGGCCAGACGCCCCGTGTTCGCTCCGGTGATCGAATAAGACGTATGCACCCGGCCTGTGTCGGGGTTGATATGGGTCTGTAGCGCGTCGGTATAGGTCGATTTCAGCTTGCTCAGCTGCCGCCAGTCCAGAACACGGCGCGGCAACTCGTGTTCGGTTGCGAGGTCTTCCAGAATATCTGCCCCGGTCGAGTATTTCCCGGTCTTGCCTTTCTTCCCGCCTTCCAGACCCATCTTGTCGAACAGGATTTCGCCCAGCTGAGCGGGTGATCCGACATTAAATCTTCCCCCGGCCAACTCGTGAATTTCATCCTCTAACCCGGCCATTTTCTGGGCAAATGCGTTGGACATCCGGCTCAGGACATCTCGGTCGACCTTGATGCCATGCATCTCCATCTCGGCCAGCACCGGCACAAGCGGCCGTTCCAGCGTCTCATAGACCGTTGTCACCTGCGCCCGATGCAATTGCGGTTTGAACAGCTGCCACAAACGCAGGGTGATGTCCGCATCTTCGGCGGCATAGGCCGTGGCCTCGTCAATCGCGACCTTGTCGAAGGTGATTGCCGACTTCCCCGACCCCAGCAGCGGTTTGATCGGGATCGGTGTGTGGCTCAGATAACGTTCGGACAGAGTGTCCATCCCATGCCCATGCTCACCGCCATGCATGGCGTAGGACATCAGCATCGTATCGTCGAGGGGTGCCACGTCGATGCCATGCCGCCTGAAGATCTTGGCATCATACTTCATGTTCTGCCCGATCTTGAGGACCGACGGATCCTCAAGCATCGGTTTCAAAAGCCTCAGGGCTTCTTCCAATGGCATCTGCCCCTCGGCCAAAGCATCCGACCCAAACAGATCATCCGCTGATCCATCGCGGTGGGTCAACGGGATGTAACAGGCTTCTCCGGCCTCGACGCACAGCGAAATACCCACCAGACCGGCAATCATCTCGTTCAGGCCCGTGGTCTCTGTGTCTACAGCAACCCAACCACGCTCATAGGCCTGGTCAATCCACTTTTGCAGGGCCGCTGCATCACGCACGCATTCGTATTTCGAACTGTCAAACGGGATCACCTCGGCCTCGACCTCTTCCACCGCTGGCGCAGGGGCGTCGGCAATCACCGGAGCCTCAACCCCCAGCTTGTCAGCGATACGCTTGGTGAGGGTGCGGAACTCCATCTCGGCCAGAAACGCCAACAGCGTGTCTGCATCGGGGTCCCTCACCTCAAGGTCATCCAAGGTGAAATCCAGCGGAGTATTCTCGTCCAGTTGAACCAGTTTCTTCGAAAGCTCGATCTGGTCTCGCATTTCGATCAGGGTCTGGCGGCGTTTGGGCTGCTTGATCTCATCTGCCCGGTCCAGCAGGGTCTCCAGGTCGCCGAATTCGTTGATCAGCAAAGCCGCCGTCTTGACCCCGATCCCCGGCGCCCCCGGAACATTGTCAACGCTGTCACCGGCCAACGCCTGAACATCGACCACACGTTCCGGTCCGACCCCGAACTTCTCGACCACGCCATCCCGGTCAATGCGTTTGTTCTTCATCGCATCCAGCATTTCGACGCCGTCACCGACCAACTGCATCAAGTCCTTGTCGGAACTCACGATGGTCACACGGCCACCGGCATCCCGTGCCTGAACAGCGAGGGTCGCAATGATGTCGTCAGCCTCATAGCCCTCCATCTCCTTGCAGGCGATGTTGAACGCTTTTGTCGCCTCGCGGGTCAGCGGCATCTGTGGGCGCAAATCCTCGGGCATCGCCTCGCGGTTGGCCTTGTAGAGGTCATAAAGATCGTTCCGGAAAGTATGGGAACCCTTATCAAAGATCACCGCCACATGGGTCGGCGCATCTGCCCCGGTGTTTCCCTCGACATATTTCTGCAGCATGTTGCAAAAGCCCGAAACAGCCCCAATTGGCAACCCATCCGACTTGCGGGTCAGTGGCGGCAGCGCATGATAGGCCCGGAAAATAAAGGCCGATCCATCGATCAGATGCAGGTGACACCCTTTTCCGAAATTCGTGGTCATTTCGCGCCCTCTCTGATCACTTGCGAAAACACTAATGCCACGGGCGCAACGATAGAGCCACCCGCACCGCGGCCGCAATCTTCATCTTTTCATAAATACTCAATGCCCGCACAGGGCAACACGGGCTCAGGCGTCAGTCTGATGCCCGGCCAGAACATATTTGCAGTCGCAATAGGGGCACTCGACCCAGCCCGCGTCTTCGGGGATCTGCAGCCACACGCGCGGATGACCTAACGCACCTTCGCCGCCATCACAGGCAACACGGGCGGTTTCGACGATCTTGGTTTCCGGCGCTTCGATGGTCACGGCTGGCGATCCTTCTTCGGTTGTCGGCCTCGCGGGCATGTATTAGGTGCGTTTATGAGCGATGATCAAACCGGGGGCAAGTGCAACATGTATGACGCGGCAATCAGGATCGAAGGGCTGCGCAAAACCTATCGCGGTGGCAAGGGTCAGCCCGAGAAACATGCGCTGAATGGCATTGACCTGACCGTCCCGCGCGGCTCGGTTTTTGGTCTGCTGGGTCCGAACGGTGCCGGAAAATCGACCCTGATCAACATCCTGGCTGGTCTGGTGGTGAAATCGGCAGGCCGCGTAGCGATCTGGGGCTTTGATCAGGATCAGAATCCACGCCAGTCACGATCGGCCATTGGTGTGATGCCGCAAGAGCTGAACCTCGACCCGTTTTTCACCCCGCGCGGCGCGCTTGAGGTTCAGGCAGGTCTCTATGGTGTTCCGAAATCCGAACGGCGCAGTGATCGGATTCTGGAACTGGTCGGTCTCAGCGACAAGGCCGAGGCCTATGCCCGCACTCTCTCGGGTGGAATGCGGCGGCGGTTACTGTTGGCCAAGGCACTGGTGCATCACCCGAAAATCCTTGTGCTTGATGAGCCGACAGCAGGTGTGGATATCGAACTGCGCCAGATGCTCTGGGCCAATGTTCGCAAGCTGAACGAACAGGGCATGACCATCATCCTGACCACTCACTACCTGGAAGAAGCGCAGGAGATGTGCGACGAGATCGCCATTATCAACCACGGTGAAAAGGTCGCGCAGGACAGCACCGCCAACCTTTTGGGCCGCATGGATAGCCGCACTATGGTGATTGTGCCCGACAGCCCGATCATTGATCTGCCTGCGTCGGAAGGCGTCGAGGCAGCTCTCCGCGATGATGGCAGCCTTGTCCTGCAATACCGCAACATCCAGACCAGCGCCGAGCAGGTTCTGGAATCGGTGCGCGCCGCGAATATCCGCATCCGCGACGTCCGCACCGAAGAGGCCGATCTTGAGGATGTATTCCTTGCCCTGACCTCGTCCCGTACCGAGGATCATCCGGCGGATGATCAGGATCAGCCACGCCGGGGCATCCACCGGGTCAAGCTTTAGGCGCGGTCTATTCGCGCCTGATAGCAGTTATTCCGCGCAGACCGCACGTGAATATAGGCGACGTCGGATCGGGAAAAGATTTCCCTGACTTTTGCGCCGATCTGGTCCGTCGGCGTGACCGCCCCGGTGCCATAGACGATCCTGTCATCCGCACCGTAGCCCTTGATCAGATAGTCGGGCGAGTTGGTCAGAATTTCGGGCAGCGCGTCTTCCTCGTACCGTTCACACGGTGTTGCACACAGAAAGATCGGGCCGGTTTCCGCATAGGGATGTGTCTCTGAAAAGGGCCGATGCGCCAATATCAGCATCTCATCGCCCTCTGGAATATGTCGCAGGCAGTGGCGGCACGGGTTACCTGTACCCGTCGACACAGCGCGCTCCGGCGTTGAACCATATGCATCCGGGCCACCCGCCTGAAGAGCGCGTACATCGTTTGTGGGCAAAGCGGTGATTTTGAACATCTCGGATCTCCTTTTTTGCTGACCATGCCCGTGTGACCGGACCCAATCGACCCGTTTCCTGCGCAAAGGACTCGAAAAAGAACAAAACATGAATATAATATGGAATCGCCATGTATGCCGAGCTGTCGATCACGTCGAATTTTACCTTCCTCACCGGGGCCTCGCACCCCGAGGAGTATATGGAGCGTGCCGTCACCCTGGGTCTGCCTGCCATTGCGATTGCCGATGACAACTCGGTCGCCGGGATCGTCCGCGCCCATACTCAAGCACGCGAGATCACCCGCAAGGTCCGCGAACGGCTGGCGTGGGAGGCGCAGAACACATCCATCGGTCCACCCTGCCCCGATCACATCCCCAAGCCGCCCTCCTATCCCATCCACGCGGTTCCCCGCCTGATCCCGGCGGCGCGGCTGATCTTCACCGATGCGCCCACTGTCACCGCCTTACCCCTGAACCGACAGGGCTGGGCCAACCTGTGCCGCATCCTGTCCAGGGGTCGCCTGCGCGCCGAGAAAGGCGATTGCATCCTGCACCTGTCTGACCTGCTCGAATTTTCCGATGGCCTCCACCTGCTGCTGTGGCCACAGACAGCGGGCTCTCTAGGCGGCGCGGGCGCGTGGCGGACACAGGCGCAGCAGCTGACGCGCCGCTTTGCCGGGCGGATGCATCTGTTGATGCACCCTCGGTATGATGGCGCCGATGGTTCGTATTTCTCTTTATTAGAGATTGAGGCAAAACAGCTTGGCATCCTCACGCTCGCCAGCGCGACACCGCTGATGCACCACGGCACCCGCCGCAAACTGGGCGATGTGCTGACCGCCATCCGCCTGCGCCGCAAAGTGGACGCATTGGGCCGGGACGCTTTGGCCAATGGTGAACAGCGCCTGCGCTCCGAGGCCGAGATGCTACGCATCTTCAAGGGTCATGAAGGTGCCGTTGCCCGCGCCCATGTGCTCAGCGAAGAGTTGAAGTTCTCGCTGGGTGAGCTGCGTTATGAATACCCCAGCGAGGGCAGCGAACAGGAAACCCCGACCCAGCGCCTGCACCGTCTGGCGCATGAGGGGCTGAAATGGCGCTATCCCGCCGGGGCGTCCGAAAAGGCGAAAAAAATGCTGGCGCATGAGCTGACGCTGATCGGCAAGCTGAAATACGAACCCTACTTCCTGACCGTCCGCGATATCGTCCATTTCGCCCGTTCGCGCAGCATCCTGTGCCAGGGGCGCGGGTCAGCGGCCAATTCGGTCGTCTGCTTTTGCCTCGGCATCACCGAGGTCAGCCCCGAGATGGGCACCATGGTGTTTGAACGCTTCGTCTCCGAGGCGCGCGATGAACCGCCAGACATAGACGTCGATTTCGAACATGAACGCCGCGAAGAGGTGATCCAGCACATCTATGACCGCTATGGCCGCGAACGCGCAGGCCTTTGCGCCACTGTCGTGCATTATCGCGGCAAACGCGCAATCCGCGAGGTTGGCCGCGCCATGGGCCTGACCGAAGACACGATCTCGGCACTTTCCTCACAGCTTTGGGGGTTTTTCTCGGCCTCGGGGCTTGAGGCACAACGGATGCGCGAAATTGGCCTCGACCCCGAAGATCGGCGCCTGAAACAGACTTTAATGCTGGTTTATGAGATCGACGGCTTTCCTCGCCACCTCTCGCAGCATGTCGGCGGGTTCATCATCACCGAGGGTCGGCTGGATGAGCTTGTCCCCATCGAAAACGCCACGATGGAGGGCCGCACTGTCATCTGCTGGGACAAGGACGATATCGACAGTCTTGGCATCCTCAAGGTCGATGTCCTCAGCCTCGGGATGCTCACCTGCATCCGCAAGGCGTTTGACCTGATCGGCCAGCATCACCAGACCAGCTACACCCTTGCCACCCTGCCGCCCGAGGATCCGGTGGTCTATGACATGCTCTGCAAGGCGGACAGCATCGGCGTGTTTCAGGTGGAATCACGTGCACAGATGAACTTCCTACCGCGAATGCGGCCGCGTAATTTCTATGATCTGGTGATCGAGGTTGCCATCATCCGCCCCGGCCCCATTCAGGGCGACATGGTCCACCCCTATATCCGCCGCCGTAATGGCGAGGAGGAGGTCTGCTTCCCCTCGGACGCGCTGGGCGAGGTATTGGGCAAAACGCTGGGTGTGCCGTTGTTTCAGGAACAGGCGATGCAGATCGCCATTGTCGGCGCGGGCTTCACCCCGGAACAGGCCGATCGGCTGCGGCGGTCGCTGGCAACCTTCAAGAAACATGGCAATGTCAGCGAATTCCGCGCGCTCTTTTTGCGCGGGATGAAACGCAACGGGTATGAACAGGATTTCGCGGAACGTTGCTTTTCCCAGATCGAAGGCTTCGGCTCGTACGGTTTCCCGGAAAGCCACGCGGCCAGTTTTGCGCTGCTGGTCTATGCCTCTGCCTGGATCAAATGCCACCATCCGGGCATCTTCGCCTGCGCCCTGCTGAACTCGCAGCCGATGGGGTTCTACGCGCCGGCCCAGATTGTGCGGGATGCGCGCGAACATGGGGTGCAGGTGCGCCCGGTCTGCATCAATGCCAGCTTTTGGGACAATGTGATGGAGCCTGATGGCCATGGCGGTCTGGCGCTGCGGCTGGGCTTTCGCCAGATCAAGGGCCTGAGCGAGGAAGACGCCAGCTGGCTGACCGCCGCACGCGGCAATGGCTACACCCAGGTCGACGATGTCTGGCGCCGCGCAGGCCTTGGGCCGTCGGTGATCGAACGGCTGGCCGAGGCTGATGCCTTCGCCGCCTGCGACCTGACCCGGCGCGAGGCGCTCTGGCAGGCCAAGGCAATTGCCACCGCCAAACCTCTGCCACTGTTCTCGCAGGACTTGGAGGGCGAGGCGCTGGATGAACCCAAGGCTTACCTGCCACAGATGACGCTGGGCGAGCAGGTGGTCGAAGATTACGTCGCCACCCGCCTCAGCCTGCGGGCGCACCCGGTGGCCCTGCTGCGGCATCTGCTGACGCCGGATGGGCGCGACAAAACCACCTCTGTTCCGTAACGCCGGAACACCCTATCTGCCGAAAACAGAGTCGAAATTCAGGCTGTCATGACCAGACCCATCCTTCCCCCGCGCTTTCCCGCGACGCCCGAGCAAATCAACGCGCAAGTTCGCGCCTTTTATGCCCGTGTCCGGCAAGACGCGGTACTTGGGCCCGTATTCGCAAACCACGTCACCGACTGGCCCGCGCATGAGGACAAGATCGCCGCCTTCTGGCGCAATGCCATCCTGTATGAGCGCTGCTATGACGGTAATCCGCAACGGGTCCATATCGAACGGCCCGATGTGAAACCGGAGTTCTTTGCCCATTGGCTGGATCTGTTCGAAGAGGTCGCCACCCGGACCCTGCCCGCGGAAACGGCCACCCCATGGGTCGTCTTGGCCCGCCGCATCGGTGTCGGCATGAAGGCAGGTGTTCAATCCGCACGACAGCCCAAAGATGCGCCGCCGATCCTGCGATGATCCCAGATCATGGTAGTTTTGACATGTTAGCGGTAAAATAAGGGCTATTCGTGCCCTCAGAATAGGGTTAAGCAGCAATAAAGACAGCCAGGAACCCTGCCTGCGCTGCCACGATGTATCGTCACCACACCAACATAGGCCGAGGCCGGATCGATGAGCGCTCAAAACAACACCCTTGGGGGGCTTGGCTATGCATTTCTGGGATTTGCCGTCTTTGCCAGCCACGATGCGCTGATCAAGGTGCTGGGCGGCACCTATTCAGTGATGCAGATCATCTTTTTTGCCACGCTGTTTTCTTTCGTTCCAATGGCGGTCACGATCCTGACCGACCGAACGACGGGGAACTTTCTGCCGCATCACCCATGGCTGGTATTGCTGCGCTCGGGCCTGATGGTTACGGCCATGTCCTGCGCATTTTACGCGTTTTCGGTTCTGCCACTGGCCGAGGTCTATTCCCTGCTGTTTTCATTCCCGCTGATCGTCACGGTGCTGTCAATCCCGATTTTGGGGGAAGTGGTCCGCGCCCAGCGCTGGGCTGCGGTTGGCGTCGGCCTGATTGGCGTCCTGATCGTTCTGCGCCCCGGTGCAACGGATATCACATTGGGCCATATGGCCGCCCTGATGGCCGCCTTCTGCAGCGCCTTCGCCTCGGTTCTGGTGCGCAAGATCGGGAATGAGGAACGCTCGGCCGTGCTGATCCTCTATCCGATGCTATTGGCCATCGTTGTGATGAGCCTTGCCCAACCGGCTGTATATCAGCCGCCTTCCCTGCTGCATCTGGCGATGATGGCGCTGGTCGGGGTGTTCTCGGTCATCGCGCAACACCTGATCATTCTGGCCTACCGCGCCGCGCCCGCCGGTGTCGTCGCCCCCAGCCAGTACAGCCAGATCATCTGGGCAACGCTGTTTGGCATGATCTTCTTCGACGAGCGCCCTGACATCTGGGTCGCCGTCGGGGCCAGCATCATCATCGCGTCCGGCGTCTATGTTGTGTGGCGAGAAAGCCGGGCCAACACCACCTCGGCCAATACCCCGGTTCTGCGGGTTCGTTCACCCCGGGCAGACACAGGGGCAACACGACCTGGAAAGTAGGTTCAACAAAAACGGCGCACCGATCAGCGCGCCGTTTTCGAGAACTTTGGTGTTTACCCTTAGTAGATAACCACCGACCGGATGCTTTCGCCCTTATGCATCAGGTCGAAGCCGTGGTTGATGTCGTCCAGACCCATGGTGTGGGTGATCATCGGGTCGATCTCGATCTTGCCCTCCATGTACCAGTCGACGATCTTGGGCACGTCCGTGCGCCCACGCGCACCACCAAATGCGGTACCGCGCCACGACCGGCCGGTGACCAGCTGGAATGGCCGGGTCGAAATTTCGGCCCCTGCAGGTGCCACGCCAATGATGATCGACTCACCCCAGCCCTTATGCGCCGATTCAAGTGCTGCACGCATCACGCCGACATTGCCTGTGGCGTCAAACGTATAATCCGCACCGCCCTTGGTCAGGTTGACGAGATACGGCACCAGATCGCCTTCAACCTCTGACGGGTTCACGAAGTCGGTCATGCCGAACCTGGTGGCCATTTCCACCTTGGAGGGATTCAGGTCTACGCCAACGATCTGGTCTGCTCCGGCCAGACGCAGGCCCTGAATGACGTTCAGGCCGATACCGCCCAGACCAAACACGATTGCACGGCTGCCGATTTCCACCTTGGCCGTGTTGATGACCGCGCCGATACCGGTTGTGACACCACAGCCGATATAGCAGATCTTGTCGAACGGCGCATCCTCGCGCACCTTGGCCAGCGCGATTTCAGGCAGAACCGTGTGGTTCGAGAAGGTCGAGCAGCCCATGTAATGCAGGATCGGATCGCCATCCAAGGTCGAGAAACGAGAGGTGCCATCGGGCATCAGACCCTTGCCCTGGGTTTCCCGGATCGCCTGACACAGGTTGGTCTTGGGGTGCAGACAGTATTCACACTCGCGACATTCCGGCGTGTAAAGCGGGATCACATGATCGCCCGGCTTCAGGCTGGTCACTCCTGGGCCGACCTCGACCACCACGCCTGCGCCTTCATGGCCCAGAATGGCCGGAAACAAGCCTTCGGGGTCGGCACCCGACAGGGTGAATTCGTCGGTATGACAGATGCCGGTGGCCTTGATCTCGACCAGAACCTCGCCCGCCTTGGGGCCTTCGAGGTTTACATCCATCACTTCCAAAGGTTTGCCTGCCTGAATGGCGACGGCGGCACGGGTACGCATGGTACTTATCTCCCTGTCACTTTTGCCCCGACCCTGCGTCAATTGCAGGGTGTTTTCAACCGTGCTTTCATGGCAGATTGGCTAATTAATTGATATTGCAGAAACGACATTGCCAGAATGAGGAACGCCAATGCACCGATTTTTCCCGATCCTGATCTTTCTGGCGGCCTGCGCTGAGACTCCGCCTGCGCCCGAAGACGCTTTGCTGCCGCCGGAACCTGCCCCGGTCGATCTGGCCTTTTGTCAGGGCGAAGATTTTTCGGATACCGTTGGCCAGCCGGTTTCAACCATTCAGGCAAACCTGCCCGCGCGGTCGCGCGTGCTGGGGCCGGATGACATCGCCACGCAGGATTACCGCATCGACCGGCTAAACGTATACGTGAATGGTGACGGGATCATCCAGCGGCTGACCTGCGGATAAGGGCGGACTCGACTCAGGCATCGATTCTAACTTAAGAACAAAGTAAGAACATTATGATGCTTGAAAATGCCCAAACGCCGAATACTTTCGCTATGGTTCCCCCGTCTGGGGGCTGAACGGCTGATCCGCGCTGCGCGGGGGCTGCATACCGGACCTTTGGCCATCGTGGCCGAGCAGTCGAACATGCAGGTTATTACCTCAGTGAATGCCGATGCGCAGGCTGCCGGGCTGCGCGTAGGCCAGCCGGTGCGGGATGCTCATGCCATGTGTGCCAACCTGATCACGCGCCACCGTAACGCCCCAGCCGAAGCCGCGTTCCTGGCCGCATTGCGTCGCTGGGCGGGAAAGTTCAGCCCATGGGTGGCCGAAGAGGCCCCGGACGGGCTGATCGTCGATCTGTCAGGTTGCGCCCATCTGTTTGGCGGAGAGGAGGCGTTGCTGAACGTTCTTGAAACCGACTGTGCGGATATGGGCCTCAGCGTACAGATGGGCATCGCCGACACGCTGGGCGCAGCCTGGGCTTTGGCGCGCTATGCGGGGCAAGCGGCCACATCCGACCGCAATGGCGACGCCATCAGTCAGGAGGCCCGTGCCACCCGCGCCCGGGCGGGCAAACGGCGGCACTGGACCAAAGGCGGCACTGCGCCGCAAGTGAGGGCCCTGGGTGGAGGCGCGCGGGTCGCACCGGCGGGGCAATCTTATGGCGCACTCAGCCCCCTGCCCATCGCCGCGCTGCGGTTGGAAGATCAGGTTGTCGTGCAGCTGAACCGTCTGGGCCTGCGCCGCATCGGCGATCTGCTGGGCCAACCCCGCGCCAGCCTTGCGCGGAGGTTTGGGCGCGGGCTGGTTCTGCGGTTGGATCAGGCCATGGGCAGCGCGCCCGAGCCTGTCTCACCCGCCCGCCCGCCGCATCACTTCGCGGTGCGGATGACCCTGCCCAACCCGATTGGTCTGGTTGAGGATGTCATGGCTGCGGTTGATCGGGTTCTGCCAACGCTTTGCACCAAGCTGGAAGAAAAGGGGCGCGGTGCCCGCACCCTGCGGCTGGAGGCTCACCGTGCCGATCAGGCGGCTGAGGTTATCGAGGTCGGTCTGGCTCGCCCAACTTACGATAAACACCGCATTCGCCCTTTGTTAGAGATGAAAATCGACAAGATCGACGCAGGCTACGGCATCGACATGCTGCGGCTTGAGGCGGTGCAGACGGAACCCATCCATGCCCGCACCGTGGCCGGCCATGCCGAAGCCCGTCGTGTGGCCCGCAACCGGCTGGCGGGCAATACCGCCGTGGATGACCTGATCGGCAAGCTGGGCGCGCGGGTGGGGCTTGAGGCAATCACCCGGCGCCATCCGGCGGCCTCGCACATCCCTGAGAAAACGGCGCAAACGCTGGCGGCGGCATGGTCGGAACCTGCCCGCGACTGGCCTGTGCCGCCACGCCCGCGCCCCCTGCTGATGTGGCAGCCTGAGCCGGTAATGGCCCCGGAAACCCCCGACGTGCCCAGCGCCTTTCGCTGGCGCGGACGTAACTGGCAGCTGGCGCAGGCCACCGGCCCGGAACGGATCGCACCGGAATGGTGGCTGGATGACCCGAACTGGCGCAGCGGCGTGCGGGACTACTGGGTTGTGGTGACACAGCAGGGCGAGCGGTTGTGGCTGTTTTACGGCCATGGCGGAACCATGTCTGCAGGCTGGTTCTGTCACGGGCAGTTTGGTTAGGGTCTATTTCCCTCAGTAAATCTACAGATCCGGCGAGCGGCATTGCCGTTTGTAAACAGCCAATCCCGTCCAGACCTTGCCATCAGAAGAAAATGAACTCGTCCACCGGTATCTGCACCAACCTTCTGGTTGCGCCCGCCATGTTTACACTTGGCCCGTCCGGCGTTGCAGCGTCCTGACGGCCTCCGTCTTCAATTTTCAAACGGGCGCGCTCAATCTCACCCCACAAGAAAAAAAGACCGTCCCGTTTGCCTACAAGACCGGCAGGTATCGTGGTCCGCAAAACACGAGTTTTTGCCTGTGACATCTGCTCTCTTACTGCCTCCGGTGTTTTCCACCTTTTACAGAAAATCTACCGGTTATTTCGGGAAAAGCCAATTTTTTATGGTCGGAACCCAATTTTCAACCCTCCGTTGACAGGGATGTTCGCAGCTCTCGCTGAAGAGCGTTGTCTTGACTGAGAATTTGCAGATACCGCCGATTGCCACTCCTTCGGTTGACGGCGGGTTTCCCCGCCTTGTCGACAGTGGTCCCTGCTTTGATAACCTCTCGGCTATGGAACGCTCCGGATCATGCAGCCGACTGCTCTGACACGATCTCTCCGAACCGCGTAAAAAACTTTGCCGACAACTTCTTGGCGGTTCCCGCAATCAACCGACTGCCGAGCTGAGCAATCTTGCCACCAACATCAACCTTCGCCGTGTATTTCAGCACGGTTTCGTCCCCTTCTTCGGTCAACGATACGTCTGCGCCGCCCTTGGCAAATCCAGCCGCCCCGCCCTTGCCTTCACCCATCAAGGAAAACCCATTTGGTGCATTGGCCGTGTCCAATGTGACCTCACCTGCAAAGCGCGCTTTGACCGGGCCTATTTTCAGAACAACTTTCGCCTCAAGCTCGGTTGGTGATTTCTGCGTCAGTTCCTCACATCCCGGGATGCATTCCATCAATATGTCGGGATCGTTAAGCGCGCGGTAAACGACGTCCCGTGGCGCTGCGATACGGATTTCATCAGTCAGTTCCATTCAGGTCTTTCCTTTGTTCAACAACATCTTCGGAATACGCACGTTGCAACCTTGGCTATCCTTTGTTCCAGCCACGCAGGCCACATGCGGTAAAGGCGTTCAAGCAAGCTTTTCATCATGCGACACCTTTGCTGCCTTTTCACCGTTCCGCCACATCACGATCTCGGCCAAAATCGACAGGGCGATCTCATGCGGGTCTATGGCATATATGTCCAAGCCCGCCGGAGATTTCAGGCGCGCAACCTTCAAAGGGTCCAATCCCTGGGCGATAAGCTTTGCAGTCAGGGCAGCTGCCTTGCGGCGACTGGCCACCATCGACACGCGTGCCGCGTCGGTTTCCAATGCCGCCTTCAAGGCGGACGCATCGCTGCGCCCCTGCGCAGCCACCACGACATAGTCCCGCGGCTCCACGCCCAACACATCCACCTGTTCCAAGGCGAACCGCACATGGTTTCCAGCAATATCAAGCCCATCCTCGACAACCGTACGAAACCCCGCCAAAGATCCATGCGCCGCCAGAGCTTTGGCAATCAACCCCTCGCCGAAAATCACCAGCCGGGGCGCGTGTTGATAGGGCTCGACCAATAGATCAACGGTACCGCCGGACGGGCACCCACTTCTGAATGTTTGTACACCATCGGGATCCGTCATGTTCACCACCTTTTCCGAAGGTTTGACACGGATTATCTGCGGCATTCCGGACGCCCAAGCCTGTTGCGCCGCTGCCCGGACCGCGCGTTGCACACAAGCCCCACCAAGATGACCCAGAATTTCACCCGCCTGGGTAACCGCCGCCTTCCCCCCAGCTTTGGCCGAGGTCGCATCCGCCGTGCGCAAAACCGTCGCCACACAAAAGGCCTCTCCGGTTCCGCGCAGCTGATCGATGGTGTCAAAAATGTCGAAATTCGCCAAGGTCAGACTCCTTTCACAGCTTTTGGAACTGCGGCTCAAGCGCCGCCAATGCATCCAGCGTATTGGCCGGTAAATGCGCATCCAGATAGGGTTCAGCCGCCTGCATCGCTGCCGCAATTGGTTGATAGTCCTTCCAGCCCTTCAAGGGGTTCAGCCAGACGATACGGCGTGCCTTGCGCCTGATACGCGCAAGCATATCCCCCAGAGCCTGCGGATCAGAACTGCAATATCCGTCCGACAGGATCAGAACGACAGTACGCCCGTTCAGTGTCCGCGCGCCGTATCCCGACAGAAATCGCTCAAGACTGCCGGAAATATCGGTGCCGCCGCCGAAGCCTTCGGCCATCAGCGACAACCGACCCGCGGCCCGGAGAGTATCATGGTCGCGTAACGCATCTGTCACCCGCATCAATCGCGTGTGAAACAAATACGCATCTGCTTTGATCCCGCTGCCGATCAACCCTTTCAGGAAAGCCAGAAACACACGTGAGTACACGGTCATCGAGCCGCTCACGTCGCACAATGCCACAATCTGCATCGGACGTGGCGGCCGCGCTCGGCGATACAGGTCCAGCGGCTCACCGCCTCGCGCCAGACTGGCGCGCTGTATTCGGCGCATGTCCAGAACAGCCCCGCGCAACGCCCGTTTCCGGCGGCGCGATCGCCTGTCCCGAAAAGCCCGCGCCAAGGCCAGCGCGGCTGTTTCAGCCTGCTTTAGGGCCTCTTCGTCCATTAAATCTCGCAAATCCCGGCGTGACAGGTTGGCCGTTCGCGTGGCGATCAACTTGCCGTCCACCCCTTCGGCTTCCCCTTCACCGCAGTCAGGCATAGTGGCCTCTTGTGCCGACCCGGATCGTGGTTCTTCCTCAGCCTGAGTGCTGCTCTGCCAGATCATTGGCTTGGCGGACTGCACCCGCACATACTTGTTTTTTGCTTTTCCCGAACGCTGCGCACCAGCGTTGAACCAATAAGCATCGTACAGTTCATCAAACCTGCGCCAATCGTCCGCGTCTCCGGTCAAGACCGCGCACATGGCTTGCCGGGCTTGATTGGCATCCGTTGCATCCACTTCGGATAGGGCGGCAAGCGCGTCCCCCGCATCCAACGCGCCCAATTGCATGCCATTCATGCGCAGATGCGCTATGAAACTCGACATGCGGTCGGCAAGGCCCAAAGCCCGGGCGGGAAAGCGCGTAACCTGCATCACGCGACCTTTCCGATCAAGCGATCCATCACCTCGGGCGGTGCCGCACTGTAGTCTGCGGCAGTCTTCAGCAAACACACCAGCGTCGCCTGCACGTCTTCGCGGGATTTGGCCAGATCATTGACACCCAACCCGGACAGGGCCGCTGCCCAATCCAGCATCTCGGCGACGCCCGGTTTCTTCTCAAGGTCTTCCTGACGCAGCGCCTGCACAACCCCAATGATCTGACGCGCCAGAATCCCCTCAATTTCAGGCAGTCGTGCCCGCAGGATCGCCAATTCGGTCTCTCTCGAAGGATAGTCAAGAAAGCTGTACAAACATCTTCTGCGCAGCGCATCCGACAAATCCCGCGTCCCGTTGGCCGTCAGAATGACGACAGGCCGAACTTGTGCCTGCACAGTTCCCAGCTCGGGTATCGTGATCTGAAAGTCTGACAGGATTTCCAGAAGGTAGGCTTCAAACTCCTCATCCGCCCGATCAATCTCATCAATCAACAGAACCGGAGGTTTTGTTTCCGAGATAGCCTCTAACAAAGGCCTTTTCAGCAAATATTCATCCGAAAACAGCTGCGCCTCCGCGACGCCACCCTGCGCTTCGCTCGCCCGGATCGCCAATAGCTGTCTTTGATAATTCCATTCATAGATGGCATGGCTGGCATCCAGACCTTCGTAGCACTGCAGACGTATCAATCGCGTATCGCGCCAGGTTGCCACCGCTTTCGCAACTTCGGTTTTCCCCACACCCGCCGGCCCCTCCAGCAACAACGGGCGCCCAAGTTGTTGCGCGAGATGCAACGCCATGGCCAACCGATCATCGGCAACATAGCCCTGCGCAACCAACCCGTTCTGCACATCTTTCAAGGTCAAAACCAGGATCCTATCTTCATCTGGCCCCAAATATCCCGGGGGAGGTTCGGAGGGGGCAGAGCCCCCTCCGTCGGTCCGACCGGCAACAGCCGGTCCGATCCCATTCACCCATGCATCCCCAGACCATTGGCAATCTTCCAAATCCGCCAGTGGTCGTGCGGCATATGGCTCTGCACCAGTCCAAAGGGTCGGAACGCGTCATGCACTGCGTTCGAGAACGCGGGCACACCGCCGACATTCGGGCTTTCCCCCACACCCTTTGCGCCAATCGGATGGTGCGGGGACGGGGTCACCGTATGGTCGGTGGTATAGTTCGGCGTCTCCCACGCGGTCGGCAGGAAGAAATCCATCAGCGTACCGGTCTTCACATTGCCCATATCATCATAGGCAATCTCCTGACCCATCGCGATGGCCAACGCCTCGGTCACACCGCCATGGACCTGACCCTCGATGATCATCGGGTTGATCCGGGTGCCGCAGTCATCCAAAGCGTAGAACTGCCGGACCTCCCATTCACCAGTATCCACGTCAATCTCCATGACACAGATATAGGCCCCGAACGGATAAGTCATATTGGGCGGGTCATAGTAACTGACGGCCTCCAGACCCGGCTCCAACCCGGGAATGGCCTGATTATAGGCGGCGAATGCGATTTCCTTCATGGTCTTGAACCGCTCAGGCGCGCCTTTGACAGCGAAGCGATCCACGTCCCATTCGACATCGTTGTCGTGCACCTCCAGCAGATAGGCCGCGATCATCTGGGCTTTTGCCCGAATTTTGCGGGCCGCCATTGCTGTGGCCGCGCCAGCGACCGGAGTAGACCGGGACCCATAAGTCCCAAGCCCGTAAGGTGCGGTATCCGTGTCACCCTCTTCCAGCGTGATGTCATCGGCGGGCAGGCCGATTTCACTGGCGATGATCTGGGCAAAGGTTGTGGCATGGCCCTGGCCTTGGCTGATCGTTCCAAGCCGCGCAATCGCTGATCCGGTCGGATGAATGCGAATCTCGCAGCTGTCGAACATCCCCAGCCCGAGGATATCGCAGTTCTTCACCGGTCCGGCCCCGACGATTTCCGTGAAATGTGTCAGACCAATGCCCAGCAGCTTGCGCGTTTTTCCTTCCTTGAAATCCGCAATCCGCTGTGCCTGTTCCGCCCGCAGACCCTCATAGTTCACAGCCTTCAGCGCTTTGTCCCAGGCCGTGTGATAATCGCCCGAGTCATATTCCCAGCCCAGCGCGGATTGATAGGGGAACTGATCTGCCTTGATGAAGTTGATCCGACGCAACTCGGCCGCGTCCATGTTCAGCTTGATGGCCAGAACCTCGATCATGCGTTCGATGAAATAGGCAGCTTCGGTCACGCGGAAGGAACAGCGATAGGCCACACCGCCCGGCGCCTTGTTGGTATAGACACCATCCACTGCCAGATAGGCAGTCGGGATGTCATAAGACCCGGTGCAGATATTCATGAACCCGGCAGGGAATTTGGTCGGGTCGGCACACGCGTCGAAACCGCCGTGATCCGCCGTGGTATGACACCACAATCCAGTGATCTTTCCATCTTTGGTGGCGGCAATCTTCCCCTGCATCCAGTAGTCACGGGCAAAGGCAGTGGACATCAGGTTTTCCATCCGGTCCTCGACCCATTTCACCGGTTTGCCGGTAACTATCGAGGCCACCACCGAGCACACATAGCCTGCGTAGGCCCCCACCTTGTTGCCAAACCCACCACCGATATCGGGGCTGATCACGCGGATATTGTGCTCGGCCAGCCCCGAAATCAGCGACACTACTGTCCGGATTGCATGAGGGGCCTGGAACGTTCCGTAGAGCGTCAGCTTGCCGGTCACCTTGTCCATCGACGCCACGCAACCGCAGGTCTCAAGCGGGCACGGATGGGTGCGGTGGTAATAGATCATCTCTTCGGCGACCACGTCTGCCTCGGCCAGCACAGCTTCGGTCGCGTCCTTGTCGCCCTGTTCCCACGTGAAGATGTGGTTGTGATGCTTACGCGGCCCATGTGCGCCTTCGGTCTGACCTTCCAGATCTTCGCGGAGCACCACGTCCGACTTCAACGATTCGAACGGGTCCGTGATAACTGGAAGCTCTTCGTATTCGACCTCGACCAGTTCAACGGCATCCGCCGCGACATAGCGGTCTTCGGCCACGACATAGGCAACTTCCTGGCCCTGGAACAGCACCTTGCCATCGGCAAGCACCATCTGCTTGTCACCGGCCAGTGTCGGCATCCAATGCAAACCCAAAGGCGACAGGTCTTCGGCGGTCAAAACGGCGATCACGCCGGGCAGTGCCAAGGCCGCCTCTTTGTTCACGCTGACGACGCGGGCATGAGCGTAAGGAGATCGCACAAAATCACCAAACAGCATCCCGTCCAGCTTGATGTCATCGACGTAATTACCCTTGCCCTGGGTGAAACGCACGTCCTCGACGCGCTTTCGGGCGCAGCCCATACCTTTGAGGTTGGCTGCGCGTTCTTCGGGGGTCAGAGTCTGGTCGTTCATTCCGCGGCCTCCTTCTGTGCATGGAGCAAGTCAGCCGAAGCCGAGATCGCCTTGACGATATTCTGGTATCCTGTGCAGCGGCATAGGTTTCCGGCCATACCGAAACGGATTTCCTCCTCGGTCGGGTTCGGATTCTCCAGCAACAGACGATGCGCCCGGGTGATCATGCCCGGCGTGCAGAACCCACATTGCAGCCCGTGATGTTCACGAAACATTTCCTGCAACACTCCAAGGCTGCTATCATCATTGGTCAGGCCTTCAACGGTTGTGATCTCAGCACCGTTTACCTGCGCTACAAAGGCGGTGCAGGATTTGACCGACTTGCCGTCGATATCCACGGTGCAGGCACCGCAATGGCTGGTTTCACAACCGATATGTGGACCGGTGATTTTCAGGTCTTCCCGCAGGAAGTGGATCAGCAGCGTACGTGGCTCGGCCAGACCTTCTACCTGCTTGCCGTTTACGGTCAGTTTGACATGCATTTTAGACATTGGTTCCCTCCCCCTCAGCCCGCGCGGCTTTGAGCATGGTCGATGGCGCGGCGCAGCACCACGGCGGCCACGTGTTTCTTGAATTCGACGGGGCCGCGGTTGTCAGCGACCGGATCGATCGCGTCTAGCATTGCGGCAACGCACCCTTCGACATCGCCACCGGCCAGCGCCGTGCTGGCCTCATCCGACCAGATGGGCGTGTCGGCCAGATTGGTCATCGCAACAGAGGCATGACCGTTGCCAACCATCACAGCCGCGGCGGCGGTCGCATAATCCCCTATCTTGCGCTTTTGCTTTTGATAGGCCTGCCCCACGCCCGTACCCGGTACAGGGATCGAAATCCGGGTCAGGATTTCTTCATCTTCGCGGGCGGTAAAATACGCGGCCTCATAAAAATCACGCGCGGCAACTGTCCGCTTCCCGTCCGGGCCGGACAACTCGAACGAGGCGTTCAAGCATTGCATCAGACCCGGCATGTCATTGCCCGGGTCACCATTGGCCACATTGCCACCGACAGTACCCATGTACCGCACTTGCGGATCCGCAATCTGAAGAGCCGCCTCGCGGATCAGCGGAATGGCATCGGCCAGATCCCCATGGGTGATCAGCTCGTGCTGCGTGACCATCGCACCCAAAGTAACGGTGTCAGGCCCGACCTCAATCCCCTTAAGCTCTTCGATGGCCTGAAGATCGACCAGATGACCCATCTCGGCCATGCGAAGCTTCATCATCGGGATCAGGCTATGCCCGCCCGCGATCACGCGCGCCTCGTCCCCGTATTCCTGTAGAATGCCGATGGCCGAGGCAATGTCGCCTGGCCGGTGATACTCAAAGCCGGCTGGTATCATGTTTTTCCTCCCTGGGTCCGGGCGATATGCCTTGGGGGACCTGAGGTAAGGAAAGAACGGCGGATTTAACTGATCCAGTTAAGGAAAACGGAGCGCGCGGCTTGTTTCACGAAATGCGAAAGAACTGCACGAGTTGCGCCTACAATCCCAGTGCTTCGCGAATATCCGTCAGGCGGGACCGGCTGACCGGCACCTTGCTCAGCGCGTCAACGCCATCGAAATAGCAGGTGCCATTGTCCTTGTGACGTTCAAAGCGCGAGACGTGTTTCGGGTTCACCAGATAGCTACGATGCGCCCGCAGGAAGCCTTCGGGCAAAAGTCGCGTTTCCGCATCCGTGATCGACCAGGGGCAGAACAGTTTCTCTGCATCCATATAGAGAACCGTATAATGCCCCTCGGCCCGAATGGCGGCGATCCGCGCGGGATGCGCAAAAAAAGTCTGGCCTTCGCGCTCATACGGAACACCAGCGCGCATTGGGGCGGGTTCCGACACAGGTCCCGAGGCAGGTGCAGCCACGGGCTTTGGTTCTATGAACGTGATACCGGTCAATAGGAAAGCGCCACAGATCAGGAAAACGGATACCGTCACCCCCATTGCCAAAACCTGATTATCCAGCGCTGGACCCGCCCCGCCGAGGCTGTCGCTCGCGACGAAATCAGTCAGGCCCGTGGCAACAAAATGCATTGTGAACACCGCCAGTCCGAAACAAACCGTGCCAAGCAGGATGTTCCGTTGTGTCCGGTTGCCATAAGCCACCCAAATTGCAGCCACCGACAAGATTACTGATGCCAGTGCTGACAGAGCAACATCGAAAATGTCATAGACAGGGCGGCAAAGCTGCATACCAGCCATCCCGACAAAGTGCATCGCGACGATGCCCAGCCCGACAATCACACCAGATCCGATCATCGTCTGAACCGAGCGAGGCCGGAAATGCAGCAGCAGCAACGCCAGCCCGACCATCAGGATCGCGACCAGTGCCGACATCAGAGTGATCAGGGCATCATAGTAAAACAGAATTGGCAGTTGCAGCCCCAGCATCGCCACGAAATGCATCGACCAGATGCCGCCGCCCAGAATGACAGCGGCCAATGCCACCACGAACTTGCGCCGCTGGCTATCCAGCCTTGACGCGCCGTGCGTCAGGTACAGACCCGTGAACCCGGCCATGAGCGCCACGGCAAGCGAAGCCACCACCAACCAAGTGTTGTGAGAGTAGTCCAGCATTTGGATTTGAACGCCCTCCCCGACGCGAGGATGACGTTAGCAAACCGAATTGATTGCGACAATTCACAGTTAGCAACAGCAGGGCTCAGACCTGTTTCTGAGCCTCTGCGTCGTCCGCCAGCTCTACAGCATCCACTGAGACTTCAACCACATCATCGTCTTCCGCAGGCTCGACTGTTTCGGGTTCTTCGGTCTGGCTCTCAAGTGCACCGACGATCAGGGGCAGCATGTGAACCCCGGTCGCTGTTGCAATCTCGGGTGTCTGTGGCGTTTGCCAACTGAGCGTATCGAAGCTGTGGCAGTTCTGACAAACAGGTCCCCATTCGGGTTGAATGTCATGACAGTTGTCGCACACCCATTGCGGGCCGCGCGGCGCGTTCAGTGCCTTGGCAAGCCAACCTTGGACAACGGCGTCGGTGGCACCCTCGCCGCGTTCAATGGCGGCCATCAATGTATAGGCGCGCGCGTCACCCCGTTTTTCCACGACATCACCCAGGGCACGGCGGGCTTCGGGGAAGTCTTCGGCCACAATGTTCAGTTCGGCCAGGATTAGACGGGTTTCCAGATTTTCGGGATGGGTGCGGGTCAGCGCCGTAAAACGCCTGACCCGTTGTTCCGGGGTTTCATCCGGCGCGATCTCGGCAAAGGCATGGGCCAGATCCGGATGTGGACGAACTTCCCACGCTTTTTTCAGGATTTTGGTCGCTGCCCGGGACTTGCCCTTGGCGATATACGCTCGGGCCGCCATGGCGGCGGCAGGCACCAGGTCGGGCGACAGGCGATTGGCTTCGATCGCGCGCTCCTGTTGCTCGACAGTCGCGCCTTCATCCAGGATTCCCTTGGCTTCGGACAGCGCCAGAACCGCATCGCGACGTTTGAATACGTCGCGCGGCAGATACCCGGCTTTCAACTTGGAAGTCAGCGTCGACCGGGCACCAGCCCAATCCTGCGCCTTGGTCTGCAATTTCAGCAGTACGTCCTGTGTCTCTTCGTGGCGCGGTTTGATGGCCAGCGCCTTTTCGGCCAGCTTGCGGGCGGTTTCATCATCTCCCTCGGCCAGCTTTTGTTTCATGATACCGCGCACACCGACAAACCGGGTCGCACTGTTTGTCACCAGTTTCTTGTAGGTGTCCGAAGCTTTCTTGGTGTCACCCGTCATCTCGGCAGCTTGGGCCACCAGAAGATCCGTCAGTTCCGGCTTGTTCAACAGCTTTTCGGCTTTACTGGCCTTGGTCATGGCAATGCGCCCCTCGCCCGAGGCCAAAGCCATCAACCCATCGGCCAGCGCCTGATAGCCGCGCTGTTCCCGGCTGCGGTCGAAATACCGCGACAGGGCGGTTTCGTCGCCGTTGAGGAATTTGAGCGTCGCAACCAACAGACTAAGCAGTTTGAAGAACAGCCAGACCGCAAATACCAGAACACCCAGCGCAATCACCGACTGAAGCGGCCCAAGGGTGAATTCCGTGCTCGCGACGGTGATCTGCACCCCACCGCTGGTTTGCATCAGGAAGTGACCGCCCAGCGCCAGCAGGCCGATAATCGCAACAAAAACGAGGATCTTAAACAATGACCACAGCATGGCAGGTCCTTCAGTTCGAGTTCAGGTTGGAAGCCAGCGTATTCACGGCGTCAATGGCGGAGGCTCGTGTCCCGGCCGCCTGCTCCCAATCGGCCATCGCAGCCTGCGCCACTTCGGGAAGTGATTTCAGTTCATTCAACGCTCTGGTCAGGTCGCCATTCGCAAGCTCAGCCTGCGCACGCGACAGAACAGCGTCTGGACCATCACCTTGCTGAGGCGTGACGGAACGGGCACCCGTTTGACGTTGCAGGAAGGCGACCAAACCCGTTCCTTTGTCGGCCTCGCGCGCCTCGGCCAATGCATTTCGCGCCGCAGGCTCGAACGACGCCCGTAGCGCGGTCAGAGTTTCCACGCCTTTTTCCGACGGGCCGGACAGGGCGTCCGGTACATTCACACCGCCTGCCTTCAGTTCAGCAACCAATTCCGAAAAAGGCTGGCCGGTGTCCAGCTGTCCACGCAGACGCGCCAGAATGGCAGCATTCATTGCAGCTTGTGCATCTGCCGAGGCTTTCGCTTCGAGAGCCTGAGCGTCCGAAACCATTTTTTCGACTTCAGCCCGTTGCGCCGCCAGCGAGTCCTGAAGTTTCTTCAGTTCCGCCTCAAACGCGGCGGTTGCCTCGGGCGAGGCAGTGGAGGCGATCGGGGCTTTTTCCAGCGCAGCGACCCGGTCCGTCAATGGCGCGACCTGACCGGACAGCGCATCAACCGAGGATTTTACCGTGCCGAGGTCGCTCTCAACCGGTGTCATCTTGTCCGACAACGTTTTGACCTGATCTGCCAGTCCAGACACATCAGGGCTGTTTGCAAGCGCCTGTGACAGCTTGGCGATCTGGTCCGACTGTTCTGTTAGCTTTGCTTCCAGCTCTTCCAGCGCTCCCGAGTTGTCCGGGCCGGTTGGCAACAGCCCTCCATTGCCCAGCGCGAAACCTGCAACGGCGGCCAGCGCCCCACCCAACAGGGCCGGAACGAAACCGCCGCGTTTTTCAACTACGCGTTCGACGGTCTTTTCAGCGACCGGGGCTTCGGCTTCGGCTTCGGCTTCGGCTTCGGCTTCGGCTTCGGCTTCGGCTTCGGCTTCGGCTTCGGCTTCGGCTTCGGCTTCGGCTTCGGCTTCGGCTTCGGCTTCGGCTTCGGC